>NZ_JBVKBN010000020.1:3760-161002 GCF_055657065.1 Streptomyces sp. NPDC110618 | reverse complement strand
GATGGCAGCCCACTGATAGCCACACCCAGCACCCCTGGGCGACCCAACCCTACGAATGGCTCGATCAACCCGATCAAGAACGTAGAGCCCACTGATGAGCAACAACGGCAGCAGCGCGGCCAGTTCGGTCAGCACGGAAAGCCCGACGACGTAGACGATCCCCCACCCAGGGATGTCGAAGACGTCACGCAGGACTTGATCGCTGTACCCCACGTACGCCCCGGACGCCATGGCGATACGCCAAAGCCCAGAGGGCAGGGCGCACAGGGCGATGCCGTGAGCGGCACGACGGGCCCAGGCAGGCGCGGGGCTGGGCGCAAGGACCGGAGCGGTAGCTGTCGTCATAGGACCCATGCTGTCGCCGAGAACCCCGACGAGGCATCGCCCATGGCGCCGAACGACCTCCGCCTCACGGGGGAGTAGCAACCGCTCGAAGGAAGTACCCCCAATTCCACCCACGGGTACCTCACTTGAGACGCTGACCCCCAACCCCTGCACTCAGCACCAGAAGCCGCCCGTGATCCGCCGCCGTCCCGCCCTCCCCACAGCACTCACTCTGACGACCGCAGAGACTCTGACGCTGTCCGCGTGCGGGGGCGAAGACGACATCCCCGAAGGCAAGGACAAGATTGCAGGAGCAGACACAGGCAACGAGTCTTCGGCCTCCCCGAGCAAGAACGTCCGGCGACGGACCGTCCGACGATCGAGCTGCCGAAGGACGTCACGTACGACTTTCAGTGGAAGAGGACTGGCGACCAGGAGAAGGACGCCGTGCTCAATGATGCCGAACAGCGCATCAGAGCCGTCGACATGGCCATCGCCGAGCAGGATGCCCTGCACGAGGCGTACCGCTTCTACTCCGAGGGAACGGCGGCGGCCGGAAGCCAGTCGTACATCCAGGACTTCATCGACCACAAGGCCCGTACGACTGGGATGACTCGTTACTACAACGAGAGCCTGACGATCAGGGACGACGGCACCGCTGCCCTCGTGTACTGCGAGGACCAGAGCAAGGCGTACAACAAGTTCCTGGAGACGGGCAAGGTCGACGTCACGCCGGTGACGAAGAACAGTTACGTCGTCTACGCAGGCACGTTGCGCAAGAACAAGAACGGCGTATGGGTCACCGAGACCCTCACCGCGCAGAGGGGCAGCGAGAAGTGCCAGCCCTGACGCGCAGCGACGATCATGTGAGAGATCCGGACCGGCACCGGAATACAGGCCGTCAATAGGTGAGTGAAATGGGGTGTGCAGCCCCGAACGCGCGAATTGGACGCAGCTTCGTGAGGTGACGCACCCCTGAGGTGAGGGTGGCTCCATGCCCGAGGCTACGATCGGCTCCGGCCCGGACGGGCGGTCGGGAGATCGGGCTCGCCTGTGGAGCGCTACGACGACCCGGCCGAACCGCCGTCGTCTCCCCTTGGTGATGCCCGCCTCATTCCGTCGGCAGATACGAGTCGAGCGCTCCTAGCGGCCACGGCACACGATCTCCGGCGCCACAGCCGAGTCCGTCGTCAGTTTCGTTCCGTGGTGCCTTGGTCCGGGCAGGTTAGGAGAAGACTTCCGTGAGCTATCAAAGCGGTTTGCAGTTCGGGCAATTCATGGGTGATGACGGGGGGACTCATGACATGGTCCCCTCCTCTGTCATCGCCTCTGTCCCCGCCGCCAAGGCGGCGGCAGAGCGGTTCGGCCGTGAGCTACGCTTCGACTTTCTCGATGACAAGTCTGTGCACGGGCTGTTGTACCACCGCTGGGAAGACAATAGGAAATGGCGGGGGCGCGGGTGCCTGGCGAGTATCCCGCTGTTCATCTTCGTAGCTGGCGCTTGGCCGTTCTGGGATCTGATGGCCTCGCAGAAATCCCGAACCTTCCAGGTCGCATTTATCTGCACTGACGCTTTCCTCGTCCTGGCGATGCTGGTAGGTGTGTATCTGTGGCGTCGGCCGAGCCTGCGCGACCCGTCTCTGCGTAACGTACGCATCAGGGCGCGCAGATATCGGGAAATCGCTGGAATTGCTCGACGTGGAGGGGCTGACATACCGGCCGCATATCCGTACTACGGCATGTACGCCTCGTCCCGGAAGTTCTTCCCCGACGCGCCCGAACTGCCCCTTCCTGAAAGCGATGATCCTGAGTGACCGGCGCACCCGACTTGGTGATACCGTCTCGTCCCAGCCCGAATCCAATGCACTGCGGTCAGTCCACTCTGTCGGACGTCCGGATGACCTCCATGTGCGCTGGGTGATGCCGGAGATCTTTCACGACATTCCATGAACCGCCCTGGTTCGAATAGAGCCTCGGTGCGACCTTGGGCAGACCGAGCAGCAGCACGGCCAGGGCGATGAGTCCTGCTGCGGCAAGACCGAGTGCGTTGCTGGGCCTGGCGATGACGAAGACAAGAACGACGATGGCCGCGGGGGCGAACAGGCCCAGGTAGACCAGGGCAGGATGGGCGCTCGGCTGCAGAGCCGGCGTCGTCCCTGCCAACTGACCTCGGAGCTGCTGCCGCCTTCGCTCGCGGCCCCGGATTACCTGCTCCCGCGCGGCCCAGGAGTATCGGTCGGTGTACTTCCGGATCACGGCCCAGGCGAAGAGCCCCGCCACGATCAGGCCCGGCAGCATCGCGAGAACGCTCGCGTCGGACACATCGGCCAGCACGGCCACGGCCAGAATCACTGCCACCGCGAGGACGAGGGCCGCATTGAAGAAGCGGGAATGCGGATAGCCACCCGACCCGTATCCCGTGGGGAATCCGGAGTCGTGCCCGCGGTCGACGGCCGCCCACTGGCGCATCGAGTCCCTGCGCTGAGCACCTCGCACCCGCAGCGAGCGCAGCACGCCCAACGCCGGAAGGGCGAAGACCGCCAGGAGCACACAGGCCAGCACGGCCGTGACAGCCACGTCCGTGGAGTCGCTGTTCTCTGCCGTGGCAGCGTCGACCACCAGAACCGGAACCAGAGCGACAACGGCAGTCACGACCACCGCACACACCAGGGTCACGAGGAGTGCCAGGTATCTGCCTCCTCATCCGGGCTGATCCGGATGGTGCGGGCGAATTCGGCGATGTCGTCGAGAGCGCGGAGGATTCGGCCTGCGTCCGGATCGGCCAGGATGATCAGGACGTCTGCGGCCTCCGTGCCCTTCTCGTAGCGCCATGCGTAACGGAGGCCGACGTGTACCTCGTTGCTTTCGTCGTCCTGGTAGTAGCGCAGTACACGCAGGCCGCTTCCCAGATGCGGGGAGGTGAAGTCCTCGACGATCGGGGGCTCGACGGTGTAGCTCGCATCGGCGTGGGTCAGCGCTCGCAGTGCCGTTTCCCGGTCCTCGCCCTCTTCGATCTCCACCAGGTCGACATACGCGGGCAGGGGGATCTCCCGTGGGTGTGGGACGTGGAGGAATACCTCGAAGTCCGGAAAGGCCGCAGGGGCCTTCACGGCGTACATCCTCAGGATGTCGGTCAGCAGGTCGACTTCACCCGGTGCTGGCTTCTCCGGCGCGAAGTCCTCCCAGAGTCCCTTGGCGAAGTAGCGCGCCCACGCTTCAGGCGTCTGAGCCTCGGCAACATCCTCAAGACCCGGCTCCGGCCACATAAGAGGGATGCGAATCCACGAGGACAGGTCCATCGCGGGCTTGACGTTGAGCCAGCTCATCCGTAACTCCATTTGAACGTGGAGACCACCGCGTCGAACAGCTCCACCAGCACGTCGGTGAGTTCGCCGTCTCCGGGTGTGGAGAAGTTGATACTGATCCAGTGGCCGGGGTTGCCCGGCACGGGGATCACGTAATCGACCCGCCGAGTCGGCAGCGGGTCCTGCTCGGCGGCAGTGCTTGACGTCTCCTCGCAGAGGGTGGAGTTGTAAGCGCGACGAACTGCGGCCGCCCCCGCCACGTCCACTTTTGTCGCGATTCCGCCTCTCACGTCTTCGTTGGCCAGTTGGTCGATGACCGCCTGTGGGGGGATTGCATGGTGATGGCCGAGCGGCATCTCGGCAACGATGAAGGAGGCCATGAGGAAGATGCCTCCGCGCGGAAGCACCGGTAGATAGAGGTCAAGACCGCCATTTCTTCTGGCCGCACGGGCCTGCTTCTCCAACTGGCGGCGCATGTCGAGTCGGAAGCGCATCGCGTCGTCCCGAGGAATACCCTCCGGGACTTGTCCCATGTGGGAGAAGAGGATCTTCTCCAGTGCTTCCTTCGTGCCCTCACGCAGGGGGATGCGGACCCAGCCGGGCGGCAGGATGAGCTCATAGCGGTGAGGAGCGGTCGCCCCAACGGGGGATGGCTCTTGCTCCAGCTCTGACGCGCTCACGCGTGGGCCTTCTTCTTGATCTGCCGGTCGGCCACCAGGATCGTCAGACAGCAGAGCACGGGGATCACAGCCAGAAAGCTGTAGCCGATGGCTCCGATGATGTTCCAGAGCAGATACATAGCGGCAACGATCTTGATCGTCTGGGAGAAGTTGGAGCCCATCCGCGTGTTGCGGACGAGTTCTCGGTTCCGGAAGAACAGGAGCAGCATGAGTACGGGAGCGACCATCAACGGCCACGCTACGTAACCGTACGTGAGCCAGTCCATGTCGCCGTATTTGCTGCCGAGGTCCTGGAAGGCGAAGCAGAGGATTGGCCCCAGTGTGTAGACGGCGAGGAACTTCATGGCCCGTGATTCCTGTGGGCTTTTCGCCGGGATTGTCGCCACTGTCTCCACTTCCTCCGATTTAGGTTTGGGTTGTCGTCGGTCGAACTCATGGCCGAGCGATCACCAGCGACTCCCGACTTCGCGCGTCAGGACATCCTTGGCATCGCCGTACTGGTCCGCATAGGGGCCCTTTTCCCCGAGCTTGTCGCCAACGTCCACGGCGGTAGCGGCTCCGTAGTTCAGCTTGAACTTCAGTGAAGCCTTCTCCACCGCATCCGCCGCCCGCACCACATTGGGATCCCCGCTGAACTCGGCCCGCATAGCCTTCGCGAACTTGCTTGCGCTGACGACCTCCTTGTCACCGCCCAGTAGCCGGTCAAGGCGGGTTGCCGGGGGGCGTGTCTCCTTGGCGCCGATCTGGCGTAGCGCGATCTTCGCGCGTACAGCTTTCGCGCCGCGTTCAGAATTCGGGCCGTATCGAGCGATGGTCCTGTCGAGCAGTTTGCGCAGGTTTGTATATCTCTGGAACCGGGGCGCCCTGCTGGAGGCCTTGAGCGCTGTCGTCGCGACCTTCACTCCCTTCAGCGCGATGCTGCCGAATCCCAGCGTCGCCAGAGCGAAGACGTCCATGGCGACGTCCGCCCAGTTCCCGTCACCAGAGAGGGCCAGCAGGGCGTGGCCCGCACCAACGAGTCCTGTGAGGCTGATGGTGGTCACGGTGATGAAAGTCGCCAGCCATCCGACCGGTGTGAAGAGGAGAGCGATGACCCCGATGATGGTTGCAGCCCAACTCAGGATCTCCACGACGCTCTTGATCGTGTCCGCATACTTGTGGACCCCGTCCTTGAAGTTCTCCCATCCGCTGTCCTTGATGATGTCCGAGATGTCCTGACCGATGGCCACCGCGAAGTGCTCGGCGCGGGAGTTCCGCTCGGAGATGATCTGGTTGAGTTGTTTGCGGAAGGGCTCCAGGTGGCTGTCGGGGTCGGCTTCCTCCCTCGGCTGCTCAGCGCTGCCCTTGTCGCCCTTCTTGGCCTCGATCTCCTTCTTCTTCACCTCGGCGGCGTGTTCCTCGTCGGCCCGCTGCGCGGATCGAAGGACGCCGTCCGCCCGCTCCTGGAAGCCCTCCAACTCAGTGGCCCACTTGCCGAGGTCTCCGACGACGCGTTCGTAGCGTGCCGCCGTTTCGCGGAAGCGTTTTTCGAGCTCGTCGGACTTCTCGCGGATCTTGTCGGCGTACTTGCCCTTCAGTGCGTCGCCGGCAGCGGCCTTACGTAGGATTCCGGCTTGGTCGCGGAGGGTCACCGCGAGGTCGGTCATCCTGGTGACCTCTTCTCGGATGTCCTCCGGATCTCCGGGGATCGGGTCCTTCTCCGTCAGCGGATGCCAGTCGACTGGACGGCGCCTGCCCTTACCCATCGGTTACTTTCCCCCGCTCTTGCCGCGCTTGGGCTTGGTCGCGTTCTTGAGGTCGAGGTCCAGCTTTTCGAAGCTCTTGAGTGCGGTTTCGACTTGCTCGCCCAAGTCCTTCACGTTCTCAAGGAGTTCTCTCCGGTAGTTGTCCCAGTTGTTGACGAATTCATCCATTTTGCCTGCGATCTTGCTGTGACCCCAGATGTCGTCGATGTCGTCGCGGTGCTTCTCAATGTTCTTGAGAGCCGTCTTGATGTCTCGGAGGTTCGTCCTGGAAGAATCCAGAAGCTCGAAGTCGGCTACCAGGCGGTCGTGCTCCCCCATGGGACCTCCCGTTTGCACTTACGTGGACAGTGCAACCGTTGGGCGCGTGGCCGCTGGGCTGCCGCTGCATTCTCGTCCATTCCCGCGTTGCCAGTGCAACCGAGGTCGCGTGATCCGCGAACCACCGAACAGATCCGGCCGCCGCACGCCTGGCGCACCGCGGTTCGGTTTCGAGAAGGTGGGCAGCAGCGTTGCCTGCCGTTTCCCGCGGGTAGGAACACCCCCATGACCCACCTAGGCGCAATCCTCCGCCCCCAACTCCCCCCAGAAGACCTCCGCCCCATCGCCCGGCTCGCCGATGCCTGCGGGCTTGAGGAGCTGTGGGTGTGGGAGGACTGTTTCCGGGAGGGTGGGGTTTCCTCGGCCGCTGCCGTGTTGGCCTGGACCGAGCGGGTGAAGGTCGGGATCGGGCTGTTGCCCGTGCCGTTGCGGAACGTTGCCGTGACCGCGATGGAAGTCGCCACGCTGGAGCGGATGTTCCCCGGCCGTGCCGTCATCACCGTCGGGCACGGAGTGCAGGAGTGGATGGAGCAGGTGGGCGCCCGCGTCGAGTCGCCGCTCACCCTCCTGCGGGAGCATCTGGACGCGCTGCGTGCCCTGTTGCGCGGGGAGCAGGTCAGTACGCAAGGGCGGTACGTCCGGCTCGACGACGTCGCTCTCGACTGGCCGCCCGCCCACCCCGTCCCCGTGCTCGCCGGAGTCACCGGGCCCCGTTCGCTCCGGCTCTCCGGTGAGGCCGCCGACGGGACGCTGCTCACCGCCTCCCATTCGGTGGACCGTGTGCGGCAAGCGAAGGAACTCATCCAGCAGGGGCGGGAGGCCGCCTCGCGTACCGCCGAGCCCCATCCCCTCACCGTCTACCTGCTGGCCGCCACCGGTCCTGGCGCCGCCGACCGGCTGCACAAGGAGCTCGCCGAGGAAGGGCTCGCCGACGTGCCCGGGATCGGGGTCGCCGGGGACGCCCACGCCGTCGCCGAGGCCGTACAGCGGATGGCGGAAGCCGGTGCCGACACTGTCGTGCTCCAGCCCACCGGGGACGAGCCGGACCCCGCCGGGTTCGTGCGGTTCGCCGCCGAGGACGTACGGCCGCTCGTATCGCCGTAGAACCTCTCCACAAGCCCCCCTACCCCACCGCCCCGTCGATCAACTCCCGCACGATGTCCATGTGCCCCGCGTGCCGAGCCGTCTCCTCGATCATGTGGACCAGGACCCAGCGCAGGGACACATCGTGGTCCCGCCAGTCCGGCCGGCCCACGTCGTCCAGTGACCGTTCGTCGATCGTGCGGTCGGCGGCGGCGCGGGCGCGGCCGTAGAAGTCGATGATCTGCTGGGTCGTCTCGCCCTGGTCGGCGCGCATGTCCTGGTCGCTGTACGGGTCGAACCACAGCGGCTCCACCTTGCCGCCGAAGGTCGAGACGAACCAGCCGTACTCCACCGAACCCAGGTGCTTGACCAGGCCCAGCAGGTTCGTGCCGGAGGGGGTGAGCGGGCGGCGTAGTTGCTCGTTGTCCAGGCCCTCCAGCTTCGACAGCACCGCGTCCCGCATCCTGTTCAGGCTCGCGTGCAGTGTCTCCTTGTCGCCCGCCGTGTACGACGGGTCCGACTGCGTGCTCTCAGGGGTCCCCATGCCCCGAAAATTAGCAGCGGCCTCTGACACTCCCTTGCGATCATTGCCGCATGGGCCACGACCACTCCAGCCGTACGTTCGAGGACCTCGTCGCCGAGGGTGCCGCCGTGCCCACGGAGGGGTGGGACTTCTCCTGGTTCCGCGGGCGGGCCACCGAGGCGCGGCCCAGCTGGGGGTACGCCGTCTCTCTCGGTGCGCGGCTCGCCTGCGCCCGTGCCGCGCTCGATCTGCAGACCGGGGGAGGGGAAGTGCTCGACTTCGCCCTCGGACGGGCGGCCAAGGCCCCCGTGCTCACCGTCGCCACCGAGGGCTGGCCGCCCAACGTCGCCAAGGCCACCGCCCTGCTCGCCCCGCGCGGTGTCGCCGTCGTCGCCTCGCCCGAGCCCGATCCGCTCCCGTTCGCCGACAGCACCTTCGACCTGGTCAGCAGCCGGCACCCGGTCCGGGCCCACTGGGAGGAGATCGTGCGGGTGCTCCGGCCCGGTGGGGTCTACTTCGCCCAACACGTCGGGCCGCATAGTGCCTTCGAGCTCGTCGAGCACTTTCTCGGGCCGCAGGACCAGGACGTACGCGACGCACGGCATCCCGAGCGCGAACGCGCCGCCGCCGAAGCCGCCGGGCTGGAGATCGAGGACCTGCGCGTCGAGGAACTACGCATGGAGTTCTACGACATCGCCGCGGTCGTCCACTTCCTGCGCAAGGTGATCTGGATGGTGCCCGGCTTCACCGTCGAGGCGTACGAGCCCCAACTCCGTGCCCTGCACGAGCGGATCCAGCGCGACGGTGCCTTCGTCGCCCACAGCACCCGCCACCTCGTCGAGGCCCGCAAGCCCCGTTGAGGCGCCACGCCCTCACGCGTGCGGGCCCACGGTCACCTTGCCCCGTACCAACTCCGGCCGCGCCTCCAGTACTTCGCCCAGCCGCTTCACCTGTTCCGCCAGGGCTCCCTCCTGCCGGGCGCTCAGCGACCCCAGCGCCTCCACCACCCGCTTCCCCTGCCGCCGCTGATGCCACACCCCGGCCACGACCCCGTCCACCAGCAGCACCGGATAGTTCCCGGCCTGCCCGCGCGCCAGCGCTCTGCCGTACGCCTCCCCGGGGAACAGCGACTCCCTGGGCTGCGCGGCGATGCCGTACGCGTCGAAGTACGGCAGCAGCCGCACCCCCCGCCACCCCTGCGACGGGAACTCCGTGTCGCCCGCGGCCACCCACGCCGGCGTGCCCTCGAAGGCGACCTCCTCGATCGCGCCGCGCTCGGCCTGCTCCTCGAAGAGCCGGCGCGTCCAACCCTCCGGCGCCGCCAGCCATTTGGCGAAGTACGCCGGGGGCGAGGGGCCGTAGGCGTGCAGATAGCGGTGGAGCAGTTCGGGGACCGCCTCCGTGGCGGGGAGGGGGGCGAAGCGGGGTGGACGGGTGTACGTGACCTTGCGGCCGCGGTCGGGGCCGAAGCAGAGCGCGCCGGACTGGCCCGCGCGGTGAATGACCTGACGCCAGCGCGGCCACATGCCCTGGAAGGCGGGCATCACCAGGTCGCCCGCCCAGGGGCCGGTGCGGGCTACGACCTCTTCGCTCAGCTCGTCGATGGTGAGGCAGGCGCCGTCGAGGGCGTCTGCGATCGCCGCCACGATCTCCCGCGCCTGTTCCTCCGTGACGCGTGCCTCGGGGGCGAACGGGCTCGCGCCGGACGGGATCGCGGGCAGGGCCGAGGTCCACAGGGGGAGGTCCCGGGTGGGGAGCAGATGCACCGTGCCGCGCGGGCCGTGGGTCTTCACCAGGGTGCGGTCCTGCCAGAGCGCGGCGCGTACGTCGGTGCGGGTCGCGCCGGTGGTGCGGACGCCGATCGACAGCTCGGCGGCGGACAGCACCTGGGCGTGGGCGCCGAGCATGCCCGACACGACGGTGGGTACGGCCGCGGCCCCCGTCGCCGGAGTGGCCAGGAACTGCCGTTCGAGCCGCCGTGCGCTCGCCTCTTGCCAGGAGATGGTCAGCGTCATGGGGCGACATTAGGGGCCGTATAGGTCAGCTTCTGTCCGCTGTGGCCCCGGTTTCCGTTCGCTCCCACCCGTCATCCCGGCGCGGGCAAAACTAGCAAATCGGGTAAATGTGACCTGCTTCACCTTGCCGCCTTCGCTTCCAAGGATTCACGGCTTATCCACATTGTTATCGCTTGTCGCTCGCGCCTCATGCACATCTCGCGTAGGTTCGGACCAAGGTAATTCGCGTCAGCAAAGCTGCGCGGGCGGCACCGCGCAGTGGAGGGGGCTGCGCGGTGCCGCGCACCCCGTCAAGCCGGCGTTCGCCGCCCGGTTCACCCGGGGGAGGGAAGGGTGTCCGGCGCGCCCCGTGTGTCACGGATGTCGCCCGAACCGGCCCGAGCCCTCCGTGTTCCGCCCGATTCCCCTGGTGAACCGCCGTGTTCCGGCCATGAGCGCCCGCCGGAAAGGGCCCTTCGGAGACCTCGACGCGTCGCCGTCCGATTTCGGAGAGTAGTTGTGGCACGCCGATGCACGCAGGATCACTTACGAAGGGTTATGGTGGAAACCCCCCCTCGGGCCGGTCCGTCTCCCCCCCACGGACCGGCCCGTTTTTCGTGCCCCCACTAGAGTCCGGTACATGTCATTCGGACCACCGCAGCAGCCGCCGTACGCCCAGCAGCAGCCGCCGCCGCAGCCACCGCAGCAGCAGCCGTACTCCCAGCAGCCGCCGCAGCAACCGCCCTACGGCCAGCAGCCTCCGTACCCGCACCCCCCGTACCCCTACCCCCCGCACGCGAACGACCCGCACGCCGGGCACGACCCGTACGCCGGGTACGCCCCGCACGCCGGGTACGACCCCACCGTCATGCCCGACTCCGTGCGCGCGGCGCGCATCGTGCTCTGGGTCACCGTGGGAGCCTCCGTGCTCCACGCCGCCGCGGCCGGGAGCGCGTACGCGGCGGGGTACGTCACCGGCGGCTACCTGATGCTGTGGATCATGGCGCTGCTCGCCTCCTTCTACGCGAGCCGCCGCAGCGGCGTCCGTGGCGCCTCCACGGTGCTGGCCGTCATTCAGATGGTCTTCGCCGTCGCCGCGCTGTCGAGGATGCAGGTACTGCTCGGCATCATCCCCTTCGGCGCCGCCCTCACCGTCTTCGTCCTGCTGCGCCGGGACGACGCCAGGGCCTGGTTCGCCCGGTCCCGCACGCCCTGACACCCGTGGGCCGTGGCCCCGCACGCCCTGACACCCATGGGCGGTCCGGACAGCCGGCGGGGGTAGGCTTCGGCCCTGGACCGCCGCCGGGCCGGATCCGCACGGAGGGGCTGACATTCACGTGAACCTGCGCGACAAGCTGCGCGGCCTGCTGGTCAGGCTGTACGCGCGCCGGGTGGAGGGTCACCTGGACCACGCTCAGGTGCCCCAGCACATCGGCGTCATCATGGACGGCAACCGCCGCTGGGCGAAGGCGGCCGGTTCCACGACCGTGCACGGGCACCGGGCCGGGGCGGACAAGATCGAGGAGTTCCTCGGCTGGTGCTCCGAGACGGACGTGAAGGTCGTCACCCTCTGGCTGCTGTCGACGGACAACTTCGACCGGCCGCAGGAGGAGCTCGTCCCGCTGCTCGGCATCATCGAGGACGTCGTGCGCAGCCTCGCCGCCGACGGCCGCTGGCGGGTGCACCACGTCGGCACCCGGGACCTGCTGCCCCCGCGGATGCAGAGCACGCTCAAGGCGGCCGAGGAGCGCACCGAGCACGTCGACGGAATAGTCGTCAACGTCGCCATTGGCTACGGCGGCCGGCAGGAGATCGCCGACGCGGTGCGCTCGATGCTGCTCGACGCGGCCGAGCGCGGCACCTCGCTGGAGAAGCTCGCCGACTCCGTCGACATCGAGATGATCGGCCGCCACCTCTACACCGGCGACCAGCCCGACCCGGACCTGGTCATCCGCACCAGCGGTGAACAGCGGTTGTCCGGATTCATGCTGTGGCAGACGGCGCACTCCGAGTACTACTTCTGCGATGTGTTCTGGCCGGCCTTCCGCAAGGTCGACTTCCTGCGGGCGCTGCGCGACTACGCGGCCCGCCACCGCCGCTACGGCGCCTGACCCGGGGGCCGACAGGCTCCCGAAGTACCCCCTTTCCGGGCAGAAGTAACGGGGAGTTCACTTCCGCGCCGTCATATGCCGTGGCATGGCAGCGCATGTTCGAGGGCATAAGCCAGTCAGGTCGACGCCCGAACCACGGGTGTCGGATCCTCAGCGGACGGCACGGGGCCGTCCGCCCGGGAGGCCCTTTGCACCAGCCCGATCGTGCGGACACCGTACGGACGCAAGCGCGGAGGGCCGGTTTTCGGCCCGTGCACAGGGGCCGTCGACCGGTCCAGCTCCACTCCGTCGCTCCCCGACCTCTTCCGAGGGGGTACGTCCTTCCGTGGTGACCAGCACAAAGCGCCGCAAGCCCGACCGGCGCACCTATGTTCTCGACACCAGCGTCCTGCTGGCCGACCCCAACGCCCTGAGCCGCTTCGACGAGCACGAGGTCGTGCTCCCCATCGTCGTGGTCACGGAGCTGGAGGCCAAGCGGCACCATCCCGAACTCGGGTACTTCGCCCGCCAGGCGCTGCGCCTGCTGGACGAGTTCCGGGTCCGCTACGGCCGTCTGGACGCCCCGCTCCCCATCGGGGACCTGGGCGGCACGGTGCGTGTCGAGCTCAACCACTCGGACCCCAGCGTTCTGCCGACCGGCTACCGCCTGGGGGACAACGACTCCCGCATCCTCGCGGTGGCCCGCAATCTGCAGGCCGAGGGGTTCGACGTCACCGTGGTGTCGAAGGACCTCCCGCTGAGGATCAAGGCCTCCTCCGTCGGACTCCTCGCCGAGGAGTACCGCGCCGAACTCGCGATCACGGATTCGTCCGGCTGGACCGGAATGTCCGAACTGACGCTCTCCGGCGAGCAGGTGGACGTGCTCTTCGAGGTCGGGCACGCCTATGTGCCCGAGGTGGCGGACCTGCCCGTGCACACCGGGCTGACCATCCAGTCCGAGCGCGGCAAGGCGCTGGGCCGGGTGACGGCCGACGGCAACGTCCGTCTGGTGCGCGGCGACCGCGAGGTCTTCGGCATCAAGGGGCGCAGCGCCGAGCAGCGCATCGCGCTGGACCTGCTGCTCGACCCGGACATCGGGATCGTCTCGATGGGCGGCCGGGCCGGCACCGGCAAGTCGGCGCTGGCGCTGTGCGCGGGTCTGGAGGCGGTGCTGGAGCGCCGTCAGCACCAGAAGGTGATGGTCTTCCGTCCGCTGTACGCGGTGGGCGGGCAGGAGCTGGGCTATCTGCCGGGCACCGAGGCCGAGAAGATGAGCCCGTGGGCGCAGGCGGTCTTCGACACGCTGTCCGCGGTCACCAGCCGCGAGGTCATCGAGGAGGTCACCGCGCGCGGGATGCTGGAGGTCCTGCCGCTCACCCACATCCGCGGCCGTTCACTGCACGACGCGTTCGTGATCGTGGACGAGGCGCAGTCCCTGGAGCGGAACGTCCTGTTGACCGTTCTGTCCCGGGTCGGGGCGAATTCCCGGGTGGTGCTCACGCACGACGTGGCCCAGCGGGACAACCTGCGGGTGGGGCGCTACGACGGTGTCGTCGCCGTCGTGGAGAAGCTGAAGGGGCATCCGCTCTTCGCGCATGTCACGCTGACCCGGTCCGAGAGGTCCCAGATCGCGGCCCTTGTGACCGAAATGCTGGAGGATGGGCAGGTCTGACCGGAGTATTGAACTTCGGGTAGCTACCCGCCAGTTGGCGCCGTCCGACAAAGGCTAGAGCCTAGTGGGGCGGCGCCTTCGCGTGTGGCCGTTTCGCGCGAACTCGCTGGCTCAAACGGGATGTGAGCTTTCACACGCAACACAGAATTGCCTTGCGGCGTCGGGTTACGGCAGAGTCTCACTCCTGTCAGGCCCCGCATACGACACACCTGTACCCCCAGCGGTACGGCACAACTTGAGAACCACCGCTAACTCCATAGCGTCGTCGTATGCCGCCCGAGCACCAAGCGGCGCTCCCCTCGTGGGAGTTGCCCACCGGGCCCGCGCCTCCCGTGACCCCGCAGTTGGGAGGCCAGTGTCAGGGGCACGATTGCGTCCGCCAGGGTCACCGAAGCGGGCGATGCTGGAAGGAAACCGTGTGAGCCGGATTTCGGTCCGGGGATTCGCAGTGGCCTCGGCCACCGCGGTCACCGCTGTCGGAAGCGTCGTCGGCGTTGCCTCGGGCAGCACCGCGCAGAACAACGACGCCGAAGCGACGGCAGCCGACGCGACGCTCCTCGCGGACATACCCACGGGTCAGCAGGCCCAGGTGCAGACCGCGTCCCTGACTCAGCAGGCGAACGTCCAGGCCATCGCCGCGGACGCGAGCGCCAAGAAGGACGCGGAGGAAGCGGCCCGTCGCGCCGCCGCCCAGACCGCGATCGACAAGAAGGAAGCCGCGGAGAAGGCGGCGAAGGCCGCCGAGGAGGCCAAGGAGCGCGAAGAGGCCGAGACCAAGGCGTCCCGTTCCTCCACCAGCTTCGCGGTCCAGAGCTCCTACACCATCGCGCAGATCCAGGCGATGGCGCAGCAGATGGTGCCTTCCGGCCAGTACCAGTGCTTCAGCAACATCGTGGACCACGAGTCCAGCTGGAACTACAAGGCCGTCAACCCCTCCTCGGGCGCCTACGGTCTCTTCCAGGCCCTGCCGGCGGGCAAGTACGCCTCCGCCGGTGCCGACTGGCAGACCAACCCCGCCACGCAGATCAAGTGGGGCCTCAACTACATGAACGAGCGCTACGGCAGCCCGTGTGACGCCTGGGCCTTCTGGCAGGCGAACCACTGGTACTAGGCACCACGCCGTACCTCTCAACCTTGGCCAGCCCCTCACCGTCCTACGGTGAGGGGCTTCGCCATGTACGGTCGGAGCCGACGACTCCAGGGGGGAGTGGTGGGCAAGGACGGGGGAAGAGGACGGATCATGTCGCGAGTGCCGAAGTGGCTCGGACGGCTCGGCGCCGGTCTGACGCACATGGGTGAGCGGTTGGACCAGCGCCGCGCCGAGGTGGAGCGGGAGAGCGCCGAGGCGGCGCCACCCCCGCCGCCGCCCGTCGACCGGGCCCCGCTGCCCGCCGCGACCCCGCCCCCCGAGCGGCCCGATCCCGCGCTGGCCGTGCCCTGGGGCGTCCGGGTCGCCGCGGAGGCCGGCTGGCGGCTGCTGGTGCTGGCCGGCACCGTCTGGGTGCTGATGCGGGTCATCAGCGCCGTCCAACTGGTCGTCCTGGCCTTCGTGGCCGCCCTGCTGATCACCGCGCTGCTGGAGCCCACGGTGGCCCGGCTGCGCCGCCACGGTGTGCCCAGGGGCCTGGCGACCGCGCTCACTGCGATCCTCGGCTTCGTCGTCATGGGCCTGATGGGGTGGTTCGTCACCTGGCAGGTGATGGAGAACATCGACAACCTCTCCGACCAGGTCCAGGACGGCATCGACGAACTGCGCAACTGGCTGCTGGACAGCCCCTTCCACGTCACCGACAAGCAGATCAACGACATCGCGGAGAACCTGCGCGACACCATCGGCGCCAACACCGACGAGATCACCTCGGCGGGCCTGGAGGGCGTCACCGTCATCGTGGAGGCGCTGACCGGCATCCTGCTCGCGGCCTTCTCCACGCTCTTCCTGCTCTACGACGGCAAGCGGATCTGGGAGTGGTCGCTGAGGCTGGTGCCGGCCGCCGCCCGGCCGGGTGTCGCGGGCGCCGGTCCGGCCGCCTGGCGGACGCTCACCGCCTATGTGCGCGGCACGGTGATAGTGGCTCTCATCGACGCGGTCTTCATCGGCATCGGCATCTACTTCCTCGATGTGCCGATGGCCGTGCCGCTGGCCGTGTTCATCTTCCTGTTCTCCTTCATCCCGCTCGTGGGTGCCGTGGCCTCCGGCGCGCTGGCGGTCGTCGTCGCGCTGGTCACCCAGGGCGTGTTCACGGCCGTCATGACGCTGGTGGTCGTGCTGGCGGTGCAGCAGATCGAGGGGCACATCCTGCAGCCGTTCATCCTGGGCCGCGCGGTGCGTGTCCATCCGCTGGCGGTGGTCCTCGCGGTCGCCTCCGGCGGCATGGTGGCGGGCATCGGCGGCGCGGTGGTGGCGGTGCCGCTGGTGGCGGTGACCAACACGGTGGTGGGCTACCTGCGTTCGTACAACCAGCAGCCGGTGGCGGCCGGGCCCGCGGTGCAGGAAGACAAAGCGGAGCCGGAAACGCCCGTGGAGAACGCCGAGGGCCCCGCTCACCCGGAGTGAACCAGGAGTGAACGGGGCCCAGGGGGACAGCCGGAGTTACGCGGACAGCACCGCTTCGGTCTCCAGGGTCACACCGACCGCCTGGATCACCGAGGCGATCTTGAACGCCTCCTGGATGACCTCACGCTCGATGCCCGCCTTGCGCAGCACCTGCTCGTGCGAGTCCAGGCACATGCCGCAGCCGTTGACCGCGGAGACCGCGAAGGACCACAGCTCGAAGTCGACCTTGTCGACACCGGGGTTGCCGATGACGTTCATCCGCAGGCCCGCGCGCAGGTTGCCGTACTCGTGGTCCGACAGCAGATGGCGGGTGCGGTAGAAGACGTTGTTCATCGCCATGATCGCGGCGGCCGCCTTGGCGGCGGTGTACGCCTCCGGCGTCAGGTTCGCCTTCGCCTCCGGCTCCAGCTCGCGCAGCACGATCGGGGAGCGCGAGGCGATGGCGGTCGCCAGCACGGTGCCCCACAGCTGCTGCGCCGGGAGGTCGGAGTTGCCGATGACCGAGCCCAGGTTGAGCTTCAGGTCCTTGGCGTAGTCCGGGACGGCGGACTTCAGGGAGTCGAGCGACATCTCAGGTCACTCCCCGGCCAGCAGCTTGACCGGGTCCAGGGTGTCCTCGCCCTTGGTCCAGTTGCACGGGCACAGCTCGTCGGTCTGGAGGGCGTCGAGGACCCGCAGGACCTCCTTGGGGTTACGGCCGACCGAGCCGGCGGTGACCATCGTGAACTGGATCTCCCGGTTGGGGTCCACGATGAACACGGCGCGCTGCGCGAAGCCGTCCTCGCCCTCGATGCCGAGGTCGCGCATCAGCTCGTGCTTGGAGTCGGCCATCATCGGGAACGGCAGGTCGGTCAGGTCCGGGTGGTCCTTGCGCCAGGCGTGGTGGACGAACTCGGAGTCACCGGAGAAGCCGAGGATCTGCGCGTCACGGTCGGCGAACTCGTCGTTCAGCTTGCCGAACGCGGCGATCTCGGTCGGGCACACGAAGGTGAAGTCCTTCGGCCACGCGAAGACCACGAGCCACTTGCCCTCGTAGGACTTGTGGTGGATCTGCTCGAACTCCTTGCCCTTCTCCAGCGAGACACAGGCGGTGAGTTCGAACTCGGGGAACTTGTCACCAACAGTGAGCACAGGCTCTCCTTGCAGCGAAGAAGCGTCCGGATCGCGGACGTTTCCCATGGGTTGGACGAGGCCGATGCTGGCACACGGTGCATTGATTAGAGAAATCGCTACACTGACTCGTGTTGATCGGAGGCGTTTATCAGTGACCGTGGGTAATGGTGGGGCCCGGCGGCGGCCGCCAAGTCTGGCGCAGCTGCGGGCCTTCGCGGCCGTGGCGGAACATCTGCACTTCCGGGACGCGGCCGCCGCCATCGGCATGAGCCAGCCCGCGCTCTCCGGCGCCGTCGCCGCGCTGGAGGAGACACTCGGGGTCACCCTCCTTGAGCGTACGACCCGCAAAGTGCTGCTCTCCCCGGCCGGTGAACGGCTCGCGGTGCGCGCCAAGGCCGTCCTGGACGAGGTCGGCGCCCTGATGGAGGAGGCGGAGGCGGTACGCGCCCCCTTCACCGGAGTGCTCCGGCTCGGCGTCATCCCGACCGTGGCGCCGTATCTGCTGCCGACCGTGCTGCGGCTGGTCCACGAGCGCTACCCGGCCCTCGACCTCCAGGTCCACGAGGAGCAGACCGCGAGCCTCCTCGACGGGCTGAACAGCGGCCGGCTGGATCTGCTGCTGCTCGCCGTGCCGCTCGGGGTGCCGACCGTCACCGAGATCCCGCTGTTCGACGAGGACTTCGTGCTCGTCACCCCGCTGGACCACTGGCTCGGCGGCCGTGAGGGCATCCCGCGCGAGGCGCTGAAGGAACTGAACCTGCTGCTCCTGGACGAGGGCCACTGCCTGCGCGACCAGGCGCTCGACATCTGCCGGGAAGCCGGGCGCGAGGACGCACCGGTCACCACCACCGCCGCCGGGCTCGCCACGCTGGTGCAGCTCGTCGCGGGCGGACTGGGCGTCACCCTGCTGCCGCGCACCGCCGTCAAGGTCGAGACCAGCCGCAGCGACCAGCTCACCACCGGCTACTTCGCCGACCCCGCCCCCACCCGCCGGATCGCCCTCGCCATGCGCACCGGCGCCGCCCGCCGTGCCGAGTACCGGGAACTGGCCGCCGCCCTCAGGGAGGCGCTGCGGCCCCTTCCGGTGCGGGTTCTGGGGGACGGCGACTGACGGAAGGAACACATTCCGTTCGGTCAATTCGAAACTCAAGCAGGCTTTCAAACAAGCGAGTTGGGCCGTCGGGAATATCAACTTCCGTCAACTGGCGCCAGGTCGGAAATCCCCGGCCGTACGCCGCTCATCGGCTGATAGGAATTCCCCCCTCAGCGCTACGCGTCAGGCGTATGTGCGAGAGGCCAAGGGGAGTGATGTCGGGCTACAGCCACCTGGCACCGGCCCTGGCCGGTTGCGGACAGGACGGATTCACCGGAGCGCTGCGCGTCACCGGAACCCCGGGCGGCACCGTCCACTTCCGCGACGGACTCGTCGTCGCCGCCGAATCCCCCGGCGCGCCCGGCCCCGAGGCGCTGCTGCTGCGCTCCGGGCGGATCAGCGCGGAACAGTGGGCCGGGCTGGTGGAGGAGGCCGGCGGCGCGCAGTGGCCGGTCGCCGAACTCGTCGCCCACGGGCACGCCGGCGACGCCACCTTGCGGGTGGTGTGCGTGATGGCGTTGCACGACGCCGTGTTCGCCATGTCCGCCGGAGACGTGGAGGACTGGCGGCGCACCCTCGGCGACAGCGACCCGTTCGCCCCGGTCGCGGTCACCGAGACCACCGAACGGCTCCTTCAGGACACCGCCCGCCGGATCGCCGCCGTCGAACGGCTGCCCCACCCCGTCCACCCCGACCGCGAACGCCCCCTGCCCGTCGGCAAGCCCGAAAGCCCGCTCACCCCGCTCCAGTACGACCTGCTCACCCACGCCGACGGCCGCAGCACCGCCCGCGACCTCGCCTTCCGCACCGGACGCAGCGTCTACACGGTCACCGTCGAAGTGGCCCGGATGCTCGCCGACGGACTGCTGGAATGCGCCCCCGAACCCCCACCCGTCCGCATCCGCACCCCACCCGCGGGCGTCCGCCCCCGTGTCCAGGAACGGCCCCGACCGCCCGCACCCGCCCCCGCGCCCCCGGCGCCCCCCGAGACTCCCCCCACGCCCGACACGCTGCCCCGCCGGGAACCCGGCGCCAGCGGCATCGCCGATGTGCTCGCCCCGGAACGGTCGGCGGCGGGCTGGAAATGGTTCTTCCGCCTGCGCAACGGATCCGCCGGATGAGCAACGCATCCGGCGGCCGGTCAACAACGCGTCCGTCGGACAAGGCGCGCAGAACCACATGAGCACAGCAATAGGAGAGTTGAAGCACATGGACCACGAAGCGCTGGCCCGCGAGATGCGTGGGCTGCGCGACCAGGTGACCGGCCTGACCGACACGGCGGTCGGCACCGCGGACGGGCTGCTCATCGCCGCGGACACCGCCGACTGCATCGAGCCGGAGGGCCTCGCCGCCCTCGCCGCGGCCGGCCTCGGCCTGGCCCGGCGCACCGCGCACGCCGCCAGGCGCGGCACCCTGCGCCGGACCGTCGCCTACGGCAGCCAGGGCGTCACCGCCCTGTACGCGGTCGGCGACTCCGCACTGATGGTCGTCCTCGGCGACGAGGGCATGGACCTCGACCAGCTGCACCGCGCGGCCACGGGCGCCGTGCGCCGTATCGAAACGATTCTGACCAGCCCGCACAAAGCAACGGAAGGTGTCTGATGGCCACCAAACGCATGACTCCCGGCTTCTCCGACCAGGTGATGGGGCTGGTGAAGGCCCTGCGCAACGACGCCCCCGACTGCGTGGCCTCGGGCGTGGTCGACATGAGCACCGGCATGCTCCTGTCGTACGAGACGGTCGACAACCACCCGCCGGAGGTGCTGGACCTGCTGGCGGGCGCCACCCTCGATCTGTTCCAGGGCCGTACGGTCGTGATGATCGAGGACATCTTCAAGGAACGCCGTGGCATCGACAGCGACCAGCACTTCTTCCAGGAGATCCTCGTCAACAGCGAAAACCTCACGCACCTGTTCATCCGGATGAGCGAGCAGCAGGACGTGGTCGCTGTCGTCGTGTGCCGTAAGTCGGTCAACGTGGGCATGCTGTTCGCCCAGGTCCGGAGGGTGGTGCGGGAGTACGGCCTGTGAACGGGCCGGGCCCCTGCCCGGTACGCCGGACAGGGGCCCCTTCCCGCTGCCGCGGGGTCACTCCGTGCGCAGCCCGTCCGGCCGCATCAGCCGCAGCAGTGGCGGCAGGCTGAGCAGGGTCACCGCGAGGACCACGCCGGCGGCGGCGCCGGTCATCGACAGCAGGCTCGCCCAGTCCACCCGGATCGCGGTGTTCGTCATCTTCAGCAGCACCGCGCCGAGGGTGAGACCGACCGTCGAGGCCAGCGCCAGTCCCAGCGTGATCGGGATCGCCGTCTGCCACAGCACCGACAGGCTCAGCGTGCGCCGCCGGGTGCCGAAGGCGACCAGCGCCGACAGCAGCTTCTTGCGCTCGCGCAACTGCTCCAGTTGCGACACCAGCAGACTTGCCCCGATCAGCACCAGTACGCATACCGCGCCGACGAACAGACCGGTACGGATGGAGGCGAAGCGGTTGGACTCCTTCGTCGCCGACCAGTCGCTGGCGTAGACGAACGGGCCGAGCGCGGCGGCGGTGTTGCGGACGTGCTCCCGGACGTCGGGCACCGACTCGTCGAGTGCGATGTAGGCCCGTCCGAGCAGCGCCGGGAGCGCCGCCTCGGGCGCCGCCTTCGGCGTGAACAGGAAGCCGCCGCGCTCGGAACCGGTGAGGTCCTTCAGCGACTCCGCCTGCCGGATGTCCTCCGGCACCTGCCAGACGACCTCCTTGCCCCGGGTGTCGCCCTCGTAGCTCGGGTCGATGTACAGCTTCGTGCCGGGAACGGCCAGCTTCGGGGTGTCCGTGTCGTACTCGGCGCCGCGCACCGCGAAGACATCGCCGTCCTCGCAGGAGGGCAGGTCCGCCACCTCGCGCAGCGCCGCGCAGTCACCCACGGTCACCGTCGAGGTGCGCTCGGGGTCCAGCCGCTTGTCGCCGAGGTCCCCGATGTGGTTGGCGATCACCTGACGCACGCCCTCGGTCTCGCGCAACCGCTCGACCGCGGTGGCCAGTTCGGTGTCGCCCGCCACCGACACCTCCATCTGCGCCTTGGAGACGTCGAAGCCGGTGTCCGCGGTGTACGCGTTCTCCGTCCCGGAGAACAACATCTGCAGGGCGATGGCGCCGGCCACCGCCACGGCGACGCCGTTGACCAGCCGGGCGGCCGTACCGCTGCTCAACTGCAGGCGGCGTACCGCGAGTTGCCAGGAGACAGAGCCGCCGCCGAGCCGGGCCACGACCGTCTCCACCACCCAGGGCAGCAGCGCGGTCACGCCGACCAGCAGCAGCATCACGCCGCCGATGACGAGGTACTCGTTGAACTCCTCGTCGTTGCCCTGGCCGATCATCGGGGCGAGCATGGCCAGTCCGCCCAGGGGCAGCAGCAGCCGCCACCACAGGCGGCGCCTGGCCGGCTTCGCCGTGCGCACCACGCCGAGCGGTTCGATGACCACCCCGCGCAGCGCCAGCAGCGTCACCAGCACCGCCGCCGCCGGGACCGCGACGGCCACCAGCAGGACGAGCGCGGGGGAGGGGTTGAGGTCCTCGGGGAAGACGCTGAGCCGGAACACCTCCACCGAGCCCGCGAACTGACGTCCCATCAGGAAGAAGGCGGTGCCGAAGACCAGTCCGAGCAGCGAGCCCGCCAGGGCCTCGCCGGCCGCGATACGGCGGGTCATCCGGCTGTCGGAGCCCACCAGGCGCAGGGCCGCCAGCCGCCGGTCGCGCCGCTCGCCGCCGAACCGTACGGCCGCCGCGATGAACACCGCGACCGGCATCAGCAGCGCCACGAGCACCACGAGGATCAGCAGGACCAGCACCGGGTCCATGGGGTCGCTGTACGGGTTCGGGTCGCCGTACTGCTTGATGCGTTCCACGTAGGAGCCGTCGACGTGCTTCGCCAGACCCTCCCCGCCCCGCACGAAGGCGAGATCGGCCGAGCCGATCAGACCGCCGTGGCCGATGGTGCCGACGATCCTGTCCGGCAGGCGCTCGCGCAGCAGCTTCCCGTCGTCGGACTCCAGGACCCGCTTGAGCGCGGGGGAGACCAGCATCTCGCCGACAGCGGGGAACTTCTCCACGCCGGGCGGCGTCGGTGCGTCGGGGCCCTCGGGCTCCAGCACGCGGCCCCGGATGTCCTCGCCGTGGAATTTGGTGTCGACGTCCGCGACGAGCAGGGTGTCCTTGCCCTTGGGCAGCTTCTCGCCGCTGTAGGTGATGTCGGTGCGGGCGTTGCCGCGCTCGTCGCGGGCCTGAAGCGCGCTCGGGATCGCGGTGGTCAGCAGCAGCAGTGCCACACCGAGCCCGACGCCGACCGCGGTCAGCAGGGCCCGGGTCCAGCCCTCACGGCCGCCCGCGAAGGCGAACCGCACCCCCATGGCCAGGTCCCTGGCCCAGCGCCCCCTCATACGATCCGCTCCATGTCGCGGGACTTGCCGTCCCGTACGACGATCTCGCGGTCGGAGTAGGCGGCCACCCGTGCCTCGTGGGTGACCAGGACGACGGCGGCGTTGGTGGACCGCGCGGCCTCGGTGAGCAGTTCCATCACGCGCTCGCCGTTGAGCGAGTCCAGCGCGCCGGTCGGCTCGTCCGCGAACAGGACGCGGGGGCTGGTGACCAGTGCGCGGGCCACCGCGACCCGCTGCCCCTGGCCGCCGGAGACCTCGCCGGGCCGCTTCCTGCCCAGGTCGGCGACCTCCAGGCGCTCCATCCAGGACAGCGCGGTGCGTTCGGCCTCCTTGCGGGAGGTGCCGTTGAGTCTGAGCGGCAGGGCGACGTTCTCCACACAGGTCAGCTCGGGCACCAACTGGCCGAACTGGAAGACGAAGCCGAACTCCGAGCGGCGCAGCGCACTGCGCTCGGCGTCGCTCATCGTCGCCAGCTCGCGTCCGGCGTACAGGATGGAACCGGAGTCCGGGGGCACGATGCCGGCGAGGCAGTGCAGCAGCGTCGACTTTCCGGAGCCGGAGGGCCCCATGACGGCGACGACCTCGCCGGGGTGGACGGAGAACTCGGCCCCGTCGAGGGCGACGGTCGGACCGTAGGCCTTGCGCAGCTCCATGGCCGCGAGCAGGGCTCCTGCGGGCGCGTTCACTTGGCCACCACCTCCGCGAGCTTGTCGAGACGGGCGGCGGTCAGTTCCAGCCAGCGCAGGTCGGCCTCCAGGTGGAACAGGGCGTGGTCGCAGATCAGCTGGTCGGCGAGGTCGCCCTTGCGCTTGCGGTCGGTGAGGATGCGCATCATGCGCAGGTGCTCGGCGCGCTGGGTGTCGAGGATGTCGGCGGCGTCGCGCCGGGTCAGCAGCGCGAGAACGACCTTGGTGTACAGCGTGGACTGCAGGTACGGCTCGGGCTTCTCGGGTGTCGCCAGCCACCGCTGTACGTCGGTGACGCCGGCGTCGGTGATCGCGTACCGCTTGCGCTCGGGGCCGCCGCCGGGCTCGATGCCCTCGACCTCCACGAGGCCGTTCTTCAGCAGCCGGGACATCGTCGAGTAGACCTGGCCGTAGTGCAGCGGCCGGTCGTGACCGAACTTCTCGTCGAAGGCCCGCTTCAGGTCGTAGCCGTGACGCGGACCCGATTCCAGGAGCCCCAGAAGGGTGTGACCGATGGACATGCCGAGGACTGTACACCGGGTGTATACCCCGGATGTATACGCGCAGTGTGCAGTCCCTGGCGGTGGGTGGGGCGGCCCAGGTGAGGGCCGATTGTCACGGTTCTGCTACTGCGGCTCGGGCGGGTTCGCGGGGGGCCGGCCGCGGCGCGGGATCGGCTTGGTCTCCTCCGAAGGATCGGCGGGGTTGACGGGCGGCCGCGGCGCGGTCTCAGCGGCGGATACGGGGATCCGGTGCCTGCTGGGCCGCCGTGAGGATGGCGGACACGTCGAGGGTGACCTCGGCTCCGATCGACTCGGGGAGCGTGACGTGTTCTCCCCGGGCGTGCACCCGGTGGGTGTCGTAACCGCCTTCGACCAGGTCGGTCAGGACATGGAGCCGGTCGTGCCGGCGGTCGACGATCACATAGACAGGGATCTTGGCGTTGCCGTACGCCCTGACCTTCGTCCGCAGGTCGGTGCCGTGGTTGCCGGACGTCACCTCCAGGACCAGCCGGAAGGCCGCGGGGTCGTAGCAGTTGTAGTCGACGAGGTGCTCTTCGATGTCGGCGTCGACCACGGACAGGTCCGGCACGGCGTAGTCCTCGGGACCGTCGGGCAGCCACAGGCCGACGCCCTCCAGTACCTCCGTTTCGCCCCCGTCGAGACCTGCGGTGGCGAAGGGGCGCTTGAGACGGGCCAGGACCCTTGCGTGGGCGGCATCCGGGGGCGGTGTCACGGTGAGCGCTCCCGCGAGGATCTCGACGCGGTGGCCGGGGAGCTGCTGCATGAGCCGGTCGGCCTGATCGAGCAGGGTTCGCGGCGGCTCGGGATAGGCGTCCGACCCCTCAGGAACGCGAGGCTGCTCGACGGATGCTGCGGACATCTCGTGCCTCCCGTGGGCTGGTGTCGAGAGCATCATCGTAGGCCGGGAATGCGTGGGGCGTCGGGTGCGAGATGCTTCACCCGTACGAGGGTGAAGCAACCTTTCGGCGCCCCTGGTCGTCGGTTCCGTTGAAACGGGTGCTCATTGTCACGTCCGCAAAAGACGGGATCGGCAGCCCTTTGTCACATGTCCCGGTGTTAGCTTTCTGAGCTGACCTGAGCGGCGAACCTGTGTGGCGCCAAAGCACACCAGAGCGAAGCGGAGCGATCGGAGTCATGGGAAGAGCGGACGAGAGACGAGCACGGCAGCGCGGTGGACGCCGCGCGGCGCCCAGCCGCCGCCGCTCGTCGCCCGCGGCCGGCAAGAGCGGCATACGTCGGTTCTTCACCTGGAAGAAGATGCTCGGCGCGTTCCTGGGCGTGTGCCTGCTCGGCATCGGCGCCTTCATCGTGCTGTACATGATGGTCGAGGTGCCCAAGGGCAACGACGCGGCCAAGCTCCAGAGCAACATCTACAAGTTCAGCGACGGCTCGGTCCTCGCCCGCGACGGCAAGGTCAACCGCGAGATCGTGGACCTGTCCAAGGTGCCCGAGGACATCCGCAACACCTTCGTCGCCGCCGAGAACAAGTCCTTCTACAAGGACTCCGGCGTCGACCTCAAGGGCACCGCCCGCGGTCTGATCAATACCCTCAGCGGCAAGGGCGCGCAGGGCGGTTCGACGATCACCCAGCAGTACGTCAAGAACTACTACCTCACCCAGGAGCAGACGGTCACCCGCAAGCTCCGCGAGCTGATCATCTCGCTCAAGGTCGACCGCCAGATGTCGAAGGACCAGATCCTCGCGGGCTACCTCAACACCAGCTACTTCGGCCGCAACGCCTACGGCATCCAGGCCGCCGCTCAGGCCTACTACCGGGTCGACGCCGAGGACCTGAAGGTCGAGCAGGGCGCCTACCTCGCCGCGCTGCTCCAGGCGCCGAGCCAGTACGACTGGGAGGTCGCCTCCAAGACCGGCAAGAAGCTCGTCAAGAACCGCTGGAACTACGTCCTGGACAACATGGTCGAGGAGGGCTGGCTCGACTCCTCCGAGCGGGCCGACATGACGTTCCCGGTGCCCAAGAAGCCCAAGCCCGCCGCGGGTCTGGAGGGCCAGAAGGGCTACCTGGTGGACCTGGCCAACGACCAGCTCGCCCGGCAGCTGATGAAGGAGGACGGCATCTCCCGCGAGGAGGCCGACAAGCTGGTCACGGGCCAGGGCTGGACGATCACCCTCAACATCGACCCGAAGAAGCAGGCGCAGCTGGAGAAGGCGGTCAAGACCCAGCTCACCGACAAGCTCGACAAGAAGAAGCGGAAGGTCGACGCCGACATCCAGGCCGGCGCCGTCTCCGTCGACCCCAAGACGGGGAAGATCGTCGCCCTGTACGGCGGCGAGAACTACTTCAAGCACTACCGTTCCAACGCCACCCGCGAGGACTACCAGCCCGCCTCCACGTTCAAGCCGGTCATCCTCGCCGCGGCCCTGGAGAACGAGGCCGAGACGCAGGACGGCGAGCCGATCGGCGCGGACACGGTCTACGACGGTGACAGCCGGCGCCCGGTGGTCGACGCCAACGGCAACAAGGTCGGCTTCGCGCCGCCCAACGAGGACGACGTCGACTACGGCGACATCACCGTCCAGACCGCCATGAACCAGTCCGTCAACTCGGTGTTCGCGCAGATGGGCGTCGACGTCGGCATGGAGGAGGTCATGGACACCGCCGCCGACCTCGGCATGGCGGAGGACCTCCAGGCGGTGCCCGCGCAGACCCTCGGCACCATGGGCGCCAGCCCGCTGCAGATGGCCGGGGTGTACGCCACCCTCGACAACCACGGCAAGAAGGTCACCCCGACCCTGATCAAGTCCGCCGAGCAGCGCAACCGCACGGTCACCATGCCCGACCCGATCGGCGACGAGGTCCTCAGCCGCGCGGCCGCGGACACCGTGACCTCCGTGCTCACCGGCGTGGTCGACGACGGTACGGCCCGCCGCTCGGTGCGCGAGAACCCGACCCGCCGGGGCCAGGAGGTCGCGGGCAAGACCGGTACCTCCGACTTCGGCCGCTCGGCCTGGTTCACCGGCTACACACCGGACCTGGTGACCTCGGTCGGCCTGTTCGGCGAGGACGACAAGACCGGCAAGCAGGTCGACATGAAGGGCGCCACCGGCCAACTGCCGGGCACCGGCCGGGTCAACGGTGGTGGCATCCCGGCCTCGATCTGGGCGACGTACATGTTCGGCGTGACCGACACGGACGCCGAGTTCGACCTGGAGACCGACCAGGGCGCCGCGGTGGAGCCGTCCTGGACGCCGACGGAGTCCGAGGAGCCCAGCGAGTCGCCGAGCGAGGAGCCGACGACCGAGGCCCCGACGACCGAGCCGCCGACGCAGACGCCGACCGAGGAGCCCACCGACACCCCGACGACGGACGCGCCGACGACCGAGCCGCCGACCCAGCAGCCGACGACGGCACCGCCGACGGACGAGGTACCGGAGGATCCGGACGATCCGGACGCCGAGAGATAACGCGAGGGGCCGGTCCCACCAGGGACCGGCCCCTTCGCGTTGCCGCCGGCCGCGGCTCAGCCCGATTGCCGCCGGCCGCGGCTCAGCCCGATTGCCGCCGGCCGCGGCTCAGCCCGACGGCGGTGTCCGGTTCAGCTCGAACCACACGACCTTCCCGGTGCTGAGCCGTGTGGCGCCCCAGCGCCGGGCCAGCTTGTTCACCAGGTACAGCCCGCGCCCGCCCTCGTCCGTGGCGCGGGCCTGCCGCAGCCGCGGCAGCTGCGGCACGTCGTCGCCGACCTCGCAGCGCAGCACATCGGTGCGCAGCAGCCGCAGCGTCACCGGACGCGAGGCGTAGCGGACCGCGTTGGTGACGACCTCGCTCACCAACAGCTCGACGGAGTCGCTGAGTTCCTCAAGACCCCAGCGCGACAGCGCCCGCCGGGCCAGCCTGCGGGCCCGGCCCGGCGCCGCGTCCTCCGGCTCCAGGAACCAGTACGCCACATCGCTGGGCGCGATCCCGTCGAAGCGGGCGGCGAGCAGCGCGATGTCGTCGTCCCGGTCGCCCGGGCCGAGCATGTCGAGCACCTCGTCGCACAGCGCCTCCAGCGGCGGCGGATGGTCCGGGCCGGTGAGCTGCGCGGTCGCGGCGAGCTTCTCGCGCAGCTGCTCTATACCGGTCCACACGTCCCGCAGCCGCGACTCCACCAGGCCGTCGGTGTACAGCAGCAGGGTCGCCCCGGCCGGCGCGTCCAGCTCCACGGCCTCGAAGTCGACACCGCCGACCCCGATCGGCGCCCCCGGCGGCACCCGCAGCACCTCGGCGCGCCCGCCCAGGTGCAGCAGCACGGGCGGCGGATGACCGGCGTTGGCGATGGTGATGCGGTGCGAGACCGGGTCGTACACGGCGTACAGACAGGTCGCCATGCGGTCCGTGCCGAGGCGCTGGGCCTGTTCGTCGAGGTGGTGCAGCACCTCCTGCGGCGGCAGGTCCAGCCCGGCGAGGGTCTGGGCCGTCGTCCTCAGCTGGCCCATGATCGCCGCCGAGGTCATGGAGTGGCCCATGACGTCGCCCACGACCAGCGCCACCCTGCTGCCGGGCAGCGGGATCGCGTCGTACCAGTCGCCGCCCACGCGCGCCGTCTCGGCGGCCGGGAGGTAGCGGGAGGCCAGCCGCACGCCGGTCGGGCGGGGCAGCGTCTCGGGGAGCATGGTGCGCTGCAGCTCGTCGGCGATGTACGCCTCACGCCCGTACAGCACCGCCTTGTCGATGCCGAGCGCGCTGTGCGTGGCGAGCTGCGCGGCGACCAGCAGATCGTCCGCCTCGAAGGCGAGGCGCTCCGGGCGGCGCAGGAACAGCGCCGCGCCGATCACCCGGCGCCGGCCGCGCAGCGGGGCGAGGATCGCGCGCTGCCCGGTCGGCACCACCAGTTCGCCGTCGTCGCCCAGGAGTTCGGGCAGCGCGGCCCGGGCGGCGGGGGAGTCCGCGAAGACGGGACGCACCCCGCGCAGCACCTCCGCGAGCGCGCCGCCGGGCTGCACCTCGCACAACTCGGCGGTCACCGCGGACAGTTCGGCCAGCTCGGTGGGCTCGGGCACGCCCGGCACGGGCAGGAAGCCCTCGGTGTCCCGGTCCTCCGGGATCCGGTCGGTACGGCGCAGCCGCAGCACCACCGGACCGGTGGGCCGCTCGTCGCCGACCGGCAGCGGATCGCGCAGGTAGACCAGGATCGCGTCGGAGAAGGTCGGCACGGTGGCCCGGCACAGCCCCATCACGATCTCGTCGAGATCGATACCGCGGGCGATCCGCCGGGTGGCGGCGCCCACGAACCGCAGCCGGTCGCCGTCCCGCCGCATGGGCGTGGGGCGGCCGGCCGGCAGGCCCTGCCCGGTGCGGCGTTCCTCCCCAGCCGCCTCGCTGCTCGGCTGGGCCGGGATCCCCTCCGGGACCGGCCGGGGACGATGGGTGTCGGCCTCCGCGGCGGCGGAGGGCTGCGCGTGCTCGGAACCGTTGCTCACGGGGACCTTGTCGTTGCCGGACGGTGCGGTCGTGCCCGGGGTGGAGGGCGGCTCGCCGGTGCGTGCCTGCGCGGGTAACGCGGCGGCACAGGGTGCGTGGGGCGGGGTCGGGGTACGCAGGAGCGCCCCGCGGCTGTCCGCGGGGTCGGCGCCCAGGGGGCGCTCGAAGGAGGTCGGCTGCTCCGTCACGCGTGTCGCATCCATCCGTCCGGGGCGCGTCGTTCGTCCCGCCGAAGTCCCGATACCCGCAATACGTGCCCCAGGAACGGGATTCCCGCGTGGCCAGAGGCTGTTCCTGTGTCACGGGCGGATCGTGCGCCGCCCGTAACGTTGTTGCCCTCGTACCCCTCGCTCACGTCCTGCCCGCCCCTCGGTGACGATCGGTCAAGCCCGCTGTGCGCTCCCGTAGTTGCCGCCGCGCGCCCTTGCGGAGGACGATCCTACGTTTCACGCCCGGGGGCGCATCAAGGGTCTCATGAGGACACGTGCGCGGGCGTACGGTCCGAGTCCTCCGGCAGTGACGGTACAGCCCAGGACGGGTCCGGGCGCCAGTGCTGCCAGCCGTCCGAGAACGGCGGCGCCCAGGCGCGGATCGCCTCTTCGGCGGCCCGCCCGGCCGCCCGCACCCCTTCGGCGACCTCGGCGTCCATCAGGCCGTCCAGCTGGGCCTGGGCGAACTCGTCCTCGTCGCGCCAGCCCCAACTGCGGTCCGGATACACGCAGATGTCCAGGAAGTGGTCCTCGGAGTCCACCCCGCCCGCCCAACGGGCCAGCGGCTGCTCCAGGTTCACGTACCAGTTCTTGAAACGCCAGCCCTGCTCCCAGAACAGCCACACCGACCACGGCTCGCCGGGTCTGGCCAGTTTCAGTACCCCGGTTCCCAGCCAGCGGCCCCGCTGGACCGTGCGCGGCTTGGTGTAGCGCGACCTCAGCGGCTCGCGGTGCAGGGGAGTGCCGTCGGCGAGGGCGGGTTTGAGACATTCCGTGCCGGGCGCCAGCCATACGGCCAGCAGCTCGGCGTCGTCACGGACGACGGTGACGGGACGCACGATGTGGAAGCGGTTTCCGGCGTTCTCCCGGTACCGCCACAGGATGTGACTTCCGGGCTCCCAGTACGCCGTCGATCCGCCCGCTTCCACTGTTGTCATCGCTCCACCGTCCGTCATGCACAGATATTAGGTGTCACCCACTGACGACGCTGCGGCGAACGTCACGGTTCGCGCCGCGTGCGCCCATCGTCACGGGCGCGTCATACGCAGGACATCCAGGGCTTCGTCCAGCTCGGCGAGGGTGAGGTCGCCGCGTTCGACGTATCCGCCCTCAAGTACGACTTGACGGATGGTCCGGCGTTCCGCGAGCGCCTTCTTGGCGACCTTGGCGGCCTCCTCGTAGCCGATGTACTTGTTCAGCGGGGTGACCACGGAGGGTGACGACTCGGCGTACTCGCGGGCTCGCTCCCGGTCGGCGACGATGCCGTCCACGGTCCGGTCCGCGAGCAGTCGGGAGACGTTGGCGAGCAGCCGGATCGATTCGAGGACGTTCTTGGCGATCACCGGGAGCATCACATTCAGCTCGAAGTTCCCGGCGGCCCCGGCGGTGGCCACGGTCGCGTCGTTCCCGGTGACCTGCGCGGCGACCATCAGCACGGCCTCCGGGATGACCGGATTGACCTTCCCCGGCATGATCGACGAACCGGGCTGCAGATCGGGCAGCGCGATCTCCGCGAGCCCGGTGCGCGGCCCGGACGCCATCCACCGCAGATCGTTGGCGATCTTCGTCAGCCCCACGGCGATGGTCCGCAGCTGCCCGCTGGTCTCCACGATGCCGTCCCGGGCGCCCTGCGCCTCGAAGTGGTCGCGCGCCTCGGTGAGCGGCAGCCCCGTGGCCCGCGCCACCTCCTCGATCACGGCGGACGAGAACCCGGGCGGGGTGTTGATCCCGGTGCCGACGGCCGTCCCGCCCAGCGGCAGCTCGGCGAGCCGCGGCAGCGACGCCTGAAGCCGCTCGATCCCGTACCTGACCTGCGCGGCGTACCCGCCGAACTCCTGCCCGAGGGTGACCGGCGTGGCGTCCATCAGATGCGTACGCCCCGACTTCACCACGTCCGCGAACTCCTCGGCCTTCCGCGCCAGCGAGTCGGCGAGGTGCTGGAGTGCGGGAATCAGATCCCGGGTGACGGCGGCGGTGGCGGCGATGTGAATGGAGGAAGGAAAGACATCGTTGGAGGACTGGGAAGCATTGACGTGATCATTGGGATGCACGCCCTTGCCGAGCCGCTCACTGGCCAGCGTGGCGATGACCTCATTCGTATTCATGTTGGAGGAGGTCCCGGACCCGGTCTGAAAGACATCAACAGGGAAGTGCTCGTCCCACCTCCCCTCGGCGACCTCGTCAGCGGCCTCCTGAATGGCGGCGGCGATGTCCTTGTCGAGCACCCCCAGCTCCGCGTTGACCTTCGCGGCGGCGCCCTTGATCCGCGCGAGCGCCTCGATGTGGGCCCGCTCGATCCGCTGCCCCGACACCGGGAAGTTCTCCACGGCGCGCTGGGTCTGGGCCCGCCACTTGGCGTGCGCGGGAACCCGCACCTCGCCCATGGAGTCGCGCTCGATGCGATAGCTCTGCTCTTCGTCGGCCACGGCCGATCACCTCCACCAGTCACAGCACCCGGCACAGGTGACCTGTTCCCTGACGGCCACGGATCTTCACGCCGCGCGCCCGCCCCGCCCCCGCCGGACAATGAGAAAGGACTGCAAGGGGGGCCCGTACCCCGGGAGGCAGCACATGCTCCGCAGCAGCATCAGAACGCTCGGCGCGCTCGGCGCGGGCCTGGCGGCGGCCACCACCCTCGTCATGGCGACCCCGGCGTCGGCCCAGGACGACTTCACCCTCTACGCCAAGGAAGTCCCGTCCGACGAGGAGGGGCCGCAACAGCTCCCCAAGGTCGGCGACAGCTTCACCTTCGCCGACGACCTCTACGAGGACAAGGGCGGCGACAAGGTGGGCCGCGACGGAGTCACCTGCACGGTCGTCCGCACCGGCAACCCCCTGGACATCCAGTGCGTCGGCACCTTCGTCCTCTCCGGAGGCCAGATCACCGCCCAGGTCCTCATGTCGGTCCCGCTGGAGGAGTCGGCGGAGCAACCGGACTTCGACGCGTCGATCACGGGCGGCACGGACGACTACCGCGGCGCGAGCGGCCAGATCCACTTCTCGGACGAGGGGGAGTACCAGAAGCTGGACTTCGACTTCAACGACTGAATCAGCCCAGCCCGGCGGTCTTTTGAGCTCGTCCGGTGTTCGAGGACGAGGCACGACTGCCCCGAGCCCCCACCCACCCGCGGGGGCTGCGCGAGCCCGGCCACCTTCAGCTCGTCCGGTGTTCGAGGACGAGGCACGACTGCCCCGAGCCCCCACCCACCCGCGGGGGCTGTGCGAGCGCGGCCGCTTCCAGCCCGTCCGGTGTTCGAGGACGAGGCACGACTGCCCCGAGCCCCCACCCACCCGCGCTGGCTGCGCGAGCGCGGCCACTTCCAGCTCGTCCGGTGTTCGAGGACGAGGCACGACTGCCCCGAGCCCCCACCCACCCGCGGGGGCTGTGCGAGCGCGGCCGCTTCCAGCTCGTCCGGTGTTCGAGGACGAGGCACGACTGCCCCGAGCCCCCACCCACCCGCGCTGGCTGCGCGAGCGCGGCCACTTCCAGCCCGTCCGGCGTTTGAGGACGAGGCCCGTCCAGGGCCGATGGGGGTCTGGGGGCGAAGCCCCCAGGGGACGGGAATGGGAAGGGGCGGCGGGGGCGAGAAAACCCCACGCCGCCCCCGCCCGGCAAGGGCTACGCCAGCCCAGGCCCCCGCACCGGAATAGACGTGAACGTAGGCGCCGGCGCCGGGTCCTGGAAGAAGTCGTTGCCCTTGTCGTCGACGACGATGAACGCCGGGAAGTCCTCGACCTCGATCTTCCAGACCGCCTCCATGCCGAGCTCCTCGTACTCGACGACCTCGACCTTCTTGATGCAGTCCTGCGCGAGCCGGGCCGCAGGCCCACCGATCGACCCCAGGTAGAACCCGCCGTGCGCGGCACACGCGTCGGTGACCTGCTTGCTCCGGTTCCCCTTCGCCAGCATCACCTTGGACCCGCCCGCCGCCTGGAACTGCTCCACGTAGGAGTCCATCCGCCCGGCGGTGGTGGGACCGAAGGACCCGGACGCGTACCCCTCGGGCGTCTTCGCGGGCCCGGCGTAGTACACCGGGTGGTCCTTCAGGTACTGCGGCATCTCCTCCCCCGCGTCCAGCCGCTCCTTGATCTTGGCGTGCGCGATGTCGCGGGCCACGACCAGCGGACCGGTGAGCGAGAGCCGGGTCTTGACCGGGTACTTGGTCAGCTCGGCGAGGATCGTGTCCATCGGCTGGTTGAGGTCGATCTTGACGACGTCCTCGTCACCGGCGGACAGCTGCTCGTCCGTCGTGTCCGGCAGGAACCGCGCCGGGTCCGTCTCCAGCTGCTCCAGGAACACACCCTCGGCGGTGATCTTCGCGACGGCCTGCCGGTCGGCCGAGCAGGACACGGCGATGGCCACCGGGCACGACGCACCGTGCCGCGGCAGCCGCACCACGCGCACGTCGTGGCAGAAGTACTTGCCGCCGAACTGCGCCCCGATGCCGATCTTCTGGGTCAGCTCGAAGACCTTCTCCTCCAGCTCCTTGTCCCGGAACCCGTGCCCGAGCGGCGAGCCCTCGGCCGGGATCTCGTCCAGGTAGTGCGCGGAGGCGTACTTCGCGGTCTTCAGCGCGTACTCCGCCGACGTGCCGCCGACGACGATCGCGAGGTGGTACGGCGGGCAGGCGGCCGTACCGAGCGAACGGATCTTCTCCTCCAGGAACTTCATCATGGAGGCCTCGTTCAGAACGGCCTTCGTCTCCTGGTACAGGAAGGACTTGTTGGCTGAGCCGCCGCCCTTGGCCATGAAGAGGAACTTGTAGGCGCCGCCGTCGGTGGCGTACAGCTCGATCTGCGCGGGCAGGTTGGAGCCGGTGTTCTTCTCCTCCCACATGGTGAGCGGAGCCATCTGCGAGTAGCGCAGGTTGAGCTTGGTGTAGGCGTCGTAGATGCCGCGCGAGAGGGCCTCCTCATCGCGGCCCTCGGTCAGCACGTTCTGCCCGCGCTTGCCCATGACGATCGCGGTGCCGGTGTCCTGGCACATGGGCAGCACGCCCGCCGCCGCGATGTTCGCGTTCTTCAGCAGGTCCAGGGCGACGAACTTGTCGTTGCTGGACGCCTCCGGGTCGTCGATGATCCGGCGCAGCTGGGCGAGGTGGGCGGGGCGCAGGTAGTGCTGGATGTCGTGGATGGCCTCTTCGGCGAGCTTGCGCAGCGCCTCCGGCTCGACCTTGAGGAACGTGCGCCCGTCGGCCTCGAAGGTGGAGACACCCTCGGAGGTCACCAGCCGGTACGGGGTGGTGTCCTCTCCCATGGGGAGCAGATCGGTGTACGCGAACTCAGGCATCTCGCCCATTCCTCACTCGACAGACAGCGGCTGGCCTCCATTGGCAGCGTCCACCAGCGTAAAACCTGCGGATCGAAGCGAGCTTGTGAGGTAAGGCTCAGTTCGAGCGGTACGGCAGCCGTGGCCGACCCGAAAGAGGGACTATCGCGATCTATCGTGTTTGGGTACGCTGCTGTCGTGGACCTTGAGAAGCAGACCGCGCCCACCGCCGCCCCCGAGCCGCGCGTCAAGGACGTGCCCGCCTCCGAGCTGCCCGCCTCCGAGCTGCGCGCCTCCGACGCCGACCGCGACCGGATCGCGGACATCCTGCGCGAGGCGCTGGCCGAGGGCCGCCTCACCGCCGAGGAGCACAGTGAGCGGGTGGAGGGGGTGCTGAACGCCCGGACCGTCGGCGAGCTGGAGGTCTTCATCAAGGACCTGCCCGCGGCCCACGCCCGCCGCGCGGCACCCGCGTACACCCCGGCGCCGAACCGCCCCGCCGGCGGGCCCGCAGAGCCGGACGACACCGCGGTCGCGGTCTTCAGCAGTGCCGTCCGCAAGGGCCGTTGGCGCCCCGGACGCCGTATCCACGCGTACGCGATCTTCGGCAGCGTCGAGATCGACCTCAGCGAGGCGCTCTTCGAGTACCAGCAGGTCGTCATCAAGGCGTTCGCCGTCTTCGGCAGCGTCGAGGTGCGCGTCCCGGAGAACGTCTCGCTGCGTGGCACCGGCGGCGGTGTCCTCGGCAGCTTCGAGGTGGAGTCGATGGACGCGGAGGACGCGGCGGCGCCCGTCATCTACGTGGACGGGTGGGCCGTACTGGGCAGCGTCGAGGGCAGGCCGAGACGGGGCAGGCTGGTCACGGACATCCTCGACCGGGTCCACGCCAAGGTCGAGCGGCATTTGCGCAAGCACCTGTGACGTTGACGGTCGCGAAGCCGGACGGGAAACGTAATGTGTGATTCCGCTCGCTTCGGCGCCCAACAACCCCCGGAATCCAGCGCTTCGGAACTCCCTGCATAGGCTCGCGCACAACGGGTAGACCTTGCTGCATCGTCTCTCGCTCGCGAAGCCGTCGTCAGGAGTAGACCGTGCTGCAACCGCCGCATTCGTCCCTGCAGGTAGCTGCCGTTCCGGCCCAGCGGGTGCCAGCGCGAGACAGGGACCAGGACGCCCCGTGGCACACCGAGGCGGTGTGCCGGCGCGACGAGGCCGGACTGTTCTTCGCTCCCTCCAAGGAGCCCACCGCCGCCCGGCTCTCCCGCGAGGAGGCCGCCAAGCGGGTCTGCGCACGCTGCCCGGTCATGGTCGAATGCCGCGAACACGCCCTTCTCCAGCCCGAGCCCTACGGCGTGTGGGGCGGCCTCACCGCGGCGGAGCGCCGCGTGGTGCTGGCCCGCCGCAGGCGGCGCGACCTGGAGCTGAAGAAGGCGGCCAGGGCGGCGGGCCGCATAGCGCAGGCGGGCTGAACCGAGCACGGAAAAGGGCGCCCCCTCCGCACCGGGGGCGCCCGATTCCGTTCGGCGGAACTGCCGCGTCCATGCGACGGAACCGCCGTGTGAAAGGCCCTACTTGGCGCGGTCGAAGTCGATCGCGCTGTAGGCCCGCAGCTTCCTCAGCCGGTGCTCGGAGTCGATCCGGCGGACCGTGCCCGACTTGGACCGCATCACGATCGACTCGGTGACGGCCGTCTCCGAGCGGTAGCGCACCCCGCGCAGCAGCTCGCCGTCGGTGATGCCGGTGGCGACGAAGAAGACGTTCTCCCCCTGGACCAGGTCCTCGGTGGTCAGGACGCGGTCGAGGTCGTGCCCGGCGTCGATCGCCCGCTGCCGCTCCTCGTCGTCCTTCGGCCACAGCTTGCCCTGGATGGTGCCGCCGAGGCACTTCACGGCACAGGCGGAGATGATCCCCTCCGGCGTACCGCCGATGCCGAGCAGCATGTCGACGCCCGTGCCCTCGCGCAGCGCGTAGATCGACCCGGCGACGTCACCGTCGGAGATCAGCTTGATGCGCGCCCCGGCCTCCCGGATCTCCTTGATGATCCCCTGGTGGCGGGGCCGGTCCAGGATGACGACGGTGACGTCCTCGGGGGTGGAGCGCTTGGCCTTGGCGACCCGGCGGATGTTCACCGAGATCGGCGCGTTGATGTCGACGAAGTCGGCGGCCTCGGGGCCGGTGACCAGTTTGTCCATGTAGAACACGGCGGACGGGTCGAACATCGCCCCGCGCTCGGTGGCGGCGAGGACGGCGATGGCGTTGGGCATGCCCTTGGCGGTGAGCGTGGTGCCGTCGATCGGGTCGACCGCGATGTCCACCTCGGGGCCGGTGCCGTCGCCGACCCGCTCCCCGTTGAAGAGCATCGGAGCCTCGTCCTTCTCGCCCTCGCCGATGACGACGACGCCGTTCATCGACACGGTGGAGACGAGGGTCCGCATGGCGCGCACCGCGGCGCCGTCGGCGCCGTTCTTGTCGCCGCGCCCGACCCAGCGGCCCGCGGCCATCGCGGCTGCTTCGGTCACCCGGACGAGTTCCAGGGCGAGGTTGCGGTCGGGAGCCTCGGACGGGACATCGAGCTCGGTCGGCAACTGATGATGTTCGGTCATCGGAGCGCACCTTTCTGATACGGCGACGGCCGGGTGAGGGTGATGCCGTCGACTCTATCGTCAGGCCGACAAAATGAGCAGTGGCCCCCACGGATGAGCGGACCGGGGCACCTGCGACGATAGGGGGCGTGGCAGGTACGAGCGCTAAGCAGAAGTCGGTCCGGAACATGGTCTACTCCCTCGCGGTGACCATCCTCGCGGCGGGAGTGGTGTACCTCTTCATCCCGCACGAGGAGTCCACTCCGGACCTCAAGCGGGTCGACTACCGCGTCGAGCTGCTCACCGCGCGCCGCGCCGCCTCGTACCCCGTGGCCGCGCCCGAGGGGCTGGCCAAGGAGTGGAAGCCGACCTCGGTGTGGTTCCGCGGCGACCAGGGCGATGCCTGGCACCTCGGCTTCCACACGGACGACGGTGAGTATGTGCAGGTCCGCCAGTCGACCCAGAAGCCGAAGACCTTCATCGCCGACGCCACCCAGGGCGCGAAGGAGACCAAGGCCACCGACGAGGTCGCCGGCCGCACGTGGACCCGCTGGACGGGCGGCCGCTACGACGCCCTGGTGCTGCGGGAGGACGGCGCGACGACGGTCGTCGCGGGCACCGGCTCCTTCGACCGGCTCCGGGAGATGGCGGGCGCGCTGAAGACCGAGTGAGCGCTCAGGGCGTACAGGGCGCTGTACGGGGCTCAGGGATGTACAGGGCTCAGGGGCGTACGGGGCTCAGGGACGTACAAGGGCTCAGGACGTACAGGAAAGGCCCCCGGCGCGGATGATGCCGGGGGCCTTCCTCATGCGATCGGGATCGCTCAGACGGTGGTGACGACCTCGTCGTAGGACAGGCGCGGGGAGCGCGGGTACCAGGCGTTCTCGCCCGGCTTGCCGATGTTGACCACCATCAGCGGGGTGTGGTCGTCGTCCAGGAACTCCTTGCGGACGCCCTCGAAGTCCAGGCCGGTCATCGGGCCCGCGGCCAGACCCGCGGCACGCACGCCGATGATGAAGTACGCGGCCTGCAGGGCGGCGTTCATGGTGGCGGAGCGCTCGCGGACCGGGCGCTCGCCGAAGAAGGCGTCCTTCGCCTGCGGGAAGGCCGGGAAGAGCTGCGGCAGCTCCTCGTGGAACTCGTTGTCCGCGGAGAGGATCGCGACCAGCGGGGCGGTGGCGGTCTTGGCCTGGTTGCCCTCGGCCATGTGCTGGACCAGGCGCTCGCGGGCCTCGGGGGAGCGGACCAGGGTGATGCGCAGCGGGGTCTGGTTGAAGGCGGTGGGGCCGTACTTGACCAGGTCGTAGATCGCCTGGACCTGCTCGTCGGTCACCGGCTCGTCGGTGAAGGTGTTCGCGGTGCGGGCCTCGCGGAACAGCAGGTCCTGGGCGGCGGGGTCAAGAACGAGAGACATTCGGTGAACCTTCTCGGGGGGTGACGTCGGATCCGGGTCCGTGCGCCGGATCAGCTGACATGTCAACTATATGGGGAGAGAGGTTCAACCTTCAACAAAAGAAGGGGTTTGGTGACCCGCTTCACACCGCTGAACCGGCCCGTCGGGCTAGTCCTCCTCGGGCTCCTCCGCCTCGGACTCCTCCGCCAGGGCCGCGTCCAGCCGGGCCCGTGCGCCGTCCAGCCAGCGGCGGCACACCTTGGCCAGCTCCTCCCCGCGCTCCCACAGCGCCAGAGACTCCTCCAGCGTCGTACCGCCCGCCTCCAGGCGCCGTACGACCTCGATCAGCTCGTCCCGCGCCTGCTCGTAGCCGAGCGCCTCATCCACCTTGCTGGTCATGCACTCACCCTAAGCATCGACTCTGACAGTGAACTCACCCTCGGCCACGCGTGCCCGCAGCACCTCGTCGCCGCCGACCTCGTCCGGGTCCCGGACGACATGCCCGTCCGCCTTCTGCAGCACGGCGTACCCGCGCTTCAGGGTGGCCGCCGGGGAGAGGGCCACCACGCGTGCGTGCGTGTGCGTCAGCTCCGAGTCGGCTCGGTCGAGGAGATGACCGAGGGTGCGGCGGCTGCGGTCCAGCAGGGAGGCGACATGGTCGGCGCGCTCGTCGATCATGCGGTGCGGGTCCTCCATCGCCGGCCGGGCCAGGGCGTGGGCGAGTCCGCGCTCCTCCCGGTCGACGATCGCCCGCACACAGCGCCGGGCACGGTCGCGCAGCATCCGCACCCGCTCGTACTCCTCGCCCACGTCCGGCACGACCTTCTTGGCGGCGTCGGTGGGGGTGGAGGCGCGCAGGTCGGCGACGTGGTCCAGCAGCGGGTTGTCGGGCTCGTGGCCGATAGCGGAGACCACCGGCGTACGGCACTCGGCGACCGTGCGCACCAGTTGCTCGTCGGAGAAGGGCAGCAGGTCCTCCACGCTGCCGCCGCCGCGGGCCACGACGATCACGTCCACGTCGTCGATCGCGTCCAGCTCCTTCACCGCCTGCACGACCTGCGACACCGCGTGGACGCCCTGCACGGCGACATTGCGCACCTCGAAGCGGACGGCGGGCCAGCGGTGCCGGGCGTTCTCCAGCACGTCCCGCTCGGCCGCGGAGGCGCGCCCGCAGACCAGCCCGATGAGCTGGGGCAGGAACGGCAGGGGCTTCTTGCGCTCGGGCGCGAACAGCCCCTCGCTCGCGAGGGCCTTCTTCAGCCGCTCCAGCCGGGCGAGCAGCTCGCCGACGCCGACGGGCCTTATCTCGGCGGCCCGCAGCGACAGCTGCCCGCGCGGGGCGTACCACTCGGGCTTGGCCAGTACGACCACCCGCGCGCCCTCGCTGACCACGTCCGCGACGGCGTCGAAGACCTGCCGGTAGCAGGTGACGCTCACGGAGATGTCGTACGAGGGATCCCGCAGCGTCAGGAACACCACCCCGGCCCCCGGCCGCCGCGACAGCTGGGTGATCTGCCCCTCCACCCACACGGCCCCGAGCCGGTCGATCCACCCCCCGATGAGCCGCGACACCTCACCGACGGGCAGGGGCGTTTCCGCGGACGTGTTGAGAGCCATGCCGGTGAGGGTATCCACAGCCACTGACAACCAACCGTGTCGCCGGGGCCGGTCGTAGACCGCCCCGTACCAATGGCGGACTTGCCCCAGTTGTCCGGAACCAGCCCAAGTGCCGCGATCATTGGGCCGGTGGACGCGGCCTTACGATGGGACGCATGACTGCTTCGTCTGGCCGCCGTGTCCTGCTCGCCGCCCCCCGTGGCTACTGCGCGGGTGTGGACCGCGCCGTGATCGCCGTCGAGAAGGCCCTGGAGCAGTACGGGGCCCCGATCTACGTCCGCCACGAGATCGTGCACAACAAGTACGTCGTGCAGACCCTGGAGAAGAAGGGCGCGATCTTCGTCGAGCGGACCGAAGAGGTCCCGCCGGGCAACATCGTCATGTTCTCCGCGCACGGCGTCGCCCCGGTCGTCCACGAGGAGGCCGCCCGCGGCAAGCTGGCCACCATCGACGCGACCTGCCCCCTGGTCACCAAGGTGCACAAGGAAGCCGTCCGCTTCGCCAAGGAGGACTACGACATCCTCCTGATCGGCCACGAGGGCCACGAGGAGGTCATCGGCACCTCCGGCGAGGCCCCCGACCACATCACCCTCGTCGACGGCCCCGAGGACGTCGCCAAGGTCGAGGTCCGCGACGAGTCCAAGGTCGTCTGGCTCTCCCAGACCACCCTCAGCGTCGACGAGACCATGGAGACCGTCGACGCGCTGAAGGAGAAGTTCCCGCAGCTCATCTCCCCCCCGAGCGACGACATCTGCTACGCCACGCAGAACCGCCAGCTCGCCGTGAAGCAGATGGGCGCCGAGGCCGACCTGGTGATCGTCGTCGGCTCGCGCAACTCCTCCAACTCCAAGCGCCTCGTCGAGGTCGCCAAGCTGGCCGGCGCCCGCGACGCCCACCTCGTCGACTTCGCCCGCGAGATCGACGAGGCCTGGCTGGAGGGCGTGACCACGGTCGGCGTCACCTCCGGCGCCTCCGTCCCCGAGGTCCTCGTCGAGGAGGTCCTGGAGTGGCTGGCCCAGCGGGGCTACGGCGACGTGGAGCTGGTCAAGGCCGCCGAGGAGTCGATCACCTTCTCGCTGCCCAAGGAGCTGCGCCGGGACCTGCGCGAGGAGGCCGCCGCGCTGATCGCGGAGCGTACCGGCGGCTCCGGGGAGTGACGGTCAGTCGTCCGTCGTAACGTAGAGCCATGCAGATCTTCGGTGTGGACATCGGCGGCTCGGGAATCAAGGGCGCCCCTGTGGACCTGGACAGGGGCGACCTGGCCGAGGAGCGCCTGAAGGTGCTCACCCCGCACCCGGCGACGCCGGACGCGGTGGCCGACGGCGTCAAAGAGGTCGTCGACCACTTCGGCTGGACGGGACCGGTCGGGCTGACCTTCCCGGGCGTGGTGACCGGCGGCTCCACGGTGCGTACGGCGGCCAACGTCGACAAGGGCTGGATCGACACCGACGCCCGCGCCCTGTTCGGCGAGCGCCTGGGCGGCCTGCCGGTGACGGTGGTCAACGACGCCGACGCCGCCGGAGTCGCCGAGATGGCCTTCGGCGCCGGCCGGGACCGGCAGGGCACCGTCATCCTGCTCACCTTCGGCACCGGCATCGGCAGCGCCCTGTTCGTCGACGGCGTCCTGGTCCCCAACACCGAGCTGGGCCACCTGGAGCTGCACGGCCACGACGCCGAGAAGAAGGCCTCCAGCAAGGCCAAGGAGGACGGCGACCTGAGCTGGGAGCACTGGGCGCACCGGGTGCAGAAGTACCTCGCCCATGTGGAGATGCTGTTCTCGCCGGAGCTGTTCATCATCGGCGGCGGGGTGAGCCGCAAGTCGAAGAAGTTCCTGCACTACATCGAGGGCATCAAGGCGGAGATCGTCCCGGCGCAGCTGCAGAACAACGCGGGGATCGTGGGCGCGGCGATGCGGGCGGCGAAGGACTGACCTACTTCACGCCTACTTCACGGCACGGCTGCGGGCGGCGGCCACCCGGCGCCGCATCAGCCGCACCTTCCGCACGGTCACGATCACCCCGGTGATCATGGTGCCGACGTACAGCCACCCCGCCTCGGTGGCGAGCGCCGTGAACAGCCCCATCAGCCGGTCCCCGGTCCCGCCGGCACCGGAGTCGGCGACCGGCACGAGCCCGACCGCGAAGGCGATCGGCACGATGACGACCGCGGTCACCAGGTCCGCCTTGCGCACCCAGGCCGCGGTCAGCACGCACACCGGCAGGAACAGCACGCCATAGGCGGTCAGCGCGGAGCCGAACAGCAGCGACAGCAGCGAGCCGAGCGCGAGCATCACGAGCAGGCAGAACAGACCGACGCCGAGCCCCGTGAGCCGCGGGTTGGGCAGCCGGCGCAGCGCCTGGACCACCGGGGGCGGGGGACGCCGTACGGCGTCGGCCGGGCGGCGGCCCGCGCCGGGCCGGGCCTGCGCGGCTCGCACCCCACCCCTCACCTGTGAAGGAAGGGGCGCACCCCGTCGCGTGCCCTGCTGCCCGTGCCGCTCGTCCTGCGCCGGGCGCGTCCTGTGTTGCTCCACTGGACCAACTTAGGTCTGTTTATGTGCCGAATCGCCCGTCAGACACGCCGAGGGGCGGACCTTGGCCACGCGTTCGATACGGGGCAGGGGGCCGGCCGGGGCACGCCGTAGACTGGTGGATCGGCCCACCGGCCTCCAGTCCTCCAGTCCTCCACTCACTCGGTCTCACTCCGTCTCACTCCGGGAAGTCGCAACGTGTCGCTCACGATCGGAATCGTCGGCCTGCCGAATGTCGGCAAGTCGACCCTGTTCAACGCCCTGACCAAGAACGACGTGCTGGCGGCCAACTACCCGTTCGCCACGATCGAGCCGAACGTCGGCGTGGTCGGCGTCCCCGACGCCCGCCTGGCCAAGCTGGCCGAAATCTTCGGCTCGCAGCGCATCCTCCCGGCGACGGTCGACTTCGTGGACATCGCGGGCATCGTGCGCGGCGCCTCCGAGGGCGAGGGCCTGGGCAACAAGTTCCTGGCGAACATTCGTGAGTCCGACGCGATCTGCCAGGTCATCCGCGCCTTCAAGGACGAGAACGTCGTCCACGTCGACGGCAAGGTCTCGCCGAAGGACGACATCGAGACGATCAACACCGAGCTGATCCTCGCCGACCTGCAGACCATCGAGAAGGTCCTGCCGCGCCTGCAGAAGGAGTCGCGGATCAAGAAGGACGTGGCGCCCAAGGTCAAGGCCGTCGAGGAGGCCAAGGAGATCCTGGAGCGCGGCGACACCCTCTTCTCCCAGGGCATCGTCCAGGGCACCGAGCGCTCGGAGCTCCTCCACGACCTGCACCTGCTGACCACCAAGCCCTTCCTCTACGTCTTCAACGTCGACGAGGACGAGCTGGTCGACGACGACTTCAAGGCCGAGCAGCGCGCCCTGGTCGCCCCCGCGGAGGCGATCTTCCTCAACGCCAAGCTGGAGGCGGACCTCGCCGAGCTGGACGAGGAGGACGCCATGGAACTCCTGGAGTCCGTCGGCGCCGAGGAGCCCGGCCTCGCCACCCTGGCCCGCGTCGGCTTCAACACCCTGGGCCTGCAGACCTACCTCACGGCCGGCCCCAAGGAGGCCCGCGCCTGGACCATCAAGAAGGGCGCCACCGCCCCCGAGGCCGCCGGAGTCATCCACACCGACTTCCAGAAGGGCTTCATCAAGGCGGAGGTCATCTCCTTCGAGGACCTGGTCGAGACGGGCTCGGTCGCCGAGGCCCGCGCGAAGGGCAAGGCGCGCATGGAGGGCAAGGAGTACGTGATGCAGGACGGGGATGTGGTGGAGTTCCGCTTCAACGTGTGACTCGGCCGTAAAGAGCTACTGACAGAGGGCGGAGGAACCCCGGCGCAACGGGGTCCCTCCGCTCTTTGCTGCGCAGGAGGACCGATGCCCGGTCCCTGGGACTCAGAGGTGGGGAGACAAATTGCCGCCCTCGCCCGTCTCCCACTGCTCTTCGTGCGCGGTGGCCTCCTCGCACAAGGGCTCGTCCTCTGACCGCTCGTAGGGGGTCGGACCGAAGGCCTGCCTGATCTCGTCGGCGGCCTCGTATGGGTAATCACGGTTCGCCGTCGTTGCCTGTTGCCTCTTTTTGGTCATAGTGGGCTTACTAACCCTCAGGTTGCTAACATTAGAGTTAGTGTCCTCTCAGGTGGCGGTGATCATGGTCGACTTCGTAGGCCGGCGGCAAGAGCTCGCGACGCTGGAGCGTGAGCTGCGGAAGGTGGCGGACGGGGTCGGTGCGGAGCGGCCCGGGCGGTGTGTGATGTTGCGGGGGCGGCGGCGGGTCGGGAAGTCGCGGCTGGTCGAGCGGTTCGCGGAGCGGTCCGGGGCGCCGTTTCTGTTCTACGCCGCCACCGGGGCGTCGCCCGGCGGCGATCTGGCCCGGCTCGCCCGCGATGCCCAGGCGTCGACGTTGCCGCTCGCGGGGCTGATCGCCGCCGCGCGGCCGGAGAGCTGGGACGCGGCGTTCGACGTGCTCGGCGCCGCGCTGCCCGCCGACCGGGCCAGCGTGCTCGTCATCGACGAGGTGCCCTACCTGATGGATGCCGAAGGCGCCTTCGAGGGGATGTTGCAGCGGGCCTGGGACCGGGTGCTGGAGACCAAGCCGGTGCTGCTCGTCCTCATCGGTTCCGACCTGTCGATGATGGAGACGCTGAACAGCTACGGACGCCCCTTCCACCAGCGCGGCCGGGAGATGGTGCTCGGCCCCCTCAACCCCGCCGAGGTCGGACAGATGCTCGGCCTGGAACCGGCGGACGCCTTCGACGCCGCGCTCGTCACGGGCGGGCTGCCGTTGATCTGTGCCGAGTGGCCGCACGGCGCCGGACTGTGGGACTTCCTCGGGGAGGCGTTGCAGGACCCGGTGTCCGCCCTGCTCGTGTCGGCCGAGCGATCGCTCGCCGCCGAGTTCCCGCCGCAGGCTCAGGCCCGCACCGTGCTTTCGGCCATCGGCAGTGGTGAGCGGACCTTCACCAATATCGGCCGGGCGGCGGGTGGGATCGGGGCCACGCCGCTCCAGCGGTCTCTGGAGCTGTTGATCGGCAAGCGGATCGTGGCCGGTGAACTGCCCATCTCGTTGCGCCCGTCGAAGGACCGGCGCTACCGGGTGGCCGACCCCTATATGCGGTTCTGGCTGCACCTGCTCGAACCGTCCATGGAGGAGATCGAGCGGGGGCGGGGTGATCTCGCGCTGGCGCGAGTGCGGGAGAACTGGACCAGTTGGCGCGGACGGGCGGTCGAACCGGTCGTCCGTGAGGCGCTGGCCCGGATGCTGCCCGACGACCGGCTTCCCGCGGCCCCGGCCGTGGGGGGCTACTGGACCCGTACGAACGACGTGGAGATCGACCTGGTCGGCGCCGACCGTGCCCCGGTCGCCCGGCAGCTGCTTTTCGTCGGCTCCGTCAAGTGGCTGGAGCGGTCGCCGTTCGACCGGCACGACCTGGCCGCCCTGCACCGGCACCGGGCCGCCCTCACCGACGAGCCGGTTCCCGTCGTGGCGGTCTCGCGCAGCGGAGTGGACTGTCCGGGGCTCGATGCCGTCTACGAGCCCGCGGACCTGCTGGCGGCCTGGCCCCTGTGACGGGGCGGCGTGGGGCTCCGAGCTAGGAGCTCCCACCGTCCCGTCAGTCCCGCGAGGGCGCCGTCAGTGTGGCGAGGGCCGTCGCCAGTTGGGTCAGGCGGCCGGGGGCGAGGGAGTACAGGACGTAGTAGCCCTCGCGGCGGGTGGTGGTCAGGCCTGCCTGGGTGAGTTGGTGGAGGTGGCGGGAGGTCACCGAGGGGGAGAGGCCCAGGAGGGTGGCCAGTTCGTGGGTGGTGCGGCTCTGGGCCGCGAGGTGGGTGACGATCTGCAGGCGGGGGGCCGCGGCCAGGGCGCGCAGCAGGGTGAGGGTGTCCTCCTGGCTGGCGGGGCGGGCCGCCGCGGCGGGGGCGAGGGGCAGGGCGGGGTAGGTGATCCGCAGGCCCCAGGGGCTGTCACAGGTGACGCGGACGTGCGGCCAGACGTAGTGGCTCGCGATGAAGGTGACCGGGTTGGCCGGGGTGACCGTGAGGTCGTGGTCGTGCGGGCGGTCCAGGCGCAGGGTGCGGGCCGCGGGGTCGATGCGGATCTGCGGGGCCAGGGTGCGGAGCATCGGGAGCAGGCCCTGGTGGGCGATCCGGGCTCCGGAGCGGGCGATCGACTCGTAGAGGGAGGGTTCGACGCGGTCCCATTCCTCGGCGAACGCCGCGCTCCAGTAGTCCTCCAGTGCGGCGAGCGCGGCCTCCAGGGGTGGGCGGGGGTCGGTGAGGACCTGCCGGAGGGTGGCCGACCGGGCGGGGTCCGTTCGGTGCAGTTCCGTCAGGGCCGCGTCGCGTGCCGCTCGGTCGTGGACCAGGGCGGGTGCGGAGTGGCGGGTCGGGTCCATGAGGGTCTTGGCGAGTTCGACGGCCAGGAGGTCGGGTGGCTGGGCCCGTACGGTCGCGAGCTGCTCTGCGAAGTCCGCGTCCTGGTCCCAGGCTCCCGCCTCGAAGAGCGCCGGGATGTAGTCGGCCACGACGAAGCCGTACTCGCGCAGCCGGCGGCGCAGCGCGGCGGGGAGCTTGCGGCAGCGGCGTACCCACGGCACGTGCAGCGCGTGGTGACCCGGGTCGGTGAGCACGTGCCAGGAGTGGACCGCTTCGAGCAGCGGTGAGACGGAGAAGGAGATGTGCTCCTCGGCCGACTCCGCGAAGCGCAGGGTGATCACGATTGCAGGATTTCACAATCAGTTGATCGGATCTCGCCGCGCCGAGCAGGCTGGGGCCGGGTCCTCTCCCCATTCCTGGTTGAAAGCGTGGTGTGCCATGAGTGCTGCCGTTCCGCCCTGGCGGGCCGTGCTGGACGCTCACGGGTGCGCGTACGTCGTGCACGAGCACGCCGCCGCGCACACCGTCGCCGAGCGTCAGGCCCTGCCGTTCCCCTGGGCGCAGGCCGTCAAGACGCTCGCGTTCACGGCGCCCGAGGTGCCGTTGCTGCTCGTCGCGCTGCGCGCGCCGGACCGGGTGGACTTCGCCCGCCTCGCCGCCGCCGTCGGCACCAGCCGGTCCGGCCTGCGTACGGCGGACCCCGAGCTGCTCACCGCGGAGGGGCTGGTCCCGGGCGGCATTCCGCCGGTCAGCCACCGGCCCGGGGTGCCGTGTCTGATCGATGTCGCGGTCGGCGCGCCGGACCGGCCCGTCTACTGCGGCGGCGGATCGCCCGACCGCACGCTGCGGATCGGCTCCGGCGCTCTGGCCGGACTGCCGCGCGCCCGGACCGTACGCGTCGCCCGCGAACCGAACCCGCACGGCTAGGAGTCACCGGACCATGGTGCACACCGAGAACCTGCTCGCCTTCGCCGCGATGTCCCTCGTCGTGATCGCGGTCCCCGGCCCGAGCGTCCTGTTCGTCGTCGGCCGGGCGCTCGCCCACGGCCGCCGCACCGCGCTCGCCACGGTGCTGGGGAATCTGCTGGGCTCCTACGCCCTCGTCCTCGCCGTCGCCCTCGGCCTGGGCAGCCTCGTCCAGCGGTCGGCCACCGTGTTCACGGCGGTGAAGCTCGCGGGTGCCGCGTATCTGGTCTACCTGGGCGTGCAGGCGTTCCGCCGCCGCGGGCGGCTGCGCACGCAGGTGGCGGCCGGGGCGGACGAACGGCGCGGTGATCTGCGTACCGTCCTGGACGGACTGCTCGTCGGCGCGACCAACCCCAAGGGCCTGGTGTTCTTCGCCGCCGTCCTGCCCCAGTTCGTCGACCACGACGCCGGGAACATCCCGCTCCAGATGATGGTCCTCGGTCTGATCCCGGCCGGTATCGGCCTGATCAGCGACACCGTCTGGGGGCTGTGCGCATCGGCGGCCCGGTCCTGGTTCGCCGGGTCGGAGCGCCGTATGTCGGCGATCGGCGGCACGGGCGGCGTCGCGCTGATCGGCCTGGGGTTCACCGTCGCCGTCAGCCGTCAGTGACATCGGCGGAGAGCCCCGCCAGCAGCGCCGTGATCGCCCGGTCCGTCGAGGCCGCCATGTCCACCCGGTCCGGGGCCAGCAGCCACTGGACCTGGAGGCCGTCCATGACGGCGATGACGGTGTTCGCGGTGTCCGTCACCGCCGTGTCGTCCGGGAGTTCGCCCAGCTCGCACGCCTCCCGCAGCGCCTCGACGACCATGGCGCGCAGTCCCTCGTACCGGTCGCGGAAGTACTCCTGCGCGGGGTGGCCCTCGGTGACGCTCTCCGCGGACAGGACCGCGTACAGCCGTACGATCCCCTCCCGCTCGGCGTTGCGGGACGCGGTGTCGACCAGGTGGCGCAGGAAGGCCAGGCCCCGCGGGCGTTCGGTGCCGAGCTGTTCGATGTCGGCGGCGTCGCGCAGTTCCAGCACGCTGGTCAGCAACTGGGCCTTGGTGCGGAAGTAGTGCAGGACGCCGGCCTGAGTGAGTCCGGCGCGGTCGGCGATCTCCTGGAGCGAGGCGTTGTTGTAGCCGCGGGCGGCGAACGTGTCCATCGCGATCCGCAGGATGTCCTGCTGCCGCCGCTTGGCCTCCGCGCTGCGCGGCGTCCTGGGCTGCGTCCTGCGGTGCGTACGGCTTACCGGCTGGTCACTCACCCGGCTCAGCATAGGTGGACCGCGGTGGTGGTGATCGGCTTCCGAAATCACTCCTCGACAGTGTGAGCCGTATCACTTACTAAGTACTTAGTAGGTGTGCTTTCATGTCGCCGCCCTTCGACGTCCGATCCGCGTCGGCGGACCGGGTGCACCACCACTCGCGTCAGGTCACCCCACCGAAGGAGAGCCGCACGTGTCCCTCCCCACGACCAGCAGAGCGCGCGCCGCGTGCGCGGCGCTGATCCTCGCCGTGTCCGGTCTCACCGCGGCCGTCGGCACCGGTACGGCCCAGGCCGCCGACCCCACCGCCCAGGTCTGGGTCACCACCCCCGACGGGTCGCGGAAACTCGCCGTCGAGACCGTCCCGTTCAACAGCGCCGTCCAGCCCGTCGACATCCGCGTCGACGCCGGCAGCCGTGGCCAGCGCTTCACCGGCGCCGGGGCCTCCGTCACCGAGGCCTCCGCCCACCTCATCCGGCAGTTGCCCGCCGACCGGCGCGCCGACCTGATGAAGTCCCTGTTCTCGCCCACCGAGGGCATCGGGCTGAACTACCTCCGCCAGCCCCTCGGCAGCACCGACTTCAACTCCGGCGGCTTCTACACCTACGAGGACACCCGGGGCTCCTTCTCCATCGCCCGCGACCAGGCGGAGATCATCCCGGTCGTCAAGCAGGCACAGGCCCTCAACCCGGAGATCCGGTTCATGGGCTCGCCCTGGTCGCCCCCGGCCTGGATGAAGACCGGCAACTCGCTGAGCGGCGGCAGCCTCAGGGCCGACCACTACCAGGCGTACGCGGACTACCTGGTCAAGGCCGTCAAGGCGTACGGGCAGCAGGGCATCACCCTCACCGACCTCACCGTCCAGAACGAGCCCGAGTTCGCGACGACGTACCCCTCGATGGCGATGACCTCGGCCGAACAGGCGGCGTTCCTCAAGGTCCTCGACCGGACGCTCACCGCCAACGGTCTGCCCACCAACCTCCTCGCCTACGACCACAACTGGGACCACCCGAACTACCCGCTGGAGGTTTTCGGCTCCACGCAGGGCGTCCAGCGGATCATCGGCGCCGCCTTCCACTGCTACGGCGGCGACCCCTCCGCCCAGCAGCGGATCGTCGACGCGGGCAAGCGGGTCTTCTTCACCGAGTGCTCGGGGACGGACTCCGCCGACACCTTCGCCGACACCCTCAAGTGGCACGCCGAGAACCTCGTCGTACGCAACATGCGCAACGGCGGCGAGACCGTCGTCAACTGGAACCTCGCCCTCGACCAGAACGGCGGCCCCCACCAGGGGCACTGCGCCAACCGCTGCAACGGTGTCGTCGAGATCGCGAACGGCACGGTCACCCGGGGCGCCGAGTACTACGTCCTGGGCCACGTCACCAAGTTCATCAAGCCCGGCGCCGTCCGCGTCGGCTCCACCAGCCAGGGCTCCGGAGGCGTGCAGAACGTCACCTTCCAGAACCCGGATCGGTCCTTCGCCGGCTACGTCGTCAATACCGCCGCCACCGCGCAGCGGTTCTCGCTGACCGAGGGCGGCCGGTCGCTCGCGTACACCCTTCCGGCCGGGGCCGTCGCCACCGTCGTCTGGAGCGGCGACGGCGGGCCGCAGGGGCCCCTCGACCCCGCCGCCTGGTACCGGGTGGCCAACGCCGGCAGCGGCGCCTGCCTGGACGCCGCCGACTGGGGCACCGGTGACGGCACCGCCCTGCAGCAGTGGGCCTGCACCACGGGTACGAACCAGAAGTGGCAGCTCAGGCCCACGGGTGACGGCTACTACCAGGTGGTCAACCAGTTCAACGGGCGGGTATGGGACGTCGACGGCGGCCCCGGCGCGACCGGCGACGGGACCAAGGTCCACCTGTGGACATACGTCGGCAACAGCAACCAGCAGTGGCGGCCCGAGGCCGCTGGGAGCGGTGGCCGGTACCGGTTCGTCGCCCGGCACAGCGGGAAGTGCCTCGCCGTCGACAACGGGTCCACCGCCAACGGGGCCCGGCTGTCCCAGCGAGCCTGCGACGGCTCCGACGCCCAGCGGTTCACCTTGACCGGCTGACAGGAAAGCCCGCCCTCCGCGCGGGACACTGCTGGTGTGCGGGAAGCTGCGGTGCGTGTGCAGGTGCTGGGCCGGCTGCGGATCCGTCGGGTCGGCGGGCCGGAGTGGCGGCTGGGCTCCGCGCGGGCCGAGTCGCTGCTGGGGTACCTGGTGCTGCACCGCGGCGGCGCGCACGCGCGGCAGCACCTGGCCGGGGTGCTGTGGCCGGAGTCGAGCGAGGCGCAGGCCCGGACCAATCTGCGGCACCTCCTGCACGGGCTGCGGCACACCGTTCCCGAGGTCGAGCAGGTACTGGAGCTCACCCCGCGCACCGTGGCGTGGCGGGCCGGAGCCGGGTGCCTGCTCGACGCCGAGGAATTCGAGCGGCACCTGGAGCGGGCCCGTACGACGGCACGCGCGGACCGGGCCGCCGCGCTCGCCGACGCCGTCGCCCTCTACACCGGGGACCTGCTCGCCGACTGCGGTGACCCCTGGCCCGTCGCCGAGCGGGAGCGGCTGCGCGGGCGCTTCACCGACGCCCTGGAGGAACTGGGCGTCCTGCTGCACGCGGCGGACGACCAGCGCGGCGCGGCCGACGTGCTGGAGCGGCTGGTCCGGGAGGACCCGGTGCGGGAGTCCGCGTACCGGGAGCTGATGCGGGCCTACTACGCGCTCGGCGACCGGGCGCGCGCGGTCCGGGCCTACCACGCCTGCGTCTCCTCCCTGGAGCGTGAGCTGGGGGTCGCCCCGTCCGCGCCGACCCGTGCCGCCTACGCCGGGCTGCTGGCCGTCGAGGGGCCCGACCCGCCGCGGCACGGCGGCTCGCCCCGGCTGGTCGGGCGGGAGGCGGAGCGGCGGCGGCTGTCCGAGGCGTGGCGTACGGCGGCGGCCGGGCGGCCGGTGCTGGTGCTGCTCACCGGGGAGCCCGGCATCGGCAAGACCCGGCTGGCCGAGGACTTCGTGGCGTGGGCGGACCGGCGGCACGCCGTCACGGCGGTCGCGCGGGCGCACGCCGCCGAGGGCGGACTCGCCTACGCGCCCGTCGTCGCCTGGCTGCGCGCCCCCGGGCTCGGGCCCGCCCTGGACCGGCTGGAGACGGCGTTCCGGGAGGAGCTGGCGCGGCTGCTGCCCGAGCTGGGCGCCCACGAGCCGCCCGAGACGCTTCCCGAGGACGAGCAGCGCCAGCGCCTGTTCGGGGCCGTCGCCCGGGTGCTGGAGGCGGCGGGCCGTCCGGTCGTACTGCTCGCCGACGACCTGCACCGCTTCGACCGGGAGTCGCTGCGCCTGCTGCACTTCCTGGCCCGCGCCGAGCCGAACTTCCCGCTGCTGGTGGTGGGGACGGCCCGGCCGGAGGAGACGGACCGCGGGCACCCGCTGCACGAACTGCTCGGCGGGCTGCGGGCGCTCGGCCGGGCCGAGGTGCTGGAGCTGGGCCCGCTGTCGCGGGAGGAAACCGCGGCGCTGGCCCGCCGGATCGCCGGGGAGGGCGTCGACGTCGACCGCCTGCACACCGAGGCCGAGGGCAACCCGCTCTTCCTGATCGAGGCCCTGCGCGCGGGCCGGCTCAGCCCTCGCGTACAGGCCGTGATCGAGGCGCGGCTGGCCCAACTGTCGGCCGGAGCAGGAGAGTTGCTGGGGGTGGCCGCCACCGTCGGGCGGGAGTTCACCGCCGATGTGCTGGGCGCCGCCGCCGACGTGGACGAGGCGACCCTGGTCGCGGGCCTCGACGAGCTGTGGCGGCGCCGCGTCATCCGCGAACAGGGCCTGGACGCGTACGACTTCGCGCACGAGAAGATCCGCGAGGTGGCCTACGCCTCGGTCAGCCCGGCAATGCGCCGGCACCACCACCGCCGGGTCGCCGACGTGCTCTCCCGGCCGCAGGAGGCCACCCCCGACGAGGTGTGCGGCCAGATCGCCGACCACTACCAGCGCGCCGGCGACATCGTCACCGCCGTGCCCTGGGCGCTGCGCGCCGCCGACGCCGCCTGCCGGCTGCACGCCAACGCCGAGGCCGTGGCCCTGCTCGACCGCATGCTGCGCCTGCTGCGCGAGCGGCCCGCCTCCCCCGAACGCGACCGGCTGGAGCTGGACCTGCTCACGGCGCTGCCCGGACCGCTCGGCCAGGTGGAGGGCTACTCCGGCCCCCGCATGTCCGCCACCCACACCCGCGCCCTGGAACTCGCCGCGCGGCTCGGCGCCGACCCCGCCCCGCCGCTGCTGCGCTCCCTGGCCGTCGCCGCCACCGTCGCCTCCGACTTCGCCGCCACCGAGCGCTACGGCGGCCAACTCCTCGCCCTTGGCCGCGAGTCGGGCGACGACGTGCTCGTCGTCGAGGGGTCGTACGTGCTCGGCATCGCCGCGTTCTGGCAGGCCCGCTTCGACACCGCCCGCGAGAACTTCGCCCGCGCCATCCGCTGCTACCGCCCCCGGCAGCGCGCCGTCCACCTGCTCCGCTACGCCCAGGACCCGCGGGTGGTGTGCCAGAGCAGGCTGGCGAACACGCTCTGGTTCATGGGCCGCCCGCAGGCCGCCGAACGGGCCCGCGACGCCGCGCTGGCGTACGCGGAGGAGACCGGGCACCAGTACAGCAAGGCCGTCTGCCTGATCTTCGCCTCGCTGCTCGCGCTGGACATGCGGGACGACCGGGCGCTCCGCGCCCACCTGCGCGAACTCACCGCGCTGGACGACCCGGCGCCCCACGTACGGCTCCCGGCGGAGGCGCTCTTTGGCTATACGGACGTACTCGACGGCCGTACGGCCCAGGGCGTACGGCGCTGCCGTCAGGCGATCGTCCGGATGGGCGGCATGCAGCAGGCACCCGGCATGTCCGCCGTACTGCACCGGATCCTGATGGGCGCCGCCGAGCGGGCCGGGGACGCGGAACGGGCCCGGTGGGCGGCGGAGCGGCTGCTGACCATGGGCGGCGCGGCCGTGGTCTGGCGGCCCACGGCCCTTCGGGTGCGCGAGCGGCTCGACAGGACGGAGGTGACCCGGCGGCACCCCGCCCGGAACGGCTGAGGAACGCTCCCGGAACGGTCACCCGGCAAGGCTCGGACACCTAGCCGCTTGGACCCGGCCGAGAAGAGGAGGACGCCATGTCCACCACCTACGACGCCGTCATCGTCGGAGCCCGCTGCGCGGGTGCCCCGACCGCGATGCTGCTGGCCCGCAAGGGCTACCGGGTGCTGCTGGCCGACCGCGCCGAACTGCCCAGCGACACCGTCTCGACCCACATGATCCACCCGCCCGGCGTGGCCGCCCTGACCCGCTGGGGACTGCTCGACCGGGTGCGCGCCACCGGCTGCCCGCCGATCACGACGTACTCCTTCGACTTCGGGCCGTTCACCCTCACCGGCAGCCCCCGCCCGTACGACGGGACCGGGGCCGGGTACGCGCCGCGGCGCCGGGTGCTCGACGCGATCCTGGTGGAGGCCGCCGCCGAGGCGGGCGCGGAGGTGCGGGACCGCTTCAACGTCGACGAGGTGCTGACCGAGGACGGGACCGTGGTCGGGGTCCGCGGGCACGGCAAGGACGGCGCACGGTCCGTCGAACGGGCCCGCGTGGTGATCGGCGCCGACGGGCGCGGCTCGCACGTGGCCCGGGCGGTCGGCGCGCGGACCTACCGGGAGAAGCCGAGGCTGGCGTACGCCTACTACTCGTACTGGGCCGACCTGCCGCTGACCGGCTTCGAGACGTGCGCCCGGCCCGACCGGGGCTGGGGGACCATCCCCACCAACGACGGGCTGACCGTGGTGATCGTCGGCTGGCCGTACGCCGAGGCGCGGGCGTACCGGGCGGACGTCGAGGCCAATTTCCTCGCCACCCTGGACCTCGTCCCGGAGTTCGCCGAGCGGGTCCGCTCCGCCCGGCGCGCGGAGCCGTTCCTCGGCGGGGCCGTCCCCAACTTCTTCCGGGTGCCCCACGGGCCGGGCTGGGTGCTGGTCGGGGACGCCGGGTACACCAAGGACCCGATCACCGCGCAGGGCATCAGCGACGCCTTCCGGGACGCCGAGGCGTGCGCCGACGCGCTGGACGACGTGTTCACCGGGCGCCGCTCCTTCGCCGACGCCCTGTCCGCCTTCCAGGAGGCGCGCGACGCGCACGTGTCGGAGATGTACGAGTTCACGACCCAGCTCGCCACGCTGGCACCCCCGCCGGACGACACCGCCCGGCTGCTCGCGGACGCGCTCGGGAACCGGGAGCGCATGGACCACTTCGCGAGCGTGGTCGCCGGAACGGCGCCCCCGCACAGCTTCTTCGCCCCCGCGGGCGTGGAAGTACCGGCCTGACGAAGGGAGTTGTGATGCGCACCGTGCTGGTGACAGGAGCGACCGGCAACGTCGGCCGCACGGTCGTGACCGCGCTCCGCGACCGCGGCGCTTCCGTACGGGCCTTCGTACGGGACGCCGAGCGGGCGCGGCGGACGCTGGGCGACGAAGTCGGTCTGGCCGTGGGCGACTTCGGTGATCCGGCGTCGCTGCGCGCGGCGCTGCGGGGCGTGGACGCCGTGTTCCTCACCTCGGCGGACGGCCCGGACAAGGTCGCCCACGAGACCGCGGTGATCGACGCGGCCTCGACCGCGTGGGTGCCGCGCCTGGTCAAACTCTCCTCCCCGCGCGTGGAGATCGGCTCGGACCTCGCCTTCTGGGACTGGCACGGCCGCATCGAGCAGCACCTGCGCACCTCGGGGGTGCCCGCGGTGTGCCTGCGCTCCGGGTACCTCATGTCCAACCTGCTCGCGGCGGCCGAAGGGGTCGCCGCGAGCGGGCAGTTGATCGCCCCGGCGGGCACGGCACGCATCGCGATGACCGACCCGGCGGACGTGGGCGCGGCCGCGGCGGTCCTGCTCACGGAGGACGGCCACGAGGGCCGTACGTACACGCTGACCGGCCCGGAGTCGGTGACCTACGGCGAGGTCGCCGCGGTGCTGTCGGAGGTGACGGGCCGGGAGGTCGGGTACGTCGACGTACCCGACGAGGCCGCCCGCGCGGGCCTGGCCGCCTCGGGGGCTCCGGAGTGGCTGGTGGAGGGTGTGGCGGCGCTCTTCGGGAAGCTGCGGGAAGGGGCCTGCGCGGAGGTGACCGGGACGGTCCGGGCGCTGACCGGGCGGGAGCCCCGGACCCTCACGGAATGGGCCCGGGACCACGCCGGCGTGTTCACCGGGGCGCCGGTGTGAGCTTCAGCGCGCTGTCCGCCGCGGCCAGTACCGTCCGCGTCTGGTGCTCCGCCTGGTGGCTCACCGGCACCCGGCGCAGCCGCAGGGCCTGCGCGAAGTCCGTGGCCCAGACGGTGAACAGGGCGTCCAGTTCTTGGTGGAGTGCCGGGGCGGCCCGGTCGTCGGAGCGGGCGAGCAGGCGCAGCAGCAGGCCCGCCGCGCGCAGCGGCTGGCGGCGGGCCACCACGTCCAGGGCGCAGATGTCGGCCCTGGTCAGGGCGGGGTCGGACCGCTCGGCCAGCGGGGTCCAGGAGTCGGCGACCAGGTCGTAGAGGTCGTCCGCCATCCACTCCAGGACCCGGCAGAGGGCGTTCTCCTCGGGCGGGGGCAGGAAGGCGCGGGCCTTGTCGAAGATCGCGGTCACCTGGCGTCCGCCGTCGCGGACCAGGCGGGACAGGTCGCGCAGGGCGGTCGCGGGGTCCGGGTGCGGGGTCCGGTCGTCGGCCAGGTCGGTGGCCCACATGGGGACTTCGACGATCGCGGTGACTCCGCCGTACCGGGACGGCGCGCACCAGGTGGAACGGTCGAAGTTCTCCGACCCGGCCGCCAGGCGGGCGCTGCTGCCCGGCGGGGGCAGCACATGGATGCCGGGGCTGGGGTTGTCCCAGTACAGGGCGTCGTACGTGCCGTGCTGGAGCGGCAGGCCCAGCGCGGCGGCCGACTCGGCGAACGCGGAGGCGAGTCCGGGCAGTTCGCGGGTCAGCTGGACCCAGCTGCCGCCCGCGTCCACGCTGTGCAGGGAGCACTGCAGGACCGGGCGCAGTTCGTCGACGACCTCGAACAGGGCCTGGCTCTCCGGCAGTTGCCGGGACTCGATCGGCGCCCACTCCGGCTGTTCCGCCGCGACTGGGCGGAAGGCGGTGCCGTAGTAGCCCTTCAGGGTCGCCGTCGCCTCCTCGACGCCCTCGGTCAGCGCGGCGCCGTCCGGGTCGAGGCACAGCACGATGTCCCAGGTGACGAGGGCCGGATCGGTCGCCGGGGTGAGCCCGTCGCCGCGGGCCACCCGCTCCGCCAGCGCGAGCGCCGTGGCGCCGCCGACCGGCTCGTCGGGGTGCGGACGGGCGACCACCAGGACGTGCCGGGGGCCGTGTCCCACGGACAGCATCCACAGCGGACGGCCCGCGCGGGAGGTCCCGATCCGGCGCAGGCGGCCGGCCCCCGGGAACCGGGTGACCAGCCGCCGCGCCGAGTCGGTGACGTCCGCGACCGTGGGGTAGCGGTCCATCACCGAAGTCGGGTCAGGAACCGCCGTTGCCACCGCTGTCGCCGGTGGTCTCCTTCTTGTCCAGCGGACGAATCTCGATCTTGTTCGGCATGCCTGTCCTCCCGTTGGTGGCTGTGGCGTGCGGTTGATCGTGCTCTTGCAAGAGTTCGCGCATCCGGTCACTGTTGTCAATGTCCGTTGTTTCCGGGGCAGTTGGGGATGAAGAGATTGGCGCGAAAGTGACGGTGGACGAGATGCGGCGGCCCCGGATCAAGCCCGAGCACCGGGCGTACCGCACGGTCGACGGCAACCTGCGCATCGGCAGCGTCGTCTACGGCATCGGGGCCGAGGTGAAGGATCCCGACGGCTGGGTGTGGACCCTCGTCGAGGCCATGGACGGCACCCGCGACACCGCCCAGGTCGTCGCCGAGGTCTCCCGCCGCCACCCCGGACTGCGGCTGCCCGCCGCCGACATAGCGCAGGCGATGGCCGACCTGACCGAGGCCGGGTACGTAGAGGACGCCGGCGCCCCGCCCCCGGAGGAGCTCACCGCCGCCGAACGCGAGCGGTACAGCCGGAGCATGACCCTCCAGCGCTGGATGGACCTCCGGCCGCGCTCCAGCCCCTGGGAGCCGCAACTGCTGCTGCGCCGGGCCCGGGTCCTGCTGATCGGCGTCGGCGGCACCGGCGGAGCCGCCGCCCGCGACCTGGTGGCCTCCGGAGTGGGGCGGCTGCACTGCGTGGAACCGGACGTGGTGGAGCTCTCCAACCTCAACCGGCAGACCCTCTTCCGGGACGCGGACCTCGGCACCCCCAAGATCGACGCGGCCCTGACGGCCCTGCGCGCCCTGAACCCGCACCCGGCGATCACCGGCGAGCGCGGGGAGGTGCGAGGGCCGACGGATCTGGCGGAGTTGCTGAAGGGCGCCGCGTACGACGTACTGCTCCTGGCCGCCGACCGCCCCTCCGACATCCGCCGCTGGGCCAACCGGGTCTGCCTCGACCTGGGTGTCCCGTGGGCCGAGGCCGGGTACCGCGGGCCCCTGGTGAGCGTCGGGGTCTTCGTGCCCGGCGAGGGCGCCTGCTGGGAGTGTCTGCGCGCCGCCGAGGCCGAGCGCCGCGAGCTGCGGCTGGCGCCCGGCCAGGACGAGGACGTCGCCTCGCCCCGGATGCCGTGGAACCCGGTCAACGCCGTGACCGCGAGCCTGTCCGGCGGCCTCCTCGCGCACGCCGCGCTCGCCCTGCTCAGCGGCGTGCCCCGGATCGAGCCCGGCTGCCGGTTCGGCCTCAACCTGATGGTGCCCGGCGACCCGGTGGCGCAGCGCGCGGACCGGCGCCCCGACTGCCCCGCCTGCCGGACGGAACCGGCATGACCGGGGCCGTGACCGAGAACCCGCCCGTCGAGGCCTCCACCCGCGTCGCGTTGCACGACCTCGCGGTGCGGCGGGACCGGGACGAGTGGATCGTGGGCCGGATGGCGACCCGCACCTTCGTCGCCCTGCCCCCGGTCGGGGCCCGCGCGGTGGAACTCCTGGGCCAGGGGCTGACCGTGGCCCGTACGGCTCAGGTGCTGCGGGCGGAGACCGGGGAGGAGTTCGCGCTCACCGACTTCGTCCGGGACCTGGCCGCCCTCGGGTTCGTGGCCCGGATCGGGGACCGCCCGCTCCCGGACCCCGCGCCGCCGCGCGCGACCCTGCCCCGGCTGCGCCCCCACCAGGTCCGCCTCGCCCTGCACCCGGCGCTCCCGCTGCTGGTCGCGGCCCTGCTGACGGCCGCCGTCATCACGTTGTTCCGCCGCCCCGACCTGATACCCCACTACCGCGACCTGCTGTGGAGCCCGCACGGCAGCGTCGTCCTGCTCTCCGGGGCGGCGGCCGGATGGACGCTGCTGCTGGCCCACGAACTCGCGCACCTGGTGACCGCGCGGGCCGCGGGCGTGCCGGGCCGGATGCGCCTCGGCACCCGGCTGCAGTTCCTCGTCATGCAGACCGACATCAGCGGCATCGAACTGGCCCCGCGCCGCCACCGCCTGACCGCGTACCTGTCCGGCATCGCCCTGAACCTGTCCGTCGCCTCCGCCCTGGTCCTGGTCCTCACCGGCACGGACCCGGGCACGACCGCCCACGACCTCCTGGCCGCCGCCCTCCTGCTGGCCCTGCTCCCGCTGCCCTTCCAGTGCCTGGTGTTCACCCGCACCGACCTGTACTTCGTCCTCCAGGACCTCACCGGCTGCCGGGACCTGTACGGCGACGGCCGCGCCTACGCCCGCCACCTCCTCCGCCGCCTGCTCCGCCGTCCCGGCGCCACCGACCCGAGCACCCGGCTGCCCGCCCACGAACGCCGGGCCGTCCGGGTCTACAGCGTCGTCCTCGTCGTCGGTACGGCGCTCTGCCTGGCGTTCATGGCCGCCGTCACCCTGCCCGTCGACATCGCCCTGCTCGTCCGGGCCGTCCAGGGCCTCGGTCCCGGGAACGGACTCGCGGGCAACGCCGACTCGGCGGCCGTGCTGATCACCCTCGGCGGGGTGAACGTGCTGTGGCTGCGCACCTGGTGGCGCAACCGCCGCGAGCGGCGCTCCGCGAGCGCATAGATCCGGCCACGCGCACCCGCGCCCCGGTGGGAGGATGCGGGGACCGTGAGTGAGGGGTGGAAGGACCGTGGGGCGCGAGGAGCGGGGCGTTGTCGCCAGGGGGACGCGGCTGAACGAGGCGGCGCGCACCCTGGTCGCCGATCACGACAGGGCCGTCGAGGCGGTACGGGCGGCCCTGGCGCCGCTCCATGACGCGGAGGTACGCCGGGGGCTCGACGCCATCCCGGTGGCCCGCCTCCAGGACGTCACCGAGGGACGGCTCCGGCTGGGCGGCGTCCAGGACAGCGGACTGCGCACGGTGGGCGCCGTACTCGACGCGGGGCCCTACCGGCTGCGGCAGATCCCCGGCGTCGGACAGCGCACCGTCGACCAGATGCTCGCCGCCGCCCGCAGGCTCGCCGACGCGGTGCACGAGACGGTCGCCGTCCACATCGACGTGGACCGGCCCGAACCCGCCACCACCGCCCTGGTCACCGCCCTGCACGTCCTGGTGGAGGCGGGCGACGACACCCGCCGGGCCGTCGCCGGGGCCACGACCCTCGCCCAGCGCCTCGACCCGCTGCTCGCGGACGCCGCGCCCGCCGCCGGACGCTGGCGGATGCTGCTGGCCGGGCGGGAGAAGAAGGCCCGCGCGCTGGCCGCCGTCGCCGGCATCCGGTCCCTGCTGGAGGAGGCCGAACGGGCGCGGGCGGCCGAGCGGTTCGCCCAGGCGTCGGTCGACCTGCTGCGCGGGCCCGACTCCGACATCGCCGCCTGGGTGGACTTCGAGCTGCGCTCCGCCGAGTACTACAGCCTGCTCGCCGAGATCTCCGGACGGTCCCCCGACGCGGCCGCCGCGCAGGGCTTCCTGCCCGAGGAGATCGCCGAGCGCGTGCGGTCCCAGGACCTCGACGACACCCATCGGCGGGTCTCCCTGCGCGGCTACCAGGCGTTCGGCGCGCGCTTCGCCCTCGCCCAGCGCAAGGTGGTCCTCGGCGACGAGATGGGCCTGGGCAAGACCATCCAGGCGATCGCCGTGCTCGCCCACCTCGCCGCGGAGGGGCAGAGCCACTTCATGGTCGTCTGCCCGGCGAGCGTGCTGGTCAACTGGACGCGGGAGGTGGAGTCCCGCAGCGCGCTGCGGGTCAGCGTGCTGCACGGCCCCGACCGGCACGGCGCCTTCGCCGACTGGAAGGGGCGGGGCGGGGTCGCGGTGACCACCTTCGACGCGCTGCGCGGCTTTCCCGCGCCGGGCGGCGGCGAGGTCGGCCTGCTCGTCGTCGACGAGGCGCACTCGGTGAAGAACCCCAAGGCCAAACGGTCCCAGGCGGTCGCGCTGTGGGCCGAGCGCTGCGAGCGCGCCCTGTTCATGACCGGAACCCCCATGGAGAACCGGGTCGTGGAGTTCCGCAACCTGGTCGCGATGCTCGACCCGGGCGTCGCCGAATCCCTCGACGAGGGCGACGCGCGCGCCGGTTCGGTCGCCTTCCGCAAGGCCGTCGCCCCCGTCTACCTGCGCCGCAACCAGGACGACGTGCTCACCGAACTCCCCAGCCTCCAGCAGACCGACGAGTGGGAGGAGTTGAGCGCCTCGGACGAGGAGGCGTACCGGGAGGCCGTGCGCGCGGGCAACTTCATGGCCATGCGCCGGGCCGCCTATCTGCGACCCGAGAAGTCGGCCAAGCTGGGCCGGCTCCGCGAGATCGTCCAGGAGGCCGGCGAGAACGGGCAGAAGACCGTGGTCTTCTCCTACTTCCGCGATGTCCTGGGCGTGGTCGAGGACGCCCTCACCACCGGGACCAAGGACGCACCCCCGGTGTTCGGCCCGCTCACCGGCAGCGTGCCCGCGACACGGCGGCAGCAACTCGTCGACGACTTCTCCGCCACACCCGGCCCCGCGGTACTGCTCGCCCAGATCCAGGCGGCCGGTGTCGGCCTGAACATGCAGGCCGCCTCCACCGTCGTGATCTGCGAACCGCAGATCAAGCCGACCATCGAGCACCAGGCCGTGGCCCGCGCCCACCGCATGGGCCAGGTACGGCCGGTCCATGTGCACCGCCTGCTGGCCACCGGCGGCGTGGACGAACGCCTGGAACGCATCCTGCGGGAGAAGACCCGCCTCTTCGACGCCTACGCCCGCCGCAGCTCCGTCGCCGAAGCCACCCCGGACGCCGTCGACGTGTCCGACACCGAGCTGGCCCGGCGGATCGTGGAGGAGGAGCAGGCCCGCCTCGGGCTGTAGGTCAGGCGTCGCCCTCCTGGTGCAGTTCCAGGCTCGTCACCAGGTGGATCCGGGCGTCCACCCAGGCGGGGACGGCCGCGCCCACGCTGTCCCTGCCCAAGCGGTCCGCCAGGTCGTCGAGCAGTCCGGCCGCCGTGTGCAGGCCGGTGCGGCGCAGGGCGGTCGCGCGGTCGGCGAGGCGGGTGCGGGCGGTGGGGGAGAGGTGGCGCAGGCCGTGGTGGGCGGCCTCGGCGAGGGCGCGCAGGGCCGACTCCATGGCGTGGGTGAGGGGGTCGGTCGTACGGCGGGCCGCAGGGGTGAGTGCCGTGTCGCCGTCGCCGGGGGCGAGGTCGGGGACGACGACGCCCCCGGCGGTGAGGACGGCGAGCGGCTCCAGGACCGTGCGGCCGTGGTCGCGGGTCAGCACGCCGCTGATCCAGCGGGGTCCGTCGCGGCTGCCGTCCAGCGCCTCGGCCAGGGCGTCCAGTCGGGCCGGGCACAGGGGGTCGTGGTCGGCGCGGACCAGGACCTCGTTGCCCGCCGGGTCGTGGGCCACGGCCTCCAGGCGCTGAGCGGCGGGGTCGTAGCTGGCCGGGCCCACGGCCGCGATCTCCACCACGTGCACCGACTCCGCCTCCACCCGCGGGCGGATCAGCCGCGGTGGACGCCCGGCCAGGGTCTTCAGATGGGCCGCGGTGTCCTTCAGGAGCAGGGGCGCGGGCAGGTCGAGCCAGGCCGTGCCCACAGGCGTGACACTGGTGGACGAGACCCGGCCGCGGGAGATTGTCACCGTACGGTCGGCGGCGCGGGCGGTGTGCTCGCTGACGACGTTCGCGGCGGCCAGCGCGCGCAGGGACGAGCCGAGGACGCGGCGGGCGGCGAGGTCGTGGCCGGTGGGGGATTGGTCCTCCGGCACGTCCCAGCTGCGGCGCAGTACGAGGACGACACCCGCCTCCGGGTGCGCGAAGCAGACCTCGGCGGTGCGGTCCCGGTCGGTGCCGCCGATCCTGCAGCCCAGCGCCACCAGACGGACCCGGCGCAGCGGGGTCTGCGGCGCCTCCTTCGTGCCCAGCACCCCGACCGGGTCCAGGGCGGCGGCCCGCTGCCGGGCGTGCAGCTCGGTCAGCAGCCGGGCCACGCGCTCCGGGTCGTACCGGGCACCGCGCACCGCGTACGCGGCGAGCTGCTCGACCAGCTCCGCGACCGCGCCGGCCGGCCAGTGCAGCGCCGCCGAGGCCAGCGTGTCCCGGGCCCGGCCGAGGGAACCGGCGAACACCGGGCCCGCCTGGGGCACTCCGTCGAGGAGCAGGTCGTCGGCGAGCGCCAGCGCGGACCGCAGCGCCTGTTCGCCCCGGCCGCTCGGAGCGGTGCGGCCACCGACACTGACCTCGGTGTCCCGTCCTTCGGCGTCTTCCTTTTCGGTGTTCGTTTCTTCGGCGTCCGCCGTGCGGAACGCCCACACCGCCAGCGCCACGACCTCGCCGCGCAGGTCGTCGGCGGCGTCGGTGAGGGCGTAGCCCGGCTCGTGCGGGACCGGGAAACGGACGGTGCACGTGGGCAGTTCGGCCCGGGGGGTCGGGTCGGCCGGGGTGGGGCGGTGCAGGCGGGCGGTGTAGCCGCGGTCCAGGGTGCGGCGGGCGGCGTGCAGGGCGGGGCGGCCCAGCACCGCCTCCAGCGCCTCGTCGTCGCACTCGCCCGGGGACCAGTCCACGAACTCCGTCCGCTCCCCGCCCTCCGTGCTCCGCTGGTACGCCAGCACCAGGCAGATTCGGTGCCGGCAGATCCCCGCCGCCGCGCAGCCGCACTCCGCCCCGTCCAGGCCCCGGCCCGGCGGCAGGGCGGTGACGGTGCCGTCGGGGAAACGGCCGATCACGGTGGTGTCGTCGGCGACGGTCACCTCCGGGCCCGCGCCCGCCGCGAGGTCCTTCTCGGCGCGCTTGACGAGCCCCCGGTTGGCCAGCGAGACCAGCGTCTCGGGGGTCAGGGCCAGCAGGTCGGCGCGGCTCACAGGCCCACCTTCCCGGCGACGAACTCCGCCAGCTTTCCCGGCGTCATCGCGCCCACCGGGGCACCGGCGTCCGCGAGCCGCCCGGCCAGGGTCCGGTCGTAGACGGGGTCGGCCTCCTCGTCGAGCGCGGCCAGACAGAGCACCGTGGTGCCCTGCCCGACCAGCCCGCGCACGGTACGGACCAGGCGGTACGGGTCGCCCCCCTCGAAGAAGTCCGAGACGATCGCGACGATCGTCCGCCGCGGGTTCTCCACCAGCCCCGCGCCGTAGTCCACGGCCCGCGCGATGTCGGTGCCGCCGCCGAGCTGCACCCCCATCAGCAGCTCCACGGGGTCGGACACCTCCGAGGTGAGGTCCACGACCTCGGTGTCGAAGGCGACGAGATGGGTCTTCAGGCCCGGCAGGCTCCACAGGCAGGCCGCGGTGACCGCGGAGTGGATCACGGAACCCGCCATCGAGCCCGACTGGTCGACCAGCAGCACCAGTTGCCACTGGTCGAGTCGGCGCCGCGTGCGCGCGTGGAAGTGCGGGCGCTGGATGAGGATGCGCCGCTCCTCGGGCTGGTAGTGGGCGAGGTTGGCGCGGATGGTCGCCCGGTGGTCGAAGTCCCGGGCCAGCGGGAGCCGGCTCGGACGGCGGGAACGGGCACCGGTGAAGGCCTGACGGACCTCCGGCCGCAGCCGCTCCATCAGCTCCCGGACGACGGAGTCCACGATCCGGCGCGCGGCGGCGAGCACCTGGGGGTTCATCAGGTGCTTGGTGCGCAGGACGGCCCGCAGCAGTGCCTGGCTGGGCTCGACCCGGGCCAGCACGTCCGGGTCCGTGACGATCTCATGGACGCCGTAGCTCTCCACCGCGTCCCGCTCCAGCCGCTCCACCGTCTCCTTCGGGAACAGCCGGTGGATGTCGTCCAGCCAGTCCACGGCGGTGACCTGCGAGGGTCCGGTACCGCCCACCCGGGAACCGCCGGGCTTGCGCACCCCGCGCCGACGCAGGTCCTCGTCCCTTCCGTACAGCCAGTCGAGCGCGGAGTCCCGCTCGGCCGCCGCGCCGTGCAGGGGGCCGGTGCAGCTCTCGGCCGGCGAACCGAGGATGAGCCGCCAGCGCTCCAGCGTGGGGTCGGGGGTGTTCATGGGGCGGTCCTCGGGCCGTGGCGTGCTCATCGGGCCGTCCTCGGGCCGTGGCGTGCTCATCGTCCCGCCCTCGGGCCGGTGGTGTGTTCGTCGGGGCGCGGCGTCCTTGGGCCGGTGGTGTGTTCGTCGGGGTGCGGCGTCCTCAGGCCATGGCGGGTCAGGAGGTCGGTCACCGTGGCCTCCAGGGCTTTGGCGCGGGCGAGTCGCAGGGGGTCGGCGGTGGTGCGGAGGAGGGATCGGGCGGAGCCGGCCCGGCCCCGGCGCTCCAGCAGGTGCGCGGCGACGGCCTCGCGTTCGCGGGGCGGGAAGAAGGCGAACGCCTGGCGCAGGGCGGGCAGCGCGGCGAAGAAGGTGTCCTCCGGCATCGCCGCCACGATGTCGTCCAGTACGTCGACCAGTGTGCCCTCGCCCCGGCCGACCTCCTCCCGGGCCACCGCGAACAGCCCGGCGAGCCAGTCGCCGAGGGCGTCCGGGGCGAGGGCCCGTACCGTCGCCGCCGGATCGGCCGTACCGCCCAGGGCCCACCCCAGCCCGCAGGCCGCGCCCCGCAGATCCTGCGGGGCGCCGGGGTCCCCGGCGATACGGGCGGCGGCCTCGGCAGCGGCCTCCCGGGCGATCGGCACCGCCTCGGGCGCGTACAGCAGCGCGTCCCGTACGGCCGTCAGCGCGCGCAGTCTGCCGAGGTCCACGCCGCCGCCGCTGCCGTGCAGGCCCTCCGCCAGCCACAGCGCCCGCCGTACGGCGCCCGCGACGACCGCGCCCAGGACCGGGCCGCGGGCCACGCCGAACACCCGGTCGTGCCGCCACAGCCCCAGCGCGGTCGCCAGCACCTCACCGAGCGGGCCGAGTTCGCGGACCTGGCCGACCTGGTCCGCCAGCGTGTCCAGCAGATCGGCGGAGAGCGGGCCCACCCCGCACAGCACCGCGTCGAACAGCAGCCCGGCCAGCGGCCCGGCGTCCGTCCCGGCCGTCCGCGCGCGCTCGGCGAGCAGCACCGAGGCCGCCTCCTCCAGCCGCGCCCCGTAGGCGCCCGCCTCGATCAGCGCCGCCTCCCGCCCGGCCGAGGGCGACGGCTCCCAGCGCTCGGTGAACACCGGGTCCGCGCCGTCGGCCGGTCCGGAGACCCGGGTGAAGCCGGGGACGCCGAGAACCCGCAACCGGTGCAACACCCGGCTGCGCTCCAGGCCGCCCGGGTCGGTGAGGTCCAGCCGGACGGGGTCCTCGGCGTCGGCGAGACCCAGCCGGGCGAGCCGTTCGGTCACGTCGTGCACGAGCGGGGGCAGCGGTGTGCCGGGGTGCAGCCTCCCCTCGGCCGTACCGGTGCAGGCGGCGACCATCTCGGCCACCACCGGATGCGTGCCCGCGTGCAGCGTGCCCCGGGTCGTCCACGGAAGCGGCCGGTCCAGATCGTCCGTGATCAGCGCGCCCGCCAGCCCGTCCAGCACGTCCACCCGGGTCTCGTACGGATGCCCGCGCATCAGCGCCAGCCCCTGCGCGAGTGCACGCGCCGCCACCAGCGCGGCCGTGGACACCGGGACCCCGCGTCCGCGCAGCCGCTCGGCGACCGCGCGCGTCAGCTCGCCCGCGGCGGCCTCCGCCCCGCTCTCCCACAGCCGCTGGTAGTAGCCCGGCGACGGCATCCCCGACTGGTAGCCGCCGAACGCGTCCAACTGCCGGAAGGAGTACGGCACCAGGAAACTCCCGCCGAGCGCCCCCTCGGGCGGTTCGGGCACCTCGGGCCAGTCCGTCGTGCCCTCGGCCGCGAGCGTCCGCAGCGCCGGGCGGTGGAAGCCGCCCGTCACCACCAGTACCGGCCGCCCGCCCCTGCGGGCCACCGCCGCGCGCACCCAGGACGCCATGTACGCCTCGCGGGCCCGGTCGCCCGCGTCGGCCTCGGTGTCCCCGCGCACCAGGTCGAAGTAGGCGTCCAGGCGCTCCTGAAGCCCCTCGATGTCCTCCGTGTCCTCCGTGACCTCGAACAGCCCGTCCCACAGCGCGTCCACCGAGTCCACGGAGAACCGCTCGCACAGCCGCGCGGTCGCCTCGGCGTACCGCGCCTCGGCGTCCGCGTACCGGTTGGCGGCGCCCCCGGCGCGTGCGGTGAACGCCGGGTGCCAGGCCGGCAGGTCGATGAACCGCACCTCCGCGCCCGCCGCCCGCCCGTCGCGCAGCGCGATCCACTCCGGGGAGTAGTCGCACAGCGGCGCCCACGAGGTCGCCACCCGCGCCTCGTCCCGGTAGTGGCTGAACACGGCCACCGGCAGCCGGTGTTCGAGCAGCAGCTCGTCCAGCCGCCCGTTCATGTCCGCGGGCCCCTCCACCAGCACGTACGCCGGCCGCAGCGTCGCGATGGCCCGCGCGACGAGCCGCGCGCAGGCGGGGGAGTGGTGCCGTACGCCGATGAAGTGGGGCGTGTCCGGGGAAGGAGCCGCCGCCGCGTCCGCCGCCATCAGTCCGCCAGCAGGTGCCGCGCGTCGTGCAGGGCCCGCCACTGTCCGCCCTTGCGGCGCGGCACCTCCTGCTCCAGGAACCGCCGCAGCCGGGCCAGGTCCTCGGGGCTGTCCTTGGCCGCCGTGCCCGCGAGGCTCGCCACCACATCGGCCGCGGTGCCGGGCTCGCCGCGCAGGAACCAGCCGCGCACCCCGACCGCGTGGGCGACGGACACCGCCTCGGCGGTGCTCATCACCGTCGACATCCGCTCCCCGCGCTCCGCCGCCCCGCGCAGCTCGCGGAAGGTGCCCACCAGCACCTCCAGCACGTCCTGGCGCGGCGGCGCGGTCACCCCGGACTGCCGCAGCAGCGCCGTCGCCTCGGCCTCGACCAGGGCGAGTTCGGTGTCGAAGTCGGGGATCGGGAAGACGGTCTCGAAGTTGAAGCGGCGCTTGAGCGCGGCGCTCATCTCGTTGACGCCCCGGTCGCGGGTGTTGGCGGTGGCGATGACGTTGAAGCCCTGCCGGGCGAAGACCATGCCCTCGGGTCCGTCCAGCTCCGGGATCGCGATGACCCGGTCGGACAGCAGCGACAGCAGACAGTCCTGCACCTCCAGCGGGCAGCGGGTGATCTCCTCGAACCGCACGATCCGCCCCTCCGCCATGCCGCGCAGCATGGGCGCGGGGACGAGGGAGCGCGGCGAGGGGCCCTCGGAGACCAGCAGCGCGTAGTTCCAGGAGTACTTGATCTGGTCCTCGGTGGTGGCCGCGCCGCCCTGCACGGTCAGTGCCGAGTCCCCGCTGACCGCGGCCGCGATCAGCTCGGACAGCAGCGACTTCGCGGTGCCCGGTTCCCCTACGAGCATCAGGCCCCGGTTGGTGGCGAGCGTGACCAGGGCCCGCTCCACCAGGGACACGTTGCCGACGAACTTCCGGCTGATCCCGGCCTGTTCGTCGCCGACCACGAACCGCAGCGCGGCCCGCAGACCCATCTGCCAGCCGGGCGGACGCGGGCCCTCGTCGGTGGCGCGCAGCGCGGCCAGCTCGTCGGCGTAGCGGACCTCGGCGGGCGGCCGCTGGAGCAGCGGCTCGGTGGACTTCCCGGTGACGGTCACTGGGCGGTCACCTCGGTGAGGTCGGCGAGCAGCTCGGAGGCGATGACCGGGTCGATTCCGGAGAAGGGGGCCTTGCTGTCCGAGCCGCGCCAGAAGTTGTGGGGGGTCTCGCTCAGCCACACCGCCCGGAAGGTCTGGTCGCCGAGCATGTCGACGGCGCCGACCGCGATCCCCGGGTCGAGGTCGATGACCAGGTACCGGTTCTCGTCGAGACGGCGCAGGAACCAGTTCTCCACGCCCGCGTCCTGCGGCGCGCCGCGCTCCCAGCCGCGCTTGGTCAGACCGAGCAGCTTGCCGACCGGCACCGTGACCCCCTCGAACCGGGTGAGCCGGTCGCCGCGCGTCTCGTCCTCGGTGAGGGCGTGCACCGCCCGGCCGAGCTGCGGGAACGGCTGGAGGATCTCGTAGTCGGCGAACAGCTCCGACCAGGCGCCCAGCTCCTCGCCCAGCAGCAGCGGATGGGCCAGCCGTACGCCCGCCTGTTCCGGCAGCGTCAGCTCGTCGTCCTCGACGTCGGCGAACGTACGGTCCTCCGCGACCCGGAACGCCGTCACCTCGCCGTCGACATCACGGAGCCAGACCAGCCGCCGCACGAGATGCCACAGCAGGGGATGGGCCACGAACAGGTCCTGGAACTCCCCGGCCGTCCAGGAGCGTTGGCTCACCATCGCCGCCTCAAGGCGCCGCACCTGGTCGGCGGCGACCGTGCGTACGTCCTTCTTCAGCGCGGTGAACCGCTTGCGCTCGGCCGGGGCCAGCTCCGGGTCGTCCTTGGCGGCGGGCGCGGGCAGGGCCTTGCGGCGCTTGCCGTCGGAGTCCAGGACGTAGGGGCGCAGCTGCTCGTCGAAGCCGACGGTGAACTTCCTCGTGCCGTAGTCGATGACGGTGCTGCCGTCCGCGTCCAGGCCGAAGTCGGGTACCAGCCGGTCGCCGAGCTGGTCGGCGGTCAGCCCGAGACCCTTGGCCACCTCGGCGATCTTCTCCTGGGCGCGGGTCTTCAGGGCCTTGAACGGCACGCGCTGGGCGATGCCGTGCAGATGCATCAGCGCCACGTCGGTGCCGATCGCGGCGAGCACGTTCAGCCCCTCGACCGCGCGGTGGTGGGCGTTCTCCCCGGGCCAGGCGCGGATGACGGGGGTGAGCCGCCGTACCACCTCGTCGTCGCCGAGCCGGCCGAGCACGTGCAGCGCCCAGCTGTCCTTCGCGGGCATCCCGGCCAGCCGCCAGTGCTCGAACACACCCCAGGCGAAGGCCGACAGCGACTCCGGGGTGCAGTGCTCGGTCAGCACGGGCAGGCCCGGGTAGAACTCGCCCGGCTTGGACAGGGCCAGGACGGTCAGCGCGTGCCGTACCGCGTCCGCGGGCAGCGCGCCGCCCTCCTTGAGCAGGATCTGCGGCAGCAGCGCGGGCTCCGCCCAGGCGCCGACGGCCGGCATCCGGGCGGGCAGGCCGCTCTCCAGCGGATCGGCGGCCAGCGCCTCCGCGACGATGTCCACGCACTCCTGTCCGGCCTCCGCGGCTGCCGCGAGGACGGCCTCGGCGCCGTGGGAGTCCGCCAGCAGCCGCAACGCGTGTTCGGCGCCCTGCCGCGCCACCCCGGCCCGGCCCACGGCGCCCGGCACGAGGTACGGGACGGCGGCGAGACCGTGCCGCTTCAGCCAGGCGCGGGCCCTGGCGTCGGCCGACTTCAGCCGGACCAGCCAGCCCGCCACCAGGCCGGCGATCTCGGCACTCAGGAACGGCATGATCAGCACGCCCAGGTCGGCGGGGTGCCGGGTGGCGGCGCGCACCATCAACGCCAGCGCGTCCGCCTCGAACCGCGCGGCGATCGGCTTCAGGACGGCCTCGCCGTACCAGTAGTCGTCGGGTTCGCACAGGTGCAGGAACGGGCGGACCTCGTCCTCGGGCCGCATGACGAACAGCAGGGCGTCCCGGATGTCCCCCATCCGCACGCCGTTGCGGAGACTGTCGAGCTCCCGCGCCCAGTTGTGCGTGAGGTAGTACTTCCCGTACGGGGAGGTGACCTTGGCCCAGGCCTCCCGTTCCTCGGGCAGCCACTCGGCCCGGGGCTGCGGAGCCACGGGCACCTCGCCCGCCACGCGCGCCTTGGCGGCCTTGCGCCGCTTCGTCCACGGCGGGCTGACCAGCAGCGCGGGCAGCGCCTCGACGGGAGCCTCGGCCACCCGCCCCTCGGCGGACAGCTTCGGCTCGACGAACTCGGCTACCTCCGCGGGGAGTTGGGGCAGAGCCGCCGCCGTCAGATCCGGGTGGGCCTGGATGTGCGCGGTCAGCAACTGCCCCACCAGCGAGGCCTTCTCACCCGAACCCGTCGCCGCCGCGCCCATCAGCCGCAGCGCGCGCACGGGCCAGCGCCGCATCGCCTCCATCAAGTACCGCCGTACGTTCTTGTCGCCCGCGCGGTCCAGCAGCACCTGGAACGCCTCGTCCGTGGGCAGCTCCACCAGGGCGGCCGCGAGGGCGCGCAGCTTGTCGGCGCCGTACGCCTGGTCCAGGCCGGCGTCGACCACCGCGCCGATACCCGGACCGACGCCCTCGGCGAGCGTGGCGACCAGGGCCATCGTCCAGCCGTTCCAGCCGAATTCGAACTCGCCGTTGAAATGGGCGAGCTGCTCGGGGGAGTTGAGCGAGCACAGCAGCATCGACCGCAGGTCGCCCTGGACGACCTGGTCCGCCTCCGCGGCCACCTCGGCGGCCCACTCCAGCTCGGAGGGCACGATGTAGGAGACGACGAGACGGCGGCGCGTGGTGTCGCGGCACTTGGCCAGTACGTCGACGACCTGCCGGTAGGTGTCCTCGTCCGCCGTGCTGACCAACGCCCTGATCCGGTCGGCGAAGTCGCGGGCTCGGTGGTCGGCCGTGGTCGTCCCGGAGCGGTACCGGAGCCACGGGTTCTCGCGCCGTGAGCCGTACTGCTTCCAGTAGGCCTCGATGTCGAAGAAGTCCACGACCGCGCGGGCGGCGAAGACCAGACCGTGGGTGCGGGCCCAGGCGTCCACGAAGATGCCGTCGGGGAGCTGGTAGTGCAGGGTGAGGGGCGCGATCGCGGCGGCACCGAGCGGGCTGGGGCTGCCCTTGAGGTGGGCGCGCACGGCGTCGACGATCTCCGGCTCGCTGCGCTCGGCGGCGAGCATCTGCTCGATCCAGTCCCGCTGTTCCTTCAGCCGCTCGTCCCACAGATCCTGGGCGTCGGCGCGGAGTCCGGAGACCGACCGGGCGATGCCGCCGCGCTTGGGATGGACCAGGCGGCGCCAGGCCGGGGGCATGACGAAGGTGTCCTCGTCGGGGAGGAGGGGTTCGACCGGCTCGGGTTCGGCCTCCGGGCCCGGCTCGGCACCGGCCTCGTCGGGGGCGCCGGACGAGCCGGACGCGCTGCACGAGCCGGACGCGCCGGGCGCCCCGACGACCGCGTACCCCTTCCGCTCCTTCTCCGCGACCGCCTTCGCCAGATACGCCTCGGCCGCCTCCGCGGACTCCAGCTCCTTCGACTGGGTGCGCCCCCGCGAGCCCACCCGGCCGTAGCGCACGGTGACCGTCGCACCGTCCGCCGCCGCTTCCCAGAATTTCGCCGAGCCGTCCCCGGCCAACTCCCAACGCTGCACAGCCCCGCCCCTCCGCCCGACCCCCGGCCGGTGATCGTTCCGATCCCAAGTGGCTGTCACCGTAACCGCCCCCACTGACAGTGACCGTCGGCAGGGCACAGCGACGGCGTTGTCAGTGACGGCTGCCATGATCCGAAACAGTCCGTGATCCGAAACAGACCGTGGTCCGTAACAGGCCCGTGGTCCGTAACAGGCCCGACGAGAAGGACACCCGATGACGCCGAGCCCGGCCGCTGCAGCTGCCCCTCGGCGACGACGCGGTGACCGCCGTACTCGGGCACGTGGACCGGGTCAGGGACGAGGTGACCGCCTGGGAGAAGGTGACGAGGGCGACCGGTTTCGACGACTGATCCACCGGCCGCGAACCGGCTGGCGAACCCTTCCGCAAGGGTTCCGCGCAGGGTGACGGCGTGTCATGTCGGGCGCATGGCACGTGTGTTACGTCTGTGCGGGACCCCTTGTGCAATTCCTGTGGAAGCCTCAATCTTTCGGCTGGTGCACAGAGTTCGCACAGGATGCCCATGGGTGCGATTTTGTCATGATCACGTCCAGTCTGGCGGGCTCGGGCCCACCGCACCACCCCCCACCAGCGCACCACCGATTGAGGAGGATCCCTCAGATGGCAGTGATGCGTTCCACTCGGCGAAGACTGGCCGCCATCAGTGTGGCCGCCTCGGCGACGCTCGCCGCAGGCCTCGTCTCCGCCCTCCCCGCCGGCGCCGCCCCCACCGCCCAGGAGGGCAGGATCCAGTACGCCGGAGCCGCCAACGCCGTGGCGGACAGCTACATCGTGACCCTCAAGCCGGAGGCGGCCCGAGCCGGCAGCGCCGAGGGCAAGGCGCTCGCGAAGAAGTACGGCGCCGACATCGAGCGCACCTACAAGAAGGCGCTCAACGGCTACGCGGTCGAGGCGTCCGCGGCCGAGGCGGCCCGGCTCGCGGCCGACCCCGCGGTCGCCTCGGTGGTGCAGAACCGCACCTTCAGCATCGCCGCGACCCAGCCCAACCCGCCCTCCTGGGGCCTGGACCGGATCGACCAGCGCAGTCTGCCGCTGAACAACTCGTACACCTACCCGGACTCGGCCGGGCAGGGTGTGACGGCGTACGTCATCGACACCGGTGTCCGCATCACGCACAGCGACTTCGGCGGCCGGGCCTCCTACGGCTATGACGCCGTCGACAACGACAACACCGCCCAGGACGGCCACGGCCACGGCACGCATGTCGCGGGCACCGTCGCAGGTTCCTCCTACGGCGTAGCGAAGAAGGCGCGCGTCGTCGGCGTGCGCGTGCTGAACAACTCCGGGTCCGGTACGACCGCGCAGGTCGTCGCCGGTATCGACTGGGTGGCGCAGAACGCGGTCAAGCCGGCCGTCGCCAACATGTCCCTCGGCGGCGGCGCGGACACCGCGATCGACACGGCGGTCCGCAACGCCATCGCCTCCGGCGTCACCTTCGCGGTGGCGGCGGGCAACGAGTCCACCAACGCCTCGACCAGGTCCCCCGCCCGCGTGACGGAGGCCATCACGGTCGGCGCGACCACCTCGACGGACGCGAGGGCCAGCTACTCCAACTACGGCTCGGTCCTCGACCTGTTCGCCCCGGGCTCGTCCATCACCTCGGCGTGGAACAGCAGCGACTCCGCCACCAACACCATCTCCGGTACGTCGATGGCGACCCCGCACGTGGCCGGTGCCGCAGCGCTGTACCTGGCCGACCACCCGACGGCCACGCCCGCGCAGGTCTCGACGGCGCTGACGGACGCGGCCACCACCGGTGTCGTCGGCAGCCCGGGCTCCGGCTCGCCCAACCGCCTGCTCTTCGTGGGCGAGGGCGACACGACGCCTCCGCCGCCCGGCGACCGGTTCGAGAACACCACCGACTACGCCATCAACGACAACGCCACCACCAACTCGCCGATCACCGTCAGCGGGGTGTCGGGCAACGCTCCCTCCGACCTCAAGGTCGAGGTGAACATCATCCACACCTACATCGGTGACCTGCGCGTCCAGCTCATCGCCCCCGACGGCACCGCGTACCTGCTCAAGGACTACGGCACCGGCGGGAGTTCGGACAACATCAACACCACGTACACCGTGAACGCCTCCTCGGAGACCGCCAACGGCACGTGGAACCTGCGCGTGAGCGACAACTACTGGTGGGACACGGGCCGCATCGACTCCTGGGCCCTGGAGTTCTGACCCTCAGCACCTGATCTCGCCCCCGTCGCGGCCGAGTCCGCGGCGGGGGCGAGTTCGCGACGGGGGCGAGCCGTGCCCGGCCGAAAGGCGCCCCTCACCACACGTCGTCCTCGTCCTCCTCGTACCGCATCGGCTCCACGACCCACCCCGCCGCCAGCGCCAGCCGGGTGTGCCGGTGGACGGCGAGGAAGGCGAACGGACGGCTGAAGTCGGCGTCGACGACCGTGACCAGCCAGCGGAGTTGGGGGAAGCCGGCTCCGGCGGCCGCCATGGCCGTCACCGCGGCGGCCTCGAAACCGCGGGCGTGGAACCTGGCGACGGCCGACTGCTGGGCCGACTCGATGACGAGGGGGAAGGCGGAGACACCGGGAAAGTGGCCACCAGTCATGGGGAGACCGGCCGTGGCCAGGCCGAACACCTCGGGGCGGCGCATCAGGTCGTGGTCCGCCCGCACCTCGAACGCGGGCGTCCGGACGTGGAGGGTCGGCGGGGCGGGGTGCTCGGCCCGTATGCGCCGTACCCGGACCCCGGGGCCCGGCTCGCCCAGCGGGAGGCGGTCGCCCGGCGTCAGCCGGGTCCGGTCCGTGAGCAGGGACACACCGGCCCGCAGCACCTGAGCGGGCGTCATCGCCTCCTCGCCGAGCACCAGATGGACGTCCACGGCGTCGGTGCCGTACACCCGCAGCTCGGTGACATGGCCGTCCGGGGTGTCGGCCACGCCCACGCGGTCCAGCAGGGTGCCGCTGCGCTCCAGGCCCAGGAGGTACGTCCCGCCGTCGGCCCACGGGCCCGTCTGCGGGAGCCAGGGCGATTCCTCGAAGGGGCGCAACCAGCGCGTCCGCAGGGACAGGGCGCTCGCCAGCATCAGTTCGGTGTCGTCCGTGACCTGCACCGGCATCCGCTCGACAAGCCCTCCGGTCCGCTCCGACGCCCAGGAGTCCAACGCCTTCCGGTCGACCTCGGCGTCCCCGGTCAGCACCCCGTGCGCCTCCGCCGGCAGTCCCGCCGCCCACCGCTCGCGCAGCTCCAGCGTGCGCTTCGTCCACAGGCCGAGCGCGGAGTCCACCCCGGCCGCCGAGCCGAGCCCGGCGAGCAGTTCCCGCGCCGCGGCGGCCGCCCGGTCCGCGGGCAGCCCCACCGCGTCCGCCAGTTCCTCGCGCGCCGCGCCCGTCGCGCCGTCCGCCAGGAAGGCGAGCAGGGGCCAGAGCCCCGCCGCCGAGAACACCGTGCCGCCCGTCGTCCGCCCGGCCCAGCGCCCGGTCAGCGCGTTGACCGCGCGCACCGTCGCACGAGAGACCCGCATTCCGCCCCCTGACCGCACGCGCTTACCATGCGCGTGCGCTTCGTCGTACCCCGTCGCAGGCCCTGACCGGCCCCATCGCCCCGAACCAGGAGCACGGTACTCGTGTCCATACCCCCGCCCCCCGGGCCCCAGCAGCCGTACGGAGCCCAGGGGCCCGCGGGACCCCAGGGGCCGTACCCCCCGCCGGGCCCGTACGCCCCGTACCCGTACCACCCCTACGGGCCCTACGGCCGTCCCGCGCCCGTCAACGGGGTCGCCATCGCCGCCCTGGTCCTCGGCATCCTGTGCTTCCTGCCCGCGGTCGGTCTGGTCCTCGGTCTGGTGGCGCTGGCGCAGATCAGGAAGAAGGACGAGCGCGGCAGGGGCATGGCGATCGCGGGGTCCGTGCTGTCCTCGGTGGGGCTCGCGCTGTCGACGGTGAGCCTGGCCACCGGGGTCGCCGCCGACGTCTGGGACGGTGTGAAGGGGGCCGCGACCGGCGAGGGCACCGCCTACGCGCTCGCCGAGGGCGACTGCTTCGACACCCCGTCCGGCTCCCTGGTGGGCGTCGCCTACGACGTGACCGAGGTGCCCTGCTCCGGCCGCCACCACGGCGAGGTGTTCGCGGTGGTCGAGCTGCCCGAGGGACGGTTCCCGGGCGACGACGCGGTGACCGAGACCGCCGAGGACGAGTGCTACACGCTTGAGGCCGAGTACGCCATGGACCCCTGGGCCGTCCCGGACGACGTGGATGTGTACTACCTGGTGCCCTCCCTGGACAGCTGGCGCCTGGGCGACCGGGAGATCACCTGCCTGTTCGGCAGCACCGAGGACGGCGCGAGCCTCACCGGCTCCCTGCGCAGCGACGAGCGCACCCTCGACGCCGACCAGGTGGCCTTCCTCAAGGCCGTGAACACCATCGACGACGTGCTCTACGAAGAGCCGCTGGAGTACCCCGACCTGTCCGACAACCGGGACTGGGCGAAGGACGTCGAGGCCGTGCACGCCGAGCAGATCGAGGCACTGGAGAGCCACCGCTTCGGGTCCGGCGCCGACGAAGCCGTCGCCGGCCTGGTCGCGGACATGAAGGACGCCCGCGCGGCCTGGGCGAAGGCGGCGAAGGCCGCCGACCTGGACGCCTGGTTCGCGCACTACGACACGGCCTACGAGTACGTCGACGGCCCCACCACGGTCACCGCGCGCAAGGCTCTGGGCCTGGCCACCACGGTGCCGTCCTACGAGGACGAGTACGACGGCGGCGAGGAGAGTCCCGGCGGCGGCGAACTGGATGTGTGAGCGCCGCTATAGCGGGGAGAAAGTGCCTGCGTAAAGCCTCCGCGAGGCACAAGTCATCACATCGAGTGATTCTCTGGCCTTTGCTTGCACGGCACAACCCACGGTTGCCAGGCTGTTGCTGTCTGTACAACCTGATGGGAGCGGCCAGTGACATTCGGTGAGCAGCCGGCGTACCTGCGTGTCGCGGGTGATCTCCGCAAGAAGATCGTCGACGGCTCGCTGCCACCGCACACCCGTCTCCCCTCGCAGGCCCGCATCCGCGAGGAGTACGGCGTCTCCGACACCGTCGCCCTGGAGGCCCGCAAGGTGCTGATGGCGGAGGGCCTGGTCGAGGGCCGCTCCGGCTCCGGCACCTATGTGCGCGAGCGCCCGGTGCCCCGCCGTATCGCCCGCTCCGGCTTCCGCCCCTCCGGCGGGGCCACGCCGTTCCGCCAGGAGCAGGCCGACGCCGAGGCGCGCGGCACCTGGGAGTCCAGCAGCCGGCAGGCCGAGGCGAGCGTGGCGGTCGCCGAGCGGCTCGCCGTCCAGCCCGGTGACCGGGTCATGTGCACCAGGTACCTGTTCCGCGAGGCGGGGGAGGCGATGATGCTCTCCACCTCCTGGGAACCCCTCGCGGTCACCGGCCGCACCCCCGTGATGCTCCCCGAGGAGGGCCCCCTCGGCGGCATGGGCGTCGTCGAACGGATGCGCGCCATCGACGTCATCGTGGACAACGTCACCGAGGAGGTCGGCGCCCGCCCCGGCCTCGCCGAGGAACTCCAGGCCCTGGGCGGCGTCCCGGGCCATGTCGTCATCGTCATCCAGCGCACCTACTACGCCTCGGGGCGCCCCGTGGAGACCGCCGACGTGGTCATCCCCGCCGACCGCTACCGGGTCGCCTACCACCTCCCAGTGAAGTAGCGCACAACCCCGGCGCAGTTGTCCCCGACGCCGGCTCAACCACGGCCCCCTCGGCGGGGGTTGGAATCTGGTCGTTCTCGCAGGTCGTCCGCGATGTTGCCGGTATGCCGCTGACCGGATGCATCAGCGTGCGCCGACGGCGCATTCGATGACGTGCGCCCCCTGCGTCCTGGCCGGTTGCGTACCTCTTTGTGAAAAGGCGTATTCGCTGCGTAAAGGTTAGGCGTAGGCTCGGGCATATGCGGATTGCGGTTTCCTTATCGGGTGGGGCACGGCACAGGCCGCGGGCACGATGCGGGGCCGGGGCGGGAAGGAGCGGTGGGGCGCGATGAACGACAGCACGATCACTCTTCCCTGGCTCGTCATACGGCAGGACGACAACGGCAATCGCTACCGCGTGGGCCGGTACGCGACCCGGGCCGAGGCCCAGAAGATCGCGGACAGCCTCGACTCCCGCGGGCACAAACAGCTCTACTGGGTCGAACGGATCGGTCAGTCGGGCGGCGAGTAACCACCCCCGGGCCTCCGTCGGACCTCCGCTAGGCTCCGCCGGGTGACGGAATCGATCGTGGTGGTGGGGGCGGCCCTGCTGGACGAGGGGCGCCTGCTCGCCGCCCGCCGCAGCGCGCCAGCGGATCTGGCCGGGCGCTGGGAACTCCCCGGCGGCAAGGTCGAACCGGGCGAGGCCCCGGAGGCGGCGCTGGTCCGTGAGCTGCGCGAGGAACTGGGCGTGGCGGCGGAGCCGCTGGAGCGCGTACCGGGCCAGTGGCCGCTGCGCTCCCCGTACGTCCTCCGGGTCTGGCTGACCCGCCTCCTGCCCGGCTCCCCGACGCCCGAGCCGTTGGAGGACCACGACGAACTCCGTTGGCTGACCCCCGCGGACCTGTGGGACGTGGACTGGCTCCCGCAGGACGTCCCGGCGGTACGGGCCGTTGAGGAGCGCCTGCGCGCGCCCATGAACTAGGCGTACGTCGCCCCCGTAAGTGCTCGCGAAGCAGGCGTGCGCCACCCGCGCGTGCGCCCATTCGTGCCACTGCGCGCCCTTCTTCGCGATACGGCGCGGCGAATATCGGGTATGTCCCCATTAACCCCCCAAAAAAGGACACCGCTGCCCGGGAAGTGATCGGTGTGATCGACACCGAAGGCGACTGCGCCGAGTGGACGTTCTCCGCCGAGCCCGGTGCCGTCCGCGCCGCCCGAGCCGCCGTCCGTGAACGCCTGCACCACTGGGGCCTGGACAGCCTCGCCGACATCGCCGCCCTGCTGGTCAGTGAACTCGTCACCAACGCCCTGCGGCACGCCACCGGCCCCATCGGCGTCCGCCTGGTCCGCCCCGTCCACCTGGGCGAGGCCCTGCTGGTCGAGGTCTCCGACCCCATCCCCGACCTCCCGCGCGAACGCGTCGCCCGCCCCGAGGACGAGAGCGGACGCGGCCTCCAACTCGTCGCCCACTCCTCCCGCCGCTGGGGAACCCGCCCCGGGGCCACCGGGAAGACGGTCTGGTTCGAACTCGCGGTGCCCTGAGGCGACCCCGCGAAACCGTACGGACGCTGTACGCCCGTGCCCCTGCCGTCGAGCGTCCGGTTCCGGCCACCGAGAGTTGTCGCAGTGCGTGATTCGACTGCGTGTTGGCTGGTTAGAAGACTGGAAGTGTTTCCGCGGTACGGTCCAAAAACGATCGGGAACGTGCTGTGATCGTGAACACCGTGTTGCGCGGCGCCGTAGTGCTGGATACTGCGGGCAGCCGCCTATCGGTGACCGGTGCCGGACGCGGTGAGCTGGAGGGGACGGTTCGCGTGAGCGAGATACCAGCGAAGGCCACGGAGTCCGGGGACCCGTCGGACGGCGCGAGGACGGGGGCGCCCGCCGGCGCCGCCGCGGACGGGGTCCACACCGCGCGGGTCCCCGGCGACGTGCCGCCCGCCGACGGCATATGGCAGAGCAGTCCGCCCGGCTCCATGTACGACTACATCCGCGTCGCGTCCTTCTCCATCGGCCCCGACGGTCTGGTCGACCAGTGGAGCCTGCGCGCCGAGCAGCTCTTCGGCATCCCCGCCGAACGCGCCGTGGGCATGGACCCGATCGCCGCCTTCATCGACCCCGACCGGCGTGAGCTGGGCCATCGCAAGATGGCCGAGATCCTCGACGGCCGCGAGTGGACCGGCGTCGTGCCCTTTCGCAAGCCCGACGGGGAGACCGGCGGACCGGGCGAGGAGGCGCTCGCCGAGGTCTACGTCATGCCGACCCGGACCGAGGACGGCGAGAAGGCCGCCGTCTGCATCGTCGTCGACGTCCGCACCCTGCGCACGATCGAGACCGACCTCGCGGCCTCGCAGGCGATATTCGGTCAATCCCCGTTCGGCTTCCTGCTGATCGACCCCGACCTCCGGGTGCGCCGCGCCAACAAGCGGTTCGCCTCGCTGTTCGGCGGCACCCCCGACGACCACCGTGGCAAGGGCGTGCACGACTATCTGCCCCGGCCGGAGGCGGATCGGGTGACCGCGACCCTGCGCCGGGTGCTGGAGACCGGAGAGTCCATCACGGACATGCACGTCACCGGCTTCCTGCCCGGCTCCGAGGACCGCCGCCACTGGTCCGTCAACCTCTACCGAGTGCACAGCGGTTCGGGCCGGCCCATCGGTATCGCCTGGCTCGGCACCGACATCACAGCCCGCCGCGCCGCCGCCCGCGAGGCAGCCGCCGCGCGGCGCAACCTCGCCCTGCTGAACGAGGCCGGCGCCCGGATCGGCAACTCCCTCGACCTGGAGACCACGGCCCGCGAACTCCTCGACGTCGTCGTCCCCGGCTTCTGCGACCTGGCCACCGTCGACCTCTACCAGGGCCTGCTGGCCGGTGACGAGACCCCGCCGGGCCTCGCCGACGGCAGCGCGGAACTGCGCCGGGTCGCCTTCGCCAGCGCCGTCTCCGACGCGCCCTTCGTCGGCGGCACCGCGACCGTCGCGGTCGGCGCGGTCCACCACTTCCCGTTCAACTCGCCCTGCGCGGACGCCCTGCGCACCGCCCGCCCGCAGTCCGTGCCCGCCGAGGAGGGCGGCCTCGTCCAGTCCACGCTGGCCGTGCCGATGGTCGCCCACGACACCGTCGTAGGGCTCGCGCAGTTCTCCCGGACCAAGGGCAGCGAGCCATTCGGGGACCGGGACCGGGCGCTGGCGGTGGAGCTGGCGGCGCGGGCGGCGGTGTGCATCGACAACGCCCGGCTGTACCGCAGGGAGCACGAGCGGGCGCTGATACTGCAACGGTCCCTGCTCCCGCCCGGCGACCCGGTCGCCTCCGGCCTGGACATCGCCTGCCGCTACCTGCCCGGCAACTCCTCCTCCGACCGGCCGAGCGAGGTGGGCGGCGACTGGTTCGACGTGATCGAACTGCCCGGACACCGCACGGCGTTGGTGGTCGGCGACGTCATGGGCCGCGGTCTGCGCGCCGCCGTCGCGATGGGCGAACTCCGCTCGGCCGTACGCACCTTGGCCCTGCTCGACCTCGAACCGGCGGAAGTGCTCAGCGCGTTGGACGAGATCGCGCGCGGGCTCGGCGCGCCGGGCGGGGTCCAGCAGGCCACCCGTGCCGCCCGCAGGCCCCGCGAGGCGGACTTGTCCGAGGTGTACCTGGCCACCTGCGTGTACGCGGTCTACGACTCGGTGACCCGCCGCTGCACCTTCGCCAACGCCGGTCATCTGCCGCCCGTCCTGGTCGAACCCGGCGAGGCCGCGCTGATGCTGGACGTCCCGCCGGGCATGCCGCTCGGCGTCGGCGGCGAGCCCTTCGAGGAGGTGGAGGTCGAACTGCCCGAGGGCGCCCTGCTCGCCCTCTACACGGATGGACTGGTCGAAAGCCGCGATCACCCCCTGGACGAGGGACTCCAGGCGTTCGTCGGCGCGTTGACCGACCCGGCCCGCCCCCTGGAGGACGTCTGCGACCACGTCCTCAACACCCTCGACACCCACCACGGCGAGGACGACATCGCGCTGCTCATGGCCCGCGTCCAGGGCCTGCCCGCCGACTCCGTCGGCGACTGGACCCTCCCGCGCGAACCGCGCAGCGTGGGCCGCGCCCGCGAGTACGCCCGCGGCCAGCTCCTGAGCTGGGACCTGGAGCCGCTGGTGGACACCACCGAACTCCTGGTCAGCGAACTGGTCACCAACGCCCTGCGCTACGGCGAGGGCGACATCCGCCTCCGCCTCCTCCTCGACCGCACCCTGGTCTGCGAGGTCTGGGACGCGGGCCTGGTCCAGCCCCGCCGCCGCAGAGCCCGGGACACCGACGAGGGCGGCCGCGGCCTGCAGCTCGTCGGCCTGCTCAGCGCGGCCTGGGGCTCCCGCCGGACCCCGAGAGGCAAGACGGTCTGGTTCGAACTCCCCCTGCCGGACGGGGAGACAGGCCTGACGGACCCGGCGGAGGCCCTGCTGAGCCTGTTCTGACGCCTCACCCTCTCCGACCGCAGGTCCGCGGCCCCCCGAAGCTCATCGGCACGGAAGGCTCGGGAGCCGCGCCCCGCAGCCGGATGTCCTGTTCCGCCAGGTCGCGGGCGCGGCGGGCGAGGGCGTCCGTGGTGAGCAGGTCGGTGAGGCCGGGCCCGGCGGTCAGCAGACGGTGGGACTCGGCCAGGCGGGTGCGGGCGGCGCTGCCGACCGTGCCGCGGTGGGTGGCGATGTGGGACTCCGCCGCGGCGGTCGAGGCGCGGGCCACCAGCCAGGCAGCCGTTCTCAGCACCCCGGCCCGGCCGTCCGCGACCGGTACCACCCCGCGCACGATCCGGCGCAGGGCCTCGATGGGGTCGTACGGTCCCGCCAGCAGCTCCTCCCGGACGTCCGACAGGACGCCGTCCGCGTGGGCGAGCCGGACGTCGGCCGGGCCGCCCGGGGTGCCCGTGACCCGCTCGCGGGCCCCGGCGATCTCCGCCTCGGCGCCGGTCAGCGCGGGCGGGACCAGGGCCGCCGCCGCGGGCAGTTCCTCCGCCAGGCGTGCGACGGCGTGGACCAGGGTCTCGGCCTGCGCGACGGCCGTCTCCGCCGCGCGCAACTGCCCGATCGCCGGGGCCGTCTCGTCGCGGTCCGCGCTCTGGCGGGCCTCGTTGAGGCGGGAGGTGGCGAACACCAGGCGGTCCTTGGCCTGTTCCACGTAACCGGCCACCGGGGCGGTCGCCGCGGTGCCGTAGCGCTTGGTCAGCTCCGTAAGGGTCGTGCCCGCGGCCCCGGTACGGGAGGTCAGTTCCCGGAAGCGTGCCTCGGCCGCACCCAGCGCCCCGGCCAGGTCGGCCTCCAGGCCCCGCAGTTGGTCGAAGCCCGCCGCCTCCGCGTCCAGTCGGCGTCCCGCCTCCTCGCAGCGGCCGATGATCCCCGCGAGCACCTGCCGGCGCCCCGCGTCGTCCTCCGGCACCCCGTCGTCGTACCGCTGCCGCATCCGGAACGCCGAGGCCAGCTCCCGTTCCGCCTCCCGGAGCGCCCGTAGGACCGATTCGCCCGGTGACTCCACGAAGGTCAGCTCCTCGCGGCTGACCCGCACCCAGTTGTCCGCCTCCACCAGCAGTGCCTGCGAGCGTTCGTCCAGGTCGGCCGGTCCGGGGGAGGCGTCCGGGGCGGGGGCGCCCCCGGGGGTCGTACGGGTCCGGGCGCGTCGTGCGCGGCGTACGTACGCGTATCCCGCGACCGCCACCGCCGCCACGGCCGCCACCAGCGGGAGCACCAGGTCGCCCGTCGAGGTCTGCTCCGGCTCCTCCTGGGCCGCCGCACCGGCCGCGACCTTGGGCTCCGGGGCCGAGGACGGGCCGGGCAGCAGCAGCCACACCGTGGCGACCAGCACACCCGCCACGGCTATGAGCAGCCGCACGGATATCTGCCCCTTGGCCCGCCGAGGCCGGCCCCGGATCAAGGATGGCGTCACATTTGGGAGCGTATGAGCAGGAAACCCCCCGCGCGACCGGGGTGGCCCCCAGGAGGGAGCCGCCCAGCGGTCAGGAACGTCTGCGGATCTTCGACCCGAGCCAGACGAGGGGGTCGTACTTGCGGTCCACGGCCCGTTCCTTCAGCGGGATCAGCGCGTTGTCGGTGATCTTGATGCCTTCCGGGCAGACCTCCGTGCAGCACTTGGTGATGTTGCAGTAGCCGAGCCCGTGCTCGTCCTGCGCCGTGCTCTTGCGGTCGAGGCCCGCTTGAGCCGCCGCGTCCAGCGGGTGCATGTCCAGCTCCGCCACCCGCATCAGGAACCTCGGACCGGCGAACGCCTGCTTGTTCTCCTCGTGGTCGCGCACCACGTGACAGGTGTCCTGGCACAGGAAGCACTCGATGCACTTGCGGAACTCCTGCGAGCGGTCCACGTCCTCCTGCATCATCCGGTACTCGCCCGGCCCCAGCTCCTTCGGCGGGACGAACGCCGGGACCTGCCGCGCCTTCTGGTAGTTGAAGCCGACGTCCGTCACCAGGTCGCGGATCACCGGGAACGCCCGCAGCGGGGTGACGGTGATGGTCTCTTCCTTGGAGAACACCGACATCCGGGTCATGCACATCAGCCGCGGCCGTCCGTTGATCTCCGCGGAGCACGAACCGCACTTGCCCGCCTTGCAGTTCCAGCGCACGGCGAGATCGGGCGCCTGGGTGGCCTGGAGGCGGTGGATGATGTCGAGGACCACCTCGCCGTCGTTCACCTCGACCTTGAAGTCCTCCAGGCCGCCGCCCTCGGTGTCACCCCGCCACACCTTGAAGCGGGCCTCGTAGCTGCTCACTCGTACAGCTCCTCTTCGGCGAGGTACTTGACCAGCTCCTCCTTGTCGAACAGGGCGAGCAGGTCCGGGCGGATGGGTTCGGTGGTCTCCCGGACGAGGTCGATCTGACCGCGCTCCGGGTCGGTGGCGGCCGGCCCGCCGGTCGGATCGGCGAGCCTGCACAGCAGATTGACGTTGCGCCAGGAGCGCTCCATCGTCGGATGGTCCTCGCGGGTGTGCCCGCCGCGCGACTCGGTGCGCTCCAGCGCGGCCCGCGCCACGCACTCGCTGACCAGCAGCATGTTCCGCAGGTCCAGCGCCAGGTGCCAGCCCGGGTTGAACTGCCGGTGCCCCTCCACCCCGGCCCGCCGGGCCCGTACCCGCAGCTCGGCCAGCTTCTCCAGGGCGTGCGCCATCTCGCCCTCGCGGCGGATGATGCCGACCAGGTCGTTCATGGTCTGCTGGAGCTCCTGGTGGAGGGTGTACGGGTTCTCCGGCGCGCCCTCGTCCGGGCTCTCCGCGGAGAACGGGCGCAGCGCCTCCGCCGCGGCGGCGTCGATCTGCGCGTCGTCCACCACGGGCCGCCCGTCGGCGAGCCCGGCGGTGTACTCGGCGGCGTGCCAGCCCGCCCGGCGTCCGAAGACCAGCAGGTCGGACAGGGAGTTGCCGCCCAGCCGGTTGGAGCCGTGCATCCCGCCCGCGACCTCACCGGCCGCGAACAGCCCCGGCACCCCGCGCGCGGCCGCCGAGTCGGAGTCGACGGCGATCCCGCCCATCACGTAGTGACAGGTCGGCCCGACCTCCATCGGCTCGGCCGTGATGTCGACGTCCGCCAGCTCCTTGAACTGGTGGTACATCGACGGCAGCCGCCGCTTGATCACCTCGGCGGGCATCCGCGTCGACACGTCCAGGAAGACGCCGCCGTGCGGGGAGCCCCGGCCCGCCTTCACCTCGGAGTTGATGGCGCGGGCCACCTCGTCGCGGGGGAGCAGTTCGGGGGGCCGCCGGTTGTTCTCCGGGTCGTCGTACCAGCGGTCCGCTTCCTCCTCGGACTCGGCGTACTTCTCCTTGAAGACGTCGGGGACGTAGTCGAACATGAACCGCTTGCCGTCGGAGTTGCGCAGCACCCCGCCGTCGCCGCGCACCGACTCGGTGACCAGGATGCCCTTCACCGACGGCGGCCAGACCATCCCGGTCGGGTGGAACTGCACGAACTCCATGTTCAGCAGCGGCGCCCCGGCGAGCAGGGCCAGCGCGTGGCCGTCGCCGGTGTACTCCCATGAGTTCGACGTCACCTTGAAGGACTTGCCGATGCCGCCGGTGGCGATTACTACGGCGGGCGCCTCCAGCACGAAGAAACGGCCGGTCTCCCGGTCGTAGGCGAAGACTCCGGAGACCTTCTCGTCCTGTTTGAGGACGCGGGTGACCGTGCACTCCTGGAAGACCTTCAGCCGGGACTCGTAGTCGCCGGTCTCCTTGAAGTCCTCCTGCTGCAGGGAGACGATCTTCTGCTGGAGGGTGCGGATCAGCTCCAGGCCGGTGCGGTCGCCGACATGGGCCAGGCGCGGGTACTCGTGGCCGCCGAAGTTGCGCTGGGAGATCCTGCCGTCCTTGGTGCGGTCGAACAGGGCGCCCCAGGTCTCCAGCTCCCACACCCGGTCCGGGGCCTCCCGTGCGTGCAGCTCGGCCATCCGCCACTGGTTGAGGAACTTCCCGCCGCGCATGGTGTCGCGGAAGTGCACCTGCCAGTTGTCGTGCTCGTTGACATTGGCCATCGCCGCCGCGATGCCGCCCTCGGCCATCACCGTGTGCGCCTTGCCGAACAGCGACTTGCAGATCACCGCCGTACGGGCGCCGCGCTCCCGGGCCTCGATGGCGGCGCGCAGGCCCGCGCCGCCCGCGCCGACCACGACGACGTCCCACTCCTGCCGGTCCACCACGGACATCAGAACAACCTCGGATCGTCGAAGACACCGGACGCGAGCAGATAGACGTAGAAGTCGGCGAGCGCCACGCTCACCAGCGACGCCCAGGCCAGCAGCATGTGGCGGGCGTTGAGCTTCCCCACCCACTGCCACATCCGGTAGCGCACGGGATGCTTGGAGAAGTGCTTGAGCTTGCCGCCGACGATGTGCCGGCAGGAGTGGCAGGAGAGCGTGTACGCCCAGATCAGCACGATGTTGACGAGGAACACCAAAGTGCCCAGGCCCATGTGGCCCCACTCGTAGTGCTCGTCGCGGAAGGTCAGCACCGTGTCGTAGGTGAGGATGCAGGCCACGGGGACGGCGGCGTAGAAGAAGTACCGGTGGATGTTCTGCAGGATCAGCGGGAAGCGGGTCTCACCGGTGTACGTGCGGTGGGGTTCGGCGACCGCGCAGGCGGGGGGCGAGGCCCAGAAGCCGCGGTAGTACGCCTTGCGGTAGTAGTAGCAGGTCAGCCGGAAGCCGAGCGGGAAGATCAGGATCAGGATGGCGGGGGACAGGCCCCACCAGCTGCCGAAGATCTCCCAGTTGGGGCCGTTCCGCATCGGCTCGCAGTTCTCCGCGAGGCAGGGGGAGTAGAACGGCGAGACGTACGGCGCCGCGTAGTAGTCGGCGTTGGAGAAGGCGCGCCAGGTCGAATAGATGATGAACGCGAGCAGACCGGCCGCGGTGGCGGCGGGTGCCAGCCACCAACGGTCGGTCCGCAGATGCGAGGCGGAGATCGCGGCGCGTGTCGGGGTGTGCACACCGCCGCTGTTCAGATGGGGTTCCGTACCAGTGGCCAAGGTTTGACTCCGGTCGGGGGCTGGGTTCAGGGGGCTCGCCGGTCCCGGGCGCCGAGACCCTCGTCGTCGGTGTCGATCCAGAGCGAGTCGTCGTACGGGGTGTCGGGGATCGTGACGAGATCGGGGCGCTTCTGCGTCGTGGGGACGGAGGCCGTCGCGCGCAGCAGGTCCACGCTCTCGCGCAGGTGGTCGCAGTCGGTACGGACGCGGCGGATGTCCAGACCGCCGCTGCCGAGCTGCTGTTCCAGACGGCTCACCGACCGGTTCAGGTCGTCGAGGCACCGCTGGACTGACATCAGGTCGTCGTGCACGGACATGACGTGACCTCACTTCCGTCGGCCGTGCGGCCGTGGGTGGCAACGTTCATGCGCCTGCGAGTGTTGCGCGTCACACCTGTCGCTGTGAAGGGACGTGCACCGATTGGCCGAGGCGCGTGGGTGCATCCCGTGGTGCTTGCGCCACACGAGTGGGCTTCACGACGTGCCACGCCGTGTCGCAGCCCGTTGCCGAACCCTTTCCTCTTCAGTGGCCGCATAGATGTGATCAGCTCCATATACCGCCAAACGTGATCATAACGCCCGCGGCCCCCGGAGGTAAGCAGAGATGTCCCACGACGGCCCAGGACCTCGCGCGGTGGCGCGATCGGTCGCTTTCCTGACCGCGGGTGCGCTCGCGGTCCCGCTGCTGGCGGGATGCGCCTCCGAGGATCCCGCGGGCAAGCCGCTCGCCGGGCCGGACATCGTCCCCGCCGCCCGCTCCCTGCTGGCCGACGGCGGCACCCTGCGCTGGGCGGTGGACTCCGTCCCGGAGACCCTGAACACCTTCCAGGCCGACGCCGACGCCACCACCACCCGGGTCGCCCAGGCAGTCCTGCCCTCGATGTACCGCCTGGACGACAAGGGGCAGCCGGAGATCAACCCCGACTACCTGGAGTCCGCGAAGGTCGTCGAGACCGAGCCCAAGCAGGTCGTGCTGTACAAGCTGAACCAGCAGGCCGTCTGGAGCGACGGCCGGGAGATCGGCGCCGCCGACTTCGCCGCCCAGTGGCGGGCGCTGTCCGGCAAGGACTCGGCGTACTGGACCGCGCGCAACGCCGGGTACGACCGCATCCAGCGCATCGAGCGCGGCGCCAACGACCTGGAGGTCAAGGTCACCTTCGCCCGCCCGTACGCGGACTGGCGCTCGCTGTTCTCACCGCTGTACCCGAAGGAGGTCATGGGCACCCCGGACTCCTTCAACGACAGCGCCCGGCGCAGGCTCAGGATCACCGCCGGGCCCTTCGTCGTCCGCAAGGTCGACCGCAAGGACGACGAGATCACCCTGGCCCGCAACCCCCGCTGGTGGGGCAGTCCGGCCAAGCTGGAGAAGATCGTGCTGCGCGCGGTACCGCGCGACGAGCGCGCCGAGGCGCTGGCCGAAGGCGAACTCGACCTGGCCGAGATCGACCCCGGCACGGTCCGCCGCATGCGTGCCACGGCCGGAGCCGCCGGCGAGAAGGCCAAGGGCGGTAAGAAGGCGGGCGGGGAGAAGGCCGCCGACGGCGCGAAGGACGCCGACGCCAAGAGCAGCACGGACGCCGACCCGAAGCAGGGCGGCGAGGGCAGGCAGGGCCCCGAGGGCCGGAAGGCCGGGGCCGAGCGCCTCCAGCCCGCCTTCAAGGGCTACGAGATCCGCCGCTCCCTGGAGCCCGCCTTCACCCAGCTCGCCCTCAACGGATCCGAGGGCCCGCTCGCCGACGAACGGGTGCGCCGGGCCGTGGCGCGGGCGCTGGACCGCGAGGAGATTGCCAAGGCCGTCCTGGGGCCCCTCGGGCTGCCCGCCGAGCCGGTCGGCAGCCACCTGGCCCTCGCCGGACAGGCCGCCTACGCCGACAACAGCGGCGCCCTCGGCGACCAGGACACCGCGGAGGCCCGGGCCCTGCTCGCGGACGCCGGATGGGTGCGGGGCGGTCCGATCAAGGAGGAGAAGGGCGAGAAGGCGGCGGGGGCGGAGAAGGAGAAGGGCAAGGAGAAGAAGGGCAAGGGCGAGTCCGGGAAGGACGACGGCACCTACGTCGTCGGCGAGGACGACAAGGCGCCCGCCGAGGCCGACCGCGAGAAGAAACGTCACGACCTGCAGCAGGGCAGCGCACCGGGCGCCTACGCCCCCAAGGGCACCGCCGCCCCCGCCGAGGCCGCCGCCAAGACCGCCGCCACCCCGGCCGGTGCCGCGGCCGGGCCGCTGGCCAAGGACGGCAAGCCGCTCACCCTCCGCTTCGTCCTGCCCTCCGGGCCGGGCTCGGAGTCCCTGCGGACGGTCGCCGAGCGCATCCGGCGCATGCTCGACCGGGTCGGCATCCGCACCGAGCTGACCAAGGTCAAGGACGAGAGCTACTTCAAGGACCACATCGCCTCCGGCGAGTACGACCTGGCCCTGTACTCCTGGCCCGCCTCCGCCTACCCCGCCACCGACGCCCGCCCGATCTACGCCAAGCCGGTCCCGGCGGCGGACGGCTCGCTGAACGTGGAGCAGAACTACACCCGGGTCGGCACCGACCAGGTGGACCAGCTCTTCGAGCAGGCGATCTCCACCCTGAGCGACTCCGCGCGCCGCAACCTGATCCGCAAGGCCGACTCCCGTATCTGGGCGGCGGCCGGGTCCATCCCGCTCTACCAGCGCCCGCAGCTCCTGGCGGCCCGCAAGAACCTCGCCAACACCGGCGCCTTCGGTTTCCGGACCCCGGTCTACGAGGACATGGGCTTCCTGAAGAAGGGCGCCCGGCCGGGGCCGGGGGCCACCGCCGCCGAGAAGTAGCCCGGAACCTCCCGGAAAAGCATTCCGTACCCGCTCCAACCTGGGCAGAAGCGGTCCGGCGCGCCGCAGCTGCCCAGGCCCCGTACCATGGGGTGAGGCCGTGGCATGTCAAGCCCGGCAGGGCCCGCGTCACACGGAAGTACGCGCAGGCCGTCCTCACACTCCGGGAGAACGCCGCAATATGGCCACGCGCCACGACATTCGAAACGTCGCCATCGTCGCCCACGTCGACCACGGCAAGACCACCATCGTCGACGGCATGCTGAAGCAGGCCGGTGCCTTCGCCGCCCACCAGCTCGACTCGGTCGACGACCGCATGATGGACTCGAACGACCTGGAGCGTGAGAAGGGCATCACGATCCTCGCCAAGAACACGGCGGTGAAGTACCACCCCAAGGACGGCGGGGAGCCCATCACGATCAACATCATCGACACCCCCGGCCACGCCGACTTCGGTGGCGAGGTCGAGCGCGGTCTGTCGATGGTGGACGGTGTCGTGCTGCTCGTCGACGCCTCCGAGGGCCCGCTGCCGCAGACCCGCTTCGTGCTGCGCAAGGCGCTCCAGCAGCGGCTGCCCATCATCCTGTGCATCAACAAGACGGACCGTCCGGACTCCCGGATCGACGAGGTCGTCAACGAGACCTACGACCTCTTCCTCGACCTGGACGCCGACGAGGAGCAGATCGAGTTCCCGATCGTCTACGCCTGCGGCCGCGACGGCATCGCCTCGCTGACCAAGCCGGAGGACGGCACGGTCCCGGCGGACTCCGACAGCCTGGAGCCGTTCTTCTCCACCATCCTGCAGACCATCCCGGCCCCGTCCTACGACGAGGACGCCCCGCTGCAGGCCCACGTCACCAACCTGGACGCGGACAACTTCCTCGGCCGTATCGCGCTGCTGCGCGTGCACCAGGGCGAGCTGAAGAAGGGCCAGACGGTCGCGTGGATGAAGCGCGACGGCTCGGTGTCCAACGTCCGCATCTCCGAGCTGATGATGACCGAGGCGCTCACCCGCAAGCCCGCCGAGAAGGCCGGCCCGGGTGACATCTGCGCGGTCGCCGGTATCCCCGAGATCATGATCGGCGAGACCCTGGCCGACCCCGAGAACCCCGTCGCGCTGCCGCTGATCACGGTCGACGAGCCCGCGATCTCGATGACCATCGGCACCAACACCTCCCCGCTGGTCGGCCGCGGCGGCACCGGCAAGGGCGCCGACAACAAGGCGGCCGTCAAGGACCGCAAGGTCACCGCCCGCCAGGTCAAGGACCGCCTGGACCGCGAGCTGATCGGTAACGTCTCGCTGCGCGTGCTGGAGACCGACCGCCCCGACGCCTGGGAGGTGCAGGGCCGCGGTGAGCTGGCGCTGGCCATCCTCGTGGAGACCATGCGCCGGGAGGGCTACGAGCTGACCGTCGGCAAGCCCCAGGTGGTCACCAAGGACGTCGACGGCAAGGTCTACGAGCCGGTCGAGCGCATGACCATCGACGTGCCCGAGGAGCACATGGGCGCCGTCACGCAGCTCATGGGTGTCCGCAAGGGCCGCATGGACAACATGTCCAACCACGGCTCCGGCTGGGTGCGCATGGAGTTCGTGGTGCCCTCGCGAGGACTGATCGGATTCCGGACGGAGTTCCTCACCCAGACCCGCGGCACCGGAATCGCCCACTCCATCCACGAGGGCCACGAGCCGTGGTTCGGCACCCTGCAGACCCGTAACAACGGCTCGCTGGTCGCCGACCGCTCCGGCGCCGTCACGGCGTTCGCGATGACGAACCTCCAGGAGCGCGGCGTGCTCTTCGTGGAGCCCGGCACCGAGGTGTACGAGGGCATGATCGTCGGCGAGAACAGCCGCTCCGACGACATGGACGTCAACATCACCAAGGAGAAGAAGCTCACCAACATGCGGTCGTCCACGGCCGATGTGGCCGAGTCGATCGTCCCGCCGCGCAAGCTCTCGCTGGAGCAGTCGCTGGAGTTCTGCCGCGACGACGAGTGCGTCGAGGTCACTCCCGAGGCCGTTCGCATCCGCAAGGTGAATCTGGACGCCCGCGAGCGCGCCCGCGCCGCGAGCCGCGCCAAGCACGGCTGATCCGGCGGCCGTTCGGCACCGATAGCAGCAACGCGAAGCCCGGGTCCCCCATGGTGGGGGGATCCGGGCTTTTTGCAACCGGTTTTCCGGCGCCGGGTGTCCGGATTGCGGAGATCCCCGCCCGATACCCATGTAACACGTCCGTTTCGCGGCCTTCTCCGAGCGAACGCTTTGTCCAGATTTTGGAAGGTCTACACGGCAGCTGTGACTGAATTGAGATTTAAAGACAGTGGTCGGTACTTGGCGCATGGCAGATAGTTAGCCGCGTAGCGCTCGGGTCAATGGGTCTCGCGCTGTGGGGACAGCGCCGGCTCACGAGCACCAGGGGGTGTCTGACCCTCCGTCAGGGGTGTCGGAGGAAAGACGTCAACCCCCTCTTGTCGGTGAACGCGTTGAGTCACTAGGAGGAACCCATGTGCGGTGTCATGCGCACCAGGTGGGTCATGCCGTCCGTTTCCGTCGATCCGGGCGCGGCGCGGGGCAGTTGCCGCTAGGTCGGTGACCGGCGGATCCATGCCGCCGTTCAACTACGCGCGTCCGGCTGCGGGTTTCCCGCATGCCCCGGGGTGCCCCGACGTTTCTTCATGATCCGATCCGCGACCACGCACACCCTGCGACGGTCGTGGGTTCGGCACACCCACACCTGTGAAACGGACGAACTGTGACAAGTCCTATCGACATCGAGGGCGGCGGGAGTTCGGTCGTCGTCGACGGCGAACCAGAGCCGAAGACGAAGCCCGAGGACGAGACGCTCGTCGGCCGGTCACCCGGCCAGCTGATGTGGCTCCGCTTCAAGCGCGACCGCACCGGCGTGATCTCCGCGTACATCGTCATCTTCTTCTTCGTGGTCGGACTGCTCGCCCCGCTGATCGCCAAGCTGTACGGCAAGGACCCGTACACGGTCTTCGCCGACGAGCGCCCGGAACTGTTCGACAGCGCGGGCGTGCCGATCCAGCCCAACGGCGGCATCAGCGGCGAGTTCTGGTTCGGGCTCGAACCGGGCAACGGCTACGACGTGTTCACCAAGCTGCTCTACGGCATCCGCAACTCCCTGGGCATCTCGCTCGCGGTGACCCTGGCGACGGTGCTGACCGGCATCATCCTGGGCGTGGCGGCCGGCTACCTCGGCGGCAAGACGGACTTCATCATCAGCCGGGTCATCGACTTCCTGCTGGCCATTCCGTCCCAGCTGTTCTTCATCGCGAGCATGCCCGTCGTGGTCTCCCTGTTCGTCAGCCCGCGCGACGAGACCCCGGTCTATGTCCGGGTGGTGGCGCTGATCTCGGTGATGTGGGTCCTGGGCTGGATGAGCCTGGCGCGCATTCTGCGCGGTACCGCACTGGCGCTCAGGGAACGGGAGTTCATCGAGGCGGCCAAGGTCAGCGGGGCGCCCCCGGGCCGGATCATCCGCAAGGAGATCCTGCCGAACGTGGTCACCCCGATCCTGGTGCAGGCGACCTACATGCTGCCGAACTTCGTGACCGCGGAGGCCGGTCTGTCCTTCCTCGGCGTGGGCCTGGTGGAACCGACCCCGGACTGGGGCCAGATGTTCTCCAAGGCGGCCACCGAGCTCGTGATGCAGAACGACATCACCTACATGTTCTTCCCGGGCATCTCGATGATCATCTTCATCGTGGCCTTCAACCTGCTCGGGGACTCGGTCCGGGACGCCTTCGATCCCAAGACGGCCCGCTGACCGAGGCGTTGAGGGGCGCCTCGCCCGACCTCCGGCCGACAACACGACTGTTCGGCGGACAGCACGTCACTTCATCAGCAACTGATGAACAACAAGAAATGGGTGGGAAAAAGTGATGGGTAAGGGTGGACGCCACGCGTACGCCGCGGTCTCACTCCTCGCGGCGGGAGCCCTTGTGCTCACCGGCTGCAGCGAGGGCGGCAGTGAGGGCAGCGGCGACAAGAACAAGCAGGACCAGGAGAACGCCCAGCGCCAGCAGGCCGGCATCGAGTTCGGCGACGCGAAGGCCTCGACGGGTCCCGCCGCCGAGGTCCCCGGTGCCAAGCCGGGCGGCACGATCACGGTCATGCAGCGCGACAGCTTCGCGCACCTGGACCCGGGCCAGATCTACGTCTCCGACGAGATGGCCCTGTCGCAGCTGATCCACAGAGGCCTGACCGGCTACAAGGCCACCGGCGACGACGGCAAGGAGCACGAGGTCGTCGGCGACCTGGCCACCGACTCCGGCACCACCGACGACGGCGGCAAGACCTGGAAGTACACGCTGAAGGACGGGATCAAGTGGGCCGACGGCTCGCCGATCACCTCCAAGGACGTGCGCCACACCTTCGAGCGCCTGTTCGCGCCGTTCATCTCCAACGGCCCGACCTTCATCCAGCAGTGGCTCGCCGACACCCCGGGCACGGCGTACCGCAAGCTGCTCAAGGACGGTCCGTACAAGGGCAAGCACCTGCCGGACAGCATCATCGAGACGCCGGACGACAAGACGATCCTGTTCAAGTTCAAGTCCGCCCGGCCGGACCTGCCGTACGCCCTCGCCATGGCGGGCTACTCGATCGTGTCGGAGGAGAACGACACGAAGCAGAAGTACGACAAGGAGCCGATGACGGCCGGTCCGTACAAGATCGAGGAATTCAAGTCCGGCAAGTCCATGAAGCTGGTGAAGAACACCAACTGGGACCCGAAGACGGACCCGATCCGGCACCAGTACGTCGACACGTTCAACTTCCAGTTCAACAAGCAGTACGAGGACTCCACCAAGGCGATCCTCGACGACTCGGGCGCCAACGCGACCGCGATCAGCTTCAGCAACCAGGTCGACGCGGGCAACCTGTCCAAGGTGCTCAACGACAAGTCGCTGGACAAGCGCCGTGTCTCCGGCTACCAGCCGTACGTGGGCCAGATGAACGTGAACCTGTCCCACAAGGAGATGCAGGACAAGACGGTCCGTGAGGCCATCGCCTACGCCCTGCCCGTCACCCCGTTCGTCCGCGCCTACGGCGGCAACGACGCGATGGAGGTCGCCGGCGGTCTGATCAGCCCGACCGTCACCGGCTACGACCCGACCTTCGACCCGTTCGGCAAGAAGAAGAAGCCCGCGGGTGACCCGGAGAAGGCCAAGGCGCTGCTGGAGAAGGCCGGCAAGACGGGCCTGAAGCTGACCTTCGGCTACATCAACACCCCCGAGGGCCAGCAGTACTCCACCGCCATGGCGGCGGGCCTGGAGAAGGCCGGCTTCGACGTCCAGCGCCAGGAGATCCCGGCCGAGACGTACTACGACCAGATCAGCAAGGTCGACAACAACTTCGACATCTACCACACCGCGTGGGGTGCTGACTGGCCGTCCGCCTCGACTGTCATCCCGCCGCTGTACGACGGCCGCCAGATCCAGGACGGCGCCTCGAACTACTCGCACATCGACGACCCGAAGGTCAACGCCGACATCGACAAGGCGTCCACCATCACCGACCCGGTGAAGGCGGCCGAGGCCTGGAACGAGATCAACGAGTACATCGTCAAGGAGATCGTCTCCAACATCCCGACGGCGTACTACAAGCAGACCCAGATCGCCGGTTCCAAGATCGGTGGCCTGGTGTACGACGACGTCATCGGTGGCGTCGACCCGCGCCGGCTGTTCGTGAAGTAACCCCTTCCCGACCGCGGTGCCCGGTGCGCCCCGTCCCGCGACGGGGCGCACCGCGCCGCACGGCATTCGAGTCCGAAAGCTGCCACTGAGATGCTGCGCTTCCTCTTCCGCCGGACCCTCGGCTCGATCGTGATCCTGATCCTGCTGACCGTCGTCGCCTTCCTGCTCTTCTTCGGCATGCCCCGTGATCCGGCGCTGCTGATGTGCGGCAAGACGTGTACGCCCGAGGCACTGGACAACATCCATCGCACGCTCGGCATCGACAAGTCGATCCCCGAGCAGTTCTGGATCTTCCTCCAGGGGATCGTCATGGGCCGCGACGACTTCGCCCAGGGACCGTGCCCCGCCCCCTGTTTCGGCTACTCGTACCACACCAACGAGCAGGTCTGGTCCACCCTGATGGACCGGCTGCCGCTGACCGTCTCGCTCGCGCTCGGTGCCACCGTGGTGTTCCTCTTCGTCGGCCTCGGCACCGGCATGATCGCCGCCTGGCGGCGCGGAACACTGGTGGACAAGTCCTTCACCGCGGGCTCCATGGTGCTCAGCTCCATGCAGATCTACTTCCTGGGCCCGCTGGCCATGGCCGTGCTGGTTTACCAGACCCATCTCTTCGACGAGCCCCGCTACACCGAACTCACCAAGGATCCGCTCGACTGGTTCACCGGGCTGATCATCCCGTGGGTGGTGCTGTCCACGATCTTCGCCGCGCAGTACACCCGTATGGCGCGCTCCTCGATGATCGAACAGCTCCAGGAGGAACACGTCCGCACCGCCCGGGCCAAGGGCATGAGCAGACGCTATGTCTTCTTCCGGTACGCCTGGCGCGGTTCGCTCATCCCGATCGTCACCATCCTCGGTATCGACCTCTCCTCGATGCTGGGCGGCGCGATCATCACCGAGTACACCTTCGGACTGCCCGGCCTCGGGCATCTGGCCGTGGAATCGGTGCAGTTCAGCGATCTGCCGCTGCTGCTGGGCGTGATGCTCTTCGCCGCCGCCGTGATCCTGCTCTGCAACATCGTCGTGGATGCCGTGTACGCCGTGATCGACCCGCGCGTGCGGCTGTCCTAGCCGCCCCTTAGGAGCACTTCGTGACCACTATGACCAAGGAGGCCGGGGCCCCCGTCCCGGCCGGCGCGGGCACGTTCCTGTCGGTGCGGGACCTGCACGTCAGCTTCCGGACCGAGGACGGCATTGTCCGCGCCGTCGACGGCCTCTCCTTCGACCTCGAACGCGGCCGTACCCTCGGCATCGTCGGGGAGTCGGGCTCCGGGAAGTCCGTCACCAACCTGACCATTCTCGGCCTGCACAACCCGATGTTCACCAGCGTCGAGGGCGAGATCCTGCTGGACGGGCAGGAGTTGACCACCGCCAAGGAGTCGGAGCTGGAGCGGCTGCGCGGCAACAAGGTCGCGATGATCTTCCAGGACCCGCTGACCGCGCTCTCCCCGTACTACACGGTGGGCCGGCAGATCGCCGAGCCGTACATGAAGCACCGGGGCGCCTCCAAGAAGGAGGCCTGGGACCGGGCCGTGGAGATGCTCGGCAAGGTCGGCATCCCCAACCCCAAGGAGCGGGCGAAGGACTATCCGCACCAGTTCTCCGGCGGTATGCGCCAGCGCGCGATGATCGCCATGGCGCTGGTCTGCGACCCGGACCTGCTGATCGCGGACGAGCCGACGACCGCGCTCGACGTGACCGTGCAGGCGCAGATCCTGGACCTGCTCAAGGACCTCCAGCAGGAGTTCGGCTCCGCGATCATCTTCATCACCCACGACCTCGGCGTCATCGCGGACATGGCCGACGACATCATGGTGATGTACGCGGGCGGCGCCATCGAGCGGGGCTCGGCCCGTGAAGTGCTCAGGGCGCCGCAGCACCCGTACACCTGGGGTCTGCTGAACTCGATGCCGCGGATCAACTCGGACCTCGGCGCGCCGCTGGCGCCCATTCCGGGCTCCCCGCCCTCGCTGCTGAAGCCGCCGTCGGGCTGCCGGTTCCATCCGCGCTGCACCTTCCAGGACCGGGTGGGCGGCGACCGCTGTGCGAGCGAACGCCCGCTGCTGGGCCCGGACCGGGCCTCCGCCTGTCATCTGACGGCGGAGCAGAAGCAGACCATCTTCATCGAAGAGATCAAGCCCCGGCTGGGCTAGGGCCAGGAGGACACGTCATGACAGAGGACCTCGTCCTCCCAGCTCCCCGGAAGGCCGAACTCGGGGAGCCGCTGCTCAAGGTGGAGGGGCTGACCAAGCACTTCCCGGTCAAGGGCGGCTTCCCGATCCGCCGCACGGTGGGTCATGTCCAGGCCGTGGACGGCATCGACCTGTCCGTGCACGTCGGGGAGAGCTTCGGCCTGGTGGGGGAGTCGGGCTGCGGCAAGTCCACCACCGGGCGGCTGATCACCCGGCTGATGGAGCCGTCGGCGGGCACGATCTCGTACCAGGGCAAGGACATCACCCACGCCAGCCGCAAGCAGTTGGCGCCGATCCGGTCCGAGATCCAGATGATCTTCCAGGACCCGTATTCGTCGCTGAACCCCCGGCAGACGGTCGGCAAGATCATCTCCGGTCCGATGGAGATCAACGGGATCAACCCGGAGGGCGGGCGCGAGAAGCGCGTACGCGAGCTGCTGGAGATCGTGGGCCTGAACCCCGAGCACTACAACCGCTTCCCGCACGAGTTCTCCGGCGGCCAGCGCCAGCGCATCGGTGTCGCCCGCGCGCTGGCCCTGGAGCCGAAGCTGATCGTCGCCGACGAGCCGGTCTCGGCCCTGGACGTCTCCATCCAGGCCCAGGTCGTCAACCTGCTCCAGAAGGTGCAGCAGGAACTGGGCATCGCGTTCCTGTTCATCGCCCACGACCTCGCGGTCGTACGGCACTTCTCGCAGCGCGTCGCGGTCATGTACCTCGGCAAGATCATCGAGGTCGGGGACAGGGACTCCATCTACACCCGCCCGCGCCACCCCTACACCCACGCCCTGCTCTCCGCGGTGCCCGAGGTGAACCTGGCGGACGAGTCGGCGCCGGCCAGGGAACGCATCCGCCTCGCCGGTGACGTCCCGTCCCCCATCTCCCCGCCGTCCGGCTGCCGCTTCCGCACCCGGTGCTGGAAGGCCCAGGACAAGTGCGCCACCGAGGAACCCCCGCTGGTGCGCCTGTCCGGCAACCACGAGGGCCACCTGACGGCCTGCCACTTCCCGGAGGACCCGACCACGGAGGCCCGCGCCGAGGACATCGTCCTGGACCCGGCACTGGCGGCACTGGAGGAGTCGCTGGAGGAGACGAACACGGAGACGAACACCGACTCGGGCGAGAGGCCGAGCAAGGAGAAGTGACAACGCCGGCGGCCCGACCGGGCGCGGACTCCCGCACCCCGTCGGGCCGTTACGCCCGCCCCGCGACAGTGATGATCTCCGGGCTCGTGGTGGTCAGGGGGCCACGTCCCCAGTCCCCGTACCGCTCGGCCACCGCGAGCCCGGACGCCCCCAGCAGGCGGTCCAGTTGAGGGGTGTCGAGGAAGCGCAGGGTGCTTCGGCTGACGACCGGGCGGGTCCAGCGGTCGCTGTCGTAGGTCTCGGTGAAGGTCACGCGGTCGCCGACGACCGGCTCGCACACCTCGTGCCACACCCGAACGGTTCCGCCGGAGCCGTCGGGTATCTCCCGCACCCGGTCCGGGCGCCAGGACTCCCAGGCGCGCGCGGCCGGGTTCCGCGTCTCGAAGACGAACCGTCCGCCGGCCGTGAGCGCGGAGCGCACCGCCCGCATCGCGTCCAGCAACTCCTCGTCACAGGTGAGGACTTGGAAGGCGTGCCCGGTCATCACGACCAGGTCGAACTCGCCCTCCCAGCGTGTACTGCGCAGATCCCCGAGCACCCACTCCCCGCCCGGGTCCGCACGCCGCGCCTGCAACAGCATCGCGGCGGCCGGGTCCAGCCCGACCATCCGTCCCGGGTGTCCCTCGGCGCGGGCCCGCCGCAGCAACTGCCCGGTCCCGCAGCCCACATCGAGGACGGACCGCGCCTGCCGGACGTATCCGAGACAGAAGTCGTCGCCCGGGCCCCACGGGTTGAGCGTGTCGTAGAGCGCGGCGACGGAGAGATCGGCGAACGAACGGTCGACCACGGGAAAAGTCTTTCATACCGGTGACGGCGGGCCGGGGAGAACGGAACAGGGCCCGTGCCGGGGAAGGCACGGGCCCTCGCTCCCCTTGGAAAGCGGACGTTCATGGGCTCGGGTCAATGGGCCGGTGAAAGTCCGTTCCGACGGCGGCGGCTGACGGAAAGGGGTGTTGTCAGGCCGCGGCCCCGGGGTCCTTGGCGAGACGCTGCGCCGGTACGTCGACGTCCGTCTCGGGGTAGTGGCAGGCGGTCAGGTGACCCGGCTTGTTGCCCTCGACCTGCACCAGCGGCGGCGCCTCGGAGGCGCACTTCTCCGTCGCCTTCCAGCAACGGGTGCGGAAGCGGCAGCCGGACGGCGGGTTGATGGGCGAGGGCACGTCACCGGTCAGGCGGATCCGCTCACGCGCGGGCTTGTCGTCCGCCGACGCCTCCGGCACGGCGGACAGCAGCGCCCGCGTGTAGGGGTGGCGCGGGTTGCCGTACAGGTCGTCGCGGTCGGCGATCTCGACGATCTTGCCCAGGTACATGACCGCGACGCGCTGCGAGAAGTGCCGTACGACGGCCAGGTCGTGGGCGATGAAGACGAACGCGATGCCCAGCTCGCGCTGCACCTTCTGGAGCAGGTTGACGACCTGCGCCTGGATGGAGACGTCGAGCGCGGAGACCGGTTCGTCGGCGACGATCAGCTTCGGCTCCAGGGCCAGCGCGCGGGCGACACCGATGCGCTGGCGCTGACCGCCGGAGAACTCGTGCGGGAAGCGGTTGTAGTGCTCGGGGTTGAGACCCACGATCTCCAGCAGCTCGCGTACGCGCTTCTCGCGCCCGCCCTCCGGGTTGATCCCGTTGATCTCCATCGGACCGGAGATGATCTTGCCGACCGTGTGGCGCGGGTTCAGCGAGGCGTACGGGTCCTGGAAGATCATCTGGATCTCGGAGCGGACCGGCGCCAGCTGCTTGCGGTTGGCGTGCGTGATGTCCTGCCCGCGGTACGAGATCGTGCCAGCCGACGGCTCCAGCAGGCGCGTGATCAGCCGGCCCGTCGTCGACTTGCCGCAGCCCGACTCACCGACCAGACCGAGGCTCTCGCCCTCGGCGACCTGGAAGTCCAGCCCGTCCACGGCCTGCACGGCGCCGATCGTGCGCTTGATCGGGAAGCCGCCCTTGATCGGGAAGTGCTTGGTCAGTCCGCTGACGTCCAGGAGCGGTTGCGCGTTGCTCATGATGGTGAAGTCCCGTCTTGTGTACGTCAGTCAGTGCCGGGAACCGGCGAGGTCGGCGAAGAGGTCGTGGCGCTGCTCCATCGGCAGGTGGCAGGCGGAGCCACGGCCGTCGGTCAGCTCCAGCAGCGGCCGCTCGGAGGAGCACAGCCCGCCCTCGACCTTGTCGGCGAAGGCGCACCGCGGGTGGAACCGGCAGCCGGGCGGCGGGGTGAGCAGCGAGGGCGGGGCACCCGGGATCGGCGACAGCGGCACGTCGACCGGGCCCTCCAGGCTCGGCATCGAGCTGAGCAGCCCCACGGTGTAGGGGTGCTGCGGGGTGCGCAGCACCTCCTCCTTGGAGCCCCGCTCCACGCACCGGCCGCCGTACATCACGAGCACGTCGTCCGCGATGTCGGCGATGACGCCGAGGTCGTGGGTGATGAAGATGATCGCGGTGCCGAACTCCTGCTGGAGGTCCTTGAGCAGGTCCAGGATCTGCGCCTGCACGGTCACGTCGAGCGCGGTCGTCGGCTCGTCCGCGATCAGCAGCTCGGGGTCGCAGACCAGGGCCATGGCGATCATCGCGCGCTGGCGCATACCGCCGGAGAACTGGTGCGGGTAGTCGTCCACCCGGACGTCCGGCTGCGGGATCCCGACCCGGCGCAGCATCTCGATCGCCCGCGCCCGGGCCTCCTTCTTGGAGGCGCCGGTGTGCTTGCGGTACGTCTCACCGATCTGGGTGCCGATGGTGTGGAACGGCGACAGCGAGGCCAGCGCGTCCTGGAAGATCATCGACATCTTGTTGCCGCGCAGCCGCTCCAGTTCCTTCTCGGAGGCGGTGAGCAGCTCCTTGCCGTCGAGCAGGATCTCCCCGTCGATGGTGGTGCGGCGGCGGTCGTGCAGACCCAGGATCGTCAGGTTGGTGACGGACTTGCCGGAGCCCGACTCACCGACGATGCCCAGCGTCCGGCCCTTGGCGAGGTCGAAGCTGAGCCCGTCGACGGCCTTGACGATGCCGTCCTCGGTGGAGAAGTGGACCTGAAGGTCCCTGACGGAGAGGAAGGGCTGCTGATCGGTGCTCGTCACGGGGACGCTCCTGAGGGGGTGATGCGATGGGTCGGGGGTGGGGCGGAGGTCAGGCGAGCCGGATCCGCGGGTCGATGAGGGCGTAGACGGCGTCCACGATGATGTTGAAGAAGACGATCGCGCCGGCCGCGAGCAGGGTCACCCCGAGCAGCATCGGCAGGTCGCTCTGGTCCACCGACGCCACCGCGAGCCGGCCCACGCCGTGCAGGCTGAAGGTCGACTCGGTGATGATCGCGCCGCCGATCAGCGTGCCGAGGTCGATGCCGAACAGCGTCACGATCGGGCCCATCGCACCGCGCCAGGCGAACCGGAAGAACACATTGGACCGCGACAGACCCTTGGCGCGGGCCGTGCGCACGTAGTCCTCGCTGAGCTGCTCGACCATCTGGGAGCGGGTCATACGGGTGTAGTTGGCGGTGAAGATGATCGCCAGGACGATCCAGGGCAGCAGCAGCCCGGAGAACCAGGAGCCCGGGTCCTCCAGCAGCGTCTTGTTGTCCTGGGGCTGGTCGAGCCAGCCGAGCTTGGCGACGAAGACGAACATCGCGATGTAGCCGACGAAGTAGATCTGCAGCGAGGAGCCGAGCAGCGACGCCGAGCTGGCGAACTTGTCCAGGAACTGGCCCTGCTTGAGCGCGGCGAGCATGCCCGCGCCGACACCGAGGACCAGGAAGATGGCGGCGGCACCGAAGGCCAGCGACAGCGTCGTGGGCAGCCGGTCCATGATCGTGTCGAAGACCGGCACGTTGTTGGCGAAGGAGTAGCCGAAGCACGGCGCGTCGCAGTGCCCGAAGCCGGCGTAGTCCCGACCGACGAAGACACCCTTCAGCCAGTCCCAGTACTGCACCGGGATGGAGTTGTCGATGCCCAGGTTCTTCCGGATCTGCGCGAGGTTCTCAGGCGTGCAGTTCTTGCCGCAGGACATCATCGCGGGGTCACGCGGTACGGCGTAGAAAAGCCAGAAGGTGATGGCACTGATGATCAACAGGATGACCATCGCGCCGAAGACTCGGCGGACAAGGAAGCGGAACATGAGGCGTGACTTTCCGGACGGGGCGCCGTCGCCGGGAGGGAGTTAGAGGGGGGTGGGCCACAGGGGGCGGCCATCGGAATGACCGCCCCCGAGAGGTCTGCTGCGCTTACTTCTTGGCGTAGAGCTTGCAGAGCGCGACGCAGGTGTTGGCGTTGTCCCACAGGACGTTGCCGACCTTGGAGCCGTAGATGTAGTTACGGATCTTGTGGTAGTCCGGGACGACCGCGGCGAGCTCGCAGATCATCTTGTCGACCTCACCCCAGGCCTTGTTGGCCTCCTCGACGTCCGCGATCCGGGCGGCGGCGTCGATCGCCTTGTTCACGTTCGGGTCGTTCAGCTGGGCGTAGTTGCTGCGGCCGTCGCCGATGTTCTCGCCGTGCCAGGTCGGGCGGAACTCGGAGTAGCCGTTCGGCCAGTCCGGGCTCCAGCCGGCGCCGAACAGGTCGAAGCCGTTGTCGATCTTGCCGATCTGGGTGTAGAAGGTCGACTTGTCGACCTGCTTGTTGACGACCTTGAAGCCGGCCTCCTCCAGGGCGTTCTTGACCGCGACGGCGACCTTCACCTGGGTGTCCGACTGCTGGTAGGCGATGACCAGCTTGTAGCCGAGCTTGCCGGCCTCCTTCAGGAGGGCCTTGGCCTTCTCGGGCTGGCCGCCCGGGTGCTTCTTCACGTCGTACAGGTCGAACGGCGTGTAACCGGGGGTGACCGGCGCGAAGATCGTGGTGGCGATCTCGGTGGTGGCCGGGCCGCCGTTGATCGTCTGGATCTGCTGGTGCGGCCAGGCGTAGTTGATGGCCTGGCGGACCTTCTTGTCCGTGACGCGGGTCGTGTTGATCGGCGCGTAGTACGTCGCCGTGTCGACCGCGGTCAGGACGCGCTTCTTCAGGTCGGCGTTGGTGAGGACCTGGGCGACGCGCTCGGGGGCGATCTCGTTGAAGATCGGCACCGCGTACTGGTCGTCACCCTTGTCGGCGATCCAGCGGTCGGTGGAGGCGACCAGCTCGTAGCCCATCTGGAAGACGTACTTGTCCGGGTAGGCGTTGCGGATCGAGTCCGTCTTCGGGTCCCAGTGCTCGTTGCGCACGAAGGTCATCTGCTTGCCGATGTTGCGGCTGTCGATCTTGTACGGGCCGCAGGAGAACGGACGCTGGTCGTACTTCTCCTTGGTGTCCTTGGCCTTCGGGACCAGGGAGTAACCGCGCATGGCGAGCGTGTAGTTGAAGTCGACGCGCGGCTCCTTCAGACGGAAGGTGACCGTCTTGCCGTCGATCTCGATGGAGTCGAGGCTCTTGCCGTCGAAGGGGCCCTTGTACTTGTCGCCGCCCTCAAGGAAGTCCTGGACGTAGCGCGGACCCTCGGTGACGAAGGAGGCGTACAGCCGCTCGAAGGTGTGGCGGACGTCGTCCATGGAGAGGTCGGAGCCGTCCTCCCACTTGATGCCGTCCTTGATGGTGAAGGACCAGGTCTTGCCGCCGTCCTTCATGGTGCCGGCGTCGGTGGCGACGTCACCGACGAGGGTGGCGTTGCCCTTCTCGTCCAGCTTGTAGCCGGTCAGACCGCGCATGATCGGCACGGTGATGGCGGCCTCGGTCGAGACGTAGATCTGCGCCGGGTCCATGTGGTCCATGTCGAACTGCTGGAACGAGTAGATCGTCCCGCCCTTGGCCGCGCCCTTGACCTCGGGGGCCGGACCGGTGGAGTCGGCCTTGGTGCCCACCGGGATCTCGGTGGTCTTGGACCCGGAGACCTTGGGGGCGTCGTTCTTGGAGGAGCCCCCCTCGCCGCCGCTGCCGCAGGCGGTCAGTACCGAGGCCGAGGCCGCGGCGACGCCAGTGGCGATCATGAAGTTTCTGCGCGAGAAGGACATCGCAATCCTGCCTTCGAGTTCTGGATAGATGAGTGGAAAACCGGCACCCCGGCGCCGTCGCCGCGGTCCTGAAACAGCCGGCGTCAGCGCTTGGACTTGGGGTCGAGAGCGTCGCGTACCGAGTCACCGAGGAGGTTGAACGCGAGCACGAAGATCACCATGGACAGGCCCGGGAAGAGCATGAAGGTGAGGTCCTCGGTGTAGAACTGGGCGCCGCGCTGGATCATGACGCCCCAGTCCGGGGTCGGGTCGATCATGCCGACACCCAGGAAGGCGAGGCCCGCCTCGGCGGTGACGAACGCCGGGAGCATGAGCGTGGACTGGATGATGATCGGCGTCCACAGGTTGGGCAGCAGTTCCTTGAACACGATGCGCTTCGGGGAGGCGCCCGTGACCTTGGCGGCCTCGACGAACTCCCGCTCGCGCAGGCCGAGGACCTGGCCGCGCAGCAGTCGGGCGATGGAGGCCCAGCCGAAGGTGGACAGCACGATGATCAGGGCGAGGGCCCGCAGCCAGGTCGGGATGTTCTCGTCCGGCGCGATGAACAGGCCGTAGACGACCGGCATGAAGGCGATGAAGAACAGCGTGGACGGGAACGACAGCAGGATGTCGATGACCCGGCCCACCAGGTAGTCCGTCTTGCCGCCGAGGTAACCGGCCGTGACGCCGATGACCACGCCGAGGACGGTGGTCAGCAGGGTGGCGGCGACCGCCAGGCCCAGCGAGGTGCGGATCGCGTAGAGCAGGAAGGTGAAGACGTCACGGCCGAGCTGGGGCTCGATACCGAACCAGAACTCGGAGCTCATGCCGCCGTTGGGGCCGGCCGGGTACGCGAACATGTTGAGCAGTTCGGGCCGCTTGCTCGCGTAGGTCGTGTACGGGTCCTTGCCGTACAGCTTGGCTATCAGAGGCGCGCCGAGCGCGATCACGAAGAAGAAGATCACGATGCACGCCGATATGACGCCCGTGCGGTCGCGCTTGAACCGCCGCCAGGCGAGCTGCCCGGGCGAACGGCTCTCGTTGCCCTTCGGGGCGCCAGAAGTGATCGACTTCTCGACGCTCTCGTCGGTCGCCTCAAGCGGGGCAGCCGCTGATGGAGTTGGGGGGGTCATGGTGCTCCTGGCCCAAGGGAGGGTCTGAATGACTCCGCAGGGCGCTCCCCTACGGGCTACGCCGGACTTTTTCAACGCAATTCATTCAAGGTCAATAAATTCTCGGCCGACTTGGTTGCGTCTTTACTTTCTTTGCTCTGTCTTGACTGTTCCGTAGCTACGCGGGTAGCCCAACGTGATCGATCTGTGCCTTGACTCGGACCAACTGGACTATTCGGGCAAGGAGTTCGTTATGCGGACGCCGGTGTGCCGAAATGCGTACATCACGGGGTCCAAAATCAACGGTTCGGCATCGGATGCCGAAGATCCGTTGCACACCCCTTCGAAGATCCATTCGGGCGGGTCCGAATGGGTCAGCCGAGCACCCCGAAAGGTGGGGTGCGTATGCGGATTGCCGCTTTTGCCTTGATATTTGCCGGTAACGGATCAGCGTCTCGGCGCTGGAGGCACAGCGCAGTCAGAGGAGGACTCCATGCGTGGAGCCACGCACGCCAAATGGACCGCATGCGCGGTGGCGGTAGCTCTCGCGGCGACGGCCTGCGGAGGCGGGGACGACGACGGCGGCAGCGGCGGCGACACCAGCGCGGTGCTGAGTGCCTCCTGGGGCGACCCGCAGAACCCGCTGGAGCCCGCCAACACCAACGAGGTGCAGGGCGGCAAGGTCCTCGACATGGTCTTCCGCGGCCTGAAGCGGTACAACCCGGAGACCGGCGCCGCCGAGGACATGCTCGCGGAGTCCATCGAGACCTCCGACTCCCAGAACTTCACCATCAAGATCAAGGACTGGACCTTCAGCAACGGCGAGAAGGTCACCGCCGACTCCTTCGTGGACGCCTGGAACTACGGCGCCAGCCTGAAGAACAACCAGAAGAACGCGTACTTCTTCAGCTACATCGAGGGCTACGACCAGGTCCACCCCGAGGACGGCAGCAAGCAGACCGCCGACACCCTCTCCGGGCTGAAGGTCGTCGACGAGAAGACCTTCACCGTCAAGCTCAACCAGAAGTTCTCGACCTTCCCCGAGACCCTCGGCTACTCCGCCTACGCGCCGCTGCCGAAGGAGTTCTTCAGCGACCACGCCGCCTGGCTGAGCAAGCCCATCGGCAACGGCCCGTACACCATCCAGTCCTACGCCAAGGGCTCGCAGATGTCGCTGCGCGCCTGGGAGGACTACCCCGGCGACGACAAGGCGCAGAACGGCGGCGTGGACCTGAAGGTCTACACCGACAACAACACCGCCTACACCGACCTGCTGGCCGGCAACCTCGACCTGGTCGACGACGTGCCCGCCTCCCAGCTCGCCAACGTCCAGGCCGACCTCGGCGACCGCTACCTCAACACCCCGGCCGGCATCATCCAGACCCTCGCCTTCCCCTACTACGACGAGAAGTGGGACCAGCCGGACTCGGACAAGGTCCGCACCGGGCTGTCGCGGGCCATCGACCGCAAGCAGATCACCGAGACCATCTTCCAGAAGACCCGCACCCCGGCCACCGACTGGACCTCCCCGGTGCTCGGCGAGGAGGGCGGCTTCGAGGAGGGCTTCTGCGGCGACGCCTGCGAGTACGACCCGGACGCGGCCAAGAAGCTCATCGAGGAGGGCGGCGGCCTCCCCGGCGGCCAGGTCAAGATCACGTACAACGCGGACACCGGCTCGCACAAGGACTGGGTGGACGCCGTCTGCAACTCCATCAACAACGCCCTCGACAACGAGAAGGCCTGCGTCGGCAACCCGGTCGGCACCTTCGCCGACTTCCGCAACCAGATCACCGACCTGAAGATGAGCGGCCCGTTCCGCGCGGGCTGGCAGATGGACTACCCGCTCATCCAGAACTTCCTCCAGCCGCTCTACTACACCAACGCCTCCTCCAACGACGGCAAGTGGTCCAACAAGGAGTTCGACGACCTCGTCGACCAGGCCAACGCCGAGGCCGACACCGCCAAGGCGGTCGACCTGTTCAAGCAGGCCGAGGCCGTGGTCCGGGACAACATGGCGGCCATCCCGCTCTGGTACCAGAACGGCAGCGCCGGCTTCTCGGAGCGGCTGTCCAACGTCAAGCTCAACCCGTTCAGCGTGCCCGTCTACAACGAGATCAAGGTCGGCTGAGCCCCCATGGGACGGTACGTCGTCCGGCGTCTGCTCCAGATGATCCCGGTCTTCATCGGGGCCACCATGCTGATCTTCCTCATGGTGAACGTGATGGGCGACCCCATCGCGGGCCTGTGCGGCGACCGGCAGTGCGACCCGGCGACGGCCGCCCAGCTGAAGAAGGAGTTCGGGCTCGACAAGCCGCTCTGGCAGCAATACCTGACGTACATGGGGAACGTCTTCACCGGCGACTTCGGCACCGCGTTCAACGGGCAGGAGGTCACCGAGCTGATGGCGTCGGCGTTCCCGGTGACCATCCGGCTCACCATCGTCGCCATCCTGTTCGAGATCGTCATCGGGATCACCCTGGGCGTCATCACCGGCCTGCGCCGCGGCCGGCCCGTCGACACCGGTGTCCTCCTGCTCACCCTCGTGGTGATCTCGGTGCCGACCTTCGTCACCGGTCTGCTGCTCCAGCTCCTGCTCGGCGTGGAGTGGGGCTGGATCAAACCGTCCGTCTCCACCGACGCCACCTTCGGCGAGCTGATCGTGCCGGGCCTGGTCCTCGCCTCCGTCTCACTGGCGTACGTGACCCGGCTGACCCGCACCTCGATCGCGGAGAACCGCCGCTCCGACTATGTGCGGACGGCGGTGGCCAAGGGACTCCCGCGGCGCCGGGTGATCACCAAGCACCTGCTGCGCAACTCGCTGATCCCCGTGGTCACCTTCATCGGCACCGACATCGGCGCCCTGATGGGCGGCGCCATCGTCACCGAGCGGATCTTCAACATCCACGGTGTGGGCTACCAGCTCTACCAGGGCATCCTGCGCCAGAACACCCAGACGGTGGTCGGCTTCGTGACCGTCCTGGTGCTGGTCTTCCTGGTCGCCAACCTGCTCGTCGACCTGCTCTACGCCGTACTCGACCCGAGGATCCGCTATGCCTGAACCTCCCATCGAACCCGAGGGCGCGATCGCCTCGACCGGTGCGGGCGGTGCGATGGACCTCGCCACCGCGGAGGGGGAGACCCTGGAGAAGACACCGGGCGGACCCCTGGGCACCGGCCCGCGGGAGAAGCCGCGCTCGCTGTGGTCGGACGCCTGGCGCGACCTGCGCCGCAACCCGGTCTTCATCGTCGCCGGGCTCGTCATCCTCTTCCTGGTCTTCATCTCCCTGTGGCCGGGCGCCATCACCTGGATGAGCCCCCTCAAGTGCGACCTGTCCAAGGCTCAGCAGGGCTCCCAGCCCGGTCACCCGTTCGGCTTCAACGGCCAGGGCTGCGACGTCTACACCCGTACGGTCTACGGCGCCCGTACGTCCGTGGCGGTCGGTGTCTGCGCCACGCTCGGGGTCGCCCTGCTGGGCAGCCTGCTCGGCGGGCTCGCCGGGTTCTTCGGCGGGGCGGCGGACTCGTTCCTGTCCCGCATCACCGACATCTTCTTCGCGATCCCGGTCGTCCTCGGCGGCCTGGTCCTGCTGTCGGTGGTCACCAGCAACACCATCTGGCCGGTCATCGGCTTCATGATCCTGCTGGGCTGGCCCCAGATCTCCCGTATCGCCCGCGGCTCGGTCATCACCGTCAAACAGAACGACTACGTCCAGGCCGCCCGCGCCCTCGGTGCCTCCAACTCCCGCATGCTGCTGCGTCACATCGCGCCCAACGCGGTGGCCCCGGTGATCGTGGTGGCGACGATCGCGCTGGGCACGTACATCGCCCTGGAGGCGACCCTCTCCTACCTGGGCGTGGGCCTCAAACCCCCCAGCGTCTCCTGGGGCATCGACATCTCCTCGGCCTCCCCCTACATCCGCAACGCCCCGCACGCCCTCCTGTGGCCCTCCGGCGCCCTGGCCGTCACGGTCCTGGCCTTCATCATGCTCGGCGACGCGGTCCGCGACGCCCTCGACCCGAAGCTGAGGTGACGCCGTGCTGCCCGCCTTCCCCGACCCCGATCAGAGGTGAGACGTGCTGCTCGAAGTGCGTGATCTGCATGTGGAGTTCCGGACCCGGGACGGGGTGGCCAAGGCCGTCAACGGGGTCAACTACGGCGTGGACGCCGGGGAGACGCTCGCCGTGCTCGGGGAGTCCGGCTCCGGGAAGTCGGTCACCGCGCAGGCCATCATGGGCATCCTCGACATGCCGCCCGGGAGGATCACCAAGGGCGAGATCCTCTTCCAGGGCAAGGACCTGCTGAAGCTGAAGGAGGAGGAGCGCAGGAAGGTCCGCGGCGCCGAGATGGCGATGATCTTCCAGGACGCCCTGTCCTCCCTGAACCCCGTGCTCAGCGTCGGCGACCAGCTCGGCGAGATGTTCGTCGTGCACCGGGGCATGTCCAAGAAGGACGCCCGAGCCAAGGCCGTCGAACTGATGGACCGCGTCCGCATCCCCGCCGCCAAGGAACGCGTCAAGCAGTACCCGCACCAGTTCTCCGGCGGTATGCGCCAGCGCATCATGATCGCGATGGCGCTGGCCCTGGAACCCGCCCTGATCATCGCCGACGAGCCCACCACCGCCCTCGACGTCACCGTCCAGGCCCAGGTGATGGACCTGCTCGCGGACCTCCAGCGCGAGTACAACATGGGCCTGATCCTCATCACCCACGACCTCGGCGTCGTCGCGGACGTCGCCGACCGGATCGCCGTGATGTACGCGGGCCGCATCGTGGAGTCCGCCCCCGTCCACGACATCTACAAGGCCCCCGCCCACCCCTACACCCGCGGACTGCTCGACTCCATCCCCCGCCTGGACCAGAAGGGCCAGGAGCTCTACGCCATCAAGGGCCTGCCCCCGAACCTGATGCACATCCCGCCCGGCTGCGCCTTCCACCCGCGCTGCCCCATGGCCCAGGACGTGTGCCGCACCGACGAACCCCCGCTCTACGAGGTCTCCGAGGAGCGCGGCAGCGCCTGCCACTTCTGGAGGGAGTGCCTCCATGGCTGAGCCGATCCTCGAAGTGCGCGGGCTGGTCAAGCACTACCCGCTGACCCAGGGCATCCTCTTCAAGAAGCAGGTCGGCGCGGTCAAGGCCGTCGACGGCGTCGACTTCGACCTCGAACAGGGCGAAACCCTCGGCATCGTCGGCGAGTCCGGCTGCGGCAAGTCCACGGTCGCCAAGATGCTGGTCCACCTGGAACGCCCCACCGCCGGCACCATCCGTTACAAGGGCGACGACGTCACGAACCTCTCGCCCAAGGCCCTCAAGGCGGTCCGCCGCAACATCCAGATGGTCTTCCAGGACCCCTACACCTCCCTCAACCCCCGTATGACGGTGGGCGACATCATCGGCGAGCCCTACGACATCCACCCCGAGGTGGCCCCGAAGGGCGACCGGCGCCGCAAGGTCCAGGACCTGCTGGACGTCGTCGGCCTCAACCCGGAGTACATCAACCGCTATCCGCACCAGTTCTCCGGCGGCCAGCGCCAGCGCATCGGCATCGCCCGGGGCCTGGCCCTGCGCCCCGAGGTGATCGTCGCCGACGAACCGGTCTCCGCCCTGGACGTCTCGGTCCAGGCCCAGGTCATCAACCTGCTGGACCGGCTCCAGAACGACTTCGACCTGTCGTACATCTTCATCGCCCACGACCTGTCGATCGTCCGGCACATCTCCGACCGGGTCGGCGTGATGTACCTGGGCCGCATTGTGGAGATCGGCACCGACGCCGAGATCTACGACCACCCCACGCACCCCTACACCCAGGCCCTGCTCTCCGCGGTCCCCGTCCCCGACCCGGAGGCCCGGGAACACCGCGAGCGGATCATCCTCGCCGGTGACGTCCCGTCCCCGACGAACGTCCCCTCCGGCTGCCGCTTCCGCACCCGCTGCTGGAAGGCCCAGGAGCGCTGCGCCGTGGAGGTGCCGGCGCTCGCGGTCCCGCCCCACCTCAGCACCCTGAAGGGCCCCACGGCCCACGACTCGGCCTGCCATTTCGCCGAGGAGAAGCACGTCGTGCCGACGGAGGCGGCGGAGTAGCGGGGCCGGAGGAGTAACACGCAGGCAACTCGCCCGACCCTGTTCCGATATACGGACGCGCCACTCTGAACAACGTACGGCCGTGCGGGTGCCGTAAACGGACCGGAGTGCGCCATGTCACTCCGGTCCGTTGCCGTCTCAGCCGGACTGCATCCCCAACGACCGCTTCAGGAAGTCGACCTGGAGCAGCAGCAGGTTCTCCGCGACCTGTTCCTGCGGGGTCATGTGGGTCACCCCGGACAGCGGCAGCACCTCGTGCGGGCGGCCCGCCGACAGCAGCGCCGAGGACAGCCGCAGGGCGTGCGCGACGACGACGTTGTCGTCGGCCAGGCCGTGCACGATCATCAGCGGCCGGTGCGGCTCGGCCGGTTCGGACAGCCCCTCGTCGGTGATGAGCGAACTGCGCGCGTACACCTCCGGGTTGGCCGCCGGATCCCCCAGGTACCGCTCCGTGTAGTGGGTGTCGTACAGCCGCCAGTCCGTCACCGGCGCCCCTGCGATCCCCGCGTGGAAGACGTCAGGGCGGCGCAGCACCGCGAGCCCCGCCAGCCAGCCGCCGAAGGACCAGCCGCGCACGGCGACCCGGGTGAGGTCGAGCGGGTAGGTCTTGGCGAGGTCGTGGAGGGCGTCGATCTGGTCCTCCAGGGTGACCGTGAGGTCGTGATGGATGGCCTTCTCCCAGGCGGGCGAGCGGCCGGGTGTGCCGCGCCCGTCCGCGACGATCACCGCGAACCCCTGGTCGGCGAACCACTGGGAGGTCAGCAGCGCGTTGTGCGCGGCGACCACCCGCGGCCCGTGCGGACCGCCGTAGGGGTCCATGAGGACCGGCAGGGAGGTGTCACCGCGGTAGTCCGTTGGCATAAGCACGGCGCACGGGACGCGCCGTGCGCCCCCCTCGACGAGGGTCACGCGCGGGGTCAAACCGGGATCTTCCGCATACGAGGCGATGGTCGCCGTCTGCTTCCCGTCCTTCAGGACCCGTACCTGCGCGCCCGGCCGCTCCAGCGACGCCGACACCAATACGGTCACGCCCCCGGCACGCACCGCCGAGTGCACGCCGGGCTCCTGCGAGACGCGCTCCACGCCGAGTTCGTTGACCCGGTACACATGCACCTCGCCGATCTCCGGCTCGGCCGCGTCCTCCCCGGCGGACGCCGAGACCAGCACGTCATCGGCGGACACGTCCAGTACCGCACGTACGTGCAACTGGGCCCCCGTCAGGGGGCGTTCGCCGACCGCGAGCACCCGCGCGCCGCCCTCGTCGGCGATCCGTACGAGCTGTCCCGAGGGGGACCAGCAGGGCACCCCGGCGAAAAGATCCAGCCAAATTGGATCTTCGTCCGCGTGCACCATCCGGGTCGCGCCGGTGTCCGGATCCACCGCCAGGAACAACTGGCTGCGCTGGTCGCGCGCCTGGACCAGCAGCAGTGGCGCACCCGCCGCTGACCAGTGCACATGCGCCAGATACGGATAGCGCGCCCGGTCCCACAGGACCTCCGTGCGCCCCCCGTCGAGGTCGATCACGAACAGCCGTACGTCCGCGTTCGCGCTGCCCGCCCGCGGGTACGCCACGTGGTGTGGCTCACGGTCCGGATGTGCCGGGTCGGAGATCCACCACCGGCTCACCGGCGTGTCGTCCACCCGCGCCACCAGCAGCCGGTCCGACTCCGGACCCCACCAGAAGCCGCGCTGGCGGCCCATCTCCTCGGCCGCGATGAACTCCGCCAGACCGTAGGAGACCTGCGCCGACTCCTCCTCGGCCAGCACGCGTTCGTCCTCGCCCTCGGCGCCGACGACCCTGAGGGCGCCGTCCGCGACGTAGGCGACATGGCGGCCGTCGGGGGAGGGCCGCGGGTCGATCACCGGGCCGGGGACGGGGAGTTCACGCGCCGTCCCGGCCCGCAGCTCCGCCACGAAAAGCCGCCCCGACAAGGCGAAAGACGCCAACTCGAGGGCCGCGTCGGTGGCGTAGCCGACAATGCCGGCGCCGCCCTCACGACTGCGTTCGCGCCGGGCGCGCTCCTGCGGGGACAACTGCTCCGCCGTACCGTCCAGCAGCGTGCGCGGGTCCGCTGCCACGCGCTCCCTGCCGTTCTCGGGATCGAGCACCCACAGCGCGTTGGCCCGGTCGGTGCCGGAGGAGGAGCGCAGGAACGCGACCCGTGAACCATCGGGCGCCACCGTGAACGCGCGCGGCGCGCCGAGGGTGAAACGCTGGGTACGGGCGTGCCGTCGGGGGAAGGAGTCAGACCTCGTCGTCATGTGCCGACCATATTGGCCATGCGCCCCCTTGTGCGGCCGTGCGCCGATCGATGCGCGCGTACGGATAGTTATGATCGCTAGCGCATAGTGGGTATGAACCTGCTGGCCGTTGTATGGATTTATCTGCCCCCATAGTTCCGTCCTGTCCGACCCCACGTCCCTGGGTTCTTTGGAGGTGAGCCGCCGTGGCACTCTCGATTTCGGCGGTGGTGCTGCTGGCGATCATCGTCTTCTTGCTGATCAAGAAGTCGGGCCTGAAGGGCGGACACGCGGTCGTCTGCATCCTCCTGGGTTTCTACCTGGCCTCGTCCACGATGGCCCCCACGATCAACGACCTGACGACGAGCGTGGCGAGCATGATCGGCAGCATCAAGTTCTGACGCGCGGCTCCGCCCCTGGCGGCGCCTGGGCGGCCGCGCCGACTGCGTCCGTTACGTCGGCGGCAAGATGGTCGGCGTCGGGGAAGAGGGTCCCTCAATCGGGTGGATCCCGACGCGTGCTCCCACGAGGTCCAGCCCGCCCTGATCGACGTACCCCTCAGCCCTTGGAGGCGTACGCCACGAAGTCGGCCCAGGCCTCCGGCGAGAGCCGGAGGCGGGGGCCGGCGGTGTTCTTGGAGTCGCGGACGTGGATGGTGGTGGGGGTGTTGGCTACCTCGACGCAGTCGTTCGGGTTGCTGCTGTCGCTGTAACTGCTCTTGAACCACGCCAGTCCGGAGGCGTTCCCGGCAGTTGCCTTACGGATCATGACTCTCCCACCAATTGTCTGATGAAGGCCAATGACTCCCGCGCCGTCAGGGCCTCGGCTCGGATGATGCCATAGCGCAGTTCGAGGATCCGGAGCTGTTTGGGATCGGAGACGGGGCGCCCGTTGAACTCGTCGTCCATGCGCCCAAGCGCCGTGCCGTCGTCGAACTTCAGCACCTGGATACGCCCTCCCGTCCCAGGGTGGTCCCAGCGGTCCGTCGGCATCACCTGAATCTCGACGTTCCGCAACTGGCCCACTTCAAGCAGGTGTTCGAGCTGCCTGCGCCACACCATCTTGCCCCCGACCGGCCGCCTCAGCGCCGTCTCTTCCAGGACGAAACTGAGTTCCGGTGCTGGTGAGCGATCGAAGATCGACTTACGGGCCATTCGCGCCGCCACCGCCTGCTCCAGCAGGTCCTCTTCGGGCACTGGCCGCCGGGTCCTCATCAGAGCCCAGGCGTACTCCCGCGTCTGAAGCAGCCCATGCAAGTTGTGGTTCCCATAGGACAGAAGCTCGACCGCCTTCGCCTCCATCTGGGCCAGATCCCGCACCTTCTTCGGATACCGGACCTTCTCCACGTCCTCCTTCATCGCGGAGACGAGTCCACCGGCCCGCAACACCCCGTCCGCCGTGTCCAGGAACTCCGGGCGTGGAATCCGCTTGCCGGACTCGATTTTGTAGACCATGTCCTCGCCGTACCCGACGGCCTTCCCGAAGTCGGCCGCCCGCATCCCCACCGCTTCGCGCCGCAGCCTCAACTGTCGCCCCACCGTGGCGATGACCGCGATCCCCCACTCGTCGTCCGGGTCCACCTCCCACCCCGGTTCGTCCGCCTCACCCACGACCTCGACGTCCGTCGCCATCCCGCACCCTCCGTCCTGTGACGTCCTGTGACTTCGCGAGCGACGCCCTACCCGTGCGGCCCCTGTCGACAGCGTGGACACCGCTGGACAACCTCCGGACAGTCACCGTACGCAACCGCATCGTCACTGTTCACGGTAAGCGGCTGCGGCCACTCTGAGTGACGTGATCCAGGAAACTCCCACCTCCGAATCCCAAGCCCACCAGCACATCCGCAACTTCAGCGTGCAGTTGTCGCCCACGCCTCGGGGCGCCCGACTGGCGCGGCTACTGGCGGTGGAGCAACTGCGCGCCTGGGAGTTGCCGTTGGACCCGGCCCGGCAGATCGTGGCCGAACTCGCGGTGAACGCGGTCACGCACGGTCGCGTGCCCGGAAGGGACTTCCGGCTGCTGCTGTACGTCGTCGCGCAGACGCTCCGTATCGAGGTGACGGACACCGCCGGAGACCGTCGCCCCTGCTACGGGACCGGCCACGGCCTGCGTCTCGTGGATGCCTTCTCCACCCGCTGGGGCTGGGCACTCGGTGCTCACCCGGGCAAAACGGTGTGGGCCGAGGTCGAACTCCCGCCAGTTTGCTGCCCGGGCGGCCGAAATCCGTGCCCTCCGTTGAACGCTCCGCGGAAGCCCCAGAAGATGGTCATGGATGCGTGACGGCGTGACTACGTCATGCTGACTGTCGGAGTCGGGGAACCGGGGGCGAGCGTGCTGGAGAGCGGCTGTGCGGCGATGAGCGGTCGCCGATGAGGAACCGCATGCAGGTCGCGCTCCAGATCGTGCTCGCTCTGGTGGCATGCCTGTTCGGGATCGCCACCAATTACGCGACCAGCACGGATGAGGCGCCCTGGGGGTTCGGGACCATTCAGCGGTTCGCTGTCCCGGCCGTCGCCGTTCTCATCGTGGCGCTCGTGGTGGGCCAGGTCGTGGTCTACCGGCTGGAGAACCCCGCGCCGCCCCGGATCGAGTGGCCGCGAGACCGCGTGCCCTATCCGGGGCTCGACGCGTTCGACGAGGACGAGGCCGCTGTCTACTTCGGGCGGGAGGCCCAGGCCGCCGAACTGGCCCGCCGACTGCACATCACGGCGGCTCGCCCCGCGGATCGGTTCGTGGTGCTGGTGGGTGCTTCCGGCAGCGGAAAGTCCTCACTGGTCAGGGCCGGAGTGATGCCCAGGCTCCGGGAGCGCCGATGGACCGTTGTGCCGGCCTTCGCGCCCGGTGTCAGTCCGCTGGGCGCGCTGGCGGGTGCGCTGGCCGCCGCTGCGGGCGGGCACGAGTTGGCGAGCGCCGTGCTGCGGAGGCTGCGCCAAGGGCCCGACGCGTTGCGGGAGGAGCTGTCCCGGCTCCGTGGGGGACGGTTCCGCCGGGTACTGCTCGTGGTCGACCAGTTCGAGGAGATCGTCACCCAGGCGGGGGAACGTGACCGTGAGCAGTTCATGGCGGCACTGCGCACGTGCGTCGAGCAGGATTCGGCAATTCGTGTCCTGGTCACTCTGCGGGTCGATCTCCTCGGGAGGGTTCTTCTGACCAGCCATGCGGATCTCCTTCAGCACCCCGTCGTCATTGGCACATTGGACCGTGCGCAACTCGTCGAGGTCGTGGAACGGCCGGGAGCCCTCGTCGGCCTTCGCTTTGAGCCCGGGGTCGTCGACTCCATCGTGAGCGAGACGGGTACGGACGACGCCCTGCCGCTGCTCGCCTACCTCCTCCAGGAGCTGTACTACGCGGCCGGTAGCGGCGGGACCGTGACCGAGGAGGTGTACCGGCGGCTCGGCGGCGTACCGGGAGCGCTGGCACGGCAGGCCGACAGCACCGTCACCGCGCTCGGCACCGGTATCGGCATCGACTTCGTGCTTCGGGTGCTGCTCCGGTTCGTCACCGTGGAGGGACAGGATGTCGCCCGCCGCCGGGTGCCGCTGTCCGAACTCGACGAGCGTGAACGCGATGTCGTCGACGCCTTCGTCGAGGCGCGGTTGCTGCGTACCGACGTGACCTCGGGCGGCGGGGACCCCGCGGTCGAGGGCGGTGAGCCTTGCGCGCAGGTCACGCATGAGGCGCTGATCCGCCAGTGGGCGCCGCTGCGTCAGGAGGTCGAGGCGTATGCCGAACGGTTGCGCGAGCGGGCCGAACTCGAACGGTGGGCGGCGGACTGGGAGCGGGCCGGGCGCGGTGACGACTACCTCCTCACCGGGGAACGGCTTACCGCCGCCCGGCGCTGGCTCCAGGCCTTGGAAGAGGCGGGTCAGGCGTCCGAGTCCAGCCGTGCGCTCGTCGAATCGTCCCAGCGCCGTGACCTGACGTACCTGCGGCAGGTCTCCGACAGCATCGGCCGTCATGTGCTGCTGAGTGCAGAGAACGAGCCCGAGCTCTCCATTCTCCTGTCGCTCGCGGCGCTCGGCGAGTGCGCACCGACGGCCTCGGCCCGGCGCGGGCTGATGACAGCGCTGGCGGCGAGCCATGTGCGCGCCCGACTCGACGGGCACACGGACACGGTCCGGCACATCGCGTGGTCCCCGGACGGCCGCATGCTGGCAACGGCGTCCCGGGACGGCACCGGGCGCATCTACGACGCGCCGTCCGGCCGCGCGCGGTCGGTGCTGCCGTGCGACGGCGTCATGGTCGAGTCGGTCGCCTGGTCGCCGGACTCGACCATGGTGGCCACGACCGGCCGTGACCGCGTGGTACGGATCTGGGACGCCGAGTCGGGAGAGCCGGTACGGCTGCTGACCGGCGCCGGAGACATCAACAGGCAGGTGGCCTGGTCCCCGGACGGAAGACATGTCGCGGCGAGTTCCAAGGACCGGATCGTGCGCGTCTGGGAGTTCGGCACCGGGCGTCTCGCCCACGAACTGCGTGGTCACGCCGACGACGTGTGGGGTGTGGCCTGGTCGCCCGACGGCAACCGGCTGGCCTCCGCGTCGCACGACCAGTCGGCGATCGTGTGGGATCTGTCGACCGGTGCGGCGGCCACCACCCTCACCGGCCACTCGGACTTCGTCGAGGGCATCGCCTGGTCGCCTGACGGACGGTTCGTCGCCACCGGCTCCGGTGACCACACGGCCCGTATCTGGGACGCCGGAAGCGGTGCGCTGCGCCTGCTGCTGCGCGGCCACACCGACTACGTATGGAACCTGGCCTGGTCGCCCTGCGGGACGATGCTCGCCAGCAGTTCCACCGACGGCACCGGACGGGTGTGGAACCTGCGTCCGCGCGGCGCCGAAGCCGTCATGGCCGACGGACACGGAGGTCCGGTGAACCAGGCCGCCTGGTCCGCGGACGGCAGCCGTATCGCCACGGCGTCGGACGACGGGACCGTCCGGCTGTGGGACGCGGCCACCGGCACGCCGACCGGGTCGGTCGCACGGGTGGCTGACCGGGTCTGGGCCGTCGCCTCGGCCCCGCAGGGGGAACGGCTCGCCCTCGGTACGAGCGACGGCCTCCTCAGGGTGGTTGACGGGAGGGGGGACACCCTGTTCGAACAGTGCGGCTCAGCGGTGGAGGGGTGTGCCTGGGCCCCGAGCGGAGGGCGGATCGCCATCGGCAGCCATGACGGCGCCGTACGGGTGCTGTCCGTACCGGACGGCGCGGAGCTGCTGAAGTTCACGGAACACCAGGACTGGGTCGGCCGCGTCGCCTGGGCGCCCAGCGGGCGGCTGCTCGCAAGCTGCTCCGACGACCGCACGTGCAGGCTGTGGGACATCGCTGAGGGGCGCCCGCTCACGGTGCTGCGAGGTCACGAGAACTACGTGGAGGACGCGTCCTGGTCCCCGGACGAGGCCAGGATCGCCACGGCTTCCGGGGACTGGACGGCCGCCGTGTGGGACGTGCTCACCGGACGGCGTATCGAGGTGCTCAAGGGACACGAGGGACGGGTGCGTGCCGTCGCCTGGTCACCGGACGGCAGGCACATCGCCACCGGCGCCGACGACCGCACAGTGCGCGTCTGGTCCGCCGGCACCCTTGAGGAACTCGCCGTCGTCGGTGTGCACCAGGACAAGGTGACCTCGGTGGCCTGGTCCCCGGACGGCACGCGGCTGCTGACGGGGTCGGCCGACGGCACGGCGCGGGTGTGGCCGACGGAGCCGGACCTCGACCGACTTGAGGCGACGGCCCGGGGAAGGGTCTTCCGCACCCTCACCCGCGAGGAGCGGCGCCAGTATCTGCTGCCCGCCGATCCGGGGTGAGGGCGTGCTCAGTACGCCACCTCGACGGTGCGTTCCTCGGTGCAGACCAGGTAGTCGTCCGGATTCAGATCCATGGCTTCACGCTCGGGTGACGCCCAGTACAGCGCGTTGCGCTCGGCGAAGGTCTCAAGACCGTCGTACGAGATCAACCAGATGAACTGGTTGTGCTCCCGGTCGACCCAGGCACCCCCGAGAGTGAACCCCAACTTCAGTCGCAGCGGCACGATTTCCTCGCGCCAGCGCTCCACCCACTCGTCGAGCAGACCATCCCGGACGGTGTACGTGCGCAACTGTGTGGTCTTCGGCATGCAGACATCCTTCCCGAACGCACGCCTCGGCACAGCCGAACTCCCCAGGCACCAGCGATCGCGTGCAATGACACCCGCTCACTCCCGCGCATGAATGCGCCAACTCTGCTGGACGCGGGCACTCTTGTCCGTCCTACGCTCGGCGCTGCACAACCGCAGACATCGTGACGGCCCCCGCCGGGACGGCTGTCCCGCTGCGAGGGCCTGACCACCGAGGAAGGCAAGGCTTCCCGATGAATACGCAGAACCTTGCGGGCCGCGGCCGAGCCATCATCGCGTCGGTCTGGTGACGCCGTCATGAGCGTCGTGCCGCGTGAGCTGATCCCCCGTCCCGCGCACACTCCGGATGCCCTGCGCGCTGCGCTTGCCGTGGTCGATCCGTCCCGGCTGGAGGAGCTGCGGGCCACGAAGGACGACGCCTTCGCCAAGGCGGTCGAGTGGCAGTCGCCGAGCCCTGTGCAGAGCTGGGTACTCACCTGGGCCCGGAACATTGAGATCGCTCGGCGACCTGAGTTGTCCGCCCGTCTCTCCCGCGCGCGGGCGAATCTCGAACACGAGGACTCCGTCATCGCCCGGGAGGCTCTGCGCGAGCTGAGTGCCGTCCTGGACGAAGCCATGAGGGCAGTCGGCGGGTGATCACCTGCCTCGGGTTCTGAGGCCTTCCACGGCCGGAGGGACGCGATCCGGAAAGCGAGGGGCCGGAATCGGTCACCTTGGCGCGGGCTGCTCCCGGTCCGCTTGACTGACCTCGGGGCCGCTCGGGAATCGTGCTCGTAGAGATCGTTACGGAGTGTCGTACGGGGGCTACCCATGGCCGTTCCCAGACCACAGACGCGTCAGTTCGAGGCGTTCATGACGAACTTGTCGTACGCGCGGCGCATGGTCGAAACGGGCAGGATGCTCACCCCCTTCCAATCCCCGACGATCGACATCGACGACTTCTACCGGGCGGCCTGGGTGCAGGCGGTCGCCGCCATCGACCACTGGCTGCACGAGGAGGTCTTACGGCGGGTCGCCGAACTGGCGGCCAAGGACAGTCCGGAGATGCCGTACCAGCTGCGTGTCTACGAATTGCCGCTGCACAGGGTCGAGGCCGTGCGGCGAGGTGATGTCACCCTCTCCGAAGCCGTCGTCGACCACCTGCGGGACAAGCTGGCCGCGCAGTCGCTTCAGCATCCCGGGAAGATTTCCGAGGTGCTCAAGCTCGTCACGGAGAAGAAGGTCTGGTACCTCGCGGCCGGGTGGATCAACACGACCTTCTTCCAGGGGCGCACTTCACTGAACGAGAAGGCCCTTCGCAGTCGCTACCTGGGGATCACCCAGCGGCGCAACAAGATCGCGCACGATGCCGACCTGATCGACGGTGATCTCAAGCAGCGCCGCCCCATCGACGAAGCGTCCGTGAACGACGCCATCGACTGGATCGAACGAATTGCCCTCGCGATCGCTCACGTGCTCGACGACGAGGGGTGAGCCGCGCCTTGGCGCCGATGGGTGGGCGGTGGAGGTCAGGGGCCTCGTAGGGTGGCCCCATGACGGAACTGCCCGCCCGGCGTCTGCTGCTGGTGCACGCGCACCCGGACGACGAGTCGATCAACAACGGCGCGACCATGGCCGCGTATGCCGCCCAGGGTGCCCACGTGACCCTGGTCACCTGCACGCTCGGGGAGCGGGGCGAGGTCATTCCGCCCCAGCTCGCCCATCTGTCCGGCGCCGCCCTCGGTGAGTACCGGATGGGGGAGCTGACCGCGGCCATGCGGGCGCTCGGGGTTCAGGACTTCCGTCTGCTCGGCGGCCCCGGCCGCTACTGCGACTCCGGGATGATGGGCCTGCCCGACAACGACGACCCGCACTGCTTCTGGCAGGCGGACGTCGACGAGGCCGCCGGGTACCTGCTGGACGTGATCCGCGAGGTCCGGCCGCAGGTGCTGGTCACCTACGACGACAACGGCGGCTACGGCCACCCGGACCACATCCAGGCGCACCGCGTCGCCATGCGCGCCGTCGAACTCGCCGCCGAGGCGGGCGTACCGGTCGAAAAGGTGTACTGGAACCGCGTCCCGCGCAGCGTGGGGGAGCAGGCCTTCGCCCGGCTCCGGGACGCCCTGCCTGAGCTGCCCTTCACCAAGACGGCCGCGCTTGACGACGTTCCGGGCGTCGTCGACGACGAGCGGATCACCACCGCCGTCGACGGCACCGCGCACACCGACGCCAAGCTCGCCGCGATGGCCGCCCACGCCACCCAGATCACGGTCTCCGGCGAGTACTTCGTCCTCTCCAACGAACTCGCCCAGCCCGTCTTCACCACCGAGTACTACGAGTTGGTGCGAGGGGAGCGGTCCGGTACGCCCGAGACCGACCTGTTCGCCGGGATCGGGGACGCGCGATGAAGAGCGGACAGGCCTCCATGCTCGCCCAGCCCCTGGCCGCCCCCTCCCCGCGCCGGGCCGTACTGCTGTTCGGTCTGTTCCTGCTGGGCGCGGTCGTCGGGATCGCGGGCGCGCTGGTGCAGGCCGCCTGGTTCCCGCTCGGCCTGCTGCTCGCCCTCGCGGGTGAGATCGGGCTCTGCCTCGGCGGCGCCCTGGCGATGCGGGGGCGGGGCGGCGCGGTCGCGCCCGCCGGCGGTTGGATGGTCACCGTCATCCTGCTCACCACCACCCGTCCGGAGGGCGACTTCGTCTTCGCCTCGGACGGCGGCTCCTATGTCTTCCTGCTCGGCGGCATGGTCGCGGCTGTGATGTGCGCCACCCTCGCGCCCGTGCGGCAACCGGACGGCGACGGCGTCCGACTTGGCAAGTGACGTACCACTTCTCCGCGCCGCGCACGTGCGAGTCCCGTGTGGGTTTCCCCGGCGGTCGTGGGATACGGGCCAGAAGTGGCCAGTATGGTGGTGCGCGCCGCCGAGCCGCCCGGAGCAGTGAGGTCGTGTCGGGCGGCGGAGCCAACCGGGAGAACCTGCCTTGAGTCGTGAAACTGACAGTCCGTCCTCCGGGCCCAACGGGCGCGGCGGAGCCGCATACCCCTCGGGCACGCCGCCTTACGGGACGCCTGTGGTTCCCGACGGCGGTCCGGAATCGGGCCGTTCGGCCGCGCGGCCGGAGGAACGCAAGACCGAGACCACGCTGACGACCCGGATCCGGATCAACATCCCCGGATCGCGGCCCATTCCGCCGGTCGTCGTGCGCAAGCCCGTCAAGGACTCCGACACCGCCGAGCACGCCATCGCCCCCGAGGCGCCCTCCGCCCCGGGCGACACCACCGCCACGCGTGTCCCGGAGCCGCCCGCGGAACCCGCGGCGCCGACCGCCGAGGAGAAGACGAGCGACTGGTTCGCCCCGCGCAAGTCCGGGCCCGCGAAGGCCGGTCAGGGCACCGGCCAGACCAACGGGGGCAAAACGCCCGGCGGTTCCGGCATCGGCGCCGCTCCTTCGGCCCCCGGTCCGGGCGCGGGCCCGTCCGGCGGCGCGCGGCCCGGTGGCGTCGTCGGCGGTATGAACGTGCAGAGCGGGCCCCGTCCCGGCCCGCCCAAGGGCGCGAGCAACGGCTCCGGGCTCCCGGGCGGTGCGACCGGCGGACCGGTGGCTCCCGGCCACGGCGGCGGCACCGGCTCCTTCGACGTGACCGAGGCGCTCGCCGCGAGCCGCGCCGCCGACGAACCCCGCCGCGACGAACTGCCGTACTTCGCGGGCAACGGACAGAACGGCCAGAGCGGGCAGGGCGGTCAGAGCGGGCAGAACGGCTACGGCGGCCCCGCCGCCCCGGGCGGCTTCAACGGTCCCGGCGGCCCGGCGGTCCCCGGCGGCGCGAGCGGTACGCACGGCCCGGCGGGCCCCACCACCGGCCCCGTCACCGGCGACGGCCCGATGGTGCCCCCGGTCAACGGCGCCGCAGGCATGTACGCCCCCGGCGGCGGCCTGAGCGACGACACCGCGATCCTCACCCCGCAGCAGCCCGCCCCGGAACCGGGCACCCCCGGCTACGGCAACCCCGGCGGCAACGTCTCCGGGCACACCGTCACCAGCGGCATCCCGGTCGTCCCGTCCGGCGGCACCCCCTTCGGCGGTCCCGGCGCGCCCACCGACGGCCCCCTGCCGCACCAGCCGCCCAAGCTCCCCGAGCCCGTCGCCCAGAACGTGCCCTCGGCGCCCGCGCCGAAGAAGAAGGGTCGCGGCAAGCTGGGCCTGCTCACCGGCGGTGTGATCGTCCTGGCGGGCGGTGTCTACGGCGCGGGCCTGCTGATGAACCACTCCGACGTGCCCAAGGGCACCACCGTGCTCGGCGTCGACATCGGCGGCGGCACCCGCGACGACGCCGTCCAGAAGCTCGACGACGCCTTCGGCGACCGCGTCAACAAGGAACTGAAGCTGACGGTCGGGGACAAGACCGTCACCCTCAAGCCGGACCAGGCCGGGCTCCAGCTCGACGCGGCGGCCACCGCCAGCGCGGCGGCGGGGAGCGACTACAACCCGGTCTCCGTGGTCGGCTCGCTCTTCGGCCAGAAGCGCGTGGTCGAGCCGGTCATGCCGGTCGACGAGGAGAAGCTGGCCGCCGCCCTGGAGAACGCCGCCGGGGGCACCGGCTCGGTCACCGAGGGCACCATCACCTTCAACACCGGCAAGGCCGTCGCCGTGTACGGCAAGCCGGGCGAGGGCATCGACGTCGCCAGGTCGACCGCCGCGGTCGAGGAGGCGTACCGGACCCAGGTCGAGACCGGCTCGGCACCCGCGGTCAAGGTCGCCACCACGACCAAGGAGCCCACGGTCTCCAAGGCCGAGGTCGACCGGATGATGAAGGAATTCGCGGAGCCCGCGATGTCCCAGCTCGCCACCGTGCAGACGGACCCGGCGCACAGCATCAACTTCGGCAAGCTGTCCCTGCCCAAGATCCTCGGCGTCAAGGCGGTCAACGGAAAGCTCGTCGACACCTACGACCTCAAGGCGCTCAAGCAGGCCTACGGCACCACCTTCGACGGCGTCCTGATCACCCGGGGCAACGGCAAGAAGACCGAGGTCACCCCCAACGACGTCGTCGTCGCCCTGCGCCAGGCCCTGCGCGGCAAGACCGCGGCCGAGCGCACGGTGGTCATCGACACCACCCCGAACTGACCGGCCCCGCGGCGCCGGACGACCTGACCTCGTCCGGCGCCGCGGTGCGCCCCGAAGCCACGGGAGGCGTGGCGGAGGCGCTCAGTTCAGCATCGCCCGCGCCGCCTGCGCCTGCCGTCGTACCCGTTCCGCGCCCGGCGCGTCGACCGCCTCCAGTACCTCCGCGTACGCCTCCAGCTCCGCCGCGCCGGTGAGGAAGTCTCCGCGCTGCACCAGCAGCTGCGCCCGCTCGTAGCGCAGCCGGGCCGGGTGGGAGGGCAGCAGCAGGGCCAGTTCCACCGCCCACAGCGCCACGTCCGAGCGCTCCGGGCGGGCCGCCGCCCAGGCGCGGATGTTGTTCAGGATCCGCGCGACCACTTCCAGCGTGGTCGCGGGCACCAGCATCGACGGATCGAGCCCCGTCCCCGTGGCCCCGGCCACCAGCAGCTCCGCGTCGGCCCCCGTCAGCGCGCGGCCCCCGTTGAACGGGTCGGCCAGGACCTCCTCGTCCGGCTCCCCGAACCCCACGACGAAGTGCCCCGGCAGGGCCAGCCCGTACACCGGTGCCCCCGCCCGGCGGGCCACCTCCAGCCACACCACCGACAGCAGGATCGGCAACCCGCGCCGCCGCCGCAGCACCTCGTGCAGCAGCGAGGACTCCAGCCGCTGGTAGTCCGCCGGGGTGCCGTGGAAGCCGAGCCGGTCGCCGAGCAGCTCGCGCAGGGACGCGGCCCAGGCGCGCGCCCCGCCGGGCCGGAAGGGCAGCAGCCCCGCCAGCCGGTCCAGCTCCACCTGCGCGGCGTCCATGCCCGCCTCGTCCAGGGCACCGTCCGCCTCGGCGCCCACCAGCAGGCACAGCGTCGACAGATCGGGCCGCTCGCAGCGGGCCTCGTCGGCGAACCGGCGGCGCAGTTCGGCCGAGCGTCCGGGCGGCGGGGGACAGGGGGAAGGCATAGCAGGGTCGTGCCCTCTCACGGCGATCGGTTACCGGCCCGAGCCGGAGGAGTTCCCCGGCTCTCGGTAGTGGTGGTAGGCGTGGTGCGCGGCGAATCCCATCCCCGCGTACAGCGCTCGGGCCCCGGTGTTGTCCGCCTCGACCTGGAGCCAGGCCGCCGACGCGCCCTCCTCCAGCGCCCGCCCGGCCAGCGCGGCCATCACGGCGGAGGCGAGCCCCCGGCGCCGCAGCGCCGGATCGACCTCGACGGCGGCGAACCCCGCCCAGCGCCCGTCGACCACACACCGCCCGATCGCCGCGGGCACCTCTCCGTCCCCGGGGACGGTCGCGAACCACACCGAGGGACCGCTGCCCAGCACCTTCAGCGCGACCTCGCTCAGCCCCTTGCGCTGGTAGCGGGCCAGCCACGCCTCGTCCGCCGTCCGGGACAGCACCACCCCGGCCGGCTCCTCCCGGTCCGCGAGCGGGGCCGCCGAGCCGATCCACAGCTCGGCCGTCACCTCACGCGTCCAGCCCCGCTTCTCCAACTCCGCGCAGAGCACTTCCTGCGTCCCCTCGGCGCCCGTCGCGGTCTGCACGTAGGCGGGCAGCCCGCGTACGCCGTACCAGCGCCGTACGGCCGTCAGGGCGTCGTCCAGGGGCAGGCCCGGGTCGCCCAGCGGGAGCGCCGAGTTGGCGCGGCGGGTGAACCCGGAGGCGGCGCGCAGCTCCCACTCGCCGAGCCGTTCGCTCTCCACCGGCCGCCACGCGCGCGTGGAGACCCGCGCCAGTTCCTCGTAGGAGGCGGCGGGTCCTCGGCGGCGGGCCGGGGCGCTCGGCACGACCTTCCCGGCGACCAGCGACGATTCCGCGATCCGGACGGTTTCGCCACTCTTCCGTGTGATCACGAGCACACCGTCGTCCCATGATGCGAGAACACCCACCGTGTCGGTGAACTTCTCACCCGCCCGCGCAGGATCGTTCAGGCGTCGCACCGAGACCCGTTTACCCACGTCAGCAGCGGTGATACGGACCTCAAGGCGCCCCGTCGCTGAGATTTCCACAGGTCAGTTCACCCCTCCTGTTCGGATCATGCCCAAGAACGGAGATACTAGGGGCGGGCATCGACGACGCCGCGCTCCCGCGCGCCAGGCGGCGGAGCCTGCGGAGGCCCGCCAGCGCCCTATCGAGGAGGAACGACAGCGTGACCTACGTCATCGCGCAGCCTTGTGTCGACGTCAAGGACAAGGCGTGCATCGAGGAGTGCCCGGTCGACTGCATCTACGAGGGCCAGCGGTCCTTGTACATCCACCCGGACGAATGCGTCGACTGCGGTGCCTGCGAGCCGGTCTGCCCGGTCGAGGCGATCTTCTACGAGGACGACGTGCCGGAGGAGTGGAAGGACTACTACAAGGCGAACGTCGAGTTCTTCGACGAGCTCGGCTCTCCCGGCGGCGCCAGCAAGCTGGGCCTGATCGAGCGCGACCACCCCTTCGTCGCCGCGCTCCCGCCGCAGGCCGAGTAACCACACAAGCGGCCCGCACAGCTGTGCCGCCTCGGTCCCGCACGGCCCGATCCGCCCCGGATCGCCGTGCGGGGCCGAGGCGTTTGCCGTACGGACGAGAAAGAGAGCCTGATCCCGTGTCCGCAGTCTCCGACCGTCTCCCCACCTTTCCGTGGGACAAGCTGACCCCGTACAAGGCGACGGCCGCGGCCCACCCGGGCGGCATCGTCGACCTCTCCGTCGGCACCCCGGTCGACCCGGTCCCCGAGCTGATCCAGAAAGCGCTGATCGCGGCGGCCGACTCACCGGGCTACCCGACGGTCTGGGGCACCCCGGAGCTGCGCGACGCGATCACCGGCTGGGTGGAGCGGCGGCTCGGCGCCCGCGAGGTGACGCACCGGCACGTCCTGCCGATCGTCGGCTCCAAGGAACTCGTCGCCTGGCTCCCCACCCAGCTCGGCCTCGGCCCCGGCGACCGGGTCGCGTACCCGCGCCTGGCCTACCCCACCTACGAGGTCGGCGCCCGCCTCGCCCGCGCCGACTACGAGGTCTACGACGACCCGACCGAGCTGGACCCCGAGGGCCTGAAGCTCCTGTGGCTCAACTCCCCGTCGAACCCGACGGGCAGGGTGCTGTCCAAGGAGGAGCTGACCCGCATCGTCGCCTGGGCGCGCGAGCACGGCGTCCTGCTCTTCTCCGACGAGTGCTACCTGGAGCTGGGCTGGGAGGCCGACCCGGTCTCGGTCCTCCACCCGGACGTCAACGGCGGCTCCTACGAGGGAATCGTGGCCGTCCACTCCCTCTCCAAGCGCTCCAACCTCGCCGGCTACCGCGCGGCCTTCCTCGCGGGCGACCCGGAGGTCCTCGCCCCGCTGCTGGAGATCCGCAAGCACGGCGGCATGATGACCTCCGCGCCGACCCAGGCGGCCGTGATCGCGGCGCTCGGCGACGACGAGCACGTCCGCGTCCAGCGCGAGCGCTACGCGGCCCGGCGTGAGGCCCTGCGCGCCGCCCTGACCGCCCACGGCTTCCGCATCGAGCACAGCGAGGCCAGCCTCTACCTGTGGGCGACGCGCGGGGAGTCCTGCTGGCAGACCGTGGCCCACCTGGCCGAGCTGGGCATCCTGGTGGCGCCGGGCGACTTCTACGGCGAGGCGGGCGAGCAGTACGTGCGCGTGGCGTTCACGGCGACGGACGATCGGGTCCAGGAGGCCGTACGACGGCTCAAGTAGACGACAGGAAGGGCCCTGGGGAGAACCGCTCCCCGGGGCCCTTCCTCTTGGTCCGACCGGTTGCTCAGCCGCCCAGCGGGAGGTTCCCGCCGACCGGCAGGCCGCCGCCCTTGGTCAGGGAGTCCGTCGGCAGACCGCCCTTGGTCGCCGTGGACGTGGTGTCGCCCAGGATGTCCCCGGCCGAACCGGCCGCGTCACCCGCGGTCTTCTGCGCGGCGGGCGCCGCCTTCTTGACGGCCTTGCCGCCGGTCTTGCCCGCGGCCGGGACCGCCTTCTTGACCGCCTTGGTGCCGCTCTCTGCCGCGAGCCCGGTGACGTTCTGTGCCGCACCGTCGACCGTGTTGCCGACGCTCGCCCCGTCCAGGGCGGTCAGACCGCCGAGGTTGGGGGTGGCGGGCAGTTCCGGGGCCGCGCTGGCGGAGCCGGCCGCACCGACCCCGGCGGCCGCTCCCGCAGCGACGAGCAGCGCGGCACGGGCGATCCGGCGGGTCAGGGGGAGGGTCATGATGCTCCTTCGACGGGTCTGTCTGGTGGGAACGGTGACTGTCCGACCGGCTGTGATCTCCGGCCTCGGACGCAGTGACTACCGCTCGAAGTCCGCGAAGGTTGCGGAGGGATAACGTAAAGAGTTGGCAATGCGTCGCATTATCTGCTGTGGATAAAAACGGGCAAAGAGATCGCACCCCAGAACGCCTGCCGAATCCTTACAGCCCTTTGTTCCCAAGGGGTTTGCAGGAACCGGAAACGAATGCGACGGCACACGGGGAAATCGTGGACCCACGGCCCCGCGGGATAACCCGCGCGGATGACCCCCCGTACTACTGCCCGATCCGCGGCGCGGTCTACCGCGCGGTCACGATACGGACGGACCCGGCGCCCTTCTCCGCGCCCGCCGCGCCCTCGGACACGACCGGACGCCACGGGCTGCCGGTCGTGCGCCCGGCGGTCCACTCCAGGCCCGCGTACGACACCCGCTCTATGCGCAGCGCCGAGGCGTTGGCCACGGCCCAGTGCGCGAGCTGCCAGCCGCGCTGCTCCGCCGTGCGCGCACCGTCCTTGGTCACCGGCAGCGTCAGCGTGCGCCCGTCCCGCACGCCCTGGGCCGTGTCGCCGCCGCCCGCGCCGACCACGGCACCGGCGGGCTTCAGCACGTCCTGCCCGAAGTCCCGTGCCAGCGCGGTGCGCACCGGGTCGGTGCCCCGGACCGGGGCCTCGCCCAGGCGCCCCTCGCAGGTCAGGGTGGCAGCGGAACGTCCGGTCAGGGCGGCGGCCAGCAGCTCGGCGTCCGGCTCGTGCTTGGCGTACGCGTCCGGGTAGCCGCTGCGCTGCACGCGCTGCGCGGCCTCGGTGAGCGGCAGCTCGGTGTAGTCCTCCACCTTCACCAGGTGGTCGTAGAACTCCCCGGCCGCGTACGTCGGGTCCATGATCTGCTTCTCGCTGCCCCAGCCCTGCGAGGGCCGCTGCTGGAACAGGCCGAGGGAGTCGCGGTCGCCGTGGGAGATGTTGCGCAGCGCGGACTCCTGCAGCGCGGTCGCGAGCGCTATCGTCACCGCCCGCTCGGGCAGCCCGCGCCCGGTGCCGACGGCGGCGATCGTCGCCGCGTTCACCGCTTGCTCCGGCGAGAACTCGTACTCCGCTCTGCTGTCGTCGCCCGAGACGACCCGGCAGCCCGGCGAACCGGCGCCTCCGGTGACGTACTGCACCACGAGATAGCCCGCTACGGCGAGCAGGACCACGAAGGCCGCCGTGAGTCGGAAGAGGCGGCCGCGACGTCGGGAAGTGGGGGACGGCTCTGGCACGCGTACAAGGTACTGGAGAGTAGAACGGGTCATCGAGAGCCGTCCGGAAACTGCCGGTGACCGCGGGACGCTAGGGTCGAGGCCATGCCCGACACCCCGCTTGACCTCACGCTGGACGCCGCGCTGCTCACCGCGCGGCTCGTCGACTTCCCCTCCGAGAGCGGTTCCGAGAAGCCTCTCGCGGACGCGATCGAGTCCGTGCTGCGGGCCCTGCCGCACCTCACGGTCGACCGGTACGGCAACAATGTCGTGGCCCGCACCGACCTCGGCCGCGCCGAGCGCGTGATCCTGGCCGGCCACATCGACACCGTGCCCATCGCGGACAACGTCCCCTCCCGGCTCGACGACGACGGCGTCCTGTGGGGCTGCGGCACCTGCGACATGAAGTCCGGGGTCGCGGTACAGCTGCGGATCGCCGCCACCGTCCCCGCCCCCAACCGCGACCTGACCTTCGTCTTCTACGACAACGAAGAGGTCGCCGCACACCTCAACGGGCTGCGTCATGTGGCCGAGACCCACCCCGACTGGCTGGCCGGGGACTTCGCGGTGCTGCTGGAGCCGTCCGACGGCCAGGTCGAGGGCGGCTGCCAGGGCACGCTCCGGGTCCTGCTGAGGACCAAGGGCGAGCGGGCGCACTCGGCACGCGGCTGGATGGGCTCCAACGCCATCCACGCCGCGGCGCCCATCCTGGCCCGCCTGGCCTCCTACAAGCCCCGCTGGCCGCTGATCGACGGCCTGGAGTACCGCGAGGGCCTCAACGCCGTCGGCATCTCCGGCGGGGTCGCGGGCAACGTCATCCCCGACGAGTGCGTGGTCACCGTCAACTTCCGCTACGCCCCCGACCGCACCGAGGAGGAGGCGCTGGCCCACGTCCACGAGGTGTTCGCGGACTGCGGCGTGGAGGAGTTCGTCGTCGACGACCACAGCCCCGGCGCGCTGCCCGGCCTGTCCCACCCGGCCGCCGCGGCCTTCATCGACGCGGTGGGCGGCACGCCCATGCCCAAGTACGGCTGGACCGACGTCTCCCGCTTCTCCGCCCTCGGCATCCCCGCGGTCAACTACGGCCCCGGCAACCCGCACCTGGCGCACAAGCGGGACGAGCGGGTCGAGACGGCGAAGATCATCGAGGCGGAGCGGCGGCTGAGGTCCTGGCTGACGGCGTAGGAGTACGTTTGTCAGGGCGGAACCGGACATACCAATGTCCCCCCTCCGTAACCCGCGTAGATCTACGCTGAGGTGGAACGAACGCACGACGGAGGGAGCGCGTATGGCTACCGGGAACCCCGCGGGCAAGAAGCAGCCGCCGGAGGAGCAGCGCCTGGGACCGGTCCTCCGACGGCGGTCCCAGGTCACCCGCAGTACGACCGACCAGCGGCTGCTGGACGCGGGCGGGCCGTCCGACTGGGTGCACACCGACCCCTGGCGGGTGCTGCGCATCCAGTCGGAGTTCATCGAGGGCTTCGGCACGCTGGCCGAGCTGCCGCCGGCGATCAGCGTGTTCGGCTCGGCCCGGACCCCGGTGGACTCGCCGGAGTACGACGCGGGCGTGCGGCTCGGGCGGGGCCTGGTGGAGGCGGGGTTCGCGGTGATCACCGGGGGTGGTCCGGGCGCGATGGAGGCCGCCAACAAGGGTGCCTGCGAGGCGAGCGGTATCTCGGTCGGGCTCGGCATCGAACTGCCCTTCGAGCAGGGGCTGAACCCGTACGTCGACATCGGGTTGAACTTCCGGTACTTCTTCGTCCGGAAGATGATGTTCGTCAAGTACGCGCAGGGGTTCGTGGTCCTGCCCGGCGGCCTCGGCACCCTCGACGAACTCTTCGAGGCCCTGACCCTGGTCCAGACCCAGAAGGTCACCCGGTTCCCGATCGTCCTCTTCGGCACGTCCTACTGGGGCGGGCTGGTCGACTGGCTGAAGAACACCCTCATCGCCCAGGGCAAGGCATCAGAAAAGGACCTCCTCCTCTTCCACGTCACGGACGACGTGGACGAGGCGGTGGCGTTGGTGTCGAAGGAAGCGGGCCGCTGACGCACCGGGGCGGCGGACCGAGGTTTCCTCGCCCCCGCCGCCCCTACCCATTCCCGACCCTGGGGGCTGCCGCCCCCAGCCCCCCGCTTCGGCCCTGAACGGGCCTCGTCCTCAAACGCCGGACAGGCTGAACAGAGCCGCGGGGCCCAAGGGGCGAAGCCCCTGGCCCCAGGGGCGCGGGGAACTGCGCGACCAGCCCCCACGCACCCGCACCCGAGGAACCACCCCTTGGGGTCGAAGGGGCGGAGCCCCTGGGGGATGGGACGGGTAGGGGCGGCGGGGGCGGAAAAGCCCTACGCCAGGCCCCGCCTCGCGACCGCCGGCGGACGGTGGCCCGCGATCGACGCCACCATGTCCACCACCTGCCGTGTCTCCGCGACCTCATGGACCCGGTACACCTGCGCCCCCAGCCACGCGGACACCGCGGTCGTCGCCAGCGTCCCCACCACCCGCTCCTTGACCGGCCGGTCCAGCGTCTCGCCGACGAAATCCTTGTTGGACAGCGACACCAGCACAGGCCACCCGGTCGCGACCATCTCCCTCAGCCGCCGAGTCGCCTCCAGACTGTGCCGCGTGTTCTTCCCGAAGTCATGACCGGGATCGATCATCACCGACTCCCGAGGCACCCCCAGCGCCACGGCCCGCTCGGCCAGCCCCACCGTCACCCGCAGAATGTCCGCCATCACGTCGTCGTACGACACGCGATGCGGCCGCGTACGCGGCTCGGCACCCCCGGCATGCGTACACACCAGCCCCACCCGATACCGCGCGGCGACCTCCGCCAGCCGAGGATCGACCCCGCCCCACGCGTCGTTCAGCACATCGGCCCCGGCCTCGCACACGGCCTCCCCTACCTCGGCACGCCAGGTGTCCACGGAGATCACGACATCCGGGAACCGCCGCCGCACCTCCGCCACGAAGCCCACGGTCCGCCGCACCTCCTCCGCCGCGGACACCTCCTCCCCGGGCCCCGCCTTCACCCCGCCGATGTCGATGATCGCGGCGCCCTCCGCCACGGCCTGCTCCACGCGCGCGAGGGCGGGCTCGTCGTGGAAGGTGGCCCCCTGGTCGTAGAAGGAGTCGGGGGTCCGGTTCACGATCGCCATGATCACCGGCTCATGCGTGTCGAACTCACGCCGTCCCAGCCTGAGCATCTGCTGTGAACCTCTCCCGTACGAACTGATCATCGGCCGTCTGCGACCCTAACCGCCGCACTCGCATGGCACGATCGGACCCTGACACACTCGACCGCACACTTCACCGACCCTGGGGACCAAAAGCGATGGTTATGTTCTTGTTCCTGGTCGTCGCGCTCGCCGTCGTGGTCGCCGCGGTGACCCTCGCGGTGGTGGGCGGCGGCGAGGGCGGCGGCCCGCTGCCGGACGCCGCGCCGGAACGCCTCCAGGACTCGCTGCCGTACGACCGCCCGGTGGCCCGCGCCGACATCGAGAGCCTCCGCTTCCCGCTCGCCGCCCGCGGCTACCGCATGTCCGACGTGGACGACGCCCTCAGCCGCCTCGGCGCCGAGCTGGACGAGCGCGACGCCCGTATCGCCGACCTGGAGGCCGCGCTCGCCGGTGCCCGCTCCGCGCGCCCCGGCCCGGTGCCCATGGACAAGCGCCCCGAGGAGGACCGGTGAGCGAGGGCACCGCCCTGGCCGGGACCGACGGCGTCCTGCGCTGCCCCTGGGCCCTGTCCACGACGGACTACGTGACCTACCACGACGAGGAGTGGGGCCGTCCGGTCCACGGCGACGACGCCCTCTTCGAACGCCTGTCGCTTGAGGCGTTCCAGTCCGGCCTGTCCTGGATCACGATCCTGCGCCGCCGCCCCGGCTTCCGCGCGGCCTTCGCCGACTTCAAGATCGCGAAGGTGGCCGCCTTCACCGACGAGGACCGCGAACGCCTCCTCGCCGACGCGGGCATCATCCGCAACCGCGCCAAGATCGACGCCACCCTCGCCAACGCCCGGGTCCTGGCCGACTGGGCCCCGGGCGACCTCGACGAACTGATCTGGTCCCACGCCCCGGAGCCGAGCACGCCGCCCAAGACCCTGGCCGACGTCCCGGCGGTCACCCCGGAGTCGACGGCCCTGTCCAAGGCCCTGAAGAAACGCGGCCTGAGATTCGTCGGCCCGACCACGGCGTACGCCCTGATGCAGGCGTGCGGTTTGGTCAACGACCACCTGGAGGCGTGCGCGGCCAGGCGGGCGCCGACGGACTAGCGACCCAGGTACTTCGGCTTCTCCTTGTTCACGAACGCCTGCACCGCGATCGTGTGGTCCTCCGACGCGCCCGCCCGGGTCTGGAGCTCGTCCTCCTTCTCCAGGGTCTCGGCGAAGGAGTGCGAGAAGCCGTACGCCACCGACTCCTTGATCGCCGCGTACGCGACCGTCGGGCCCTCGGCCAGCGTGCGGGCGACCTTCTCGGCCTCCGCGCGCAGCTCGGCGACCGGTACCACACGGCTCGCGATGCCCAGCTCGTAGGCCTCCTGGGCCTTGATGTTCCGCGGGAAGAGCAGCAGGTCGGCGGCGCGCCCGGGGCCGACCACGCGGGGCAGCGTCCAGGAGATACCGGAGTCCGCGGTCAGCGCGACACCCGCGAAGGACGTGTTGAAGGCGGCCGTGTCGGCCACGACCCGGTAGTCCGCGGCGAGGGCGAAGCCGAAGCCCGCCCCGGCGGCGACCCCGTTCACCCCGGCCACGACCGGCTTGGGCATCTCGGTCAGCGCCCGCGCGATCGGGTTGTAGTGCTCGCGCACCGTGCTCATCACCTGACCGGACCCCTCGGCCAGCAGCCCGATGTGCTCCTTCAAGTCCTGCCCCACACAGAAGGCCCGCTCCCCGGCCGCGGTCAGCAGCACGGCCCGCACCGAGGAGTCGGCACCCGCCGCCGTCACCGCCTCGCGCAGGGCGACCTTGGTCTCGATGTTCAGCGCGTTCATCGCCTCGGGGCGGTTCAGCGTGATCGTCGCGAGCCCGTCGCTCACCTCGTAGAGCACGGTGTCGGCCATGGCGTATCCCCTCCGGTGTCGCGGCTCGTGTCTGCGGCTCATGCCTCAGGACAGCATGGCGGAGATCGTCTCAGGCGCACGTGTGACCTGCGTCAAAGAAATCCGGCCGGTTTCCGAACGGAGGACACACGCGGGGTGGCGCAGTATCGCAGTCACATCGCCGAATTGAGTGGTTTTGCTCGGGCGCGTTGCCCAAGCGATGCCGACTGATGTTGGTCATCGGGTCCTGCGATGCGGGATAATGGCTGGGAAGCAATGTGTTCGATGCCGGTGTCGCGTGTCTCTCAGGGACCGCGCATGCCCTCCATGGGGCCGTCGGCTTTGACGATGAGCTGGTTTCAGGAAGGGGAACGAGCATGGCGGCCATGAAGCCGCGGACGGGCGATGGCCCGCTCGAGGTGACCAAGGAGGGGCGGGGCATCGTCATGCGCGTTCCGCTCGAAGGCGGCGGTCGACTCGTCGTCGAGCTGACCCCTGACGAGGCCGACGCGCTCGGCGACGCCCTCAAGAAGGTCGTCGGCTGACGCGCAAGCGACCATACCCTTTCGGCTGCCCCGGCATCTCATGAGGTGCCGGGGCAGCTGCTTTCCCGGCTCTGACCTGGGGTTATGGGCTGTTGATCAGCGTTTGACGGCGCACAGCAGGCCGTCGCCCACCGGCAGCAGCGACGGCACCAGTTCCTGGCTCTCGCGCACCGTGCGCAGCAGCTCCCGCAGCCGCAGCACCTCGGTGGGCTGCGGTCCGGAGTCGACGGTGCGGCCGTGGGCGAAGACGCCCTCGAAGACGACCAGGCCACCCGGACGCAGCAGGCGCAACGATTCAGCGAGGTAGTCGAGGAACTCCAGCCGGTCGCCGTCGCAGAAGACGAGGTCGTAGCCGGCGTCCGCGAGGCGGGGGAGAACGTCGAGCGCGCGGCCGGGGATGAACCGGGCGCGATTGCTGGCGAAACCACAGGCGCGGAAGGCCTGCCGGGCGAACTGCTGGTGCTCCGGCTCGGGGTCCACGGTGGTCAGCACCCCGTCCGGGCGCATGCCGTGCAGCAGATGAATGCCGGACACGCCGGTCCCGGTACCGATCTCGGCAACCGCTTTCGCGTCCACCGCGGCGGCGAGCAACCGAAGCGCCGCGCCCGTGCTGGGCGACACCGAGCGCAGCCCGGCCTCGCGAGCCCGGTCGCGGGCCCAGCGGAGCGCGTCGTCCTCGGCGACAAAGGCGTCGGCGAACGCCCAGCTCGTCTGCCGGTTGCCGGTAATGACCCTCTCCTGTCCCCGTGGTTGCCTGGGCGTGACTGTATCCGTTGCGCCCGGGAACCCGCAGATGGGACCGGGCGTTTAGAAGGGTGGGAGACGTCAGGGGGGACACGGTTGGATCACGATGGCGGGCCGGGGGCCGAGCACATGCTGACGCAGACGCACGAGCCGTATCAGCCCAGATCAAATTCAAGTAAAACCGCTTATCCGGAGCTAACGGGCGAGGTGGCTATGGTAGGGGCTCCACTGGACACCACCAGAGCCGACAGGGGAGGTGCGGCTGCGCCTGTGGATCGGGGAGGAGTGCTGCGGCGCTTTCTCGGGTCGGCGGGTAGGCCGAAATCCGTGAACGACACCGCAGCTGACCACGCCGCCGACCACGCCCAGACCGCGACCTTCTCCACCGACGCGGACGGGCAGGCGTGGACTCCGCCCACGTGGGAGGAGATCGTCAGCACTCACAGCGGTCGTGTCTACCGCCTCGCGTACCGGCTCACCGGCAACCAGCACGACGCCGAGGACCTCACCCAGGAGGTCTTCGTCCGCGTCTTCCGCTCGCTGTCCACCTACACACCGGGCACGTTCGAGGGCTGGCTGCACCGCATCACCACCAACCTCTTCCTGGACATGGTTCGGCGCAAGCAGCGCATCCGCTTCGACGCGCTCGGGGAGGACGCGGCCGAGCGGCTGCCCAGCCGTGAGCCGTCCCCGCAGCAGGTCTTCAACGACGCGCACTTCGACGCCGACGTCCAGCAGGCCCTCGACACCCTCGCGCCGGAGTTCCGCGCCGCGGTCGTCCTGTGCGACATCGAAGGACTGTCGTACGAGGAGATCGCCGCCACCCTCGGCGTCAAGCTCGGCACCGTGCGGTCCCGTATCCACCGCGGTCGCTCGCAGCTGCGCAAGGCCCTCGCACACCGTTCCCCGGAGGCCCGGGCCGAGCGCCGGTCCTTCGTGCCGCGCGTGCCCGCACTGGGGGGAGGGGGCGCGAGCGCGTGAGTGGAACCCGACCCGAACCGGGCGAGCGACGGCTCGCCGAGCAACACCTGGGAGACCGACTCTCCGCCCTGGTGGACGGAGAGCTCAGTCATGACGCGCGTGAGCGGGTCCTCGCCCACCTGGCCACCTGCGCCAAGTGCAAGGCGGAGGCCGACGCCCAGCGGCAGCTGAAGAGCGTCTTCGCGGAGGCGGCCCCGCCGTCTCCCTCCGAGAGCTTCCTGGCCCGTCTGCAGGGCCTGCCCGGCGGTGACCTCGGCGGCTCCGCGCTGGGCGGAGGCGCCTTCGGCGGGCTCCCCGAGCGGCCCGGCGACGGTCCCTTCGGGCCCCGGCACGAGGACCGCTTCGAGTTCGGATACGTCCCGGCCCGGCCGCACACCCCCGCGCTCACCGGCGCCTCGGCGGGCGGCTTCCGGGTGCACTCCGTCGGCCGCCCCGACGCGGACCGGCCGTCCTCCTCACGCGGGCTGCGGATCGCCTTCGTGGCCGCCGGAGCGGTCTCACTGGCCGCCATCGCGCTGGGCGGCGTCACCGTCGGCGTCCCGGGCGAGCCGGAGGCCCGCGGGTCCGGCTCCGGCAGCAATGTGACCCCGGCACGCAGCCAGGGCAGCGCGGCCGCGGCCACCCCCGAGACCCAGCGCCGCCGCGGTGTCGGGCCCCTGCTGGTGCACGGCCAGGGGCAGCGGACGCCCGGGGAGACCCCGGCGCCCTCGACCTCGGTGTCCGCGCCGCTGCTGCCGGGAGCCGTACAGGCCGCTCAGCAGACCGGCGGCTCGCTCACCGCCCCGGTGGACGCGGTCGCGATGTCCCCGCTGATACGTCCGCTCAGCGCCACCCCGCCGCTCACGCTCACCACCTGGCGCCCCGCGCCGGAGGTCGCGACCCCGGGCCTGCTCGCCACACCCGTCCCGGGGGCGACCAAGTCCCCGTCCGTGTCCCCCACCCTCTCCGGCACCAACCGCTGACCCGGACTCTGCGCGGCGGCGCATGAACCTGGTTGAATCCGGGGTGGGCCGCGTTCCGGGCAGAACAGCCGGGGCGCGGCGGCGGAGTTCGAGGGGCCGTCGTGGCCGGCTGTGGGGAGAGCATGGACGAGGGGAAGCCGACGAAGGCGAAGAGGTGGGGCCGCTCCTGGCTCCAGGGCCCTTCGGCCCGCACGGCCGAGGCGGCACCGAACACCGACGGCGACTTCGAACTGGAGCGACCCATCGCCGAGACATCCCCCGACGGCGACTACGAACTGAGCCGCCCCGCGCCTCCGGCACCGGAAGCGGGAGTACGGGTGAGCGCCGACGCCTCCGGCTCCGAGGGGGCGACGGTGATCGAGACGGCGGTTCCGGGGAAAACGTCCGGTGCCTCTGCGGACGCGGCGGCACCGGACGCTTCGACGACCACGGAGGCATTCGCCGAGGCCGCGGCTCCCGCGCAGGCCGGTGTCTCCGGCGCCGAAGACGCCACGGCTCCCGGCGCTCCGACGGCCACGAAGGGGTTCGCTGCCGCGGACGCGCCTCCCGCGCAGGTCAGTACCGGCGCCGGCGGGGCTCCGACCGCGCCGGGTACGGCCGCACCGGCGGAACCCACGCCCCCGGCCGCCGACGGGGCCACGCCGGCCGACGCCCCGGTTCCGGCAGGCTTGGCTGCCCCGGTGTCCCCGGCCCCGGCAGGCTTGGCCGCCCCCGAGGCCCCGGCCCAGGCAGACCCCACCGCCCCCGGCGCCGCCGTTCCCGCTGAAGCGCGCGCCGTCGGCGGTTCCGCCCCCGCCGACGACCGCCCCCGGCCCCTGCACGACCCCGATCCCTACAGCACCCCGCCCTACGGCGAGCCCGGCCCCTGGGCGCCCGCGCCCCCGGTGCAGCACCCGGGGACGACCCCTGCGCACGGCACAGCCGTCCCGGCACCGGCTCCCGCCGTTCCGCCGACGGGCCCCGCGCATGGCAGCCCCGCCCTCTCCGTACCACCGGCGGGACCCACACACGGCAGCCCTGGCACCTCCGTACCCCCTTCCGCCCCCGGCGCCCCCGCCCCGTCGAGCGCCGCCACCCCCGCCCCCGACCCCTGGCAGAACTACGACCCCTGGGCCACCCCGGGGACGGCCGTGGGCGCCCCTCTGCAGCAGACCGGCGCCCCCGTCCTGAGCGAGCAGCAGAAGCAGAAGCGGGCCAGGAAGGCGCTGATCGTCGGGGCGCTGGTGCTCGCTCTGGTGTCCGGGGGCATCGGAGGCGCCGTGGGCGCCTATCTGGAGCGGAACGGCGGGGTGGGGCACGTGGAGTTGCCGCAGGCCGCCAAGGAGGCGCCCGAGCGGGCGCCCGACAGTGTCGCCGGGATCGCCGCGCGGGCGCTGCCCAGCGTGGTGACCCTGCATGTGTCCGGCGCGGAGAAGGGCGGCACCGGCACCGGGTTCGTCCTGGACGACCGGGGCCACATCCTCACCAACAACCACGTCGTGGAGCCCGCCGAGGACGGCGGCGAGATCTCCGTGACCTTCCACAGCGGCGACACCGCAAAGGCCAAGATCGTCGGACAGGACAGCGGCTACGACCTCGCCGTGGTGAAGGTGAGCGGCGTCAGCGGCCTCACCCCGATGACACTCGGCAACTCCGACAACGTCCAGGTCGGCGACCCCGTCGTCGCCATCGGCGCACCCTTCGACCTGGCGGGCACCGTCACCTCCGGCATCATCAGCGCCAAGGAACGGCCCATCACCGCGGGCGGTGAGGGCGGTGACGCCAGCGACGTGTCCTACGTCGACGCCCTCCAGACCGACGCGCCCATCAACCCCGGCAACTCCGGCGGCCCGCTGCTGAACGCCAAGGCGCAGGTCATCGGCATCAACTCGGCGATCCGCTCCGCCGACAGCGGCTCCGACCTGGACGGCGGACAGGCCGGTTCCATAGGGCTCGGGTTCGCCATCCCGATCAACCAGGGCAAGCGGGTCGCCGAGGAGCTGATCAACACCGGCAAGGCGACCCACCCGGTCATCGGCGTCACCCTCGACATGGACTACTCCGGGGACGGCGCCCGCGTCGGTACCCGGACGGGGGAGGGCGGCTCCCCGGTCACCCCGGGCGGCCCCGGCGACCGGGCCGGGATCGAGCCGGGCGATGTGATCACCGAGGTCGACGGCCAGCGCGTGCACTCCGGCGAGGAACTGATCGTCAAGACCCGCGCCCACCGTCCCGGCGACCGGCTGGAGCTGACGCTGAAGCGGGACGGCAAGGAGATCACCATCTCGCTGACGCTCGGCTCCTCGGACGGCGACTGACAGAAACCTCACGGAGCGGGCCGGACAGTACCGGTCGTACAGGAACGGCAGGTACCGTGGATGCGGCCCGGATCGCAAGGAGCTTCAGGTGTTCAATGACATAGGACCGCTAGAGCTGGTGACGCTCATCGTCCTCGCCGTGCTCGTCTTCGGTCCGGACAAGCTCCCGAAGGTCATCCAGGACGTCACGCGGACCATTCGCAAGATCCGCGAGTTCTCGGAGAGCGCCAAGCAGGACATCCGGCAGGAACTGGGCCCGGAGTTCAAGGACTTCGAGTTCGAGGACCTCAACCCCAAGACGTTCATCCGCAAGCAGCTGGACAACGACGAGCTGGGGCTGAAGGAGATCCGCAACGGCTTCGACCTGAAGAAGGAGATGGCCGAGGTCACGGACGCGGTCCACGGCCGCGAGTCCGAGTCGTCCTCCTCCGGCTCCTCCTCGGCGTCGTCCACCGGCGACCGCGTCGACATGACGAAGAAGCCCGACGACCGCCCGCCGTTCGACATGGACGCCACCTGAGCCCCAAGGCCCGCGTACCCCGCGTCGACGTGACGCGATTCATACCGCGCACAGGCGCGCGCACGGCCTGAACACGTCGCCGGGGCGCCCCGCGCGCCGGGCGGTTTCCCGGCTGCTCACGGCAGTGTGGATATGCTGCCGAGTTGTTGTGCGGGCCGTCGCCGACAAGCGAGGCCGCCCGAAGGGGGGCGGGCCGCCCGGTCCGCCGAAGAGCGAGGAGGCGTCCGGGCACATGGAGACGACGAGTCAGGCGGTCGCACAGGCGCCGGCCGCGGAGGGTGGACAGCAGGTCCCCTCCGCCCGGCGTACGGTCGACGGCTACCTGCAGGCGCCCTTCCCGTGGTACGGCCTCGACGAGGCGTTCACGGGCCCGCGCTGGCTGATGCAGGTGGGTACGACGGCCGACGGAGCCGTAGAGCACGGGTCGATCGGCCACGGTGACGAGCCCTCGGTGCGCAACGAGGCCACGGAGGACCGGGAGAAGTTCGCGGTCGTGGTGACCGTCGCGGCCAACCCCTCCCGGCGCAGCGCCGACGGCACCGGCCTGCTGGAGGCCACGACCGTCTCCTCCGCGGCCTGGCTGGCGGGCGTGGGTCTGCTCTCGTTCACCTGGCCCGGGCAGATGGACCACAGCCTGCGCGACGACTGGCTGGAGCAGCAGACCGAGACCGCCTGGGCGCTCGCCGACGATCTGGCGGGCCCGGAGTGGTCGACGCTCTCCCTCCCCGTCGACGGCGTGCCCACGCCGTTCCACTACCGGGAGTCCGAGTTCGGCTGGGTCCTCGCCGGCTCGACCCAGGAGGGCGTGCACGTGGGTGCGTACGGCAGAGGCATGAGCGCGTACGGGCTCGGCTTCGCCATGATCAAGGACATCACGGCGTACGCGTAGAGGCGTACGCATGACAAAGGGGCGCCCGCGCGATGCGGCGCCCCTCGGCCGGGAAAGCGGTCAGGCCCTTGGGCCGTGCCGTGAACGCGGTCAGAACTTGTTCTTCGGGGTGATCCCCAGGGACAGCCCCGAAAGGCCGCGCTGGCGTCCGCCCAGCTTGCCCGCGATGGCGCGCAGCGCGCTGCCCGCCGGGCTGTCGGGGTCGGTCAGGACCACCGGCTTGCCCTCGTCGCCGCCCTCGCGCAGCCGGACGTCGATCGGGATGGCGCCGAGCACCGGGACCGTCGCGCCGGTCGTACGGGTCAGGCCGTCCGCCACGGTCTGGCCGCCGCCGGTGCCGAAGACGTCGACCATCTCGCCGCAGTGCGGGCACGGCATGCCGGACATGTTCTCGACCACGCCGACGATCTTCTGGTGGGTCTGCACGGCGATGGAACCGGCCCGCTCGGCCACCTCGGCGGCGGCCTGCTGAGGCGTCGTCACGACCAGGATCTCGGCGTTCGGGACGAGCTGGGCGACCGAGATCGCGATGTCACCGGTGCCGGGCGGCAGGTCCAGGAGCAGCACGTCCAGGTCGCCCCAGTACACGTCCGCCAGGAACTGCTGGAGCGCGCGGTGCAGCATCGGGCCACGCCACACCACGGGCGCGTTGCCCGGCGTGAACATGCCGATGGAGATCACCTTCACGCCGTTCGCGGACGGCGGCATGATCATGTTCTCGACCTGGGTGGGACGGCCGTCGGCGCCCAGCATGCGGGGCACGGAGTGGCCGTAGATGTCGGCGTCCACGACACCGACCTTCAGGCCGTCCGCGGCCATCGCGGCCGCCAGGTTCACCGTCACCGAGGACTTGCCGACGCCGCCCTTGCCGGAGGCGACCGCGTACACCCGGGTCAGCGAGCCCGGCTTGGCGAAGGGGACCTCACGCTCGGTCTGGCCGCCGCGCAGCGCCGTCGCCAGCTCCTTGCGCTGCTCGTCGCTCATGACGTCCAGCGACACGTCGACCCGGGTGACTCCCTCGACCCGGGAGACCGCCTCCGTGACGCGCTGCGTGATCGTGTCCCGCATCGGGCAGCCGGAGACCGTCAGGTACACGGTGACCGCGACCGCTCCGTCCGCACCGATCTCCACCGACTTGACCATCCCGAGTTCGGTGATGGGACGGTTGATCTCGGGGTCGTTCACCGTCGACAGTGCCTCGCGCACCGCGTCTTCCGTAGCCATAAGGACGATGGTACGGCGAGCCCGGGGACCGTAGGGCGCCCCTCAGCGGTCGTCTGCGTCACGTCCGGCGGACCGTTCTGCCGGGAATACGACCTGCCCGCCCGCGCGGTGCCCGTCCAGCTCCTTGAGCAGGTCCTGCAGCTCGGAGCGGATCCAGTCCCGGGTGGCCACCTCGCCCAGGCCGATCCGCAGCGCGGCGATCTCCCGGGTGAGGTACTCGGTGTCCGCGATCGACCGCTCGTTCTGCTTGCGGTCCTGCTCCAGGTTGACCCGGTCCCGGTCGTCCTGCCGGTTCTGCGCGAGCAGGATCAGCGGGGCCGCGTAGGACGCCTGGAGGGAGAGCATCAGCGTCAGGAAGATGAAGGGGTACTCGTCGAACTTCAGGTCCTTGGGCGCGAAGACGTTCCACAGCACCCACACGATGATGACGACCGTCATCCAGACGATGAACCGCCCGGTGCCCAGGAACCGCGCGATGCGCTCCGAGAGCCGTCCGAACGCCTCCGGGTCCCACTCCGGCAGGAACCGGCGGCGCGGCGCCCGCGGCTGGTCAAGACGGACCCTGGGCCTGGTGGCGGCGGTCGCCCCCGACACGGCCCGCTCCCGGCCGCCCTCGCGTTCAGCCATGCGCCGCCGTCCCCTCGCTCCCGTCGAGGTGGAACTCCGTCTCGCGCCAGTCCTCGGGCAGCATGTGGTCCAGTACGTCGTCCACGGTCACCGCGCCCAGCAGCGACCCCGACTCGTCGACGACGGGCGCCGCGACCATGTCGTACGTGGCGAAGAACCCGGCGACGACCGGCAGCTCGGCGTCCGGGTCCAGGGTCTGCAGATCGTCGTCGAGGAGCGCGCTGACCAGGGTGTACGGCGGGTCGCGCAGCAGCCGCTGGAAGTGGACGGTGCCCAGGTACTTGCCGGTCGGGGTCTCGTCGGGCGGGCGGCAGACGTAGACCTGGGCGGCGAGGGCGGGGGAGAGGTCGGGGTTGCGGACCCGGGCCAGGGCGTCGGCGACGGTGGCGTCGGGCCGCAGCACGATCGGCTCGGTCGTCATCAGACCGCCGGCCGTGTGCTCCTCGTACGACATCAGCCGCCGCATGTCGGCCGCGTCGTCGGGCTGCATCAGGCTCAGCAGCCGCTCCTTGTCCTCCTCGGGCAGTTCGGAGAGCAGGTCGGCCGCGTCGTCCGGGTCCATGGCCTCCAGCACGTCCGCGGCCCGCTCCTCCTTCAGCTTGCCGAGGATCTCGATCTGGTCGTCCTCCGGCAGCTCCTCCAGGACGTCGGCCAGCCGGTCGTCGTCGAGGGCGGCGGCGACCTCGGCGCGCCGCTTGGGCGAAAGGTGGTGCAGCACGTTGGCGAGGTCCGCGGGCCGCAACTGCTCGAAGGTGGCGAGCAGGTTCTCCGCGCCCTGGCCCTTCTCCTCCAGCGAGAACCCGGTGACGGCGGACCACTCCACGGTCAGCGACTCGCCCTTGGTCCGCCTGAGCGGCCCGCCCTTGCTTCCCCGGCGCACGAACACCCGGTCGATCTCCCAGTCCCGCCGGGCCGGGAGCTGCTGCACCGACAGATCCAGGACCGTGACCTCCTCGCCGGTCTCGACGAGCGTGACCCGCCGGTCCAGCAGCTCCCCGAAGACCAGCCGCTCGGTGGGCCGCTGCTCGAAGCGCCGCACGTTGAGCACCCCGGTGGTGATGACCTGGCCGGACTCGATGCTGGTCACCCGGGTCATGGGCAGGAAGATGCGGCGCCGCGTGGACAGTTCGACGACCAGCCCGAGCAGCCGCGGGGGACGCCGTCCCACACGCAGCATGACGACCAGGTCGCGGACCCGGCCCACCTGGTCGCCGTTGGGGTCGAAGACGGCGATGCCGGCCAGATGGGAGACGAAGACCCGGGGCGTGCCCCCTGCCATGAGCCCACCTCCTCGCACCGGCTTGTCCGTTATTGCCCGCTCGAATCGGCTTCAGGCTAGCCCGTCCGCATCCGCTACGCCCTGATGAGCGGTCCGGACGGACTGGCTCCGCCGCGCCGCCGCGGCCCCGGTACGCTGCGGTACGCGATCAGGACCCCGTCAGAAAGGCAGCTGCGCCTGTGACTGCGATTCCCCAGGGCCGTATCCGCCGGGCCGCGCTCGTGAGCGTGCTCTGTGCCCTGGCCGTGACGGGCGTGACGGGATGCGGTAGCGAGGACCCCGACGCGGGCACCAACGGGGTCGGCAAGCTGTCCGCCGGGCAGATCCAGCGCAAGACGCTCGCCGCCGCCCAGTCCGCCGACTCGGTGCGCCTGTCGGGGAACGTGCGGGCCAGCGGCAGCACCTACAAGCTCGACATGCGGCTGAAGGCCGACGGCGGCATCGGCTCGGTCACCGCCGAGGGGGCGACCTTCAAGCTGCTGCGCGTCGACGAGCAGCTGTTCCTGATGGCGGACGCCGACTTCTGGAGTGACGGGGACACGGACGCCTCGGCGGCGGCCAAGCTGAACGGCAAGTACGTCAAGGTGCCGCGGCAGGACCCCTCGTACAAGAAGTTCATCGGCTTCACGGACATGGAGGTGCTGCTGGACGGGCTGCTCACCCTGCACGGCAAGGTCGACACCGACGGGCGTCACGAGCAGTCCGGCATCCGGACCATAAGGATCACCGGCGACAAGGGCTCCGGCGGCTCCCTGGACGTCTCCCTGGAGGGCAAGCCGTACCCGCTGCGCCTGGTCCGCGGCGGCGGCGCGGGCACGCTGACCTTCTCCGGGTGGGGCGAGGACTTCGCCCTGAAGGAGCCGAAGAAGGGCCAGACGGTGGACTACGGCAAGCAGCTCCCCGCCTCCTGAGAACGGCCCTACTTGCGCTTGCGGCCCTTCAGCAGCAGCTTCGGCAGTCCGGCCGGGATCGGGCGGCGGGTGGTCGCGGGGGAGGGCAGCGGGGCCGCGGACAGGTCGTGGTCCGGCAGCGGCGCGGTCGCGCCGGTCGGCACCAGGCGCAGTACGCGGCACTCACGGCGCCAGCGCTCCGGCATCGCCTCGCCGTCCGGCGCGTTGAGCCGCTTGCCCTTCAGCTCGGCGACCGCCGCCTCCCACTGCTCGGACCCGGCGGCGAGCTCGACGACCTTCGCGGTCCAGGAGACCAGCCGGCCGCCCTTGTCCTTGCTGCGGACGGTCACCTCGGCCTCGCTGCCGTCGGCCAGCCCCGACAGCGGCTGCTCGCCGGGCCCGTCGCCGACGACACACGCGGCGCCCTCGTGCCACACGTGCCACAGCGCGCGGGCCGGGACCCCGGTCCCGCGGACCCAGATCAGCCCCGACTTCTTCGTGGCCTCCTCGACGAGGGCCTGATCGAGCAGCTCACTTGTCATGCGCCCAGCCTATCCAGCCCTGCCGGACCCCGGCCGGACCCTGCCTAGAGCCAGCCGTTGCGCTTCAGCGTGCGGTGGATGCCGAAACAGATCATCACCGTCACCCCGAGCACCAGCGGGTAGCCGAACTTCCAGCGCAGCTCCGGCATGTGGTCGAAGTTCATGCCGTAGACACCGCAGACCATCGTCGGCACGGCGATGATCGCCGCCCACGAGGTGATCTTGCGCATGTCCTCGTTCTGCGCGACGGAGGCCTGGGCGAGGTTGGCCTGGAGGATGGAGTTGAGCAGTTCGTCGAAGCCGACGACCTGCTCCTGCACCCGGGCGAGGTGGTCGGCGACGTCCCGGAAGTACTTCTGGATGTCCGGGTCGATCAGCCGCATCGGCCGCTCGCTGAGCAGCTGCATCGGCCGCAGCAGCGGCGACACCGCCCGCTTGAACTCCAGGATCTCCCGCTTGAGTTGGTAGATTCGGCCGGCGTCCGTGCCGCGCGGCGTGCCCTTGCGGCCCGGCGAGAAGACGTCCGTCTCCACGTCGTCGATGTCGTCCTGGAGGGCGTCGGCGACCGCGATGTACCCGTCGACGACATGGTCGGCGATGGCGTGCAGCACCGCCGAGGGCCCCTTGGCCAGCAGCTCCGGGTCGTCCTGGAGGCGGTGGCGCAGCGCCCGCAGCGAGCCCTGCCCGCCGTGCCGGACGGTGATGAAGAAGTTCTGCCCGGTGAAGCACATGACCTCGCCGGTGGCCACCACCTCGCTGGTGGCGGTCAGTTCGTCGTGCTCGACGTAGTGCACCGTCTTGAACACGGTGAACAGCGAGTCGTCGTACCGCTCCAGCTTGGGCCGCTGGTGGGCCTGCACGGCGTCCTCCACGGCCAGCGGGTGCAGTCCGAACTCGGCCGCGATACCGGCGAATTCGGCCTCCGTCGGCTCGTGCAGGCCGATCCACACGAATCCGCCGTCGCGCCGCACCCGGCGCATCGCCTCGTGCGGGCTCAGCTGCCGTCCGCTCTCGACGCGCGCGCCGTCACGGTAGACGGCGCAGTCGACGACGGCGGAGGGGGTGGCCGGGTCCCGGGTGGAGTCGTACGCACCGTTGTCATGGTGCGTGGCCTTGCGCGGCGACGGACGGCTCGGACGGACCGCGGCACGCAGGTCACGAATCATCGACATGGCAGGCTCCTTCGCAAACAGGCAACGAAAGGCCGCTGTGGCGTATGACGGGTGGAACTACCCGGAATGAGGACGTCCTTGCTCACGGATGTTTGGCACGTCCACAAAGCGGGGAGCACCGCACCGTCGCGGTAGCGGGTTTCGCTGCTGGTTCAGCACTGCTGCTGACTGACAGGATCAGGCAAGACGAAACGAAGGCTCTTCCGCCGTGAAGGGCACGAGAAGGGGTGGCAGCCGGCCAGATTCGAGCAGCTGCGTCAGTGGCGGGAAGAGCGGGTGCTACTGCACGGTCGACTTCGATCCATTGCAGCCCCACCTCCTCCGGCCGGTCCCTCGTAAGGGAGTGTCGTCGGCGTCGGGGCCTGACCGCGACGCTTCAGCGTGCTGCCCCGAACCACCGAGTCAGAGTATCAGCCGACCGAAGTGTCAAGGCGCTGCTTTGCCCGGTGCTGACGAGTTCTATGCTCGCCGCATGGCTGATGTTCTTCCTCTGGTCGAGGCCCGGTTGCGTTCCGTGCTGGGCGAGCCGGACGCCCGCGCCGCCGTGACCTTCCTCGGCACGGACCGCGTCGAGGTGCTCCGTTTCCACGAGGACGACATCGTCCGCTACGCCACGCTCGGCATGTCCGCGCACCCCATGACCGACCCCACGGCCCTCGTCGCCGACCCCGTCAAGGGGCCGCGCGCCGAGCTGGTGCTGTCGGTCCGGGCGGGCCTCGCCGACACCGACAAGGTCCTCCGCCCGCTCGCCGTGCTGGCCGCGTCCCCGCAGGTCGAGGGCGTGGTCGTGGCGCCCGGCGCCTCGCTGGACGTGGGCGAGCCGCTGTGGCCCGGCGCCCCCTTCACCTCGGTGCTGGTCGCCGAGCCGGGCGGTCTGGTGGAGGACCTGGAGCTGGACGAGCCGATGGACCCCGTCCACTTCCTGCCGCTGCTGCCGATGACCCCGAACGAGGCCGCCTGGAAGCGCGTGCACGGCGCCCAGGCCCTCCAGGAGCGCTGGCTCACCCACGGCACGGACCTGCGGGACCCGTCCCGCGCCTCGGTCTCCCTGGCGTGAGCAAGCTCACCAACCGGTAGCCGGAACCGGTCAGTTGGCAAGGGCGAGGTCCGGTGCGCCACTGGCCTGTGCCTCGTGGGTGAGCGCACCGCGCCGTACGACGACCACGAGCGCGCCGAGCAGCGCGGTGACCGCGGCCACCACGAACGGTATGTGGAGGTCGGTCCACTCCTCGATCCGCGGCGCGAAGTAGGGCGCCGCGGCGGCCGCGAACCAGCGCACGAAGTTGTAGCCGGCGCTCGCCACGGGCCGGGGCGCGTCGGAGACACCGAGCGCCAACTCCGTGTAGACGGTGTTGTTCACGCCGATGAACGCGCCGGACAGAACCGTGCAGACGACGGCCGTGGCGCGGTCGCCGTAGCCGAGGACGAGCACGTCCACCGCGAGCAGCACCAGGGAGCCGCAGAGCACCGTCAGCGAACCGAACCGCCGTTGCAGGCGCGGCGCGACGAGCACCGAGAACACGGCGAGCAGCACACCCCAGGCGAAGAACACGGCACCCGAGGCGTACGGGGTCATGTCCAGTACGAACGGGGTGAAGGCCAGCACGGTGAAGAACGTGTAGTTGTAGAAGAACGACGACACCGCTGCGGTGGCCAGACCGCCGTGTCCGAGCGCCCGGAGCGGGTCCAGCAGCGAGGTCTTCCGGGCGGGCCCGGGCTGCTCCTTGAGGAACGCCGCGACGCACAGGAAGCCGATGGCCATCAGGGCGGCCGTGCCGAAGAACGGGTAGCGCCAGCTCGCGTCGCCGAGCAGGGCGCCCAGCAGCGGGCCGCATGCCATGCCCAGGCCCAGCGCGGACTCGTACAGCAGGATCGCGGCGGCGCTGCCGCCCGCCGCCGCGCCGACGATGACGGCGAGCGCGGTGGAGACGAAGAGGGCGTTGCCCATGCCCCAGCCCGCGCGGAAGCCGACGAGCTGGGCCACCGAGTCCGAAGTTCCGGCGAGCCCGGCGAAGACGACCACGAGGGCGAGGCCGAGCAGCAGGGTGCGACGGCCGCCGATCCGGCTGGAGACGAAGCCGGTGAGCAGCATGGCGAAGGCCGTGATCAGGAAGTACGAGGTGAACAGCAGGGAGACCTGGCTCGCCGAGGCGTTCAGGCCCTGGGCGATGGACGGCAGGATCGGGTCGACCAGGCCGATGCCCATGAAGGCGACCACGGAGGCGCCGGCGGTGGCCCACACGGCCTTGGGCTGCCGCAGGAGACCGCCGGCTCCGGCGTCGATGGCGTCGATGGCGTCGAAGGCGTCGAAGGGGTCGCCGGGGTCGTCGCCGGCGTCGCGGGGGTCGTCCATGGGTGGCTCCAATCCGGTGATCAGATGGTTGGCATTTACACACGATAAGTTAGCCGAGCTAATTAATGCAAGCTACACCTATATCTCCGGGGTCAAGTGGTTCCGCCCGGACGGGTGATCGTCCTTGACGTGACGGACGAGGGGTAGGACCGTGGGGCCCTATGAGGGGCGAACCCAGTTGCCCGAAGTGTGGTGGCCGGGTCAGGGCTCCCGGACTCTTCGCCGATTCCTGGCAGTGCGATGTGCACGGCACGGTGCATCCGCTGCAGCCCGTGATCCCGCCCAGCGTCGAGGCCCTCAGTGTCGTCGTGCATCGCACGCAGGTGCCGGTGTGGATGCCCTGGCCGTTGCCGGTCGGCTGGCTGTTCACGGGCGTGGCCTGCGCGGGGGACGACCGCAGTGGCGGACGTGCCACCGCCGTCGCCTGCACCGGCCCCGGACCGCTCGGCGGCATGGGTGAGCTCATCCTGGTCGCGGAGGAGCTGGGGGTCGGGCTCGGCGCGCGGTACGCGGGCATCGACGGCCCGGACCCGGGGCCGTACATGAGCGTCGAGAAACCCCCGCAGGCCAAGGTGCTGGCCGCCGGACGGCCCACCCCGCTGTGGCATGTCACCGGCGCGCCCGACGACCGGGCGGTCTTCGCGGGCGAGGCCCGCGGGCTGTGGCTGTGGGCGGTGGTCTGGCCCGAGCAGACGGGACTGCTGATGTACGACGAGCTGGTCCTCACCGATCTGCGGGACGCCGGCGCCGAGGTGGACCTGGTGCCCTGCGGCGCCCTGTCACCCCGGTTGCTGAAGCCTTAGGCCGTGTCCCGGGGGCGGCTGTGTGTAGGGGGTGACCCCGCTGTGCGGGTGTGACATCGGGGGGTGAAACAGGGGCTATCCTTGACGTGCCCCTTTCCGTCCGTCCCCGTTTGGAGTCCGCGTGCGTATCGATCTGCACACCCACTCCAACGCTTCCGACGGCACGGACAGCCCTGCTGAGCTGGTACGCAATGCCGCCGCCGCGGGTCTCGACGTCGTGGCGCTGACCGACCACGACACCACCCGTGGCTACGCCGACGCCATCGCCGCCCTGCCCGGGGGGCTCACCCTCGTCACCGGTGCCGAACTCTCCTGCCGCCTCGACGGGGTCAGCATGCACATGCTGGCCTACCTGTTCGACCCCGAGGAGCCGGAGCTGCTCGCCGAGCGCGAGCTGGTGCGCGACGACCGGGTGCCGCGGGCGCAGCAGATGGTCGCCAAGCTGAACGCCCTGGATGTGCCGGTGACCTGGGAACAGGTCCAGCGGATCGCCGGGAGCGGCTCCGTCGGGCGCCCGCACATCGCCTCCGCGCTCGTCGAGCTGGGGGTCGTGGCGAGCGTGGACGAGGCCTTCACGACCGACTGGCTGGCCGACGGCGGGCGGGTCTTCGTGGAGAAGCACGAGACGGATCCCTTCGAGGCGATCCGGCTGATCAAGGGCGCGGGCGGAGTCGCCGTGTTCGCTCATCCCGCGGCCGCCAAGCGGGGCCGCACGGTGCCCGAGTCGGCCATCGCGGAGCTGGCCGCGGCCGGACTCGACGGCATCGAGGTCGACCACATGGACCACGACCGGCCGACCCGGGAGCGGCTGCGCGGCCTCGCCGCGGACCTCGGCCTGCTGACGACCGGCTCCAGCGACTACCACGGCAGCCGCAAGACCTGTGTGCTCGGCGAGTACACCACCGACCCCGAGGTCTACGGGGAGATCACGCGGCGCGCGACCGGGGCGTTCCCGGTTCCGGGGACCGGCGGAGCCTGAGGCAGTCCCTCCGCCCCACCCCAGTTCATCTCTTCAGCAAGGCCCCCTTCACCAATGTTCGACGTTGCCGTTTTCGGCTCTCTGTTTCTGACCCTTTTTGTCATCATGGATCCCCCTGGGATCACCCCGATCTTCCTGGCCCTGACCTCGGGCCGCCCGGCCAAGGTGCAGAGGCGGATGGCCTTCCAGGCCGTCTGCGTGGCCGGCGGCGTCATCGTGGTCTTCGGGCTCCTGGGCCATCAGATCCTCGACTACCTGCATGTCTCCGTGCCCGCGCTGATGATCGCGGGCGGGCTGCTGCTCCTGCTCATCGCGCTGGACCTGCTCACCGGCAAGACGGACGAGCCGAAGCAGACCAAGGACGTCAATGTGGCGCTGGTCCCGCTGGGCATGCCGCTGCTGGCCGGGCCCGGAGCGATCGTCTCCGTCATCCTGGCCGTGCAGAAGGCCGACAGCGTGGCCACGCAGGTCTCGGTGTGGACCGCGATCCTCGCCATCCATGTCGTGCTGTGGCTGGTGATGCGGTACTCGCTGCTGATCATCCGCGTCATCAAGGACGGCGGAGTGGTGCTGGTGACCCGGCTCGCCGGGATGATGCTCTCCGCGATCGCGGTGCAGCAGATCATCAACGGGGTCACGCAGGTGATCCAGTCGAGCTGAGACGGCTCCACCGTGGATGCGTGAGGCGCCGCGCATGCGTAAGGGCCCCGTACGGCGTTTCCGTACGGGGCCCTGAGGCTTCTCGGTATGACCGGTATGCGCCGGTATTGACCGGTATTACGAGGCGGACATCTCGGCCGGGCGTATCCACAGGCGCTGGCCGATCGCGGCGGCCTGCTGGACGATGCGGTTGACGGAGGCGGCGTCCACGACGGTGCTGTCGACGGGCGTGCCGTCGACCTCATCGAGTCGCATGATCTCGAAGCGCAATCGCTTCTCCCTTCGTCTGACTGGCTTGGTACGTAGTTAGTCAACCGCGCGCGTGTTAAGAACATTCCCTACGCTAAAGAAATTTTTCGAACGACTAATTACTGACCAGTAAGCGTCATAAGGAGACTGAGCGGGACCGGTTGTGTTCGCAGCGTGACCGCCGAGACAATGGAGGTGATGAACGACGACCTCACGGCGCTCGGCGCCCGCATCGACCGCACCAACGAGCTGCTCCAGCGCATGCTCGCCGAGGTGGCGAAGACGCCCTCCACCCATGCGATCTTCGTCGACGCGGGCTACCTCTACGCGGCCGCCGGCCGGCTCGTCGCCGGTACCGAGGACCGGCGCGCCTTCGACCTCGACGCCGAGGGCCTGATCGAGGCGCTCATCGACCGCGCCCGGACCATCTTCGCGGACAGCAGGCTGCTGCGCGTCTACTGGTACGACGGCGCCCGGCGCCGCATCCACACCGCCGAGCAGCAGACCATCGCCGAACTGCCGGACGTGAAGGTACGGCTCGGCAACCTCAACGCCAACAACCAGCAGAAGGGCGTGGACTCGCTGATCCGCACCGACCTGGAGTCACTCGCCCGGCACCGCGCCATCAGCGACGCGGCCCTGCTCGGCGGCGACGAGGACCTGGTCTCCGCGGTGGAGGCGGCGCAGGGGTACGGCGCCCGGGTCCATCTGTGGGGCATCGAAGCACCGGAGGGGCGCAACCAGGCCGACCCGCTGCTCTGGGAGGTCGACAGCCAGCGCACCCTCGACCTCGACTTCTTCAAGCCGTACGTCTCCCGGCGCACGGCCGCCGCCTACGACACCACCGCGGTCCGGCCCACCCGCGAGGACGTCCGCTTCGTCGGCGCCCAGATCGCGGCGAAATGGCTGGTGGCCCGGGGCCGGGAGCCGATGGCGGAACTGCTGCCCGGCCATCCCTACCTCCCGGGCTCCATCGACCAGGACCTCCTGGTCGAGGCCGAGGGACTGCTCCAGTACTCCCTGCGCGGTCAGGCGGACCTGCGGCGCGCACTGCGGGACGGGTTCTGGGAGCACCTGCAGGCGCAGTACTAGGGTCTGTCGTCACATTCCCGCCTGCCGCGCGGCGTCTGGCACGCGCGCTCGACCCCGTCCCAGAAATCGGCGAGGGCCGCGGCTGTGGGCAGGGGTCGGTCGGCGTTGGGGGAGTGCTCGGCGCCCGGGACGATCGTGCGGCGGGCGCCGAGCCGCAGGGCCATGTCGTCGAGGAGGGGGACCGGCCAGGTGTCGTCCCGCTCGCCGGACACGACATGGAACGGCAGCGGTACGGCGGCCAGTTCGGCGACCCGGTCCGGTTCCGTGCACAACTGGTGGCCGGTGGCGATGAGTTGCGCGGGCTTGTTGCCGAACCAGCGGCGCCGCAGCTGTTCGGGGCCGCCGAGCCCGCGCGCCGGGCCGCCGACCTCCTCGGGCGGGCCCATCGCCAGGATCGCCTCCCACAGCTCGGCCATCGTCATCACTTTGAGCGCGTCCCGCAGCAGCTTCACGCGTTCCTGCTGCGCGGCGGAGATCTGCGCGGGGCCCGACGAGATCAGCGTCAGCGACCGGAACGGGAAGTGGTCCAGCAGGACCGCGGCACGGGCGATCTGCCCGCCGAGGGAGTGCCCCATCAGGTGGACCGGGGCGCCCACGGCCGCCGCCTGAGCGAGCACGTCCCGCGCCAACTCGATCCGCGCGTACGCCGATTCGTCGTCCGTCGGCCCGTCCGACTCGTACTGTCCGCGCCCGTCCACGGCGACCGTACGGTACCCCCGCGCCGTGAGCGGCGCGTGCAGCAGCGTGAAGTCCTCCTTGCTGCCGGTGAACCCGGGCAGCAGCAGGGCGACACCGCGCTGCCCGACTCCGTCCGGCACCGGACAGTCCACGACGGCGAAGTCGCCGCGCGCGGTGGTAAGGCGGTACGCGCGGGCAGGGGCGGGCGGGGCGAGAGGGGCGTGAGCGGTCACGGGGGTCGAGAGTAGCGGGCGGGGCGCGGGCTCTGGGCCGGATGCCTGGCGGGGGATCGCGAAAGGCCCGGCCCCCCGAACGGGGGACCGGGCCTTTCGGCAGGCTGGGAGATCAGCTCTCCGTGGACTCCGCGGCGACCGCGGCCTTCCGGGTGCGGCGCGCCTTCGGCTTCGCCTCGGCAGCGGCCTCGGTCGGAGCCTCCGCCGCCTTGCGGGTCCGGCGACGCGGCGCCGTCGGCTCCTCCGCGGCCTGGGCCGGGATGTCGGCGGTCTCCGCGACCTTGCGGGTGCGGCGCGTCTTCGGCTTGGTCTCGGTGCCTTCGGCGGTGTCGACGGCGGCTTCGGCGGCCTTGCGGGTGCGGCGGGGCTTGGTCTCGGTGGCGGTGGTGTCCGTCTCCGGGGTGGCCTCGGCGGTCTTCCGCGTGCGGCGCGTCCTGGGCTTGGCCTCGGCTGCTTCGGCGGTGTCCACGGCGGCTTCGGCCTTCTTGCGCGTACGGCGCGGCTTGGCTTCCGTGGCCTCGACGGCGTCCACCGCGGCCTGGGCCGGGATGTCGGCCGTTTCGGCGACCTTGCGGGTGCGGCGTGCCTTGGGCTTGGTCTCGGTGCCTTCGGCGGTGTCGACGGCGGCTTCGGCGGCCTTGCGGGTGCGGCGGGGCTTGGTCTCGGTGGCGGTGGTGTCCGTCTCCGG
>NZ_JBVKBN010000020.1:0-3664 GCF_055657065.1 Streptomyces sp. NPDC110618 | reverse complement strand
GGCGGTCTTCCGCGTGCGGCGCGTCCTGGGCTTGGCCTCGGCTGCTTCGGCGGTGTCCACGGCGGCTTCGGCCTTCTTGCGCGTACGGCGCGGCTTCGCCTCGGGCTCGGGCTGTGCCTCCGGCTCGACGACCGGCGCCGGTGCCTCGACGACGGTCTCCGCCGCGGTGACCTCCGGCTCCGCGGACTTACGGGTCCGGCGGCGGCGCGGCGTGGGCTCGGCGACGGGCTCGGTCGTGGCGACCGGGGCGACCTCGACGGCACCTTCGGCGGTGTCGACAGCCACCTCGGCGGCCTGCGCCTGCGCCTGCTCCGGTGCCGCTCCGCCGCGGGTGCGGCGACGGCGGCGCGGGGTGCGGGTCGCGGTGGCCTCCTCGGCCGCCGGAGTCGCCTCGGCGGCGTCCGTACCGGCCGGGGCGTCGACGGAGTCGAGCGGGGTCCCGCCGCGGGTACGGCGACGGCGGCGCGGCGTACGCGCCGGGCGCTCGCGGTCTTCGGAACGGGACTCCTCCCGGCGTCCGCCGCGGCCGCGCGGACCGCGCCCGCCGGTCTCGCCGAGGTCCTCGACCTCCTCCGCGGCGAGCCCGGCGCGCGTACGCTCCGAGCGCGGCAGGACACCCTTGGTGCCCGCGGGGATGCTCAGCTCCTCGAAGAGGTGCGGGGAGGTGGAGTACGTCTCCACGGGGTCGTTGAAGCCGAGGCCCAGCGCCTTGTTGATGAGCTGCCAGCGCGGGATGTCGTCCCAGTCGACGAGGGTGATCGCCGTACCCGACGCGCCCGCGCGGCCCGTACGGCCGATGCGGTGCAGGTACGTCTTCTCCTCCTCCGGCGACTGGTAGTTGATCACGTGCGTCACGCCCTCGACGTCGATGCCGCGGGCGGCGACGTCGGTGCAGACGAGGACGTCCACCTTGCCGTTGCGGAAGGCGCGCAGCGCCTGCTCACGGGCGCCCTGGCCCAGGTCGCCGTGGACCGCGCCGGCGGCGAAACCGCGGCGCTGGAGCTGCTCGGCGATGTCGGCCGCCGTGCGCTTGGTGCGGCAGAAGATCATCGCGAGCCCGCGGCCCTCGGCCTGCAGGATGCGCGCGACCATCTCCGGCTTGTCCATGGAGTGCGCGCGGTAGACGAACTGCGCGATGTTGGCCACGGTCGCGCCCTCGTCGTCCGGCGCGGTGGCGCGGATGTGGGTGGGCTGCGACATGTAGCGGCGGGCGAGACCGATCACCGCGCCCGGCATGGTCGCCGAGAACAGCATCGTCTGGCGGCGCGGCGGGAGCATGGCGATGATCTTCTCGACGTCGGGCAGGAAGCCCAGGTCGAGCATCTCGTCGGCCTCGTCCAGGACGAGCGCCTTGATGTGCTTGAGGTTGAGCTTCTTCTGGCCTGCCAGGTCCAGCAGACGGCCCGGGGTGCCGACGATGACGTCGACGCCCTTCTTCAGGGCCTCCACCTGGGGCTCGTAGGCGCGGCCGCCGTAGATGGCGAGCACGCGGACGTTGCGCACCTTGCCGGCGGTCAGCAGGTCGTTGGTGACCTGCGTGCACAGCTCGCGGGTGGGAACGACGACGAGCGCCTGGGGGGCGTCGGTCAGGTCCTCGGGCTTGGCGCGCCCGGCCTCCACGTCGGCCGGGACGGTGACGCGCTCAAGGAGCGGAAGGCCGAAGCCCAGCGTCTTGCCGGTACCGGTCTTGGCCTGGCCGATGACGTCGGTGCCCGAGAGGGCGACGGGGAGCGTCATCTCCTGGATGGGGAAGGGGTTCACGATGCCGACGGCCTCAAGGGCCTCGGCCGTCTCGGGAAGGATTCCGAGCTCTCGGAAAGTCGTAGTCAGGGTGCTGCCTCTTCTGTGTGCGCGGTGCGAGGCGAGCGCAGGGGGTCTGTGCGACCGTGCCGGGGGACGTCGGCTGCCATACGGTCGGGCCGTAAGGCACGGGACCACTGCCGACGCTCTAGCGCTCGTACCGCTGAGGGTGTCCCCCCGTCGATCCGTACGCACTGTGCCGTACGGACGAGGGGCTGTCGGGTCGGAGCCGATCGGGCCACCGACCGGGCATCCTCATACACGCGGCCCGTCGAGACACCGTCGAACTGCGTCGACGTACTCAGCAGGCGCATTACCACCATACCCCGGAAACGCGCACATGCGATGGCCGAATTGGTCACGTAGTCGTCGTCACACTGATTGACCAGGGACTTCCCCCGCGCGGCAAGCGGGCTATTGTGCGCTGCATGACCACCTCTGACAAGCCTGACCCTGCCGCCGACAGCAAGGACGCCCCCGTCGAGCACACCGGAGTGGCCGCCCAGGACTGGGCCACCGCCTCCGCCGATCCGCAGTACCGTGCCGCGGTCGTCGATCTGCTCGGCGCGCTGGCCTACGGGGAGCTCGCGGCGTTCGAACGGCTCGCGGAGGACGCCAAGCTGGCGCCGACCCTGGCGGACAAGGCGGAGCTGGCGAAGATGGCCTCGGCCGAGTTCCACCACTTCGAGCAGCTGCGCGACCGGCTGAAGTCGATCGGCGAGGAGCCCACCCAGGCGATGGAGCCGTTCGTCGCCGCGCTGGACGGCTTCCACAAGCAGACGGCGCCCTCGGACTGGCTGGAGGGCCTGGTCAAGGCGTACGTCGGTGACTCGATCGCCAGTGACTTCTACCGGGAGGTCGCGGCGCGGCTCGACTCGGACACCCGTGAGCTGGTGCTCGCGGTCCTGGACGACACGGGGCACGCCGGGTTCGCGGTGGAGAAGGTCCGGGCCGCGATCGACGCCGACCCGCGCGTGGGCGGGCGGCTCGCGCTGTGGGCGCGGCGGCTGATGGGCGAGGCGCTGTCGCAGTCCCAGCGGGTGGTCGCGGACCGGGACGCGCTGTCGACGATGCTCGTGGGCGGTGTGGCGGACGGTTTCGACCTCGCGGAGGTCGGGCGGATGTTCTCGCGGATCACCGAGGCGCACACCAAGCGGATGGCGGCGCTGGGGCTGGCCGCGTAGGACTCCGGGTTCTTTTCTTCGGGCTCTCTTGCGGGCCCCGGGTTTCCGGGGCCCGAGGGGGGCTTCGTGCTTTCGGGCTTCCTACGTGTGTGGGCTCCGGGCTTCCTGCGTGTGTGGGCTCCGGGCTTCCTGCGTGAGTGGGCTCCGGGCTTCCTACGTCACGCCGTCGCCCGGCGGCCCAGTCGTCTTCCTGACGGCCGCAGCAGGAGCGACAGGGAGGCCGCGGAGACGGCCGCCGCTCCGACGAGAATCAGGAACAGGTTGCCCGGATCCAGTGCCGTGTGCGTGACGAAGGCGCCGAACAGGGCCCCCGCGACGCCGGTCGCGAAGACGAGGGAACGGGCCGGGAGCCGGTGCGGCAGACGGGCCGTCACCGCCCAGGACAGAGCCAGGCCGAGGATCGCGGAACTGAGCGCTTCCAAGAGCATGTCGGGGGTCCCTCCCACATGGCCGGCCCGGACGAAACGGTCGTAGCCCGTCTTACCCCTGACCTGCGGAATCCAATCCTCCCCTGTGGTCGAACTGTGCTCCATTTGTGAAGGCGGGCAGGTGAGGAACGACGGAGGGCCCGGCGGTTCCTCGAACGACGCTGTTGGTTTATTCGGGCCCTGCGTGACGTCGGCCTTCAAGACCCGGTTGTGGTCTTGAAGGCCGTCGTTGTCGTATGGGGTGGATGCGGA
>NZ_JBVKBN010000019.1:0-163853 GCF_055657065.1 Streptomyces sp. NPDC110618 | reverse complement strand
AGATCAACGTTCTCTACGCCATCCTGCGCGACCGTCGCCCCTACGAGGCCCGGCCGCCTCTTCGTCTCGTGGCTTGACAACAGCATTAGGCAGCGGCCTCCGCTTCTTCCGGTACGACCACGACGCGGCCGGTGGTCACTCCGTCGCCGACGCGCTGCACGGCCGCCGCGGCGTCGGCGAGCGGGATGCGTTCGCTGATCAGCGGCTTGACGGCGCCGCGGGCGGCGAGGTCGACGAGCTGTTCGTGGCAGTGCTGGACGAGCTTGGGGTTCTTGGTGTTGTACAGGCCCCAGTGCAGGCCGAGGATCGAGTAGTTCTTCACCAGCGCGTGGTTGAGCGCCGGGGTCGGGATGGTGCCGCTCGCGAAGCCGATGACGACGATCCGGCCCTCGAAGGCGACGACCTTCGTGGACTGCGTGTAGGCGTCGCCGCCGACCGGGTCGAAGACGACGTCGGCGCCCCGGCCGCCGGTCGCCTCCTTGACCGCGGCCACCACGTCCTCGGTGCGCCGGTCGATCACCACGTCGCAGCCCAGTTCCCGGGCGACCGCGGCCTTCTCGGGGCCGCCGACGACACCGATGACGGTGGCGTCGGCGGCCTTGCCGAGCTGCACGGCCGCGCTGCCGACCCCTCCCGCGGCAGCGTGGACGAGCAGCGTCTCCCCCGCTTCGAGTCCGGCCCGGCGGTGCAGTGCGAACCAGCCCGTCTGGTAGCCGATGTGCAGCGCGGCGGCCTCGGCGTCGTCCAGCGAGTCCGGCGCGGGCAGCAGGGCGGCGGCGTCCGCGACCGCGTACTGGGCGAAACCGCCGTACGGCAGGGCGGGGTTGGCGATGACGCGGCGGCCGTCCTCGGTCTCGCCGCAGATCTCCACGCCGGGCGTGAACGGCAGGGGCGGGCGGACCTGGTAGTGGCCGCGGCACATCAGCACATCGGGGAAGTTGATGTTGGCCGCGCGTACCTTCAGCAGGACCTGGCCGTCGCCGGGAGTGGGCTGCTCGACGTCCGCGAGCCGCATCACCTCGCTCGGCTCGCCGTTCTCGTGCACTTGCCAAGCCTGCATGCGGGCCTCCACGGGACTGCGTCGTCTGACCGGGGTCGATTCGCATACTAAGCGGTCGCTTGCCGATCAGGGAACAGTAGCGTGCGTCACGGCGCGGCCGGTCCGGCTCAGGCCCCGGCCCGACACGGCCGGTCCGGCTCAGGCCCCGATCCGACACGGCCGGCCCGACACAGGCCCCGGCCCGACACGGCCGGCCCGACACAGGCCCCGGCCCGACACGGCCGGTCCGACACAGGCCCCCTCCGGCGCGGCTCGCCCGGCTCACGCCCCCTTCGGCTTCGCCCGTACGTGCATCCGCTCGCCCTGCGGCCCGAACAGGCTCAGGAACTCCGCGGGCCCCTCCCCCGTCGAGCCGAACCAGTGCGGCACCCGGGTGTCGAACTCGGCGGCCTCCCCGGCCGTCATCACCACGTCGTGCTCGCCCAGGACCACCCGCAGCTTCCCGGAGAGCACGTACAGCCACTCGTAGCCCTCGTGGGTGCGCGGTTCCGGCTCCTCCGCGCTCTGCGGTACGAGCACCTTGAAAGCCTGCAGGCCGCCGGGCTGCCGGGTGAGCGGCCAGAAGGTGCGGCCGTGCCGCACCATGGGCGCCGTGCGCACTCGCGGATCCCCCACCGGCGGCGCCCCGACCAGCTCGTCCAGCGGCACCTGGTGGGCCTGGGCGATCGGCAGCAGCAGCTCCAGGCTGGGCTTGCGCAGGCCGGACTCCAGCCGGGACAGGGTGCTGACGGATATCCCGGTGGTCTCGGACAGGGCCGTCAGGGTGACCTCGCGCTCCTTGCGGAGCCGTCGCAGCCGGGGGCCCACCTCGGCGAGAACGTCTTCGGTACTCATGCCGACATTGCAGAATCGGCAAAGAAGTTTGTCAATCCCGCAGCCGCGAGCGACGGTGGCCGCATGACCGAGACCTATGAAGTGATCGTGATCGGCGGCGGCGCGGCGGGCCTGTCCGCGGCCCTGGTGCTGGGCCGCTCCCGGCGCCGCACCCTGGTGGTCGACGCGGGCGAGCCCCGCAACGCGCCCTCGGCCCATATGCAGGGCTACCTGTCCCGGGACGGCATGAGCCCGGCCGAGTTCCTGGCGATCGGGCGGGAGGAGATCGCCCGCTACGGCGTGGAGCTGGTCCGGGACCGGGCGGTGGACGTGACGAAGGACGGGTCCGGCTTCACCGTCGCCCTGGAGAGCGGGCGCGGTGTGCGGGCCCGGCGGCTGGTGATCGCCACCGGGCTCAGGGACGAGCTGCCCGAGGTGCCCGGACTCGCCGAGCGGTTCGGCAGGGACGCGCTGCACTGCCCGTACTGCCACGGCTGGGAGGTGCGCGACCGGGCCTTCGGCGTGCTCGCCACCACCCCGCTGAGCGTGCACCAGGCGCTGATGGTGTCCCAGTGGTCCAAGGACGTGACCTTCTTCCTCCACGAGGTCGACGAGGGCGAGCTGTCCGACGACGACCTGCGCCGACTTGCGGCGGCCGGGGTCCTGGTGGTGCCGGGCACGGTGGCGGAGGTGCTGGTCGAGGACGACCGGCTGACCGGCGTACGGCTCGCGGACGGCTCGGAGCACGCCCGCGAGGTGCTGTTCGTGGCACCCCGGGCCGTCCCGCAGACCGACCTCCTCCAGCGGCTGGGCGCGGAACTGACCGAGACCCCCTTCGGCGCGTACCCGGTCGTTGACCCGACGGGCCTGACGACCGTGCCGGGCGTCTGGACGGCCGGCAACGCGATGGGCTTCGCCGAGCAGGTGATCAACGCGGCGGCGGGCGGCTACCGGGCCGCGGCGACGATCAACGGGGAGCTGCTGATGACGGACCTGGACGCCGGCGACGCCTCCTGAGAGCACCTCCGCGGTGGGCGTGTGCTCCGGCGCCGCCCGTTGCACCATGGGGGCATGCTGCTGACCCGGCTGGCCCAGGTGTCCCAGGAGGTCGCCGCGACCTCGGCCCGGTCCCGGAAGGTCGCCCTGCTGGCGGAGTTGTTCCGGGACGCCGAGGCCGCGGACGTGCCGATCGTCATCCCGTATCTGGCGGGGCGGTTGCCGCAGGGGCGGCTCGGGGTCGGCTGGAAGGTGCTCGGGCGTCCCGTGTCCCCGGCCGCCGAACCCACCCTGACCGTTGCCGAGGTCGACGCCCTGCTGACCGGGCTGGCCAAGGTGTCCGGCGCCGGATCACAGGCCGAACGGTCCCGTCTGGTGGGCGAGTTGATGAGCGCCGCCACCGACCGGGAGCAGCGCTTCCTGATCGGTCTGATCACCGGCGAGGTCCGTCAGGGCGCCCTGGACACGGTGGCCGTGGAAGGGCTGGCCAAGGCGACCGGCGCGGACGCGGCGGCCGTACGGCGGGCGGTGATGCTGGCCGGCTCGCTCCAGACGGTGGCCGAGGCGCTGCTCGCGGACGGTCCGGCGGCGCTGGAGCGGTTCCGGCTCACCGTCGGGCGGCCGGTGCTGCCGATGCTGGCGCACAGCGCGTCCTCGGTCGCCGAGGCCGTCGACAAGCTCGGCGCCTGCGCGGTGGAGGAGAAGCTGGACGGCATCCGGGTCCAGGTGCACCGGGTCGGCGACGAGGTGCGCGTCTACACCCGCACCCTCGACGACATCACCGACCGGCTCCCCGAACTCACCTCGGCCGCACTGGAGTTGCGCGGCGAGCGGTTCATCCTGGACGGCGAGGTCATCGCCTTCGACGCCTCCGGACGGCCCCGTTCCTTCCAGGAGACCGCCGGGCGTGTCGGCTCCCGTACGGACGTGGCGACGGCGGCCCGCGAGGTGCCCGTGGCCCCCGTCTTCTTCGACGCCCTGTCCGTCGACGACCGCGATCTGCTCGACCTGCCCTTCGCCGAGCGCCACGCGGAACTGGCCCGGCTGGTCCCCGAGCCGATGCGGGTCCGGCGCGCCCTGGTCGGCGGTCCCCAGGACGTGGGGCGGGCCGAGGAGTTCTGGGCCGCGACCCTGGAGCGGGGCCACGAGGGCGTGGTGGTCAAGGCGCTGGACGCCGCCTACAGCGCGGGGCGGCGCGGCGCTTCCTGGCTGAAAGTCAAGCCCGTGCACACCCTCGACCTGGTGGTCCTGGCCGCCGAGTGGGGCCACGGCAGACGCACCGGCAAGCTCTCCAACCTGCACCTCGGCGCCCGCACCGCCGACGGCTCCTTCGCCATGCTGGGCAAGACCTTCAAGGGCATGACGGACGCGATGCTGACCTGGCAGACCGAGCGGCTGAGGGAACTCGCGGTCGAGGAGAGCGGATACGTCGTCAAGGTCCGCCCCGAACTCGTGGTCGAGATCGCCTACGACGGACTGCAGAGATCCAGCCGCTATCCGGCGGGCGTCACCCTGCGCTTCGCCCGTGTGGTTCGCTACCGCCAGGACAAGCGTCCCGAGGAGGCGGACACCGTGGAGACCCTGCTGGCGGCACACCCCGAGGTGAAGCCGTGAAGTACAGCGCCGGGCTGCTGCTGTACCGGCGCGACGGCGACGGCGGCACGGAGGTACTGCTCGGCCATATGGGCGGCCCCTTCTTCGCGCACCGCGACGCGGGGGCGTGGGGCGTGCCCAAGGGCGAGTACGAACCGGAGTCGGAGACCGCCTGGGACGCGGCCCGGCGCGAGTTCCAGGAGGAGCTGGGACTGGAGCCGCCGGACGGGGACCCGGTGCCGCTCGGTGAGGTGCGCCAGTCCAACGGCAAGCTGGTCACCGTGTGGGCCATCGAGGCGGACCTCGATCCGGGCGCCGTCACCCCGGGGACCTTCCGGATGGAGTGGCCGCCGAAGTCGGGACACGTGGAGGAGTTCCCGGAGCTGGACCGGGTGGCCTGGTTCCCGCTGGACCGCGCACGCACGGTGATCATCAAGGCCCAGGGGGCGTTTCTCGACCGGCTGGCGGAGCACTCGGGCTGAACTCCGCGTTGCGGGCACCGGCGACGCGCGGGAAGGTCGAAGCACATCAGCTCCCCGGGAGGTCAGTCATGCCCATCGCAACGGTGAACCCGGCGAACGGCGAGACGCTGAAGACGTACGAGGCCATGGGCGCCGAGGAGACCGAGCGCCGCCTCCAGCTCGCCGAGGCCACGTTCCGCACGTACCGGACGACGACGTTCGCCGAGCGCGCCCGGCTGCTGAACCGGGCCGCCGGTCTCCTGGACCAGGACCAGGAAGACATCGCCCGGGTGATGACCACCGAGATGGGCAAGCCGATCAAGCAGGCCCGCGCCGAGGCCGCCAAGTGTGCCAAGGCGATGCGCTGGTACGCCGAGCGCGCCGAGGACCTCCTCGCCGACGAGGTGCCCGCGGACACCGACGTCCGGGACTCCGGCGCCGTACGGGTGCGGGTCCGCTACCGGCCGCTGGGCCCGGTGCTGGCGGTGATGCCGTGGAACTTCCCGCTGTGGCAGGTCATCAGGTTCGCGGCACCCGCGTTGATGGCGGGCAACGTCGGCCTGCTCAAGCACGCCTCCAACGTCCCGCAGACCGCGCTGTACCTGGAGGACCTCTTCCATCGTGCGGGCTACCCCGAGGGCGCCTTCCAGACGCTGCTGATCGGCTCCGGCGCGGTCGAGGAGATCCTGCGCGACGAGCGGGTCAAGGCGGCCACCCTCACCGGCAGCGAGCCGGCCGGCCGGGCCGTCGCCTCGGTCGCCGGGGACATGGTGAAGAAGACGGTGCTGGAGCTGGGCGGCAGCGACCCGTACGTGGTCATGCCCTCCGCCGACCTCGACCGGGCCGCGCAGGTCGCGGTGACGGCACGGGTGCAGAACAACGGCCAGTCGTGCATCGCCGCCAAGCGGTTCATCGTGCACACCGACGTCTACGACGCCTTCGCCGAGCGGTTCGTGGCGGGCATGAAGGCGCTGACGGTCGGCGACCCGATGGACGAGGAGACCGAGGTCGGGCCGCTCGCCACCGAGCAGGGGCGCACCGATCTGGAGGAGCTGGTCGACGACGCCACGCGCAGCGGCGCGACGGCACTGTGCGGCGGCCACCGGCTGCGCCGGCCCGAGCTGCCCGGCTGGTACTACCCGCCGACCGTCCTGTCCGGCATCACCCGCGAGATGCGCATCCACCGCGAGGAGGCCTTCGGGCCGGTGGCCACGCTGTACCGGGCGGGCGACCTCGACGAGGCGGTGCTGATCGCCAACGACACGCCGTTCGGGCTGAGTTCAAATGTGTGGACGCGCGAGGCGGCCGAGGCCGAGCGGTTCGAGCGGGACCTGGAGGCGGGCAGCGTCTATGTGAACGGGATGACCGCCTCCCACCCGGCGTTCCCGTTCGGCGGCGCCAAGCGGTCGGGGTACGGGCGTGAGCTGTCCGGGCACGGAATCCGCGAGTTCTGCAACATCACCACGGTTTGGCACGGCGCGTGACACCTGCGCGGCTACCATCCCGTTTGTGAACCGCGAAGTGACTCTGCCTCTGATCGTCGACGACCGCGGGACGTTGCAGGTGGCCGCGGCCGACGTCAGCAAGTTGTTGCGCACCGTGGGCGGCCGCTGGCTGCACCTCGTGGAGGCCGGCGAGGACCTCGACGAGGACACCGTGGCCGCCCTCACCATCGAGCTGGCCAAGCTTGCGGATCGTATCGACGTGGCCTGCATCGCGCACAGCAGCGGTACGCCGTAGGAGCCCCGCCGGTCCCGCCGTCGCGCGTTCGGAGTAGCCCCGCGCGAAGTCGCCGCCCTCCGGGGTGAAGGTGGACTGGACCACCTCCTGAGGCGAAAGCAGGCACGGTTCATGGCGACTTTGTGCAGACCCTCGGTGTCCGTTCCAGAGCACGTGATCACCATGGAGGAGACGCTGGAGCTGGCCCGCTCCCGGCACTCCGATCACCCTCAACTGCCGTTGGCGCTCCGGCTGATCGAGAACACGGGAGTGCGCACCCGGCACATCGTCCAGCCCATCGAGGAGACGCTGAGGCATCCCGGCTTCGAGGAACGCAACAAGATCTACGTGGCGGAGGCCAAGTCCCGGGTCCCCTCCGTCGTGCAGCGGGCGCTCGACGACGCCGAGCTGCTGGCCACCGACATCGACGTGATCATCTACGTCTCGTGCACGGGCTTCATGATGCCCTCGCTGACGGCCTGGATGATCAACGAAATGGGCTTCGACGCCACCACCCGGCAGATACCGATAGCCCAGCTGGGCTGTGCGGCGGGCGGCGCGGCGATCAACCGGGCCCATGACTTCTGCACGGCCTACCCGGAGGCCAACGCGCTCATCGTGGCCTGCGAGTTCTGCTCGCTGTGCTACCAGCCCACCGACCTGGGCATCGGCAATCTGCTCTCCAACGGCCTGTTCGGCGACGGGATCGCCGCGGCCGTGGTGCGCGGACGCGGCGGCGAGGGCATCTCGCTGGAGCGCAACGGCTCGTACCTGATCCCCAAGACCGAGGAGTGGATCATGTACGACGTCCGGGCCACCGGCTTCCACTTCCAGCTGGACAAGCGGGTGCCCGCCACCATGGAGCCGCTCGCTCCGGCGCTCCAGGACCTCGCGGGCCTGCACGGCTGGGACGCGGCCGACCTGGACTTCTACATAGTCCACGCGGGCGGTCCCCGCATCCTGGACGACCTGAGCAAGTTCCTCCAGGTCGACCCGCACGCCTTCCGGTTCTCCCGGGCCACCCTCACCGAGTACGGCAACATCGCCAGCGCCGTCGTCCTGGACGCGCTGCGCCGGCTGTTCGACGAGGGCGGTGCCCGGCACCGGGCGCGCGGGCTGCTCGCCGGGTTCGGACCCGGTATCACCGCCGAGATGAGCCTCGGCCGCTGGCAGCGCACGGACGAAGAGGCGGCATGACCGAAGAGACACTCACCGAGATCCTCCCCCCGCTGCGGCACTGGCCGGCCCTGGACCTGTCCGGTGTCGCGTTCGACCCGGTGCTGACCGAGCTGATGCGGGAGGGCCCCATCACCCGCATCCAGCTCCCGAACGGCGAGGGCTGGGCCTGGCTGGTCACCCGGTACGAGGACGTGCGGATGGTGACCAACGACCCCCGGTTCAGCCGCGAGGCGGTGATGGACCGGCCGGTCACCCGGCTCGCCCCGCACTTCATCCCGGAGCGCGGCGCGGTCGGCTTCCTCGACCCGCCGGACCACACCCGGCTGCGCCGCTCGGTGGCCGCCGCGTTCACCGCCAAGGGCGTGGAGCGCATCCGGGAGCGGTCCCGGCACATGCTGGAAGAGCTGGTGAGCGAACTGATCCAGGACGGCCCCCCGGCCGACCTGACCGCGACGGTCCTCTCGCCGTTCCCCATCGCGGTGATCTGCGAGCTGATGGGGGTGCCCGCCGGGGACCGGCATCTGATGCACACCTGGACCCAGTTGATCCTGTCCTCCTCGCACGGCGCCGATGTCAGCGAGAAGGCCAAGAAGGAGATGGGCGCCTACTTCGCCGATCTCATCGGGCGGCGCGAGAACAGCTCCGCCGAGGACGTCGCCTCCCTGCTCGGCGCGGCCGTGGGACAGGACGAGGTGACGCTCCAGGAGGCCGTGGGCCTCGCGGTGCTGCTCCAGATCGGCGGCGAGGCGGTCACCAACAACAGCGGGCAGCTGTTCTACATCCTGCTCACCCGCCCCGATCTGGCCGAACGGCTGCGCGCCGAGCCGGAGATCCGCCCACAGGCCATCGAGGAGCTGCTGCGGTACATCCCGCACCGCAACGCGGTGGGCCTGTCCCGGATCGCCATGGAGGACGTGGGCATCCGGGGTGTGCGGATCCGGGCCGGGGACGCGATCTATGTGTCGTACCTGGCCGCCAACCGGGACCCGGACGTCTTCCCGTACCCGGAGACGATCGACTTCGACCGCTCACCGAATCCGCATGTCTCCTTCGGCTTCGGGCCGCACTACTGCCCTGGCGGGATGCTGGCGCGGATGGAGGAGCAGCTGCTGGTGGACGCGCTGCTGGACCGGCTGCCCGGGCTGCGGCTCGCGGTGGAGCCGGAGAAGGTGCCGTTCAAGAAGGGCGCGCTGATCCGCGGGCCCGAGGCCCTGCCCGTGACGTGGTGAGCGGCCGATGACGGCGACGGAAGGGCTGCTGGTGCCGCCGGGTGCGGGCCGGGTCGTCGAGGCTCCGGCCCAGCAGGTGACCTTCAAGGTCACCGGCTCCCACTCACGGATGGCGTCCACCTTCGAGGTGGTCGTGCCGCCCGGGTTCGACGTGGGCGCCCATGTGCACACCCGCAGCGAGGAGTTGTTCTATGTGCTGGAGGGCGAGCTGGACGTGCTCGCCTTCGAGCCGAAGGTGCGGACCCCCGACAACTGGCAGCGCTGGGAGTCGGGTTCGGGCAACCGGGTGGTACGGGCGACACCGGGCACGGTGATCGTCGTACCCCCCGGCTGCCCCCATGCCTTCGCCAATCCGACCGGCGAGCCCGCGAAGATGTTCTTCCAGGCGAGCCCGCCGCCGGACCACGAGCGGTACTTCGAGGAGCTGCTGGAGATCCTCGGCGCCGGCGGTCCGCCGGACCACGCGGCGATCGAGGAACTGCGCCGCCGCTACGACATCGAGCAGCTGACCCCGCTGAAGCATCGTTAGCGGATCGGCATCCCCGACAGGGTGCGGGCGATGACCAGGCGCTGGATCTCGCTCGTGCCCTCGAAGATGGTGTAGATCGCGGCGTCCCGGTGCATGCGCTCCACCGGGTACTCCCGGGTGTAGCCGTTGCCGCCGAGGATCTGGATCGCCTGGGCGGTGACCTTCTTGGCGGTCTCGCTGGCGAACAGCTTGGACATCGAGCCCTCGGCGGCCGTGAACGGCTTGCCGTTGATCGCCATCCAGGAGGCCCGCCACACCAGCAGGCGGGCGGCGTCGATCTGCGTGCGCATGTCGGCGAGCTGGAAGGCGACGCCCTGGTTGTCGATGATCGGGCGGCCGAACTGCTCACGGGTGGAGGCGTACTCCAGCGCCACCTCGTACGCGGCGCGGGCGGTGCCGACCGCCATGGCGCCGACGGCGGGGCGGCTGGCCTCGAAGGTGGCCATGGCCGCGTTCTTCACGCGCTCGCCGGACTTGGCCTTCTCACGGGCACGGGCCAGGCGCTCGTCGAGCTTCTCCTTGCCGCCGAGCAGGCAGGAGCCGGGCACCCGGACGTTCTCCAGGACGACCTCGGCAGTGTGCGAGGCGCGGATGCCGTGCTTCTTGAACTTCTGGCCCTGGGACAGGCCGGGGGTGTTCGGCGGGACGATGAAGGAGGCGTGGCCCTTGGAGCCGAGCTCCGGGTCGACGACGGCGACGACGACATGGACATTGGCGATACCGCCGTTGGTCGCCCAGGTCTTGGTGCCGTTGAGCACCCACTCGTCCTTGGCCTCGTCGTACACGGCACGGGTGCGCATGGAGGCGACGTCGGAGCCGGCGTCGGGCTCGGAGGAGCAGAAGGCGGCCACCTTGACATCGTTGGCGTCGCCGTACATCTGGGGGATCCAGGTGCCGATCTGCTCCTCGGTGCCGTTGGCGAGGACGCCCACCGCGGCGAGGCCGGTGCCGACGATGGACAGCGCGATGCCCGCGTCGCCCCAGAACAGCTCCTCCATCGCCATCGGGATACCGAGGCCGGTGGGGTCGAAGTACTGCTGCGCGTAGAAGTCGAGGGAGTAGATGCCTACCTTCGCGGCCTCCTGGATGACCGGCCAGGGAGTCTCCTCACGCTCGTCCCATTCGGCGGCCGCGGGGCGGATGACATCGGCGGCGAAGCCGTGCAGCCAGTCGCGGACCTCCTTCTGTTCGTCGTTGAGCTCCATGGTGAACTCGGCCATGTTCCCTCCAGCGGCGGCGCACATGCATGTTACTTGGGGTAACCGCAGTCTGTTACCAGCGAGTAGGAAAAGTCAACTCCTGATGACAGGTCGGCAGCCCGTTCGATGTCGGGGCCGAGATGGGTGTTAGTTTGCGCTGGCGTCACCGAAACAGCACGGGTGGGGAGAGCACATGGACACCACACAGCGGACCGAGCAGCAGCGGTCCGCCGATCGCCGTCGGCGCGAGCTGCTGGAGGCCGCCGACAGAGTGGTGCTGCGCGACGGCCCGCAGGCCTCGATGAACGCCATCGCCGCCGAGGCGGGCATCACCAAGCCGATCCTCTACCGGCACTTCGGCGACAAGGGCGGGCTCTACGCGGCCCTCGCCAAGCGGCACACCGACGCGCTGCTGGACTCCCTGCGCGCCGCGCTGGACGCCCCGGCCGAGCGGCGCGAGCGGGTGGAGGCCACCCTCGACACCTACCTGGCCGCGATCGAGGCACGCCCGCAGGTGTACCGGTTCCTCATGCATCCGGCGGAGGGCGGCCAGTCCGGCGACCAGGGCTTCGATGTCGGCAAGCACTCCGCTCCCCTGCTGCGGCGGATGGGCGAGGAGTTGGCGCAGGTCATCGAGGACCGGCTGGACCTCGGCCCCGGCAGCCAGCAGCTCGCCCGGGTGTGGGGGCACGGCATCGTCGGCATGATGCACGCGGCCGGCGACTGGTGGCTCGGGGAACGCCCCTGCTCCCGCGCCGAGTTGGTGCGCAGCCTCGCCGACCTGCTGTGGGGCCGGCTGGCCGCCGCCGGGGACAAGATGGGCGGACCGGGGTTCTGAGCACCCCCGGCACAACCCCGCGCAGAACGCTACGGCCGACGGCGCCAGGACGCCTTCTCCACCTGGCGCCTCAGCCTCCTGTACCGCCAGCCCGTCACGCGCTCCGCGTACACCGTCCCCTCCAGGTGGTCGCACTCGTGCTGCAGACATCGCGCGAAAAAACCGGTCCCGTGCACCGTCACCGGCTCCCCGGTCACCGTGAACCCCTCGACCACGGCGTGGTCGTGGCGTTCCGTCCCCGCCTCCAGCCCCGGCAGCGACAGACAGCCCTCGGGCCCGCGCACCACCACCCCGTCCACCTCGACCAGGCGCGGGTTGACGACATGGCCCACGTGCCGTACGTCCTCGTCGTCGGGACAGTCGTAGACGAACACCCTGAGCGGCTCGCCGACTTGGTTGGCCGCGAGGCCCACGCCCTGGGCCGCGTACATCGTCGCGAACATGTCCTCGACGAGCGTCGCCAGTTCGGGGCCGAAGTCCGTGACCTCCCCGGCGGCGGCGTGCAGAACCGGGTCGCCGTACAGGGTGAGGGGCCGGACACGCCCGTGGGCGCCGGGGATCGAGCCGTGTCGCATGGGCGCAAGACTACGGCCGATTCGGGAGTGCGAATGGATCTCGATAGGCTGACCACCTACGACGTTGGGAGGATCGAGGACTGATGGCAGGCAACTCGGACCCGCTCACTCCGCGGGCCAAGATCGCCGTTACCGCGGGCAAGGCGGTCGCGGCGGCATCGCGCGCCGCGGGGCGCGGCAGCGGATCGGTGATCGGCGGACGGGTGGCGCTGAAACTCGACCCCGACCTCCTCGCCCGGCTCGCCCAGAACCTGGACGTGGTCCTGGTCTCGGCGACCAACGGCAAGACCACCACCACCCGGCTCATCGCGGAGGCGCTGCGCGCCGCGGGCCCGGTCGTCTCCAACGCGCTCGGCGCCAACATGCCCGCGGGCATCACCTCCGCGCTGGCCGGCGGCTCCGACGCCCGCTACGGCGTCATCGAGGTCGACGAGAAGTACCTCGCGGGCGTCGCCCGGGACACCGACCCCAAGTGCATCGCCCTGCTCAACCTCTCCCGCGACCAGCTCGACCGCGCCGCCGAGACGCGGATGCTCGCCGAGAACTGGCGCGAGGGGCTCGCCGGGTCCAAGGCCGTGATCGTCGCCAACGCCGACGACCCGCTGGTGGTGTGGGCCGCGTCCTCCTCCCCCAATGTGATCTGGGTCGCCGCCGGTCAGATGTGGAAGGACGACGCCTGGTCCTGCCCATCCTGCGGCGGTGTGATGCAGCGGCCCGGCGACGACTGGTTCTGCGGCGAGTGCGGCTTCCGCCGTCCGACGCCGAGCTGGGCGCTCTCCGGCGACCACGTCCTCGACCCGCACGGCTCGGCCTGGCCGATCCACCTCCAGCTGCCGGGCCGCGCCAACAAGGCCAACGCCGCCTCCTCGGCCGCCGTCGCCGCAGTGTTCGGGGTGCCGCCGCAGGTCGCCCTGGAGCGCATGTACCAGGTGCAGGCGGTGGCCGGACGCTACGACGTGGTCCAGTTCCAGGGCCGCGACCTGCGTCTGCTGCTGGCGAAGAACCCGGCCGGCTGGCTGGAGACCTTCTCCCTGATCGACCCGCCGCCCACCCCGGTGATCCTCTCGGTGAACGCCCGCAGCGCCGACGGCACCGACACCTCCTGGCTGTGGGACGTCGACTACACGCGGCTGACCGGGCACCCGATCTGTGTCATCGGTGACCGCAAGCTCGACCTCGCGGTGCGCCTTGAGGTCGCCAACCAGCAGTTCCAGGTCTGCGACACCCTCGACCAGGCCGTGCAGCTGAGCCCGCCCGGCCGTATCGAGGTCATCGCCAACTACACCGCCTTCCAGGACCTGCGCCGCCGCGTCGGCAACTGACACCCCAGGGGACACAAGTGAGCGACAACCAGTTGCGGGTCGTGTGGGTCTACCCCGACCTGCTGAGCACCTACGGCGACCAGGGCAACGTCCTGGTCGTGGAGCGCCGCGCCCGCCAGCGCGGCCTGGACGTGGCCCGGCTCGACGTGCGCAGCGACCAGCCGATCCCCACCTCCGGGGACATCTACCTGATCGGCGGCGGCGAGGACCGGCCGCAGCGGCTCGCGGCCGAGCGGCTGCGCCGGGACGGCCATCTGTACCGGGCGGTGGAGAACGGCGCGATCGTCTTCTCCGTCTGCGCGGGCTACCAGATCCTCGGCCACGAGTTCATCAACGACCTCGGCCAGCGCGAGCCGGGCCTCGGTCTGCTGGACGTGACGTCGGTGCGCGGCGAGGGCGAGCGGTGCGTCGGCGATGTGCTCGCCGACATCGACCCGCGGCTCGGCCTGCCGCCGCTGACCGGGTTCGAGAACCACCAAGGCGTCACCCACCTCGGTCCGACGGCCCGCCCGTTCGCCCAGGTCCGCCTCGGCCGGGGCAACGGCACCGGCGACGGCACCGAGGGCGCGTACAACGACACCGTCTTCGGTACGTACATGCACGGCCCGGTGCTCGCCCGGAACCCGCAGATCGCCGACCTGCTGCTGAAGCTGGCGCTGGACGTCAACGCCCTGCCGCCGACCGACGACCGCTGGTACGAGGCGCTGCGCAACGAGCGCATCGCGGCCGCCCAGCAGCCCGCGTGACCGGGGCGTGACCGGGGCCCTCCAGGGGTCCTGAAGCCGCTTTCCAGCGGCTCCTGCCACCGTGACGTACCGGGCCCGCCTGACGGCTCGTCCGCTCACATGTGCGGGCGCGTCCAGCAGGCGGACGCCCGGTACGGTGCCACCCCCTCACGCCGGTAGGGTGGCCGGGATCTCAGCCGGACAACGTGGTCCGGTCCCCGGCCCACGTTGAGAAGGTATTTCGGGCTATGCGCATTGGTGTCCTCACGTCTGGCGGCGACTGCCCCGGCCTGAACGCCGTCATCCGGTCCGTCGTGCACCGTGCCGTCGTCGACCACGGCGACGAGGTCATCGGTTTCCGGGACGGCTGGAAGGGCCTCCTGGAGTGCGACTACCTCAAGCTCGACCTCGACGCGGTGAGCGGCATCCTCGCTCGCGGCGGCACCATCCTCGGCTCCTCCCGCGTCCAGCCCTCGCACCTGCGCGACGGCGTGGAGCGGGCCAAGGGGCATGTGGCGGAGCTCGGGCTCGACGCCATCATCCCGATCGGCGGCGAGGGCACGCTGAAGGCGGCCCGGCTGCTCTCGGACAGCGGCCTGCCGATCGTCGGCGTGCCGAAGACCATCGACAACGACATCGCGGTCACCGACGTCACCTTCGGCTTCGACACCGCCGTGGGCGTGGCGACCGAGGCGCTCGACCGGCTGAAGACCACCGCCGAGTCGCACCAGCGGGTGCTGGTCGTGGAGGTCATGGGCCGGCACACCGGCTGGATCGCGCTGCACTCCGGCATGGCCGCCGGCGCGCACGCCGTGGTCGTCCCCGAGCGCCCCTTCGACATCGAGGAACTGACCCGCAAGGTCGGCGAGCGGTTCGAGGCGGGCAAGCGGTTCGCGATCGTCGTCGCCGCCGAGGGCGCCAAGCCCGCGCCGGGCACCATGGAGTTCGACGAGGGCGGCAAGGACATCTACGGCCACGAGCGCTTCGCGGGCATCGCCCGCCAGCTCTCCATCGAGCTGGAGCACCGGCTCGGCAAGGAGGCCCGGCCGGTGATCCTCGGTCACGTCCAGCGCGGCGGCACGCCGACGGCGTACGACCGGGTCCTCGCCACCCGCTTCGGCTGGCACGCCGTGGAGGCCGTGCACCGCGGCGAGTTCGGCAGGATGACGGCACTGCGCGGCACCGACATCGTGATGGTGTCCCTGGCGGAGGCCGTGGAGACGCTGAAGACGGTGCCGGAGGACCGGTACGCGGAAGCGCAGTGCGTGCTGTAGTCCGGTAGCGGACTATCGGCCCCCGGTCACGGCGGTGACCGGGGGCCGTTCTAGTGTGGGGGCCGGACAGAATCGCACAACCCCCACGAAACAGGAGCCGCCGGATGGATCACAGCGGGCACGGCATGATGATGGATCTGCCGCCGTTCACGCTGGGGCGAGGTCTTCAGTGGTCGGCGGACCCCTTCTTCCTCATCGCCTGCACGGCGGGGCTCGTCCTGTACGTGTGGGGCGTGGTGCGGCTCAAGCGGCGCGGGGACTCCTGGTCGCCGGCGCGGACGGTGTCGTACGTCGTGGGCGTGCTGTCGATCATGCTGGTGATGTGCACCAGGCTGAACGACTACGGCATGGTGATGTTCAGCGTGCACATGGTGCAGCACATGGTGATCAGCATGCTGTCGCCGATCCTGATCCTGCTCGGGGCGCCGATGACACTGGCCCTGCGCGCGCTGCCGGTCGCGGCGCGCGGCCACAAGGGTCCGCGCGAGCTGCTGCTGGCGCTGCTGCACAGCCGCTACATGCGGGTCGTGACGCACCCGGGCTTCACCATCCCGATGTTCATCGCGAGCCTGTACGCGCTGTACTTCACCCCGCTGTTCGACTTCCTGATGGGCTCCAAGACCGGGCACGTGGCGATGATGGTCCACTTCCTCGCCGTGGGCGTGGTGTTCTTCTGGCCGATCATCGGCGTGGACCCGGGCCCGCACCGGCCGGGCTATCTGATGCGGATGCTGGAGCTGTTCGCGGGCATGCCGTTCCACGCCTTCTTCGGTATCGCGTTGATGATGGCGTCCGCCCCGATGGTCGACACGTTCAAGAATCCACCCGCCTCGCTCGGCATCGACGCGCTCTCCGACCAGAACGCGGCCGGCGGTATCGCCTGGGCGTTCAGCGAGGTCCCGTCCGTGCTGGTCCTGATCGCGCTGCTGTTCCAGTGGTACGGCTCGGAGCAGCGGCAGGCGAAGCGGAAGGACCGGGCCGCCGACCGGGACGGCGACAAGGAACTTGAGGCGTACAACGCCTATTTGGCCTCACTGAACGCAAAGGGTAACTAACCCGCCGGAAAGCCTTTTCGGTTCAGTAGCATGAATCGCGTCGGGGGAACCGCCGGGGGGAGCGGTCATGACGCGAGGAATGTACGTACGAATTCTGCTGGTGTGCGTTCTGGCGCTGAGCGCCTGTGACGTGGGGCGGGCTTCGGCCACGGTGCGGGCGGTGGCGGTGGGAGTTCCGTCGCTCGCACCCTTTTTCGATGAGAGCAAAGGGCTCGGGCGGGATGCCCGGGTCCCTTCGCGGAGCGTCGGCGGAGGGCTTCAGCGGGGTGACACCCCCGGTCTGTACGGGGGCTCCAGGAAGCCACGGATCTGCGACGTCGACAAGCTGGAGCGGTTCCTCACGGACCCGGCCAACGAGCGCAAGGCGGATGCGTGGGCGCGGGTGCCGGGGATCGGCAGGGACGGGATTCCGGATTATCTGGACCGGCTCACACCTGTTCTGCTGCGTCACGACACGCTGGTGAAGAACCACGACTACAAGAAGGAAAAGGCAGTCCCGTTCGACTCGCTGCTCCAGGCGGGGATCGCGATTCTCGTCGATGCCCAGGGACAGCCCGCGGTGAAGTGTTCGTGCGGAAATCCGCTGCGCGCCTTCGAGGGTGACAAGAGCGGGATTTCCGTGAAGTTCGAGAACGGGAACGAGAAGTGGAAGGGGTACGACGCCGCTTCCGCGGTCGTCGTGCGCCCCGCGCCGCGGGAACTGGAGCGGCTGGCCCTGGTCGACGTGGAGGAACCCGAGCGGGGCATCGAGCGGCCGGTGGGCACGACGGGCGGGGACGACAAGGGTTTCGACGCGAGCGAGCGGCGGGAGGTGCCCGATGTCGTGGGGGCCACCGTCGGGGAGGCCGTGGCGCGGCTGACGGAGCAGGGGCTCGCCGTCCGGTACGGCGGGGCGGGGCAGCCGTCGGACGGGGCCGTGGTGACGGGGTCGGACCCGGCCGCGGGGAGCCGACTGGCGTTCGGGGAGTACGTGACGCTGGCCGCGGAGGAGGATGCGGAGGTCGCACCGGAGACCTCACGGACGTCCGGGCCGCCGGATCCGCCGACGCCGTCGGAGTCCGAGTCCGAGACGGAGCCGGTACCGACCCAGTCGTCCGGGGGCTCGGGACCCACCTCCTCCGGGACCACGAGCTCGCCGCCGCCGACGTCGGAACAGCCCCCGGCCTCGACCCCGCCCCCGACATCCACCTCCGCTCCCCCGCCGACGGTCTCCAGCCTGCCGCCACCGCCCTCCAGTACGCCGCCGACGACGATCTCGACTCCCCCGACCACGGCGACGACCACAACCACGGCCCCGGCCAGTGAGTCGCCGCCCCCACCCCCGCCCAGCGAGACACCCAGCACCAGCGCGAGCACCTAGGTGGAACCTCGTGGAACCCGGGAGTCAGTGGATGCCTTCAGGACCGTCGACATCGGGAGTGGGCCGGGTCATCGCCGGCCGCTATCTGCTGCTGCACCGGCTCGGGGGCGGCGGCATGGGACATGTCTGGCTGGCCCACGACCAGAGACTCGCCTGCGAGGTCGCGCTCAAGGAGATCGTCTTCCCGGACCCGGCCGAGGGCGCCCACGAGCGGGAGGCCCGGGTCGCCCGCGCCCGCGCCGAGGCACGGCACGCGGCGGGGCTGCGCGACCACCCGCACGTCGTGACCGTGCACGACGTGCTGGAACACGAAGGGCTGCCCTGGATCGTCATGGAGTACGTGGCGGGCGCCGTGGACCTGCGCGACCTGGTCGAGCAGCGCGGCCCGCTCGCCCCGGCGGAGTGCGCCCGCGTCGGGCTGGCCGTGTTGGACGCGCTGACCGCCGGGCACGAGCGGGGCGTCCTGCACCGGGACGTGAAGCCGGCGAACATCCTGCTGGCGCCGGACCGCTCGGGCGCCCCGCACGGCAGGGTGCTGCTCGCCGACTACGGCATCTCCGTGCGGCCCGCCACCGGGGAGACCCGGTGGACCATGGCCTCCGCACTGGTGGGCACCCCCGGCTACCTCGCCCCCGAGCGGGCCACGGGCGGGCCGCCGACCCCGGCCGCCGATCTGTTCTCGCTGGGGTGCACGCTCTACTTCGGGGTCGAGGGCCTGGGGCCGTTCGCCCGCCCGTCGCACCTCGCGGAGCTGACGGCGGTGGTCGCGGAGGAGCCGCGGCCCGCCACCCGCGCCGGCGCGCTCGGGCCGCTCGTGCACGCGCTGCTCGCGAAGGACCCGGCGGCCCGGCCGTCCGCGGCCGAGACGGAGGCGGCGCTGGCCCGGATCGTCGTACCGCAGGCCGCGGCCTACTCCCGGACCCAGACCGACCTCGGATCGCAGCCGCAATGGGCCGCCGCTCCCCCACCGCCCCCGCCCCCGCACCGCGCCCCCAAGCGCCGGGTACTGCACTCCGCGCTCGGCGGGCTGCTGGGGCTGGCGCTGGCCGGGGGCGGGGTCTGGTACGCCGTGGCCGGGCAGGGCGACGGGACGGGGTCGACGGGGTCCGGGCTCCCGTATGGCGCGGAGGTGGGGCTGACCCGGGCGCTGGCGGCCGGGGACTGCGTGATCGCCGCCTGGCCGGGCGACCCCTTCGTGGGCGCCCCCGGACTGACCCTCGACCCGAGTTGCACGCGCCTGAAGCCGGACGGGCAGGTGATGGCGTTCGTCGAGGCCGCGTCGGCGCGGGAGGCGCGGGAAGAGGGCGCCGCGCGGTGCGAGGAGCGGACGCGGGAGGTGCGGGAGCGGCTGGCGGACGTGCGGTCGTTCGCCGTGGTGCCGGCGGACGAGGGGTTCGAGGCGGCCGGGCGGAGAACGGCCTGTCTGGTGCTGGGCGGGCATGCGCCGGTGTACGGGCCGCTGGCCGGGTACCGCAAGGTCGGCGCGGTCTTCGCGGACGTGGCGACCGTGCAGCGCCGGGACTGCCTGGACGTGGCCAGGGAGGGGCAGGTGCGGCTGGCGTCCTGTGCCGGAAGGTACGACGAGCAGGTGCTGGGATTCACCCGGATGGGCGAGGGCGTCACGTACGACGACGGCCAGGAGCAGGCCGGCGAGATCTGTGCCCGGGACGTGCCGCCGCAGGACTACGGATTCGACCCTTCCGTCTACGAGGCGACGGGGTGGGTCAGCGAGGGCACCTGGAAATCGGGCACACATTTGGTCGTCTGCACCGTGCGGAAGCAGAACGGGGGCACCATGGAGGGGGACGAACCATGAGGAGGGTGTTGCGATGCCCGGTTCTACGGACAGTTCTACGCGGACGATGGGGGTGCTCACCGTCGGCGGTCTGGTCGTGGTGACGGCCTACACGGTGGCGCTCGGCAGCAACGGCTGGCTGTGGTTCGGCTGGGTCGTGCTCGGGCTGATCACCCTCGGCATGGTGGTCACGCGCAGTTCGTGACGGTCAGGTGCCGGTCAGCCGGCCCGCTGAGTGGACGCCCGGCTGGTACTTGGGCAGCCGGGCGGTCACCTTCATTCCCGCCCCCACGGCGGTCTCTATGACGAGGCCGTAGTCGTCTCCGTAGACCTGACGGAGCCGGTCGTCGACATTGGACAGCCCGATGCCGCCGGACGGGCTGACCTCGCCCGCGAGGATGCGGCGCAGCAGGTCGGGGTCCATGCCGGCGCCGTCGTCCTCGATGACGACCAGGGCCTCGGCTCCGGCGTCCTGCGCGGTGATGCTGATCCTGCATTTGCCGGTGGAGGCCGCCCGTCCCTCCAGTCCGTGCTTCACGGCGTTCTCCACCAGGGGCTGGAGGCACAGGAACGGCAGGGCGACCGGCAGTACCTCGGGGGCGATCTGGAGGGTGACGGAGAGGCGGTCGCCGAAGCGGGCCCGGACCAGTGCCAAGTAGTGGTCGATGGCGTGGAGTTCGTCGGCGAGCGTGGTGAAGTCGCCGTGCCGGCGGAACGAGTAGCGAGTGAAGTCGGCGAACTCCAGGAGCAGTTCGCGGGCCCGCTCGGGGTCGGTGCGCACGAAACTGGCGATCACCGCGAGCGAGTTGAAGATGAAGTGCGGGGAGATCTGGGCGCGCAGGGCCTTGATCTCGGCCTCGATGAGGCGGGTGCGGGACTGGTCGAGGTCGGCCAGCTCCAGTTGGACGGAGACCCAGCGGGCGACCTCTCCGGCGGCCCGGACCAGCACGGCGGACTCGCGGGGCGCGGCGGCGACGAGGGCGCCGTGGACGCGGTCGTCGACGGTGAGCGGGGCGACGACCGCCCAGCGCAGCGGGCAGTCGGGGGTGTCGCAGGTCAGCGGGAAGGCCTCGCCTCGGCCGGACTCCAGGGGGCCGGAGAGGCGTTCCATGATCTCGGCGCGGTGGTGGGCGCCGACGCCGTCCCAGGCCAGCACCTGTTTCTCGTCGGTGAGGCACAAGGCGTCGGTGCCGAGCAACGACCGCAGTCTGCGGGCCGATTTGCGCGCGGTCTCCTCGGTGAGTCCGGCCCGCAGCGGGGGTGCGGCGAGGGAGGCGGTGTGCAGGGTCTCGAAGGTGGCGTGTTCGACGGGTGTGCCGAGTCCGCCCTGGCTCTCGGGGCGCGCGGTGCGCCGTCCGAGCCAGAACCCGGCCGCCAGCAGGGGCAGGATCGCCACGCAGAGTCCGGCGATGAAGTCGCTCATCCCTTCACCTCCGCCAGTTCCTCGGGCAGGTGGAAGCGGGCCAGGATCGCCGGAGTGCCCGGCGGGACCCGGTGGGAGGTGGACAGGGACACCAGGATCATCGTGAGGAAGCCCAGGGGCACCGACCAGAGGGCGGGCCAGGCCAGGAGGGCGTGCAGGGCGCCGGTGCCGAAGAAGCCGGACATCGTCGCCGCCACGGCGAGCAGGGCGGAGCCGCCGCCGACCAGCATTCCGGCGGCCGCCCCGGGCGGGGTGAGCCGGCGCCACCAGATGCCGAGCACGAGCAGCGGGCAGAAGGAGGACGCGGACACCGCGAAGGCCAGCCCGACCGCGTCGGCCACCGGCAGCCCGCCGACCAGGACACTCGCCGCGAGGGGCACCGCCATCGCGAGGACCGTGCCGAGCCGGAAGTGCCGTACGCCGCGCGCGGGCAGGACGTCCTGGGTGAGGACACCCGCGACGGCCATGGTCAGACCGGACGCGGTCGACAGGAACGCCGCGAAGGCGCCGCCCGCGATCAGCGCGCCGAGCAGGTCGCCGCCGAGGCCGCCGATCATGCGCTCGGGCAGCAGCAGGACGGCGGCGTCCGCGTCACCGGTGAGGGTCAGTTCGGGGGAGTACAGGCGGCCGAGGGCGCCGTAGACGGGTGGCAGCAGGTAGAAGGCGCCGATGAGTCCCAGGACCGCGACGGTGGTGCGGCGGGCGGCGACTCCGTGCGGGCTGGTGTAGAAGCGGACCACGACGTGGGGCAGGCCCATGGTGCCGAGGAAGGTCGCGAGGATCAGCCCGTACGTGGCGTACAGCGGGCGCTCGCCCCGGCTCTCGGCCTGGGACGGGGAGAGGCTGCCGTCGGTGCCGCGGGCCGGTTCGGGAACGGCGGTTCCCGCGGCGAAGGTCAGCCGGGTGCCCGCGTCGATCCGGTGCGTACCGGCGGGGAGTTCGACGCGCCGCCCGTCGTGCTCGTCGCCGTCGACGGTGCCGCTCACGGTGACGGTGAGCGGGCGCTCCAGACGCAGGTCCAGTCTGTCGTCGACGCGCACGGTGCGCTGTTCGCGGAAATCGGCGGGTTCGTCGAAGGCGTGGTGGGGCGCGCCGTCCCCCTGCCAGGCGAGGATCAGGAACAGCGCGGGCACCAGCAGCGCCGTCAGCTTCAGCCAGTACTGGAAGGCCTGCACGAAGGTGATGCTGCGCATGCCGCCCGCCGCGACGATGGCGACGACCACGACCGCCACGATCACCGCGCCGAGGGAGTCGGGCGCCCCGGTGAGCACGGTCAGGGTGAGTCCGGCGCCCTGGAGCTGGGGCAGGAGGTAGAGCCAGCCGACGCCGACGACGAAGGCCCCGGCGAGCCGTCGTACCGCCTGGGAGGCGAGCCGGGCCTCGGCGAAGTCGGGGAGGGTGTAGGCGCCGGAGCGGCGCAGCGGGGCGGCGACGAACAGGAGCAGGACGAGGTATCCGGCGGTGTAGCCGACCGGGTACCAGAGCATGTCGGGGCCCTGGACGAGGACGAGTCCGGCGATGCCGAGGAAGGAGGCGGCGGAGAGGTATTCGCCGCTGATGGCGGCGGCGTTCAGGCGGGGGCCGACGGTGCGGGAGGCGACGTAGAAGTCGGAGGTGGTGCGGGAGATGCGCAGTCCGAAGGCGCCGACGAAGACGGTCGCGAGGACGACCAGGGCGACGGCGGGGACGGCGAAGTTCTCGTTCACGGTGGTTCAGCGGTCCTGGTCCTCGACGAGGCGGACGAAGTCGCGTTCGTTGCGTTCGGCGCGCCGTACGTACCAGCGGGCGAGCAGCACGAGCGGGGCGTACAGGCCGAAGCCGAGGACGGCCCACTCCAGGCGCTCGGAGTCGGGGATGGTGGCGAACAGCAGGGGCAGAGGGCCGATGAGCAGGCCCAGGACGGCCACGACGGCGAGTCCGGCGCGCAGTTGGGAGCGCATCAGGGAGCGGACGTAGGTGTGGCCGAGGGTGGTCTGCTCGTCGATCTCGGTGCGTGGGCGGTAGTAGCCGGAGGTCGGCCGGGTGCGCCGGGGCGGCCCGGTGACGACGACGCGGCGCTCCGCGGGGTCCTGGCCGGGCATGTCAGGGCCTCCTCATCAGCAGTTCCCGCAGTTCGCGGGCGTGGCGCCGGCTGACCTGGAGTTCCTCGGAGCCGACGATCACGCTGACCGTGCCCGCGTCCAGGCGGAGTTCGCCGATGTGGCGCAGGGCGACCAGGTGGCGGCGGTGGATGCGGACGAAGCCGCGGTTGCGCCAGCGTTCCTCCAGGGTGGACAGCGGGATGCGGACCAGGTGGCTGCCCCTGTCGGTGTGCAGACGGGCGTAGTCGCCCTGGGCCTCGACATGGGTGATGTCCTCGACGGGCACGAAGCGGGTGACGCCGCCGAGTTCCACGGGAATGTGGTCGGGGTCGGGCTCACTGACGGGGATGCGCGGACCGGTGCTGCCGATGCGTTCGGCGGCCCGGCGAACGGCTTCCGCCAGGCGTTCCTTGCGGACCGGTTTGAGGACGTAGTCGACGGCCTTGAGGTCGAAGGCCTGGACGGCGAAGTCCTCGTGGGCGGTGACGAACACGACCAGCGGCGGTTTGGCGAACCCGGACAGCAGCCGGGCCAGGTCGAGTCCGTCGAGGCCGGGCATGTTGATGTCCAGGAAGACGACGTCGATCGAGTCCGGTCCAAAGGGCCCCGACTCCAGCGCCCGGTTGATGCGGCGCAGCGCCTCGGTCGCGTCGTGGGCGCCCTCCGCGCTGCCGATGCGGGGATCGGCGTTCAGGAGGTACAGCAGTTCCTCCAGCGAGGGGCGTTCGTCGTCGACAGCCAGGGCACGCAGCATGAACGTGGAGTGTAGGAGTAATTCGTACGCCTGCACACGGGCCGGGCCAAGGCCGTTTCCGCTGGATAGGGTGCCGCCATGAACAGCAGGACCCCCGCGTTCGACGAGCTCGACCGGAAGATCATCACCGCCCTGATGGCGAACGCCAGGACGAGTTTCGCCGAGATCGGCGCAACGATCGGACTGTCCCCGACGGCGGTCAAGCGGCGGGTGGACCGGCTGCGGGAGACCGGTGTGATCACCGGGTTCACGGCCACGGTGAAGCCGTTGGCGCTGGGCTGGCGCACGGAGGCGTACGTCGAGGTGTACTGCGAGGGCGCGGCGCCGCCCAGGCGGCTGGCGGAGGTGGTCCGCAACCACCCGGAGATCACCGCGGCGATGACCGTGACCGGCGGCGCGGACGCGTTGCTGCATGTGCGGGCGCGGGACGTGGAGCACTTCGAGGAGGTGTTGGAGCGCATCCGTGTGGAGCCGTTCATCCGGAAAACGATCAGCGTGATGGTGCTCTCCCACCTGATCCCGGAGAGCCCGGAGGCGGGCGCCAGCCACGCCGCACCCGACGACGCAGCAGAACTGCGCTGAGCGGGAAAACTACGCAGCATTCCTGCGTGAACACGCAGTGGTCGTTCCTTGTCGGGCTTCTCCGTCACTTCCTACCTTGGTGTCAACCCAGTCCCACCCCCAGGAAGCGGAGGAACACCTCTGTGCCCGAATCCCGTGTGCCGCGCCGGCGGCGCTTCCTCGTCTGCGAACCCAGACACTTCGCCGTGCAGTACGCGATCAACCCCTGGATGCATCCCGATGCCCGGGTCGACACCGATCTCGCCGTGGAGCAGTGGCACAAGCTGATCGCCACCTACCGTTCCTACGGCCACACCGTCGAGACCGTGGAGCCCGTCCCCGGCCTGCCCGACATGGTGTTCGCCGCGAACTGCGCGGTCACCGTGGAGGGCAAGGTCTTCGGCTCGCTCTTCCACGCGCCCGAGCGACGCCCCGAGTCCACGCACTACGAGACCTGGTTCAAGGCGGCCGGGTTCGACGTCTACCGGCCCGAGTCGGTCTGCGAGGGCGAGGGCGACCTGGTCCCGGCGGGCCGCTGGATCCTGGCCGGCACCGGTTTCCGCACCACCCGCGAGGCGCACCGCGAGGTGCAGGAGCACTTCGGCGTGCCGGTGATCAGCCTGACGCTGATGGACCCGCTCTTCTACCACCTCGACACCGCGCTGTTCGTGCTGGACGAGGAGAACATCGCCTACTACCCGGAAGCGTTCTCGCCGGGCAGCCGTGAGGTGCTGCGGCGCCTGTACCCGGACGCGGTGATCGCGACCCGCGAGGACGCGATGGCGTTCGGCCTGAACTCCGTCTCCGACGGACTGCACGTCTTCATCGCCCCGGGCGCGACCGCCCTCGCCGAACAGCTGTCCGAGCGCGGCTACCTTCCCGTCCCCGTCGACCTGTCCGAGCTGCTCAAGGCAGGCGGCGGCATCAAGTGCTGCACCCAGGAGATCCGCTCATGACCGCACCCGCGCACACCCGTTCGTCCGCCGAGCTGATCCGCGCGGAGGAGCCCGTCCTCGCGCACAACTACCACCCGCTGCCCGTCGTCGTCGCGTGCGCCGAGGGCACCTGGGTGGAGGACGTCGAGGGCCGCCGCTACCTGGACATGCTGGCGGGCTACTCGGCGCTCAACTTCGGCCACCGCCACCCCGGGCTCATCGAGGCCGCCCACCGCCAGCTCGACGTGCTGACGCTGACCTCGCGTGCCTTCCACAACGACCGGCTCGCCGAGTTCGCCGAGCGGCTGGCCGCGCTGGTGGGCCTGGACATGGTGCTGCCCATGAACACCGGCGCCGAGGCCGTGGAGAGCGCCATCAAGGTGGCCCGCAAGTGGGCCTACGAGGTCAAGGGCGTCCCCGCCGACCGGGCCACGATCGTGGTCGCCGCGGACAACTTCCACGGCCGTACGACGACCATCGTCAGCTTCTCCACCGACGAGACCGCCCGCGCCGGTTTCGGTCCCTTCACCCCGGGCTTCCGGATCGTCCCGTACAACGACCTGGCCGCGCTGGAGGAGGCCGTCGACGACACCACGGCGGCGGTGCTCATCGAGCCCATCCAGGGCGAGGCGGGCGTGGTCATCCCGGACGACGGCTACCTGGCCGGGGTGCGGGAGCTGACCAGCCGCAAGGGCTGCCTGTTCATCGCGGACGAGATCCAGTCGGGCCTCGGCCGTACGGGCCGCACCCTCGCCGTCGAGCACGAGTCGGTCGTGCCGGACATGGTGCTGCTCGGCAAGGCGCTGGGCGGCGGCATCGTGCCGGTGTCCGCGGTGGTGGCCCGGCGTGACGTGCTCGGCGTACTGCGTCCGGGCGAGCACGGCTCCACCTTCGGCGGCAACCCGCTGGCCGCCGCCGTCGGCACGGCGGTGGTGGAGCTGCTGGAGACCGGAGAGTTCCAGCGCCGGGCGGCCGAACTGGGCGTCGTGCTGCGCGGCGGGCTGACCGACCTGGTCGGCAAGGGCGTCGTCGGCTTCCGGGCGCGCGGCCTGTGGGCGGGCGTCGACATCGACCCCGCCGTGGGCACCGGCCGGGAGATCAGCGAGCGGCTGATGCGGGAGGGCGTCCTCGTCAAGGACACCCACGGCTCCACGATCCGGCTCGCCCCGCCGCTGACCATCACCGCCGAGGAGCTGACCGGGGCACTGGGCTCGCTGGAGAAGGTGCTGGCCTGAAGGCCGACACCGCCTGCGGGTGGCCGTCTCCCCTGGGGACTGCGAGGGTGAACACTGGGATCAGAGGTGGTACACCACTGACGTAGACCACTCTCAGCGACTCTCAGCGACGGAGAGGTCGGCCGTGGGCACACAGGAGGAGCACGCCACAGCACGGCATCGGTTCGATGTGGCCGATGCCGTGCCCGTGCTGGTCGACGACCAGGGGCTGGTGACCTGCTGGACCAGTGGGGCGCAGCGGCTTCTGGAGTACGGCCCGTCCCAGGTGGTGGGTCGGCCGGTGACCGGGCTGCTCGTGCCCGAGGACGCGGCGCGCCTGCCGGAGCTGGCCGAGCGGTGCCGCCGGGACAACGGCTGGGTGGGGCTGCTGACCGCCCGGCGCTCGGACGGCACCCCGGTGCGGGTGATGGCGCGGGTGGTGGCGGCCCCGGAGAAGGACGGTCCGGCGCGCTGGCTGGCGCTGCTGTCGGAGATGGAGCAGGCGCAGGGCTGGGACATGAGCCGGACGGTGCTGGAGCAGATGGTGACCGGCTCCCCCGTCGGTATCGCGATCGTCGACACCGATCTGCGATTCGTCTGGTCCAACGCGGCGCTGGAGGAGTTCGGCGGCGGAGCGCCCTACCAGCGGCTGGGCCGGCGGCTCGCGGACATCCAGCCGGGCCTGGACGCGGCGGCGCTGGAGACCCAGATGCGGCGGGTGCTGGACACCGGCGAGCCGATCGTCGGCTACGAGCACCTGGGCTCCATCCGGTCGGCGCCGCACCGGGAGACGGCGCACATGATGTCCTTCACCCGGCTCGACGACGACCAGGGCCGGGCGATGGGCGTGTACTACACGGTCGTCGACGTCAGCGAGCGGCACCAGGCCCGGCGGCGGCTGGCCCTGCTGGACCGGGCGGGCCGGCTCATCGGGCGCACCCTGGACGTGGCGCACACCGCGCAGGAGCTGGCGGACGTGGCCGTGCCGGGCTTCGCCGACCTGGTCTGGGTGGACCTGCTGGACTCGGTGCTCTGCGGTGGCGAGCCCCCGCCCGGCCCGCTGAGCGACACCGAGCCGGTGAAGCTGCGGCGCTCCGGGTACCGCTCGGACCACGAGGACGAGGCGGTCGGCATAGGAGATGCGGCCACCTATCTGTCCGGTTCGCCGCCGATCCGCTGTCTGACCAGCGGCGACTCCTGGCGTGCCGAGCACCTCGACCCGATGGCCCGGGAGTGGGCCGCGGATGTGCTGGGCCGCAAGGCCACGTTCCGGGAGCTGGGGCTGCACAGCGTGATGATCGTGCCGGTCCGGGCGCGGGGCGTCACCCTGGGCATCACCACGTTCCTGCGGCGGCGCCGCAAGGAGCCGTTCGACGAGGACGATCTGCGGCTCGCCGAGGACCTGGTCTCGCGGGCCGCGGTCTGCATCGACAACGCCCGCCGCTACACCCGCGAACGCGACGCCGCCCTGCTCCTGCAGCGCAGCCTGCTGCCGCACCGGCTGTCCGAGCAGGACGCCGTGGACGTCGCCGCCTGCTACCGGCCCGCCGACGAGCTGACCGGCCTCGGCGGCGACTGGTACGACGTGGTGCCGCTGTCCGGTGCCCGGGTGGCGCTGGTGGTGGGCGAGGTGCCGGGGCACGGCATCACGGCGGCGGCCGCCATGGGCCGGCTGCGCACGGCCGTACGGACGCTGGCCGCGCTGGACCTGCGGCCCGAGGAGGTGCTGGCCCACCTCGACGACCTGGTGGGGCGCTCGGCGCGGGACGAGGGCCCGGTGCCGGACGCGGAGGGCGCCGACAGCATGCGGGGCGTGGGCGCGGGCTGCCTGTACGCGGTGTACGACCCGGTGGACGGGCAGTGCACGATGGCCACCGCCGGGAATCCGTCCCCCGCCGTGGTGCTGCCGGACGGCGAGGTGACCTTCGTCGACCTGCCGCAGGGCCCGCCGCTGGGGGTGGGCGGTCCGCCCTTCGAGTCGGTCGAGATGGCGCTGGCCGAGGGCAGCACCCTCGCCATGTACACCGACGGGCTGCTCGCGCGCGGCGACGACTGGGCCACGGACGCGGACCCCGAGCGGCTGATCCCGGCCCTGGAACGGACCGCGCCCACGCTCGCCCTGCGCTCCCGGGCCGTGGTGGACGCGCTGGTGCCGGTCCGGCCGCACGACGACGTGGTGCTGCTGATGGCGCGCACCCGGCTGCTGGGCGACAACCAGGTCGCGGACTGGGACCTGCCCAGCGACCCCGCCGTCGTCGCCGACGCCCGCAAGAGCGCCACCCGTCAGCTCGCCGAGTGGGGTCTGGAGCCGCTGGCCTTCACCACCGAGCTGGTCGTCAGCGAGCTGGTCACCAACGCCATCCGGTACGCGACCGGGCCGATCCGGCTGCGGCTGATCAAGGAGCGCTCACTGATCTGCGAGGTGCTCGACGGCGGCGCCTCCGCACCGCACCTGCGCCATCCGCGCGCCACCGACGAGGGCGGGCGGGGCCTGCTGCTGGTCTCCCAGTTCACGCAGCGGTGGGGGACCCGGTTCGCCCCCGAAGGCAAGGTGATCTGGGCCGAACAGTCCCTCACGGACCCGGTGGAGTGATCCACGAGGGGAGCAATAGCCGCATAACGTGAAAGACTGGGGTGACCCCGGTGGTGAGGCGGGCAGCCATGAACGACACGGCGATCGACTACACGGCGATCTTCCAGGCCCTGCCCGGCATGGTGGCGGTGCTGACGCCCGAGCTGATCTACGCGGACGTCAACGAGGAGTTCCTGCACATGACCGGGCGCAGCCGCGAGGACCTGGTCGGCCGCTATCTCTTCGACGCCTTCCCCGACAACCCCAACGACCCCACCGCCACCGGCATGCGCAACCTCGCGGCGTCCCTGCAACGGGTGGCGGCCACCGGTGAACGGGACGTGATGGCTCTCCAGCGCTACGACGTGGAGTCCACCGAGCGGCCGGGGCACTGGGAGGAGCGGTACTGGAGCCCGGTCAACGCCCCCGTCCTCGGCCCCGACGGCACGGTTCGGCTGCTGGTGCACCGCGTCGAGGACGTCACCGACCTGATCCGGGCCCGCGGCGGCCCGACCGGCGGCCGGCCGCGGGTGATGGAGGCCGAGCTGTACACGCGGGCGCGCGAGCTGCAGGAGCTCAACGACCGGCTCCGCCAGGCACACGCCCGCGAACGCGAGGTCGCGCTCGCGCTCCAGGAGTCGATGCTGCCCGCCCGCCCCCAGGTCCGCCATCGGGCCGTGGCGGTGCGCTACCGGCCCGCGGTGGGCGCGCTCAACGTGTGCGGGGACTGGTACGACCTGGTCGACCTGGTCGGCGGCCACCGCATCGGGGTCTCCGTCGGGGACGTGGTCGGGCACGGACTGCCGGCGGCCGGGGTGATGGGCCAGCTGCGCAGCGCGCTCAGCGCCGCGTCCCGGGTCGCCGAGGGGCCCGCTGAGGCGCTCGATGTGCTGGGCCGGTACGCGCATGTGGTGGAGGGCGCGGAATCGGCCACCGCGGTCACCACATTCGTCGATCTCGACCGGCGCACCATCGTCTACAGCAGCGCCGGGCATCCGCCGCCCGCGCTCCTCCACCCGGACGGGCGGGTGGAGTTCCTCGACCGCGCCACCGACCCGCCGCTCGACGCCCGCCCCGAACCGCTGCGCCGGCCGCAGGCGCAGACGTACTACACCAAGGGCGCCACACTCGTGCTCTACACCGATGGCCTGGTCGAACGCAGACAGGAGGACATCGACTGCGGTCTGGCCCGGCTCGCCAAGTCCCTTGTCGCGCACCGCCAGGACGACCCCGAGAGCCTCGCGGACGCGGTCCTGCTGGACCTGCTGCCGCCCGGCGGGGCCACCGATGACACGGCCCTTGTGGTGGTGCGTCTCTGACGGGGCGTGAGGCGGGTGTCAAGATCGCCGGAAAGGTCTGCGCCAGTCGCTGCGGCGGCGGTTACGGGCGCCGTTGCCTGTGCCTACACTGACAGCCCCACAACACGCCGGTTGACCTGCAAGTAGAGGAGCTCCTCCTTGTTCTACTACCTGCTCAAGTACGTGTTGCTGGGCCCCTTGTTGAGACTGGTCTTCCGGCCCCGCACCGAGGGCCTGGAGAACGTCCCCGCCACCGGTGCGGCGATCGTGGCGGGCAACCATCTCTCCTTCTCGGACCACTTCCTGATGCCGGCGATCCTCAAGCGGCGCATCACCTTCCTCGCGAAGGCCGAGTACTTCACCGGCCCCGGCCTCAAGGGACGGCTGACGGCCTTCTTCTTCCGCAGCGCGGGCCAGATCCCCGTCGACCGCTCCGGCAAGGAGGCGGGTCAGGCCGCGATCCGCGAGGGCCTCGGCGTCCTGCGCAAGTACGAACTCCTCGGCATCTACCCGGAAGGCACCCGCTCCCACGACGGCCGCCTCTACAAGGGCAAGGTCGGGGTCGCCGTGATGGCGCTCAAGGCGGGCGTCCCGGTGATCCCCTGCGCGATGATCGGCACCTTCGAGGCCCAGCCGCCGGGCAAGGTCATCCCCCGGATCCACCCCGTGGTCATCCGCTTCGGCAAGCCCCTGGACTTCTCCCGCTACGCCGGCATGGAGAACGAGAAGGCCGTCCTGCGCGCCATCACCGACGAGATCATGTACGCCATCCTCACCCTCTCCGAGCAGGAGTACGTCGACCAGTACGCGGCGGTCGTCAAGGCCGAGGAGGCCGCGGCGGCCGACCAGAAGTCCCGCCGCTTTCCCAGAATGCCGCTGGGCTGACACGGATACGGCACCGGTCGAGGCGAGTTGACCCCACCCGGTTCCGCAACGGGGCCGTGCGGCGGCCCTGCGACGAGCGTCCCGGCCGCTCGGCCGAGAAACATCACCGGGCTCTCCGCCACGGCCCGGCCGCCCGGCGCCACGGCCCCGAACGGAGCACCAGACCCGACGGGGCTGCCCGCCACGTCCCAGGCCGGTCAACTCGGGCGCCACGACCGGAACCGCACAACCGAACAGCGGCACGAGGACGGCAAACACCCCCGCCCGCCGGACAGAGCGACACGGCAAACCGGAAGCCCGCCCGCGACCCGGCGGCCCGCCACGTCGCGGGCGGGCCCTACCCGGAGAGGGACGCCAGAGCCCGGTCCAAGAGCCGGCGCAGCACTCGGGCGTCCCGCGCCACGGCGGTGACGAGGGCCGCCGGGCCGGGGAGGGGCATGAGGGCGGCGCCTTCGGTGAGGACTTGAGGGGTTACCGGGCTCTTCTCGAACTCGGGGCGCGCAATGAGGAGTTGGCCCACTGCACGGTGTCCACCGAGACCCGCCGGACCGTCCCATCCACCTGGTGCGCCGGGACCGCAGGACAGCTCCTGGTCGAGGACCGTGCGCTCGGCGATGCGGACGGTCAGGCGGCTGGTGAGGCGGCCCGGTTCCTCCGCGGCGCGGCCGAGTACCTGCTCCTCGCGCAGGACCAGGCGGGCCGTGGCACCGAGGTCGACGCGGGTGGTGACGTACAGCTCGCTGCCCGCAGCGGAGATCAACTGCTCGGGCAGCCAGCGCAGTTCGCCGCCGTCGGCGACGGTGAGGCGGACGTCGTAGTGGGCCGCGCCCTTGGCCTGGCCCGGGAGGGCGAGGGTCGCGGCGGCGGAGCCGATGTGCAGCCGGGCGCCGTCCGCCACGTCGGCCTCGACGGCGAACCGGTCGCCGCCGAGCGGTCCGCTCATCGCACCGACGAGCAGGACCCGTGCCTCCCCGCCGCTCCCCCGGGTGCGCCGGGGCGCGAGCGGGCCTTCGCCCTCCAGCACGGGCAGCGCCGTACCGCCCCTGCCGTCACCGCGTGCGCCGATCCGGGCGGTGGCGGCGACGCCGGTCACCGTCACGCCGTCCACGCGGCGAGCTGCCCGCGCACCCAGTCGGCGACCTCCCGGACCCCGTCCTGCTCGCGCAGCGACTGGAAGACGACCGGCAGTTCGGCGCGCTGCGCCTTGGCGTCGGCGGCCATCCGGGCGAGGTCGGAGCCGACGTGGGGCGCCAGGTCGGTCTTGTTGACGACGAGCAGGTCGGCGGTGGTGACACCGGGTCCGCCCTTGCGCGGGATGTCGTCGCCGCCCGCGACGTCGATCACGAAGATCTGCGCGTCCACGAGTCCCTTGGAGAAGGTGGCGGTCAGATTGTCCCCGCCGGACTCCACCAGGACGAGGTGGAGCGGTCCGACCTCGTCCTCCAGGTCCTCGACGGCTTCGAGGTTGGCGGAGATGTCGTCCCGGATGGCGGTGTGGGGACAGGCGCCCGTCTCGACGGCGGTGATCCGCTCGGGCGGCAGCACGGCCTCCCTGAGCAGGAACTCGGCATCCTCACGGGTATAGATGTCATTGGTCACGACGGCGAGCGAGAACTCGTCGCGCAGGGCGCGGCACAGCGCGGCCACGGTGGCGGTCTTCCCGGACCCGACGGGCCCGCCGAGCCCGATGCGCAGCGCACGCCGGGACCCGTCGGGACGCCGGGCGTCGGCGCTGACGGCGGGGGTGTCGTGGTGGTGATGGTCAAGATGCATGAGCAGTTCCGATCTTCAGCCCGTCCGGCGATTGAGGACGCGGCCCGTTCAGGGCCGATACGGGGGTCTGGGGGCCAAGCCCCCAGGGACGGGAACGGGAAGGGGCGGCGGGGGCGAACACCAAACCCCTCACGACGCGAACAACCGAACCGACCAACCCGCATGCACCTCCGCCCCGATCTCCAGAAGCGGCGCGGAGGACGCGGGCAAGGCATCAACCCCCGCATCGACCGCCCCGCGCGCCGCCTCCACTGCCTGATCCACGACAAGATCCATCTCGGTCGACAGCCGTGCCAGCACCCCCGTCGCGTCAAACGGATCCAGACTCAGCAACCGCACCGTCGCGGAGGCGGGCCCGCTGACGCTCTCGTACACCGCGCAGTACGCCGCGTCAGCGGGCCCGAGCCCGGCGGCCCTGGCCGTCAACCCCAGCACCACCGGCTGATGCGCCCCCTTGGGGAACCGCACCCCGAGCGCGTCGAGTTCACCGCTCGGCCAGGTGGCACGAGCCGCCCGCAGCAACTGCCGCCCCAGCTTCCGCGAAGCGACCCGCAACGCGGGCGACGGCGTCCGCGCATCGGCAGCCGCGTCGAGCGCGACCGGATCCAGACCGAGCGCCGAAGCCGCGGCCAGCGCCGCCGCCACCCGCCCGGCGGTGTGCAACCGCCCCCGGCAGAAGGACTCCAGACTCGCCGCCCCGGTCACCCGGCCCGCCTTCACCGCCTCCTCCGCGCCGCCGGAGTGCGCGTGCCCCCCGGCGGGGAAGCGGCCGTCGGCCAGGACGAGAAGCGCTGCCCAGGACATCAGAAGAGGAAGTAGCGCTGGGCCATGGGCAGTTCCGCGGCGGGCGTGGCCTCGACCAGCTCCCCGTCGATACGCACGGCGAAGCTGTCCGGGTCCACCTCGACACGCGGCCGGGCGCCGTTCTCCCGCATGTCGGCCTTGGTGACCGCACGCGTGGACTCGATCGCGACGAACGGCTTGCCGAGCCCGAGCCGCTCCGGCAGCCCGTCCTCGATCGCCAACGGGGCCACGAAGTTCAGGGAGTTGACGGCGGGCCCGCGCCCGATCGCGCCGAACATCGGCCGCGGCAGGATCGGCTGCGGCGTCGGGATGGAGGCGTTGGCGTCGCCCATCTGCGCGTAGGCGATCTGCCCGCCCTTGAGCACGAGTTGGGGCTTCACGCCGAAGAACGCGGGGTCCCACAGCACCAGGTCGGCGAGCTTGCCGGTCTCCACGGACCCGACCTCCCCGGCGATGCCCTGGGCGAGGGCCGGGTTGATCGTGTACTTGGCGACGTAGCGCCGTACCCGCAGATTGTCCGCGCGCCCGTCGCCCGGCAGCGCGCCCCGCCGGCGCTTCATGACGTGCGCGGTCTGCCAGGTGCGCAGCACGACCTCGCCGACCCGGCCCATGGCCTGGGAGTCGGAGGAGATGATCGAGATCGCGCCGAGGTCGTGCAGGATGTCCTCGGCGCCGATGGTGGAGGGCCGGATCCGGGACTCGGCGAAGGCGAGGTCCTCGGGCACCGCCGGGTTCAGGTGGTGGCACACCATCAGCATGTCGAGGTGTTCCTCGGCGGTGTTGACGGTGAAGGGCCGTGTGGGGTTGGTGGAGCTGGGCAGCACGTGCGGCTCGGAGACCACGGTCATGATGTCCGGCGCGTGCCCGCCTCCCGCGCCCTCGGTGTGGTACGCGTGGATGCCCCGGCCGCCGATGGCCGCGAGGGTGTCCTGGACGAAACCGGCCTCGTTCAGGGTGTCGGTGTGGATGGCGATCTGGATGCCGGTGCGGTCGGCGACGGTGAGCGAGGCGTCGATGACGGCCGGGGTCGAGCCCCAGTCCTCGTGCAGCTTCAGGCCCATCGCGCCGCCGCGGATCTGGGAGAGCATCGCCTCGTGCGAGACGGTGTTGCCCTTGCCGAGGAAGCCGATGTTGAGCGGGTAGGCCTCCATCGCCTGGAGCATCCGCGCCAGATGCCAGGGGCCGGGCGTCACGGTGGTCGCCTTGGAGCCCTCGGCCGGTCCGGTGCCGCCGCCGATGAGGGTGGTGATGCCGGAGGCCAGCGCCTCGTCGGAGATCTGCGGGCAGATGAAGTGGACGTGCGCGTCGATGGCCCCGGCGGTGACGATCTTTCCGTTGCCCGCGATCACCTCGGTCTCCGGGCCGAGCACCAGGTCCGGGTGCACCCCGTCCATGGTGTCGGGGTTGCCGGCCTTGCCGATGCCGGTGATCCGGCCGTCGCGGATGCCGATGTCGGCCTTGACGATCCCCCAGTGGTCGATCACCACGGCGCCGGTGATGACGGTGTCCGGCGTGCCGTCTGCGCGCGTAGCACGCGACTGGCCCATGGACTCGCGGATGACCTTGCCGCCGCCGAACACGGCCTCGTCCCCGGCGAGTCCGGGGCCCCCTGAACGGTCCTCCTCGATCTCCACCAGCAGGTCGGTGTCGGCGAGCCGGATGCGGTCGCCGGTGGTCGGGCCGAACAGGTCGGCGTAGGCGGCTCGCGAGATCTCAGGCATCGAGGGCACCTCCGGTCTCCCCGCGCAGTCCGGGCACGACGCGGGCGCCGGCCAGCGGGACGAGTTCGACGTCGACGGGGATGCCGGGCTCGAAGCGCACTGCGGTCCCGGCGGCGATGTTGAGGCGCTTGCCGCGGGCGGCGGCGCGGTCGAAGTCCAGACCGGGGTTGGCCTCGGCGAAGTGGTAGTGGGAGCCGACCTGGACGGGGCGGTCGGCGGCGTTGAGGACGGTCAGCCGGGTGACCTCACAGCCCTCGTTGTACACGATCGGCCCGTCCGCGAAGAGGATCTCTCCGGGAATCATCGCTGCCGCCTCCTCAGACGATCGGCTCGTGGACGGTGACGAGCTTGGTGCCGTCGGGGAAGGTGGCCTCGACCTGGACGTCGTGGATCATCTCCGGGACGCCTTCCATGACGTCGTCCCGGGTGAGCAGCTTGCGTCCGGAGGCCATCAGCTCGGCGACCGTACGGCCGTCGCGGGCGCCTTCGAGGATGTGCGAGGTGATGAGGGCGACGGCTTCGGGGTGGTTGAGCTTCAGGCCGCGGGCCCGGCGCTTCTCGGCGACGTCGGCCGCCACATGGATGAGCAGCCGCTCTTGTTCGTGCGGGGTCAGTTGCACGTCCCACCTCACAGTCTCGCTCCGGGCCGTGCGGGGCCCGGTTGCCGCGGCCACCGGCAAAGTCCCAGGTGGCGTGGGGGGAGGCTAGTTGGGGCGGGTTTCGGGCACGTTAACCGAGCTGTGATCCGGTCGCGCCCGGCCCGCGGTGCTCGGCGGCGATGCCGAAGCGCTGCGGCTCACGGGGCGCGGCAGCGGCCTCCCCGACCTTGGAGACGGCGCTGATCACCTGCTCCTCGGCGGCTGCCTCCAGGGCGTCCAGGCGCTCCAGGTCGGCCGCGGAGACCAGGGCGACGAGGGGCTTTCCGTGCCGGGTCACGACGACGCGCTCCCCGCCGTACACCACGCGGTTGATGAGGTCGGCGAGCTCAGCCCTGGCTTGCGTCACCGGGATCTCGTAGGCCATGGCCCTACATTACGTCATGTACGTCCTGTACATTTCTTACAGGCACCCGACGAGGGAGGCACGCTCATGACCCGGCCGACCGCCCGCCATGTCCTGCCCGAGTTCACCGAGCGCACCAGCGCCGGAGCGCGGCCGAAGGACCCGTACTCCAAGCTCCTGGAGGAGCGGATCGTCTTCCTCGGGACGCCGCTCGACGACACCGCGGCGAACGACGTGATGGCGCAGCTCGTGTATCTGGAGCACCACTCCCCCGACCGGGACATCTCGCTGTACGTGAACTCCCCGGGCGGCCCGTTCAGCGCCATGTCCGCGGTCTACGACACGCTTCGGTACGTCAGCTGCGAGGTGGAGACGGTCCTGCTGGGCCACGCCGGGCCGACCGCGGCGGTGCTGCTCGCGGCCGGGACCCCGGGCAAGCGGTCCGCGCTGCCGGACGCGCGGGTGACGCTCGGCCAGCCCACGCTGCCCGGGCCGGTGGAGGGGCAGGCGAGCGATCTGGTGATCCAGGCCGCGGAGCTGACGCGGATTCGGGCCCGCTTGGAGGAGATGCTCGCCCGGCACACCGGACGCAGCCGGGAGCAGGTGAGCGCCGACATCGAGCGGGAGAAGGTGCTGGACGCGCGGGAGGCCCTGGCGTACGGGCTGGTGGACCGGATCGTGCCGAGTCGCAAGAGCACCACCCCGGGCACGAGGTGAGCCGCGGATGCTGCCGGACCTTCCGCCGCTGCCCGCGCTGACGCGCGCCGAGGCCGAGTTGATCGACCGTTACCTCGACGTGGTCGATCTGCTCGGGCACATCAACCCCACGCGCCGCACCGACACCTACGGCGGGCTGCGGGCCGCCCAGGCACTCGTGTCCCGCGCGACCGAACTGCGTGACGCGCTGGCGCTCATGCATCAGCGCGGTGAGACCGAGCTGCATGCCCCCACGCTGGCGCGTGCGCTGCGCGTGCTGGACGGGGAGCGCCGCACGGCTCGCGTCACGGTTCCTCCGCGCTCGGACAGTTGACGCACGTGAGAGGGGTGCGGGCGGCTCCTCGCCATGTCGAGTCGTCCGGACCTGAGTTGAAACGGACCGAACGACGTACCCACTGTTGGCGTAGTCGCGTGTCCTTTTTCCGGCCCGCCGGGGTTGCGCAACGCGCGTAGCGCCGGAACCGAAAGAGACGTTCCGTGCCTGGTCCGGGCATCCCCCAACGCCTGGACGGTAGTTCGAATGGAGCAGTGTCCACCCGAACGGATGAGTGGTGAGTAACACCACAAATCCCCGGTTCCATTGGGATTTTCGGACATCGGTGAGCCAAGATCCCTGTCTGACGACAAGCCCCCGCCACAGCGGCGGGGCGGTCCGGGCGGACGCCGAGTCCTGCCGCCGCCCGGATGACCGGTCGACAGGAGTGGATCGGCAGGAGTGGAGGACCCAAGCACGACGGGTCGCCGGTGCGGAGTCTCCGCGCACCGAGCAGCCCTTGGGGTGAAGCCGCTCTCAGCGGCCGGGCAACTTCGCCAGCCCGAATCCGACAGGTCATCCTTCACAGGCGGCTGACGAAGGGTTGCGCATGACTGCGCTCAATCGTGTCCCGTCGCTGATGGTCCGGGCCGGTACGGCCTCGGCTCTCACCCTCGCCGCCGTCGGCGGCTCGATCGTGGCTCCCGGCCTCGCCTCCGAGGCGGCCGCTGCCACTCCGGCGTCGAAGGCACTGAAGGTCGCGGCTTCGAAGAAGGGATCCCCCTACAAGTGGGGTGCCGTGGGGCCGCACCGCTTCGACTGCTCCGGGCTCACGCTGTACTCGTACAAGAAGGCGGGCAAGAAGCTGCCTCGTACGGCGGCCCAGCAGTACAACAAGACGCGCCACATCTCCGCCGGCAACCGCAAGGCGGGTGACCTCGTGTTCTTCCACTCGGGGTCGAACGTCTACCACGTCGGTATCTACGCCGGGAAGGGGAAGATCTGGCACGCCCCGAAGACCGGTGACGTGGTGCGGCTGCAGAAGATCTGGACCAAGAGCGTCTGGTACGGCCGGGTGAGCTGACCGGGCGGTTCTCAGGGGCGGCGGCGCCCTGACGCGCCGTCGCCCTGAGGGCTGTTCAGGGGGCTTTGCAGGGACTTCCCTCCCAAGGGACTTCCCAGGGGCCTTCCCAGGGGGACTTTCAGAGGGCTTTCAGGGGGCTTTTCAGGCGTTCCGACGGAGTTTCAGGGCTCCTGCTGCCCCGCCGCGGTGACCGGGCGGGCCGGGACCGTCCAGGGCAGTTCGATGGAGACCGTCTTCCCGCCCTCGCGGGTCGGCCGGACTCTGAGCCGGCCGCCGCACTCGGCGGTGAGCCAGCGGATGATCACCAGTCCGCGGCCGTTGTCCTGCTGGACGGCGGCGGGCAGGCGCCTGGGGAACCGGGGATGACTGTCGGTCACCCCGATGCGCAACTGCTCGTCATGGTGCAACTCGATGTCCACCGTGAAGGTGGGTGACTGACCCAGGGTGTGCTGGACGGCGTTGGTCGCGAGTTCGGAGACGATGAGCCGGATGGTGTCGGCCGCGTCCGTCTCGGCCGGCAGCCCCCATTCCGCGAGGGTGCTGACCACATAGCCGCGGGCCGCGGAGACCGAGGCGGGATCGCTCGGCAGAGTGACGGATGCTTCCAGATGGTCTGCCATGGCGACGTCGTCCCTTTCCCACGGGACCGCAGTCCGACACGGAGCGGATGGTTCGAGTACGGTCCCGGACTGGTGCTTCGTCGCCAGACTGCCATTACCGCGCCGGTCACGGTGCCGATCCACCAAGATATGCATATATCTGTCGCTCAAAGCGGTGAACTCTGCTACGCGAGACCGTATTTGGGCGGCCCGGTTGGAGTAAGGAGGAGCGCATGCAGCACGGTCCCGCGGTACGCCGCCGAAAGCTGGGCGCCGAACTGCGTGCGTTGCGCACCGGTGCGGGTCTCACCAGCGGTGAGGCGGCGCGTCTGGTGGGCTGGCACCAGTCCAAGGTGAGCCGGATCGAGACCGGCGCCAGCGGGGTGAAACCGGCCGATGTGCGGTTACTCCTCGACGCCTATGGCGTACGGGACGAGCAACTGCGGGAGTTGCTCCTGGTGTTGGCGGGGTCCGACGACGGTGCCGGACGACACCACTGGTGGCACGCGTACCGGGGGGTGCTGCCGCCGACCTACCGGGATTTCATCAGCCTGGAGTCCCAGGCGACCGCGATGCGCACACTGGAGACCTCGGTGGTGCCGGGGCTGTTGCAGACACCGGAGTACGCGCGCGCGGTGACCCGGGCCGCGGTGGGCGGCCTGGACGAGGCGGACGAACGGCTGGACGCGCTGGTCGAGGTGCGCCTGGCCAGGCAGGACGTCCTGCGCGGCCGGCCCCCGCTGGAGCTCAGCGCCGTTCTGGACGAGGCGGTCCTGCGCCGGAGGATCGGCGGGCCCGGGGTGATGGCGCGGCAGCTGTGGCGGCTGGTGGAGGCGGGGCGGCTGCCTCAAGTGCGTTTGCAGGTGCTGCCGTTCACTGCGGGGGCGCACATCGGCATCACAGGGCCTTTCGTAGTCTTCTCATTTTCGCGCACCTCTGATCTGGATGTGGTTGTTCTCGACCACTTGACGAGTAGCCTCTACCTGGAGCGGAAAGAAGACCTCCAGGCGTACACGGAGGCATTCACCACCCTTCAGATCCACGCCCTTTCGCCCGAGGAATCGTTGGATTACATCGCCGGGATAGCTGACGGCGCGTAAGGAGGCACCATGTCTGCACTGCCTCGGCACGTTCCTTCCAGTACCGATCTACCAGCCGTGCACTGGCTGCGCAGCAGCTACAGCACGGGCGCGAACAACTGCGTGGAGACCGCTCGGCCGCGGACCGGACCTTGGGCCGGGCTGCTCGCCGTACGCGACTCCAAGGCTCCGGCCGGACCCGCGCTGCTCTTCTCCCCCGAGAGCTGGGCGGACTTCACGACCGCGGTCAAGGCCTGAGGACTTCCATCAAGGCCTGAGGACCTCAAGCAATTCGCGATCAACTTCCGATCAATTTCGATCAGTTCCGCAGCCGCGGCGGCAGGGCCGTGTCACGCCGACTCATGGTCGTGTCTCGCCGATGATCCGAACAGCGCGTGCGATCTGACCGTCCGTGAGATCCGCACGGGCGGTCAGTCGCAGACGTGAGATGCCGTCGGGCACGGAAGGAGGACGGAAACAGCCGACGGCCAGGCCCGCCGCCCGGCAGTCCGCCGCCCAGCGCACGGCCTCCTCCGGGGAGGGCGCGCGCACCGAGACGACCGCGGCGTCCGGACGTACCGCCTGATGACCCGCGGCCGTCAGGCGGGCGTGCAGTTCACCGGCCACCGCTCGCGCCCGTGCCGCCCGCTCCGGCTCCCGGCGAAGCAGCCGCAGGGCCGCCAGGGCGGCACCGGTCGCGGCGGGCGCCAGGCCCGTGTCGAAGATGAACGTCCGGGCCGCGTTGACCAGATGGTCGATCACCCGGGCCGGGCCGAGCACGGCCCCGCCCTGACTGCCCAGTGACTTCGACAGCGTCACCGTGACGACGACATCGTCCGCGCCCGCGAGGCCCGCCGCGTACGGGGCGCCCCGGCCGCCGTCGCCCAGCACCCCCAGCCCATGCGCGTCGTCGACGACCAGTCCCGCGCCGTACTCCCGGCACGCCTCGGCGAGACCCGCCAGCGGGGCCGCGTCGCCGTCCACCGAGAAGACGGTGTCGGAGACCGCGATCGCCGGGCCGTCGTGCGTCTGCAGCGCCTTGCGCACCGCGTCCGGCTCGGCGTGCGCGACGACCTGGGTCGTCCCGCGGGCCAGGCGGCAGCCGTCGATGAGCGAGGCGTGGTTGCCCGCATCGGAGACGATCAGCGAGCCGTGCGGCCCGAGCGCGGTGACCGCGGCGAGGTTGGCCGCGTAGCCGGAGGAGAAGACCAGCGCCGCCTCGAAGCCGCAGAAGTCCGCCAGCTCGCGCTCCAGCTCCCCGTGGAGTTCCGTCGTACCGGTCACCAGCCGGGATCCGGTGGCGCCGCCGCCCCAGGTCCGCGCCGCCCGGGCCGCGCCCTCGGTCACCTCGGGATGGTGGGCCAGGCCCAGGTAGTCGTTGCTCGCGAGGTCCAGCAGCGGCGAGTCGGCCGGGCGGGGGCGCAGCGTCCGGACGAGTCCGGCGCGCCGGCGCAGCTCCGCCTGCTCGTCGATCCAGCCGAACGCCATGGGTCCTCCGGGGTTTTTGTAGGCAGCGCACAGACACTAGCGGCACGACCGGTCACCCAGGGTGTGGCAATACCCACACCTCCGAGCGCCCGAGTTGTACGAACTCTCCTTGGCCAGGAACCACTCCGTAGGACAGGATCAGCTCTCATGGACCTGCTGAACACGCTGGTGGAAAAGGGGCTGCGGCGCGAGCTGCCGACCCGCGAGGAAGCCCTGGCCGTCCTCGCGACCTCCGACGACGACCTGCTCGATGTGGTGGCCGCGGCCGGCAAGGTGCGCCGGCACTGGTTCGGCCGTCGGGTGAAACTGAACTACCTGGTCAACCTCAAGTCCGGCTTGTGCCCCGAGGACTGCTCCTACTGCTCGCAGCGGCTCGGCTCGACCGCCGGGATCCTGAAGTACACCTGGCTCAAGCCCGACGAGGCGTCCGAGGCGGCCGCCGCGGGGCTCGCGGGCGGCGCCAAGCGGGTCTGTCTGGTGGCGAGCGGGCGCGGTCCGACCGACCGTGACGTGGACCGGGTCTCGGACACCATCAAGGCGATCAAGGAGCAGAACGAGGGCGTCGAGGTGTGCGCCTGCCTGGGTCTGCTCTCCGACGGGCAGGCCGAACGGCTGCGCGAGGCCGGGGCGGACGCCTACAACCACAACCTCAACACCTCCGAGGCCACCTACGGCGACATCACCACCACCCACACCTACGCCGACCGCGTGGACACCGTGCGGAAGGCGCACGCCGCGGGTCTGTCCGCCTGCTCCGGCCTGATCGCCGGCATGGGCGAGAGCGACGAGGACCTGGTGGACGTCGTCTACTCGCTGCGCGAGCTGGACCCGGACTCGGTGCCGGTGAACTTCCTGATCCCGTTCGAGGGCACCCCGCTGGCCAAGGAGTGGCACCTGACCCCGCAGCGCTGTCTGCGGATCCTGGCGATGGTGCGGTTCGTCTGCCCGGACGTGGAGGTGCGCATCGCGGGCGGCCGCGAGGTCCATCTGCGCACGATGCAGCCGCTCGCGCTGCACCTGGCCAACTCGATCTTCCTCGGCGACTACCTCACCAGCGAGGGCCAGGCCGGCAAGGCCGACCTGGAGATGATCGCCGACGCCGGGTTCGAGGTGGAGGGCGCCGACGAGGTGACGCTGCCGGAGCACCGGGCGGCCGGTGGCGGCTGCGGCTCGGAGAGCTCCTGCGGTTCCGAGGGCGGGGGTGTGTGCGGCACTGCTCCGGCCCCTGCCGAACAGGCCGAGCCCGGTCAGGTACGCACCGATCTGGTCGCGGTGCGCCGCCGGGGCGCCGGTACGGACCTCGCGCCCAATGCCTGAGCTGAGCGTCCCCGAGCTGCTGGACCTCGACCGGCGGCATGTGTGGCACCCCTACGGTCCGATGCCGGGCCGTCAGGAGCCGCTGGTCGTGGAGTCGGCGAGCGGGGTGCGGCTGCGCCTCGCGGACGGCTCGGGCGAGCTGGTTGACGGGATGTCGTCGTGGTGGTCGGCCATCCACGGCTACAACCACCCGGTGCTCAACGAGGCGGCGCGCGAGCAGCTCGGCCGGATGAGCCATGTGATGTTCGGCGGGCTCACGCACGAGCCCGCCGTGCGCCTGGCGAAGCACCTTGTCGACATGTCGCCCCAGGGACTTGAGCATGTGTTCCTCGCCGACTCGGGCTCGGTGTCGGTCGAGGTCGCGGTGAAGATGTGCCTGCAGTACTGGCGCTCGCTGGGCCGGCCCGGCAAGCAGCGGCTGATGACCTGGCGGGGCGGCTACCACGGCGACACCTGGCAGCCGATGTCGGTGTGCGACCCGCGGGGCGGGATGCACGAGCTGTGGACCGGTGTGCTCCAGCGCCAGCTGTTCGCGGACCCGCCGCCGGTGGAGTACGAGGAGTCCTACGCCGAGCATCTGCGCTCGCTGATCGAACGGCACGCCGGTGAACTGGCCGCGGTGATCGTGGAGCCGGTGGTGCAGGGCGCGGGCGGGATGCGGTTCCACTCCCCCGCGTATCTGCGGGTGCTGCGCGAGGCGTGCGACGCGCACGACGTGCTGCTGGTCTTCGACGAGATCGCGACCGGTTTCGGGCGGACCGGCGCGCTGTTCGCGGCGGAGCACGCGGCCGTGACTCCGGACGTGATGTGCGTCGGCAAGGCGCTGACCGGCGGTTACCTGACGCTCGCCGCCACCTTGTGCACCTCGCGCGTGGCCGACGGGATCTCGCGGGGCGAGGTGCCGGTGCTGGCGCACGGGCCGACGTTCATGGGCAATCCGCTGGCCGCGGCGGTGGCGTGCGCCTCGATCGAACTGCTGCTCGGCCAGGACTGGCTGACCGAGGTCAAGCGGATCGAGGCGGGGCTGCGCGAGGGCCTGGCCCCGGCGGCGGAGCTGCCGGGCGTGCGGGACGTGCGGGTCCTCGGCGCCATCGGCGTGGTCCAGCTCGACCACTCGGTGGACATGGAGGCGGCGACCGAGGCGGCGGTGCGCGAGGGTGTGTGGCTGCGGCCGTTCCGGGACCTGATCTACACAATGCCGCCGTACATCACGGGCGACGCGGACCTGGCGCGGATCGCGAACGCCGTGTGCGCGGCGGCGCGGGAGGGCTGAGATGTCGGTTCTGGTGATCACGGGCACCGGCACGGAGATCGGCAAGACGGTCACCACGGCCGCGATCGCCGCCACGGCGTTGGGCGCGGGCCGCACGGTGGCCGTGCTGAAGGCGGCCCAGACGGGCGTACGGCCGGACGAGCGCGGGGACGCCGAGGAGTGCGTGCGCCTGGCGGGGGCCGTGACGGCCGCCGAACTCGCCCGCTACCCGGAGCCGTTGGCGCCGGGCACGGCCGCGCGCCGGTCCGGGCTGCCGCCGGTGACCCCGGAGCGGATCGCCGAGGCCGCCGCGAAGCTGGCCACCGAGCACGATCTGGTGCTGGTGGAAGGGGCGGGCGGGCTGCTGGTCCGCTTCGACGACCGGGGCGGCACGCTGGCGGACGCGGCCGAACTGCTGGCGGTGCCGGTCCTGGTGGTGGCGCCGGCCGGGCTGGGCACCCTGAACTCCACGGAGTTGACGGCCCGTGAACTGCGCTCCCGGCACCTGGACCCGCTGGGCGTGGTGATCGGCAGCTGGCCCGACGAGCCGGACCTCGCCGCGCGGTGCAACGTGGCGGACCTGCCGGAGGTGTCCGGTGCCCCGCTGCTGGGCGCGCTGCCCGCGGGGGCGGGGGGCTGGGCGCCGGCCGACTTCCGGGCGGCGGCGCCCGGTTGGCTGGGGGCGGAGCTGGGCGGGCGCTGGGACGCGGTGGCGTTCCGGGAAGGGATCGACGTCAGTCCGTAGCGGACGGCGTACAGCGGGGGTGCGCGACCGGAGTCCGGGGGACAATCGGGTTATGGCCCGTCCTGCCCGGGAGGTTTCCATGCCGCTTCGGTCCGCCGGTACCGGGAAGGTGCCGCGCGATGCCGTGCACCACCCGCTGTTCGCCCGCTTCTACGCCCGTCTGAGTGTGAACGCCGAGACCGGTCTGGGCATGGCCGCTTTGCGCGACCGGCTGCTCGCCGGGCTGTCCGGGCGGGTGATCGAGATCGGCGCGGGCAACGGCCTGAACTTCGCCCACTATCCGGGCACCGTCTCGGAGGTCGTGGCGATCGAGCCGGAACGGGTGCTGCGCCAGCACGCTGTCGAGGCGGCCCTGCGCTCGGAGGTCCCGGTGGATGTGGTGCCGGGCGCGGCGGAGGCGCTGCCGGTCAAGAGCGAGGCCTTCGACGCGGCGGTGGTCTCGCTGGTGCTGTGCAGCGTCCGGGACGTGCCGCGCGCGCTGACGGAGATCCGCCGGGTGCTGCGCCCGGGCGGCACGCTGGTGTTCCTGGAGCACGGCCGGGGCGGCGGCCCCGCGATGCACCTCACCCAGCGCGCCTTGGACCGCACGGTCTGGCCCTTCCTGTTCGGCGGCTGCCACGTGGCCCGGGACCCGGTGGCGTCGATGCGCGCCGCCGGCTTCGAACTCGGCCCCTACCGCCGGATCCTGTTCCCGGAGAAGGGGCCGACGATGCCGACGTCGTACTGCGTGCTGGGGACGGCGTGGCGGCCGGCCGGGGCGGACTGAGTACCGGTCAGTCGCACCACTGCCGCAACTCCCCCGCGATGTCCTCCACCGTCGCCGCTCCGCTCTTGACCAGGCGGGCCAGATCGCGGACCTGGACCGGGGAGGTGGCGACCTTCAGGCCGCTCGCGACCAGGTAGCCGTAGGCCACGGCGGAGGCGAAGAGGGCGTTGGAGCGCTCCAGGGCCGGGACGTGGATGAGGAGTTGGAGCAGGGCTGCGGCGCGGGTGTGCGGGGTGTCGTAGACGGGGACGTCGAATATCTCGGCGTCGTGGCGGGCGACGGCGGCGATCAGGGCGCCCCAGTCGGTGACCTGCGGGTCCCCGGGGGTGTTCTGCTCGGCGAGCATCAGCAGCCAGGCGAGGTCGATCCTGAGGTTGCTCAAGGGGTCAGCGACGGCCTTCGCGATCGGCGCCGAACTCCTCGGCGAAGACGGACTCGTACTGCTTCATGAAGTCGGCGGCGGACTCCACGAAGGTGTGGCCGACCTCTCCGGTGTCCTGTCGGACCAGTTCCTCGATGTAGCGGTTGACGCTCATCCCGCGCGCCAGGGCACGTTCGCGCGCCGCGCGGGCGGTGTCCTCGTCGACGCGGACGTTCAGCTGGGTCTTGGCCATAACTCGAAGCTAGCGCCGAAGCGCTAGCACCGGCAAGGGGGTGCGGCTGTCGGCTCATTCCTGAGGTGGAGGCCGACTCGACCCCGAGGGGGATATCCGGTGTGGGCCTGATCACATTAGGCTCGGCCCGACAAGGAAGTCCCGATGTCCAGGAACGAGGAGGCCGCCTTGTCCGCACCAGCTTCGGTACCGGACCAGGACGACGACGCGATCGCGGCCCGGGCACGCGGTCTGACCAAGGCGTACGGCTCGGGCGAGACGGCCGTTCTGGCGCTGGACTCGGTGGACGTGGACATCGCGCGCGGCCGGTTCACAGCGGTGATGGGCCCCTCGGGGTCCGGGAAGTCCACGCTGATGCACTGTCTCGCCGGGCTCGACAACGTCTCGGCGGGGCAGGTATGGCTCGGCGACACCGAGATCACGGGGTTGAAGGAGCGGGAGCTGACCCGGCTCAGGCGGGACCGGATCGGGTTCATGTTCCAGTCGTTCAACCTGATCCCGACCCTGAACGCGGTCGAGAACATCACCCTGCCCATGGACATCGCGGGCAAGAAGCCCGACCAGAAGTGGCTGGACCAGGTCATCGACACGCTCGGGCTGCGCGACCGCCTCAAGCACCGGCCCACCCAGCTCTCCGGCGGCCAGCAGCAGCGCGTGGCCTGCGCCCGCGCGCTCGCCTCCCGCCCCGAGCTGATCTTCACCGACGAGCCGACCGGCAACCTGGACTCGCGCGCGGGCCTTGAGGTGCTGGGCTTCCTGCGGGACGCCGTGGACCAGCTCGGGCAGACCGTCGTCATGGTCACCCACGACCCGGGCGCCGCCGCCCACTCCGACCTGGTCCTCTTCCTCGCGGACGGGCGGATCGTGGACCGGATGCCCCGGCCCACGGCGGAGGCGGTACTGGAACGCATGAAACGGTTCGACGTGATCCGGGGCGCCGCCGACGTCCCCGAGGAGGACTGACCCGGTGCTGAAGGCGACCCTGCGCAGTTTCCTCGCCCACAAGGGGCGGCTGCTGCTCTCCGCCCTCGCGGTGCTGCTGTCGGTGGCGTTCGTCTCGGGCAGCCTGATCTTCTCGGACACCGTCAGCCGTACCTTCGACCGGCTGTTCGCGTCGACCGCGGCCGATGTCACGGTCAGCCCCAAGGAGAACCTCGACGAGGCGCTCCCCTCGGGATACACGCCCACGCTGCCCGCCTCGCTGGTGGAGCGGGCCGCCCGGGTGCAGGGCGTGGCGGACGCCCGCCTGGACGTGGAAGTGGACGGCATCACGGTCGCCGACGAGGACAACGAGTCCGTCGGCCCGACCACCGGCGCCCCCACCATCGGCACCAACTGGAACCCCACCGAGCGCAGCCCCGTCGAGCTGACATCCGGGCACGCGCCCGAGGGGCCGGGTCAGGTGCTGATCGACGCGGACACCGCCGACAACAAGGACGTGCGGATCGGCGACACGCTCCATGTGATCGCGGCGCCCGGCTCCTTCAAGGTCGAGGTCGTCGGCATCGTCACGTTCACCACGACCAACCCCGGCGCCGCCCTGATCTTCTTCGACACCCCGACCGCGCAGACCAAGCTGCTCGGCGACGCGGACGCCGCCACCGGTATCTCGCTGGAGGCCGCCGAGGGCGTCAGCGATTCCCAGCTCAAGCGGCGGGTGGCCGCGGCGCTCGGCGCGGACGAGTACGAGTTCCGCACCGCCGACGAACAGGCCGAGTCCGACCTGGACCAGCTGGGCGGATTCCTCGACGTCATCAAGTACGTGATGCTCGGGTTCGCCGGGATCGCCGTCCTGGTCGGGGTCTTCCTGATCGTCAACACCTTCTCGATGCTGATCGCCCAGCGCACCCGTGAGCTGGGCCTGCTGCGGGCGCTCGGCGCCGACCGCCGCCAGGTGCGCCGGTCGGTGCTCACCGAGGCGCTGCTGCTGGGCCTGGTCGGCGCCACGCTGGGCCTGGCCACCGGGATCGGTCTCGCCATCGGCCTGATCGAGCTGATGGGCCTGCTCGGTATGAACATCCGCTCCGCCGACATGGTGATCGGCTGGGCGACACCGGTGTCGGCGTACGCCGTCGGCCTCGGCGTCACCTTCGTCGCGGCCTACCTCCCGGCCCGGCGCGCGGCCACCGTCTCCCCCATGGCGGCGCTGTCGGACGCGGAGATCTCCGGAATCGGCAAGCCGCTGCGCACGCGCGCGGTGGTGGGCACGGTGGTCGGGGCGCTCGGCGCGGCGGCGCTCGTCGGGTGCGTCACCTCGTCGGACACGTCGACGTCCGCCTCGCTGCTCGGGCTCGGTGTGGTCCTCACGCTGATCGCGACGGTCATCGCGGGCCCGCTGCTGGTGCGGCCGGTGATCCGGGTGCTGGGCGGCGCGTTCCCGGCGCTGTTCGGGTCCATCGGCCGGATGAGCCAGCGCAACGCCCTGCGCAACCCGCGCCGCACCGGGGCCACCGCAGCGGCGCTCATGGTCGGGCTGGCCCTGGTCGGCGGAATGTCGGTGGCGAGCGCCTCGATGACCAAGTCGTTCGACGAACAGATCGACAAGACCCTGGGCGCCGACTTCGTCGTCCAGAACGCCAACTTCGTGCCGTTCCCGCGCGAGATCACCGAGAAGATCCGCGACACCGAGGGCGTCGGACTGGTGGTGCGCTCCCAGTTCGCGCCCATCGCGGTCCGGCTGCCCGACGGCGACCGCGTCGAGACGACCGCCGCGGCCTACGATCCGCAGCTCGACGAGGTCGCCAACATCACCTACGCCGAGGGCGACACGGCCGCCGCACTGGCCGAGGGCGCCATGGCCATGGACGTGGACTTCGCCCGGGACCACGGCGTGAAGGTCGGCAGCACGATCCCCGTCGAGTTCCAGGGCGGGCGCACCGGCGAGCTGACCGTCGGGGCGCTCACCGACCAGGAGTCCGCGGACGGCTTCGCCGCCCAGGGCGGCATGTACTTCGGCCTGGACACCCTGGAGCGGTACGCGCCGGGCGGCCAGGACGCCGCGGTGTACGTCAACGCGGCCTCCGGGGTCGCCGACGACGACCTGCGCGCCGGCCTGGAGGAGACCCTCGACCCGTACCCCCAGGTGCAGGTCCGGGACCTCGCGGACTACAAGAAGCTGGTGCGCGACCAGATCGCGGTACTGCTGTACCTGGTGTACGCGCTGCTGGGCCTGGCGATCGTCATCGCGGTGCTCGGCGTCGTCAACACCCTCGCCCTGTCGGTCGTGGAGCGGACCCGGGAGATCGGGCTGCTGCGGGCGATCGGCCTGTCCCGGGTGCAGCTGCGCCGGATGATCCGCCTGGAGTCGGTGGTGATCGCCGTGTTCGGCGCGGTGCTGGGGCTGGCGCTGGGCCTGGTGTGGGGCGTGTGCACCCAGCAGGTGCTGGCCCTGCAGGGGATGACCGCGCTGGCGATTCCCTGGGGCACCATCGTCGCGGTGGTGATCGGCTCCGCGGTCGTCGGCATCGTCGCGGCCCTGCTCCCCGCGCTGCGCGCCTCCCGGATGAACGTGCTGGAGGCCATCGCGCACGAGTGAGGGTCCGGATGCCGGAATTCCGGGTGCCCGCCCCGGCCCGCGTGGTGTGATCGCCGCATGACCGAACTGCGGATACGGGCCGCGGGCCCCGAGGATCTCGACACCGTGCTGGCCTTCTGGAAGAGCGCCGCCGAGGGCACCAGCATCAGCGACGACCGGGAAGGGGTGGAGCGGCTGGTCGCCCGCGACCCCGAGGCACTGATCCTGGCCGAGCGGAACGGCGAGCTGGTCGGCACGGTGATCGCGGGCTTCGACGGCTGGCGCTGCCATCTGTACCGGCTCGCGGTCCACCCCGACCACCGCCGCCAGGGCATCGCCACCGCGCTGCTCGCCGCCGCCGAGGAGCGCTTCACCGCGCTCGGCGGACGGCGCGGCGACGCGATGGTCCTCCGGGCGAACGAGCGGGCCCACCACGCGTGGCGGGCGGCGGGGTACGGCCCGCAGGAGCAGTGGGTGCGCTGGGTGAAGCCCCTCACGGGCTGAGACCACCGCTGAGATCACCGACCGAGAACACCGACCGAGAACACTGACTGAGGTCACCGACCGAGATCACCGCTGAGGTCACCGACCGAGATCACTGACTGAGATCCCCTCACCGTCTGACCGCTTTTGCTCGTCCTTTACTCTTGGAGGACCACTTCCGATCCTCCAATGAAAGGTGTGTGAGCGTCCGCCCATGGGCGAGCCTCCCAGTCCGCGACATCGCGCGCTCCTTGCCACCCTGTCCGACCATGGGACGGAGGTGACCCGATGACCGAAGTGCTCCTCCTTCTGGTGGCCATCCTTCTGTCGCTCGCCTGCGGTGCCTTCGTCGCGGCCGAGTTCTCCCTCACCACGGTCGAGCGCGGCGAGCTCGAAGCGGCCGCCGAACGCGGCGAGCGGGGCGCCGTCGGCGCCCTGAAGGCCGTACGGAACCTGACCTTCCAGCTCTCCGGGGCGCAGCTCGGCATCACGGTCACCAACCTGGTGGTCGGCATGCTCGCGGAGCCGTCCATCGCGGCGCTGCTCTCCGGCCCGCTGGAGTCGCTGGGCGTATCGCCGTCCACGGCCAGTTCGGTCGCCCTGGTGATCGGTACCGCGCTGTCCACGGTGGTGCTGATGGTCGTCGGCGAACTCGTGCCGAAGAACTGGGCGATCTCCTCGCCCCTCGCGGTCGCCAAGCGGGTCGGCAACGCGCAGCGCTGGTTCAGCGCCGCGTTCCGGCCCTTCATCACGCACCTGAACAACACCGCCAACCGCATCGTCGTCCGCTTCGGCGTGGAGCCCGCCGAGGAACTCGCCTCCGCGCGGGGGCCGCAGGAGCTGGCGGCGCTGGCCCGGCACTCCGCCAAGGAGGGCGCCCTGGAGGCGGACACGGCGGAGCTGTTCGTACGGACCCTCAACCTCGCCGACCTGACCGCGGAGAACGTGATGACCCCGCGCGTGCAGGTGATGGCCCTGGAGGCGACGGCGACCTGCGAGGACGTGGCCAACGCCACGCGCGCGACCGGGCTGTCCCGGTTCCCCGTCTACCGCGGCAACCTCGACACGGTCGTGGGCACCGCGCACATCAAGGACATCCTCGCCGTCCCCGCCGAGCGCCGGGCCCGGGTCCCCGTCTCGGAGCTGATGCGCGAGCCGCTGCTGGTGCCCGAGACGCTCACCGTCGACCGGCTGCTGGACCGGCTCTCCGGCAAGCGCACCATGGCCGTCGTCATCGACGAGTACGGCGGCACGGCAGGCGTGGCCACGCTGGAGGACATCGTCGAGGAGGTCGTCGGCGAGGTCCGCGACGAGCACGACCCGCACGAGACGCCCGACATCGCCCCGGCCGGCAGCGACGACGAGGGGCGCGCCCTGTACTCCGCCGACGGCTCGGCCCGTATGGACCAGCTCGCGCGGGTGGGCCTGCGGGCGCCGGAGGGGCCGTACGAGACGCTCGCCGGTCTGGTGGCGACCGAGCTGGGCCGGATCCCCCAGGAGGGCGACCGTGTGCGGGTGGCCGGCTGGCGGCTGGACGTGACGGACGCCTCCGGGCACCGCGCCGCGCGGGTGCTGATGCACGCGCCGCTGGACGACGAGATCGACGCCAAGGAGGAGACGCTGTGACCGCGGTCCAGTTGCTGATCGGTCTGGCGACCCTTGTCGTCAACGCCTTCTTCGTCGGCGCCGAGTTCGCGCTGATCTCGGTGCGCCGCAGCCAGATCGAGCCGTACGCCGAGCAGGGCGACCGGCGCGCCAGGATGGTGCTGTGGGGTCTGGAGCACGTCTCCGCGCTGATGGCGGCGGCCCAGCTCGGCATCACCCTGTGCACCCTGATCCTGGGTGTGGTCGCCGAGCCCGCCATCGCGCATCTGCTGGAACCGGTGTTCCACGCGGTGGGCGTGCCGCAAGGCGCGGGCCACGCCGTCTCGTTCGTGATCGCGCTGTCGCTCGCGACGTATCTGCACATGCTGCTCGGCGAGATGGTGCCGAAGAACATCGCGCTGGCCGAGCCGGTGCGCAGCGCCCTGCTGCTGGGGCCGCCGCTGGTGACGTTGTCGCGGGCGCTGCGCCCGGTGATCTTCGCGATCAACGCCTTCGCCAACGCCCTGCTGCGGCTGCTGCGCGTGGAGACCAAGGACGAGGTCTCGGCGACCTTCTCGGACGCGGAGCTGGCCCGGCTGGTGCGGGACTCCGGTGAGGCGGGGCTGATCGACGAGCGGGCCCGGGAGCGGCTGCACGACGCCCTGGAGCTGGGCCGTCGGCCGGTACGGGACGTGGTGCTCCCCCTGGAGCGGGTCGTCTACGCGCGCGTGGGCGTCACTCCGGAGGAGCTGGAGGCGCTGTCGGCCGAGTCCGGGTTCTCGCGCTTCCCGGTCGTCGACGAGGGCCGCCGGATCGTGGGCTACCTCCATGTGAAGGACGCGCTGGACGCCTCGCCGCGGGACCTGCCGTTCCGGGTGCCGGACATGCGGCCCATCGCCCGGGTACGGGAGAGCACGCCGCTGGACGACGTGCTCACCGCTATGCGGGGCAGCCGGACGCACCTGGCCGCGGTACTCGGCGCCGACGGGCGGCTGTCGGGCCTGGTGACCATGGAGGACGTACTGCGGGAACTGTTCGGGCAGCGCGCCTGAGCGGGGTATCCCTCCGGGGGCCCGCGCCTGAGCGGGTTCCCGGGGGGCCGCCGACCGAAGCGGGGCTTCCCTGGGGAGCCGCCCGAAGTGAGTCTCCCCAGGGGACCGACCGAGCGGTATGCGCCTCGGGATACCATATGCCTCGCCATGGAGACGAATCCCGCACACACCAGCCTGGTCGCCGTCGGCGACTCCTTCACCGAAGGCATGTCCGACCTGCTCCCCGACGGTTCCTACCGGGGGTGGGCCGATCTGCTCGCCGCGCGGATGGCGGCCCGCACACCGGGCTTCAGGTACGCCAACCTCGCCGTGCGCGGGAAGCTCATCGGGCAGATCGTCGAGGAGCAGGTCGAGGTGGCGGCGGCCATGCAGGCCGACGTGATCACCCTGGTCGGCGGCCTCAACGACACCCTGCGGCCCAAGTGCGACATGGGCCGGGTGCGCGGGCTGCTGGAGGAGGCCGTGGAACGCCTCGCCCCGTCCTGCAAGCAGCTCGTCCTGATGCGCAGCCCCGGCCGCCAGGGCCCGGTCCTGGAACGCTTCCGCCCGCGCATGGAGGAGCTCTTCGCCTGCGTCGACGAGCTCGCCTCGCGGCACGGCGCACTGGTCGTGGACCTCTACGGCGCCCCGTCCCTCTCCGACCCGCGCATGTGGGACGTGGACCGACTGCACCTGACCGCGGAGGGCCACCGCCGGGTCGCCGAGGCGGTCTGGCAGACCCTGGGCTACGAACCGGAGGACCCGGAGTGGCGCACCCCGATGCCGCCCTCCATGCCCCCGGGCTGGCTCACCCGCCGGGTCGAGGACGTCCGCTTCGCCCGCCGCCACCTCCTCCCCTGGATCGGCCGCCGCCTCACCGGCCGCTCCTCCGGCGACGGCCTCCCGGCGAAACGGCCGGAGCTGCTTCCGTACGAGGCGCAGTGAGCCGGGGGGCACAGGCACCCCGCCCGGCCCCGGCTGCCCCAGAAGACCCACTCCCCGCGCCCGGCGACGGCACCCCGAGCTGCTTCCGTACGAGGCCGAGCGAGCCGGAGGGCACAGGCACCGCCGGACCCGGGCACACGCGGCACGCCCCGGAAGACCCGCAAGGGCCCACGCCACGTCCGCTCGGCCGGGTCTGCCGCGCCCCCGGCATCGGCCACCCGCCGAAGCACCCCGAGGTGCTGCCGTACGAGGTGCAGGCAGCCGGGGGCCACGGCACCACCCGACCCGGCTGTCGGCACACGCGGCGCGCTCCGTAAGACCCACGCCCGGCGCCCGGCGACGGCCAGCCGCCGAAGGCGCCCCGAGCTGCTTCCGTACAACGCCCAGGGGCCGGAGGACACAGGCACCGGCGAATCCGGCTGTCGGCGCCCGCCCGGACACGCGCCGGGAGACCCACAAGGGCCCACGCCGCCTCCCCCCGGCCGGGTTCCCCGCCGTCCCGCCCGCCGCTCCCCCGGCGAGGCGCCCCGGCCTGCTGCATCGGCCGGGCGAGGGCGCGGTTCCGGCCCGCGCCTGCGCACGCCGTCGGCAGACGCCTGGGCACGCGTCGGGGGTACGGGACCGCGCGCGGCGACGTCCGTTGCCGTACGGGCCGCCGTGACCCGGGTCTCGTAGCATCCGCCGAACGGGGTCGTGGCGCCGGCCTGCACGAACCGCCAGTAGAATCCGGTCACGTGACTTCTGCGCCCGCCAAGCCCCGCATCCCGAACGTCCTCGCCGGACGCTACGCCTCCACCGAGCTCGCCACGCTCTGGTCGCCCGAGCAGAAGGTGAAGCTGGAGCGTCAGCTCTGGCTCGCCGTGCTGCGGGCCCAGAAGGACCTCGGGATCGAGGTGCCGGACCAGGCGCTCGCCGACTACGAGCGTGTCCTGGACACCGTCGACCTGGCCTCCATCGCCGAGCGCGAGAAGGTCACCCGGCACGACGTGAAGGCGCGGATCGAGGAGTTCAACGACCTCGCCGGGCACGAGCACGTGCACAAGGGCATGACCTCCCGCGACCTCACCGAGAACGTCGAACAGCTGCAGATCCGGCTCTCGCTGGAGCTGATGCGCGACCGCACGGTGGCCGTGCTGGCGCGGCTCGGCAAGCTCGCCGGTGAGTACGGCGAGCTGGTCATGGCCGGCCGCTCCCACAACGTGGCCGCGCAGGCCACCACCCTCGGCAAGCGGTTCGCGACGGCCGCCGACGAACTGCTCGTCGCCTACGGCCGCGTCGAGGAGCTGCTCGGCCGCTACCCGCTGCGCGGCATCAAGGGCCCCGTCGGCACCGCGCAGGACATGCTGGACCTGCTCGGCGGCGACGCCGGCAAGCTGGCCGAGCTGGAGCAGCGGATCGCCGGGCACCTGGGCTTCTCCCAGGCGTTCACCTCGGTCGGCCAGGTCTACCCGCGCTCCCTGGACTACGAGGTCGTCACGGCGCTGGTGCAGCTGGCCGCCGCGCCCTCCTCACTGGCCAAGACGATCCGGCTGATGGCCGGGCACGAGCTGGTCACCGAGGGCTTCAAGCCCGGCCAGGTCGGCTCCTCGGCGATGCCGCACAAGATGAACACCCGCTCCTGCGAGCGCGTCAACGGCCTGATGGTCATCCTGCGCGGCTACGCGTCGATGACCGGCGAGCTGGCGGGCGACCAGTGGAACGAGGGCGACGTGTCCTGCTCGGTGGTCCGCCGGGTGGCCCTGCCGGACGCCTTCTTCGCGCTGGACGGCCTGCTGGAGACCTTCCTGACCGTGCTCGACGAGTTCGGCGCGTTCCCGGCGGTCGTGGCCCGTGAGCTGGACCGCTACCTGCCCTTCCTGGCCACCACCAAGGTGCTGATGGGCGCGGTGCGCGCGGGCGTCGGCCGCGAGGTCGCCCACGAGGCGATCAAGGAGAACGCGGTCGCCTGCGCCCTCGCCATGCGCGAGCAGGGCGCCGAGCGCAACGAGCTGCTGGACAAGCTGGCGGCGGACGAGCGGCTGCCGTTGGACCGCGCGCAGCTCGACGCGCTGATGGCCGACAAGCTGTCCTTCACGGGCGCCGCCGCCGACCAGGTGGCCACCGTTGTCGGCCGGATCGAGGAGATCGTGAAGCAGCGCCCGGAGGCCGCGGGCTACACGCCGGGAGCGATCCTCTGACGCGTTTCACCGCCGAGGAGTTGGAGGCCGCCCGCGACCGTCTCGTACCGGACGTCGTCGCGGACGGCCTCCGCGTACTGTTCTGCGGAATCAACCCCGGTCTGATGACGGCGGCGACGGGCCACCACTTCGCCCGCCCCGGGAACCGGTTCTGGCCAGTGCTGCATCTGTCCGGTTTCACCCCGAGGCAGCTGAAGCCTTCGGAGCAGGCCGAGTTGCTGTCGTACGGGCTCGGCATCACGAATGTGGTGGCGCGGGCGACGGCGCGGGCCGACGAGCTGAGCGCCGAGGAGTACCGCGAGGGCGGGCGGCTGCTGGTCGCGAAGGTCGGCAGGCTGCGGCCCAGGTGGCTGGCGGTGGTGGGCGTGACCGCCTACCGGGCGGCCTTCGGGGACCGCAAGGCCCGGGTGGGGCCGCAGGGGCGGACGATCGGGGACACCCGGGTGTGGGTGCTGCCCAATCCCAGCGGGCTGAACGCGCATTGGACGGCGGAGGAGTACGCGCGGCTGCGGGTCACGGCGGGGCCTCCCGGGTGACGACCACGTACACCTGCGGCAGTTCCTCCGAGTCCCCGTCGATGGCCGTCAGGGTGATCCATCGGTCGTCCGCCTCCCAGGTGCGCAGGTCCGTGGCCCAGGTGCTGAGCATCGCCCACGGCTCGGGTATGTGCTCGCCGCGCGCGGCGCGCTCCACGAGCGTGGTGGTGCCCCACCGCGAGGGCTCTCCCCAGCGCTCGGTCAGCCGCTCGGCCACCGCGTCCTCGTAGGCGTAGCAGTCCTGCGCGCTCTCCCAGGCGCGCAGCCCTAAGACGGCCCGGTGGTAGGGGTCCGCGCCGGGCTCCGCCGGGACGGCCCGGGTGCGGAGCCCGTCGATCAGGGCGAGGTCCTTCGCGATGTCCATGTGATCCAGTAAACCGGTCACCACTGACAATTGGCGGGGTGTCAGCCGGACCCCGGTTCAGGCGTCCCGCCGCCGTACGCTCCACGCCCCGGCCGCCAGCGCCGCCGCGGTCCACAGCGCGCACACCCCGAGTCCGGTCCAGGGGCCGAGCGTTCCGTCGTACGTCTCGTAGAGGGCCACCTGACCTGCCTTGTCGGGCAGGAAATCGGTGACGCCGCGCGCGTCGCCGATGACGAACGAGACCACCAGCACGAACGGGATCAGCAGGGAGAGCGTGGCCACGCCACTGCGCAGCAGCGCGGTGAGTCCGGCCGCGAACAGGGTCATCAGCGTGAGGTAGAGCGCGGCGCCCAGGACACCGCGGAACTGTTCGGAGGCGGTCAGACCGCTCGCCGCGTCGCCCAGTCCGGCACGGCCCACGGCGAAGGCGGTCAGGGCCGTCACCAGGGCGATGAGCAGGGCCGGTACGGCGATCGCCGTCACCTTGGCGGCGAACCACTGTCCGCGTCGCGGCACCGCGGACAGGGACAGCCGCAGGGCGCCCCCGTGGTACTCGGCCGACACGGCCAGCGCGCCGAAGGTGATCGCCGCGATCTGGCCGGGCAGTACGCCGGAGAGGGCCGTGAACAGCGGGTCCGTGTCCGCCTCGGGGGTCTCGGCACCGGAGAGGGCGGAGAAGGCGGTGGTGGCGGCGAAGAGGGCGAGCAGTGTCCCGTACAGGGAGCGCAGGGTGCGGATCTTCAGCCACTCGGCGTGGAGGGCGGGGGCGAACGCCATGTCAGGCCTCCTGCGGCTGCGGCGTGGTCGGGTGGGCGGTGAACTCGGTCTCGTCGGCGGTCAGATCGAGGTAGGCCTGCTCCAAGGTGGCCTCCTCGGCGGCCAGTTCGAGGACGGTAACGCCCGCGGCGGACAGCAGCCGTCCGATGTCCTCCACGCGTGCGTGGGGCACGCTCCAGTGGCCCTCGGGTTCCCGTACGGCGGTGTGGCCGTGCTCGGCGAGCAGGGCGCCGAGGTCGTGGGAGTCGCCGGTGCGGACGCGGACGCGGGGCTGCACGCGCGCGTGGATGAACTCCCGCATCGGGGTGTCGGCGAGGAGCCGGCCCCGGCCGAGGACCACGAGGTGGTCGGCGAAGGAGGCGGTCTCGTTCATGAGGTGGCTGGAGACCAGCACCGTGCGCCCTTCCCCGGCGAGCCGGCGGAGCAACTGGCGGATCCAGACGATGCCTTCGGGGTCCAGGCCGTTGGAGGGCTCGTCAAGCATGATCACCTCGGGGTCGCCGAGCAGCGCGGCGGCGATGCCGAGCCGCTGGCGCATGCCCAGGGAGTACGTCCTCACCCGGCGCCGGGCGACCGAGGTGAGCCCGGTCTCCGCCAGCACGTCCGCCACGCGGTCGTCCGGGATGCGGTGGGTGACGGCGAGGACGCGCAGGTGGTCGCGGCCGGTGCGGGAGCCGTGGGCGGCCTGGGCGTCGAGCAGGGCGCCCACGCGGCGCAGCGGGTCGCGGAGTTCGGCGTAGGGGCGGCCGCCGACGGTGGCGGTGCCGGAGGTCGGCCGGTCCAGGCCGAGGACGAGCCGCATGGTGGTGGACTTCCCGGCGCCGTTGGGGCCGAGGAAGCCGGTGACGCGGCCGGGGAGCACGGAGAAGGTGAGCCGGTCCACGGCCCGGCGGGTGCCGTACTCCTTGGTGAGGGCTTGGACTTCGATGCTGGTCATGGCCTCAGCGTCGCGGCGGGCGCGGTGCTCGCACCTCCCCCGCGCGTGGAGATCGTCTCCCCCGCGCGGGGGAGGTCGGCTGTCGGTGGCGGCTGGCACGATGACGCAATGGGCCGCCTCCTGAGCCCCCTGCTGCGGGGCACGACGTACACCCGCGTGCTGCATCTGTGGGTGCCCATGCTGATGGTCAGCGTGTGGATGTTCATCGACCCGTCCACGCCGTGGGTGCCGGCGCTGGCGCTGCTCCCGGTCGGTCTGATCCCGGCCGTGCGCACGGGCGAGGGCGTGCAGGCCCGGCTGATGCTGATGCCCGCCGACGAGGAGTCGGTCGTCTCGGTGAACCGCGCCGGCACCTGGCGGGACCGGCTGCGCACCGTGCTGTGGCTGGAGACGCGGATGGCGCTCGGCGCGGTGACCATGGGCGCCACGGTCTGGCTGCTCATCCTCTCCTTCGAGCTGGGGCAGCTCGCGCTCGGCGGCAGCCCCGGCGACACCCCGTTCCTGGAGGACCTGCGACCGCACTGGTCCTACGCCCTGCTGACGCCGTTTCCGCTCGTCGTGCTGTACGGCGCCCTGGTCGGCCTGGGTGAGCTGGTCACCGCCGCCGCCCGCCGCCTGCTCGGCCCGTCCGCCGCCGAGCGCCTGGCAGCCCTGGAGGAGCGCACCGAGCAGCTCCTGGAGCGCAACCGGATCGCGCGCGAGCTGCACGACTCCATCGGGCACGCGCTGACGGTCGCCGTCGTGCAGGCCGGTGCCGCGCGCGCGGCGGGTGATCCGGACTTCACCGACCGGGCGCTGGAGGCCATCGAGGAGACCGGGCGGGCCGCGCTGGAGGATCTGGAGCGGGTGCTCGCCGTCCTGCGGGAGGCGGACCGGCCGGTGAACGGCAGGCCCACGCTGGTGGACGCCGACCGGCTGCTGGAGTCCGCGCGGGCCGCCGGGGCGAAGGTCGAGGTGGAGTTCTCCGGGCCCTTGGACATCGTTCCCGGGCCGGTCTCGCGGGAGGGGTACCGCATCCTCCAGGAGGCGCTGACCAATGTGCTGCGGCACGCGGGCCCGGTCCCGGCCGCCGTGCGTCTGGACGTCACCGGCCCCTCCCTGGTGCTGGAGGTACGCAACCCGCTCCCCGCCGACCCCGGCGCGGCGCCCGGCCGCGGCAGCGGGCTGCGCGGGATACGCGAGCGCGCGGCGCTGCTCGGCGGCCGGGCGCTCACCGGTCCCGCCGACGGTGACTGGCAGGTGCGCGCGGAGCTGCCGATGCGCTGATCTACGCTGGCCGGATGCCGGTCACCGTTCTCCTCGTCGACGACGAACCGCTCGTACGCGCGGGCCTGCGGGCCGTGTTGGACGCGCAGCCGGACATCGAGGTCGTCGGCGAGGCGGCCGACGGGGCGGCGGTGATCCCGCTGGTACGGAGCCTGCGCCCGGACGTCGTCGCCATGGACGTACGCATGCCGCTGCTGGACGGGATCGAGGCCACGCGCGCGGTGCTGCGGACGGTCGACGACCCGCCGAAGATCCTCGTCGTGACGACCTTCGAGAACGACGAGTACGTGTACGAGGCGCTGCGCGCCGGCGCCGACGGCTTCCTGCTCAAGCGCGCCCGGCCCGCGGAGATCGTGCACGCCGTCCGGCTGGTCGCCGAGGGCGAGTCGCTGCTGTTCCCGGCGTCGGTACGGCAGCTCGCCGCCGAGCACGGGGAGAGCGGCGGGAATCCGGCGGCCCGCGCGGCGATGGAACGCGCGCAGCTCACCGAGCGCGAGGCGGAGGTGCTGCGCCTGATGACGCGCGGGCTGTCCAACGCCGAGATCGCGGCCCGGCTGGTGGTGGGCACGGAGACGGTGAAGTCGCATGTGAGCGCCGTACTGGCGAAGTTGGGCGCCCGTGACCGTACGCAGGCCGTGATCGCCGCGTACGAGTCGGGGTTCGTGGCACCGGGGTGATCGCCGGGTCGCCCCACGCATGTGACCGACCGGTGCTCGCCGGGGTCCGCCGGGCCGAGTACGATCCGCCCAACACGCGCACGAGCTGGGAGGACGGACGGTGGGGCGGCTGACCGGCGGGGATCCCTCGCTGCTGCGAAGGATCAATTCCGCTGTGGTGCTGCATGCGCTGCGGGCCACGGACAACGCGACACTGACCGAGATCACCCGGGTCACCGGACTGTCCCGGCCGACCGTCGAGGGCGTCGTCGAGGACCTCATCGGAGCCGGGCTGGTCGTCGAGAAGGCCGCCGACGAGGGCGCGGCGCGCCGCCAGGGGCGACCGGCCCGGCGGTTCAGGTTCCGGGCCGAGGCCGGTCATCTGCTGGGCCTGGACATCGGGCCGCACCGGGTCGCGGCGCTGCTGTCGGACCTGGACGGGCGGGTGCTCGGCTCGGTCGCCAAGGACGTGGAGGAGACCGCCACCGCCGACGAGCGGCTGGAGAAGCTGCGCACCGGTGTGGCCGAGCTGCTGCGCCGGGCCGGTGTGGCCCGCGGTTCACTGCGGGCGGTGGGCGCGGCGACGCCGGGGATCGTGGAGGCGGACGGCACGGTGCGGCTGAGCACGGCGCTGCCCCAGTGGTCGGGGCTGCGCCTCGGGGAGCGGCTGAGCCGGTCCTTCAAGTGCCCGGTGCTGGTCGAGAACGACGCCAACGCGGCGGCGGTCGCCGAGCACTGGAAGGGCGCCGCGACGGAGTCCGACGACATCGTGTTCGTCCTGGCCGGGCTGAGCCCCGGCGCGGGTTCGCTGATCGGCGGGCGGCTGCACCGCGGGTTCGGCGGGGCGGCGGGCGAGATCGGCGCGCTGCACCTGCTGGGCCGTGAGGTGACTCCGGAGACCCTGCTGTCGACCACGAGCGAGCCCCTGCACCCGCTCGACGAGCAGGCCGTCGCCGCGGTGTTCGCCAAGGCCCGCGAGGGCGACGAGGGCGCCCGCGCGGCCGTCGACCGGTTCATCCAGCGCCTCGTCCACGACGTGGCGGCCCTGGTCCTCGCTCTCGACCCCGAGCTGGTCGTCGTGGGCGGCTGGGCGGCCGGCCTGGACGGCGTACTGGAGCCGCTGGAGCGTGAGCTGGCCCGCTACTGCCTGCGCCCCCCGAAGGTCACGCTGTCCCTCCTGGGCGAGGCGGCCGTCGCGACGGGGGCGCTGCGGCTGGCGCTGGACCATGTGGAGGAGCAGCTGTTCGCGGTGGAACAGACGGTGACGGCGCGCCGCTGACGACGGCGCGCGCCCCGTTTCCGGGGCGCGGCGGTCGGATGACGCCGGGCGTGGAGCGCTACGGCGCTGGACGCGCCCGGCGCGTGGCCGTGCCGCTCAGGACGCCCGGCGTTCCGGGCCCTCGTGGATCTCCACGCCACCCGTGTCGCCAAAGGTCAGACGGCAGGTGTCGGCACGGTACGTGGCCACCGAGACCGCGGCGGTGCGGCCGCCGTCGGCGAAATAGCGGGTGGTGACGACGAGGACGGGTGCCCCGGGCAGCCGGTCCAGTTGCTTGGCGTCGTCCGCGCGGGCCGAGCCGAGCTCCACGGCCCGTTCCTGGCCCTCAAGTTCCAGCCGCTGCAGCTCGCGCAGCACCGCACGCGCGCGTGCCGCCCCGGCGGGGGCGTCGATGGCGCTGAGGTCCGGTACCGAGGAGACGGGGATGTACAGCAGCTCGGCGGCTACGGGCTGACCGTGCGTCACACGGGAGCGGCGCACCACGTGCACGGCTTCCTCGGCGCCGGTCTCCAGGGCGGCCGCGACACTCGCGGGCGGCACCTCCAGCGTGCTGTCGGCGGGCTGCCAGTCGTCCCCCGCGGCCCCCGGCCACACGTGCTGTTCGGTGGTGCCCACCGCGACCCCCACGCGCGGCGGCGCCACCGTCGTCCCGACACCTCGGCGGCGTTGGAGTCTGCCCTCCAGTTCGAGCTGTTCCAGGGCCTGGCGGAGCGTCGCCCGGGCCACGCCGAAGCGGGCCGCCAGGTCACGCTCGTTGGGCAGGATCTCCCCCACGGAGAATTCCGAATCCAGCGCCTCACTGAGCACGGTCTTGAGATGCCAGTACTTTGGTTCCGGCACCGATTCCAGTTGCGTGGTCCCCACCCTGTCCTCCGCAATCACCGTGTTCCGGCGGCGTTTCAGCGCCTTGTTTATTAAAGGTTGTTGCACTTCTCTGCGACCATAGGGCGGCCCCCACCCTTGGTCAATACCAATCCTCGGCCCCTTGCGCGGCCCGCGCCGCGGTCGCCGTGAAGCGTTCACCGGGCGTTCGCACAGGGCCGTTTTCTTGACGCTCCGGCAAAGTCCCCGTCGCGGAACGAGGGCTTCGAGCAGCCTCTAATCCAGGTTCAGGCACCGCAACTTGTCCGGGTTGCGGATGACATAGATCGACTGGATCCGGCTGTCCAGGAGTTCCAACTGGAATACGGCGTCGGGTGTGCCGCCCTCCAGGGCGAGCAGGGCGGGGCCGCCGTTGACCTCCAGGAAGCGGAACGACCGGCCCGGTACCCCCCTCGCCGCGGCGCCGACCAGGAATCGGCCCACCTTCTCGGCGCTCTCCACGACCCGCAGCGGCGCCCGGGACTTGCCGCCGCTGTCGCCGACCAGCCGGGCGTCGGGGGCGAGCAGCGACATCAGGCCGTCCATGTCGCCCTCGGAGGCGGCGGCGAGGAAGCGTTCGGTGAGGTCACGACGCTCGGCGGGGTCGACGTCGTAGCGGGGCCGCCGGTCGTCGACATGCCGTCTGGCACGCCCGGCCAGCTGGCGTACCGCCGGTTCGCCCCGGTCGAGCATCGCGGCGATGTCGGCGAAGGGATAGCCGAAAGCCTCCCTCAGCACGAACACCGCGCGCTCCAGCGGTGACAGTGACTCCAGGACGACGAGGACGGCGAGGGAGACGGTGTCCGCGAGCACGGCCCGCTCGGCGGTGTCCGGAACCGTATCGCCGAAATCGGTGACGTACGGCTCCGGGAGCCAGGGGCCGACATAGGCCTCGTTACGGGCCTTGACCTGGCGCAACCGGTCGATGGCGAGGCGGGTCGTGACGCGCACCAGGAAGCCGCGGGGGTCCCGTACGTCGGCGCGGTCGGCGCTCGTCCAGCGCAGCCAGGCCTCCTGCACGACGTCCTCCGCGTCGGTCACGCGCCCGAGCATGCGGTACGCGACTTCCAGGAGGACGGGGCGGTGCTCTTCGAAGACGTCGGTCACGGTGTCGGTGCTCACGGCACCATCCCAGCCGACGGGTCCGACGGTGTCCAGGCGAGCGGTCGCAGAAGCAAAGAACAGCGCATGGATCGCGCCGAGTTGGCCGGTCCCCGGCGGGTCGGGGGTGGGTCAAGGGTGGGTCCGGGTCGGGTCTACCCGACAGTAGCAATTGCTGACAAGCTGTCTACGGCATCGTCGACCATCACCGCCGAGGAGCACCCATGTCCGCCGCCACCGTCTCCTTCGAGGTCCCCTCCGCACAGGGCCCACGACCCGTGACCGTCTCGTACGCGCGCGTGGGCCGCGGTGAGCCGCTGCTCCTGCTGCACGGGATCGGCCACCACCGGCAGGCGTGGGACCCGGTGCTGGACATCCTGGCGACCGAGCGCGACGTCATAGCCGTCGACCTGCCCGGTTTCGGCGCGTCCCCGGCCCTGCCGGAGGGGCTGCCGCACAACCTGCCCACGGTGACCGCCACGCTGGGCGCCCTGTGCGAGGCGCTGGACGTGGACCGGCCGCATGTCGCGGGCAACTCACTGGGCGGGCTGCTCGCCCTGGAACTGGGCCGGGAGAAGCTCGTACGGTCCGTCACCGCCCTCTCCCCCGCCGGATTCTGGTCGCAGAACGAACGCCGCTACGCCTTCACGCTGCTGCTGACGATGCGGCGCATCGCGGAGCGGATGCCCGAGCCCATGGTGCACCGCCTCGCCCGGAGCACGGCCGGTCGCACGGCCCTGACGAGCACCATCTACGCCCGCCCCGGCCGTCGTTCACCCGAGGCGGTGATCGCCGAGACCCGGGCCCTCGCACACGCGCCCGCCTTCACCGAGACCCTCCGGGCCGGCGACGCGGTCCAGTTCACCGACGACGTCCCCGGCATCCCGGTCACCGTGGCCTGGGGCACCAGGGACCGGGTCCTCCTGCGTCGCCAGGGCATCCGGGCCAAGCAGATCATCCCCCGCGCCCGCCTCGTCCGGCTCCCCGGCTGCGGCCACGTCCCGATGAACGACGACCCGGCGCTGGTGGCGCGGGTGATTCTCGACGGCAGCCGGTGAGGAGCGGGGGCGGGGGTTCCGAGTCCGCGGGCGCGATTCCGGCGGACGCTGAGCCCCGGACCTCCAGGGCCCGGGCTCAGTTTCCGGGACGATGGCCGCCGCGCCCCGCCGCCATGCGTACCTCGGCCTTCTCCCGGACCTTCGCGTCCGGTGCCGGCCGGCGTCGCGACAGGGCCCCGGAGCCGAGGACCACGCCCGCCCCCACCAGCGCGCTTCCCACCGCCTGGGCAGCCCCGTACGACCCCGTGCCCACCAGAGGGGCAGTACACGCGGCCGCCACCGGGATCAGGCCGGAGAACAGCGTGGCGCGCTCGGCGCCGATGCGCTGCATGGCCATGTACCAGCACACGAAGCCGATCACGGTGACGATCACGGCCTGCCACAGGAGAGCCGCGGTCTCCGTCCCGTCCGGGCGGCGCAGCCACGCCGTGCCGTCGACGACCAGGGCCACGAGTGCGGATTCGGCCGCCGCCAGGCCGCACACCGTGGCGGAGAGCAGCCGCGGCCCCAGGGGGCGTACCACCGGCACGGCCAGCACGGCGAAGCCCACCTCACCGGCCAGGGCGCACACGGAGAAGGCGATGCCCGCCGCGTCCGTACGACCCCAGCCCTGGACGGTGAGCGCGCCCAGAGCGACGAGTGAGGCACCGTAGAGCACGACCCGTTGCGGGCGGCGCCCGTCCAGCATCGGCACCATGACCGCCACCACCACCGGCGCACACCCCACCAGCACCCCTGGAACCGCCGGTTCCGCGGAGCGCTCCGCGGCGATGACCGCGAGGTTGAAGCCCACCATGCCGACCGCGGCGAGCAGAGCCAGGCGGACCCACTGACGGGCGGTGAGCGTCCGCAGCCGTGCGGCCGCGCCCCGGCCAGCCAGGGGCACGAGCAGCAGGCAGGCCAGTCCGTAGCGCAGGAACTGGCCGCCCGCGTACGGGTAGTCGCCGAGGACGCTGTTGGCAGTGAAGGAGCCTCCGACGAGGACACAGGCGAGCGCGGCGAGCAGAGCCCCGCGCGTGGTGGTGGCGTTCATGGAACCGACGCTAGGAATCGGGGCGGTCCGGTTTAAGGTCCACTTTTGTGACTGCTTCGGAGACCAATTCGCCGGGAGCCGAGGAGCCAGGGGTCGGCGATCCGGGGGCCGGTTCGGCCGCTTGGGAACTGCTGCTGCCCGCCGCCGCGGCACCGGCACGCGCGCGTGGGCGGGCGTTGCAGGCGGCGCTGCGCGAGGCGGTGCGGTCGGGGCGGCTGGCCTCCGGGACCCGGTTGCCGTCGAGCCGCGATCTCGCCGCCGACCTGGGTGTGTCGCGGGGGCTGATCACCGAGGCGTACGAGCAGCTCACGGCGGAGGGCTATCTGCGCAGCGGCCGGGGCGCCGGTACCTGGGTGGGCGGTGCCGTACGGTCGGCGTCGCCACGCGCGCGTGACCTCGCGCCCCGCTCCCCCGGAACGCGGGCCGACTTCGTGCCCGGCACACCGGACCTGTCGCTGTTCCCGCGCGCCGCGTGGGCCACGGCGCAGCGCGGCGTACTGGCCGAACTGCCGCACGCGGACCTCGGCTACCCCGACCCGCGCGGGCTGCCCCGGCTGCGCACGGCGCTGGCCGGACTCGTCGCCCGCCGCCGGGGCGTGGTCGCGGACCCGGAGCGGCTCGTCGTCGTGTCCGGGGTGGCGCAGGCGACGACGCTGCTCGGTTTCGCGCTGCACGCGCGCGGGCTGCGCACGGTCGGCGTCGAGGACCCCGGCAGCCCCCAGCACAACGCGCTGTACGCCGCCGCGGGCGTCACCACGGTGCCCCTGCCGCTGGACGCCGAGGGCCTCGCGCTCGACCCGCTGCGCGCCTCGGACGTCCGGTCGATCGTCACGACACCCGCGCACCAGTACCCGACCGGAATCGCCTACTCCGCGCGGCGTCGCGCCGAACTCCTGGACTGGGCGCGCTCGGTGGACGGGTACGTCCTGGAGGACGACTACGACGGCGACTTCCGCTACGACCGGGCCCCGGTGGGCGCCCTCCAGGGCCTCGACCCGGAGCGGGTGGCGTACACCGGCTCGGTCAGCAAGTCGCTCGCCCCCGGTCTGCGGCTCGGCTGGCTGCTGGTCCCCCAGGCGCTCGCGGACGAGGTCGTCGAGCGCAAGCGGACGATGGATCTCGGCCACCCCACCCTCGACCAGGCGCTGTTCGCCCGGTTCGTGGAACGCGGCGACTACGACCGCCAGTTGCGCCGCTGCCAGCGCGCCTACCGGGAGCGCCGGGACGCCCTGGTCGCCGCACTGGAGGAGCACTTCCCGGGCGCCCGTGTGTCGGGCATCGCGGCCGGGCTGCACGTCATCGCCGTGCTCCCGAAGCGCTACGGCCCCGAAGCGGACTTCCAGGCACGCGTGACCGCCGCCGGGGTCGCGGTGCGGCTGCTGTCGGAGTGCGCGCACGCGCCGGGCGACCACGACGACGTACGGCTGGTGCTCGGCTACGCGCACCTGTCCCCGGTGCGCATCCGGGAGGGCGTGCGGCTCATGGCCGCGGCAGCCTGACGCACGGGATCGAATGCCGACGCGAGCCTGGTCGGCCCATATCCGGCGTAGCCTGCGGGTGTGCCGCGCACCGGCGTCATCCCCCGGCGCGCGGCACACCCGCGCCACCTGCCGGCCCGACCGGCGCGGACGTCCGGTTGGCCCGCAACTCCGCGTCGGCGAGGCCGTTTTGGCAGGTCAGGCCGATTGTCAGTGGTGGCGTCTACGGTTTTCCCATGACGCGATCACTGCAGGCAGTGGCCTATCGCCGACCCTCCGTGCTGGAATCAACCGCGGACGGCCGGCGCCTGGGTCTGGAGACCTCACGGGGCGCGACGCCGACCGGGGCCGCCGACCATCCCCGGTTCTTCGCCGGGTTCCTGACGAGTCCTCAGGCCGCCTCGGCGGGCCTTCTCGCGGTGGCGGACGTGGCGGCGGCGCGCTACTACCAGCGCCAACTGCGCGCCTCCCTGGACCCGGTGGTGACCGGAAACGGCGACCGGCTGCGCTTCGAGTCCTTCTCCGGCTGCGGCGGTGTGTACGCCCGCCTGGATGTGCTCACGGCGGGCCTCGACGGCGCCGAAGTGGGCCACGGCACGACGAACGTGGACGTCAACAACCCGCTGCGGGAGGCCCTTTCGCGGCTCGGCACGGACGATCCGCTGCACCTGCGCGTCGGCCCGGAGGAGCTGACGGTGACCACACTGGACGGGCCGGTGGTGGAGAAGAAGGTGCCGCTCCCGGACCGCTGGCTGCGCGGCTTCGCGGAGTCCCAGGTGATCGCGGCGGGCTTCGACCTGCGCGCCGAACTTCCCGCGGCCGAGGCCGTGCGGTTCCTGCGCGCGCTGCCGAAGGCCGGGGTGCGCGGCGCCGCGGGCGGCCCGCGCTGGCTGGTCGCGGCGGGGCGCGGGCTGCGCGCCACGAGCCGGGCGGTACCGGGCGCGGTCTGCCTGCCGGGCCCGGAGCGCCTGTCCGCGCTCCAGCGGGCGCTGCGGCACGCGACGGCGCTGCGGATCTACGGCCCCGTGGTCGGCGCGGGTTCGGCACCGACCGCGAGCGCCTGGGAGCTGGTCCTGCCGGGCATGCGGCTCACCCTCACCCTGTCGCCGGACGCCTCGCGCGGCTTCTCGGGCGAGGGCGGCGTCCTGGACGCGCTCGCCACCGACGAGGCCGCCGAGGACGCGGAGCTGATCTCGGTGCTCCTGGCCTGGGAGCCGCGGATCGACATCGCCGACCTGGCGGCGTCCTCGGGCCTGACCGCCGAGCGCGTCCGGGCGGCCCTGGTCCGCCTCGGAACCTCGGGCCGGGTCGGCTACGACACCGCGGAGGCGGCGTACTTCCACCGGGAACTGCCCTACGACTCCGCGCGCGTGGAGCGCCACAACCCCAGACTGCGCTCCGCGCGTGAGCTGGTGGCGGCGGGCGCGGTCGCCCTGGACGGCGTACTCGGTACGGTGACGGCCGCGGACGGCCATGTGCACCGGGTGCGGGAGGAGGCCGGTGTGCTGAGCTGCACCTGCCAGTGGTGGGCGAAGTACCGGGGCGGGCGCGGCCCCTGCAAGCACGCGCTGGCGGTACGCATGGTGCGGCGGGGCGAAGCGGCGCAGCGGGACGGACGGACCGCACGGGTCGACGGGGGTGTGCGATGAGCGGGCTGATGGACGCGGTACGGGCGGGGCGGATCACCGAGGTGGTGAACCTGCTCGACGGGATGACCGACGGCGAACGGCGGGCGTTCGTGCCCGAGTTGAAGGACCTGCGCAAGGACCTGCGTGCCGACCGCTGGAGCGACCGGGGGCGCCGGGCGCTGCCCTCCCTGCACCTGGCCGGGGCGGCGTGCCAGACCGGCGCCGCGGCCGTGGCGAACTGGCTGGCGGCCACCGACTTCATGTGGTCGCCCGCGCCGACCGAGCTGCTGATCGACATCCTCTCCGACCGGGACCTCGACTGGATCGCCGATGTCACCCACCGGCTCGCCCGGCGCCCGGTGAGCGCGCGCGTGCCGTACGAGCTGATGAACGGCCTGGTGCGGCTCGCGGCCTGTCCGGCGCCGGTCACTGATGCCTACGTGCGCGGCTGGATGACGCACATCAGCGCCGGTTGGGCGCGCGTCGGCTCGCTCGCGGACCGGCTGCGGCCGGAGCCACAGCTGCCGGATCTGGTGGCCGCGCTGTTCGAGATCGACGATCTCGGCTCGGTGTTCGGATGGCTGGCCGGTGACGGCCCCAACAGCTGGCCGACCACCCTCACCCGGCTCGCCGGGGAGGGCACCCTGGACCGGGGGAAGCTGCTGGACGGATGCGTGTCCCGGCTGCTGCGGGGCGGCCGACCGGCCGACGTACGCGCGTTCCTGCGGCTGCTCCAGGCGCTGGCACCGACGCCGGAGGAGCAGCGGGAGCGGATCGCGGACTGGACGGCGCTCGCCGCGGACGCCGCCTCACCGGTCGCCGCGTACGCCCAGTCCCTGTTGGCCGGGCTCGCCGTGTCGGGTGAACTCCCGCACCTGCGGCTGGCCGAGCTGTCGGAGGGGATGCTGTTCCGCACGGAGAAGACCTTGGTTCGGGCCCAGCTCATCCTGCTGGGCAAGGTCCTCGCCCAGGACCCGACCGGCGCCGACACGCTGCTGCCGCCCCTGGCCCAGGCCTTCGGGCACCCCGACTCCCAGCTGCAGGAGCGCGCGGTGAAGCTGGTGGAGCGGCACGCGCCGAGGACCGGCGAGCCGGATGTCCGGGACGAACTCCTCGCCGCTGCCGAGCAGTTGAGCCCGACCCTGCGGACCCGGGTGGCCGAGGCCCTGGGCGCGGTTTTGGACCGGCAGGAGGCGTACGAGGAGACCTTGCCGCCGGTTCCCGCGCCCGTACGCCTCGCCCCCGCGCCGCGGTCGCCCGCCGAACTCGCCGAAGAGGTCGGGGCGTTGCTGGCGGCAGTCGATGACGTGCAGGCCTTCGAGCGCACGCTGGACGGCCTGGTGCGCGGCGCCCACAGCGATCCGGACGCCCTGCGGGAGGCCCTGGAGCCGGTGGTGGGTCGCCTGCCGTGGATGGCGTCGGGCAGCGTCAATGTGCACTACTTCCACCAGCACCGGCACATCGAGACCGTGCTGGCCGCCCTGCTGACCAAGGGCGCGCCGGAAGCGTCCGCCGATCCGCTGTCGAACGCGGGCTGCGTGCACAGTCCGCTCGGCCGGGCCTTCAACGCCCGCGTCTGGGAGATCGCCCGGCGCATCCCCGCCGACCCGCCGCCCTTCCTGCTGTCCACGCCCACCTGGAGCACCGGCCTGATCGACCCGGAGGAGCTGGTGGACCGGCTCGCCGCCTACCGGGAGGCCGACGCCCGGGTCATGGTCACCGACTTCGCGCAGGCCCTGCTCCGAGTCCGGCGCCAGGACCGTACGGCGGCGCGGGCGGCCGCGGAGCGGGCGGCGGCGCTGGGCACGCCCGAGGGAAGACGGCTCGCCCAGTGGCTCACCGCGCCCGACCCGGCCCTGCCCCAGGTGCGGCGGCGCGCCAACGGGCCCCGGATCCTCCTGGAGGCGGCCGAACTCGACGCGCTGCAGCGGGACTTCCCGCCGGAATTCCACCCGCTGGGAAGGCCGGTCACCGTCCACGCCGACCGCTGGCACTGCTACCACTGGGACGGCGACCTGCGTCCGCACTGGGCGGCCCTGTCGCCCGAACAGCCCGAACCGGTCGTGGTCAGGCTGCTGCGGGACCTGTCGGACACCGCAGTCAACAGTGCCCGGGGGATAGCCGAGATCCTCCCCCGGCTCGCGGAGTCGGCCGGCGAGGCGGGCCCGGCCCTGCACCTCGGGCTGGCCTACGCGCTCGGCGCCCGGCACGAGGAGGACCGGCTGGCCGCCGTGGACGCCGTGCTCGTACTGGCGGCGCGGGGTCTGCTGGACGCCGGGCGGCTCGGCACGGATCTCGGGGAACTGGTGGGCACCGGGGCGGTCAAGCCGTCACGGCTGGTGGAGTCGCTACGGACAGCGGCGGCCGCCGGGGCGAACGCCACGGTGTGGGAGATACTCCGGCACGCCCTGCCCGCCCTGCTGGCGGACCAGTCCGGCGAACGGCCGGGCACCCCGCCGCGCGGGCTCGCGGATCTGCTCGCCGTGGCGGCGGACTGCGCCGAGCGCACCGGCGCACGGGGCGAGCTGCCGCATCTGGCCGGCACGGCGGACCGGCGGGGCTCCTCGCGGCTCCTGTCCCAGGCCCGTCGGCTGCGCAGCGCGCTGGCCGCGGAGGTGGCCGCGTGACGCACACAACGCAGGGACAAAACCAGCCAAAACATGACCGTTACCCGGTGGTCACAAACCGTTCGTGATCACGCAACACCGTTCCTTCACAGTGGCCGCATGAGTCGAGACATGTCTGATGTGACGCGCGCGAAGAACGGCCGTCCCGTCCACCACTGGCGGCGGGACGTCATCGAGCTCGCCGCGCTCTTCACGGCCGTCGCGGTCGCCGACGCCGTCGCCAACCTGATCGGGCACGGCCCCGACGGACCTCAGCTGCTACTGGTGTCGGCGGCCGTACTGATCGCCACGGCCGCGTTCCACGTGTGGTGGGCACGCCGCCACGGCCACGCACCGCCCGCGGACGATACCGGTGCCCGGTCCGCCGCCGAGCGGACCGGGCCGTCGGAGGTGGCCTCCGGTGAGAGCACCCTGTGGCGGATGCGCACCACGGTGAAGGACGCACCGGGCTCGCTGGCCGCGCTGTGCACGGCTCTGGCGGAGCTGCGGGTTGACATCCTGAGCCTGCAGACGCACCCGCTGGGCGACGGCACGGTCGACGAGTTCCTGCTGCGTGCCCCGGGCGAACTCGCCGCCGCCGAGATCACCCGTGCCGTCTCCCTGGCGGGCGGCACCAGCACCTGGATCGAGCGTGCCGACACCCACGACCTCGTGGACGCGCCGACCCGGGTACTGGGCCTCGCCACCCGCACCGCCCTGGACGCCGCGGAACTGCCCCTCGCGCTGCGGCAGTTGCTGGGCCGCTGCACCATCCGCCAGCTCCCCGGCGCCCCGGTCGCCGGACGGGCGCCGCAGGGCGTGCCCGTCGAGGGCGTACTGGAGGACACCGTGATGCGGCTGCGGGCACCGGAAGGCGGAGTGATCACCGTGGAGCGGCCGTACCTGCCGTTCACCCCCACCGAGTTCGCGCGGGCCCGCGCCCTGGTCGAGCTGGACGCCCGGCTGGGCCCACGCGTCCCGGCCGGTGAGGACGTACTGACCCTGCCCGAGGGCAGCGACATCACCGTGCGCCGCGCCGACCCGCGCGATGTCGAGGCGGCGAAGGCCATGCACGAGCGGTGCTCGACACGGACGCTGAGCAGGCGGTACCACGGCCCGGTCGGCGACGCGGACCGGTATCTGAACCACCTCCTCAGCCCGCGGTACGGGCGCACGCTCGCCGTGCAGACGGCGTCGGGCCGGATCGTCGGCCTCGGTCACCTGCTGTGGGACGGTGACGAGACCGAGGTGGCGCTGATCGTCGAGGACGCCTGGCAGCGCCGGGGCATCGGCGGCGAACTGCTGCGCAGGCTGGTGCGGATGGCCGAGTCGGCCGGCTGCGCGAGCGTGTACGCGGTGACGCAGGCGTCCAACACCGGGATGGTGGCGGCCATGCGGGGGCTGGGGCTTCCGCTCGACTACCAGATCGAGGAGGGCACGCTGGTGATCACCGCGCGCCTGGCCGCGCCGCCGCGGGCCGAGTTGGAAGCGGTAACACAGCACATCGGGCTGCCCCAGCGCGGCTGACCCGGAATCCGTCCGTGCGCCTGATCACGTTCCGTTGATCAGGCGCACGGCTATGTCGGGGCTGAAGACGCCCGCCGCCACGGTCGGCGCGATACCGCACTTGCCGTCGCTGTTGCCGGGCGTCTTGACCCAGAGCAGCATGTCGGCGCCGCCCCCGGTCTGCGGTGGTGTGCCGAGTTTGCGGCCGGGCGGGTTGCACCACTCGCCGTTGGAGCCGTTGCCGTTGCGGCTGGTGTCGATGACGAAGCGGGCGCCGCCGCCGAGGTCGGCCTTGACGGCGTTGGCATAGGTCAGCGAGGCGCTGGTGGAGTAGTAGTTGGACACGTTGACGGAGAATCCGCGGACGTTGGCCACGCCCGCAGCGGCCAGCCGGTCGGCCATGGTGGCGGCCGAGGTCCAGCCCGCGTTGCCGCCGTCGAGATAGGCCCAGGTGTTCGGGGCCTTCTGTTGGAACATGCGGGTCGCGTAGGTGAGCATGTCCAGGCGCTCATTGATCTTCGTCTGGGACATGCAGCCGAAGTCGCCGAGGGCGTCGGGTTCGATGACGACCACGGCGGGCCGGTCGGCGATGGCCGCGGCGAAGGTGGAGATCCACGTCTTGTACTCGGCGACACTGCCCGCGCCGCCCCCGGACTCCCCTCCGCAGGCGTCCCGGCCCGGGAGGTTGTACGCGACGACGACGGGGAGTTTGTCATGGCTGTCGGCCTGACCGATGTAGCTGGCGACGGAGCTGCCGGTGGAGCCGGTGCCGAACCAGCGGGCGATGGGCCGGGAGGCGATGTTCGACTGGATCGAGCCCGCGCGTGAGTCCGAGGGGTGGGCGGCCACCCAGGCGGCCGGGCTGGAGTTCGGGTTGACGTAGAAGCCGCTGGTGAGGGTGGTCGGGTCGGCCGCCGACGCGGAGTCGGCGGAGGTCAGGGTCCAGACGGGGACGGCTGCGAGACAGGCGAGGCCTGCCGCGACTCGGTGCAGCGTTTTCATGGGGCGATTCCGCTCCCTTCGTGGGGTGGGCTGCCGCGGGGCCCAGGCTCGGGGTGCCCACCCGGGCTCGTCCTGCGCGGGTGGGTACCTGCGGCGGTGGTGCGGTTCGCCGGCGGGGCGGCACCGGCCGCCCGGTGCGGTGGATGCGCCGGTGCGGTCGATGCGGTCGGTGCGCGCGGTCGCCGGACGGCTCAGCGGGCGGCGGCGAAGGTGGCCACCCAGGCGAGGGCGGAGTTCCAGTTCACCGCTACCTCGTTGGTCGAGAACGCGAAGATGTCGTCGATGTAGCAGGTCGCGGGCTTGCAGCCGACCAGGTTCTGCTGGGCGACGGGGTCCTGGAGGGCGGAGTTGGGGCCGCCCGCGAGGGATCCGGCCGGCGGGTTGGGCAGTGCGGGGTTGAGCTGGTGGGCCCACCAGCGACTGTGCTGGTTGTGGCTGGCCCGCTCGCCGTAGCCGGTGACGAAGGACTGGTCGAGGGCGTTGCGGCCGAGCAGATAGTCCAGGGTTTCCAGCACCGCGTCGCGGTAGGCGGGCCGGTGGGTGAGGTCGTACGCGGTGGCGAGGACCAGGGCGTTGTTGGCGGAGGCGCTGTTGGAGCCCCAGACGTACTTGCCGTCCGCCGGGAGGTAGGGGTTCGGGTAGCCCTGGGACTTCTGGTCCCGCAGGAAGGTGTCGGCGACGGAGATCACGCGTTCGCGGGCCTCGCGCACCATGCGGCCGGGGAAGCGGTGGGGCAGCCGGACGACGGTCAGATCGGTGAGGCCCTCGGTGTCCCGCCAGGAGAACCCGGTGCGGGTCAGCTCCGCGTCGATGTGCCGCAGGTATGCGCGGTCGCCGGTGGTGGCGTACAGCTCGGCGGCCGCCCAGGAGAACTCGTCCGTGACACGGGTGTCGTCGTAGGCGCCGCCGCCGATCTCGTCGCTGTCCGGGGCGTAGCGGTCGGGGTGGGCGAGGGCTGCCCGCCACGCGGCCTTGGCCGCGCTCAGGCAGCGGGCGGCGAAGGCCTTGTCGTAGGGCTTCCACACCCGGGCGCTCTGTGCGGCCGCGGCGGCGAGGTTCAGGGTCGCGGCAGTGCTCGGCGCGTGCAGGTAGCGGGGCTGGGCGTCCTGGTGGGGCAGGGTGGGCAGGGCCGTCCACGCGGCGTCGTGGATCTTGTGGTGGGCCATGCCGGCCAGCGGCTGCCCCTCGGGGACCTGCATCCGGAGCAGGAACTCGGTCTCCCAGCGGGCCTCGTCGAGCACGTCGGGCACGCCGTTGTCGTTCTCGGGGATGTTCAGCAGCCCGTCGCCCACGGCCGCTCGGTCGTGCCGGTCGCGGGCGCGCTCATAGGTGTCCATCAGCTGCCAGGCCGCGAGGGCGCCGTTGACCACGTACTTTCCGTGGTCGCCCGCGTCGTACCAGCCGCCCCGGACGTCCAGCGAGTAGTCGCAGGTGCCGGGCTGGCAGGGGACGTCGGTGTCGCCCTTGTTCGGTGCGACGCCGAGGTGTCCGGCCGGGCGGGCGTAGGCCTCTCCGGCGTGGGCGGCCTCGATCTCGATGCCGCTGCGGGCCGGGTAGAAGTAGGAGAGGGCGTCGGTGCGCAGGGCGGCGTAGGGGTTGGCCGAGATGTCGAAGGGCGCGCTGGAACGGTCGCCCACCAGCAGACTGTAACCGCTCCCAGTCTTCTGGTACGAGCTGAAGTCGGCGATGTGCACATGGTCGCCCGAGCCCGGGTCGTCACCGACGACCTTGGTACGACCCTGGCGTACGACGGTGCCGGAGGAGTCGACCAGCCGCCACGGCACCGGCCCGGTCGAGGGGTCGGCGATGGATGCCTTCTTGGGGCCGGAGGTCTCGTAGCCGTACTGGTTGACCCGCACCGGGGAGCCGAAGTCACGGCCGCCGCCCGGCGGCAGGACCCCACCGGTGAGCGAGATGTCGTCGAGGCACAGGGTGAACGGCTTCGCGGCGCCGCCCTGCTGGAAGGAGAGCTGTCCGTGCAGGTCGGAGGCCTTCGACAGGCCCGAGACGGTGAAGGTCTGCGGGGTGGAGGTGAGGTTGATCGTCTTGTTGAACGTGGTCGTGCGCGGGGGCAGCCCCAGTTGCAGCACCGCACGGACGCCGGTGTCGACGGTGGCCGACGCGGTGAAGCGCAGGGTGTAGGTCTGGTCCGCCTCCAGGGGGATGTTGTCCTGGGCGATCATCGAGTCCCACACATTGGTGGTGCCGGCCGGGACATCGGCGCACAGTCTGCCGTCCACCACCCGTGACGGGGTGCTTCCGCTGCTCCACCACGGGGATTTTCCGCTGCTGAACGTGCCGTTGAGGATCCGCTCGTAGGCGGTGGTCTCGGCGGGTGCCTCGGCCGCGACCAGTCCCACGACGAGGACGGCGGGCAGGCCGACAGCGCAGAGCCTTGTTCTGAGTGACATTCCGGGTCCTTGTTCCGTTTCGACCCGGCCTGCTGTGGCGTCAGTGGCCGATCGTGGGGGCCCCGCGAGGAGCGTGTCAACGGGTCGTACACGTCGAAATAATTCGACGACACCCTTCCCAGCGCCTGGACGATGACCTAATCTCCTCGCTGTTACCGCTTCCAGTCTCTGCACAGAAGCGAACGCCAACACCGGCTGCAGCTGTGGCGTCACCCCAGGTGCATGGTGGTCCCGTGCTTGAAAACCCTTCCCCATCGGACTGTTACCGCTCCCGGCAATCGCCTGGCGCGAGGAGAGGAACCGTGCAATGAGACGACTCACGCGAACCTTGGCGGCGTTGACGGCCGCGGCGTCGCTGACCGCAGTGGCGGCCTGCGGGGGCGACGACGGCGACAGCGCGTCCGGGAAGACCACGCTGGTGATCAAGACGTTCGCCCAGTTCGGCTACGAGGACCTCTACAAGGAGTACGAGGCCGCGCACCCGAACATCGAGATCAAGGAAGAGAACATCGCCAAGCTCGGCGACTACGCGCCCAAGCTGCAGCAATGGATCGCCACCGGGAGCGGGGCCGGCGACATCGTGGCGATAGAGGAGGGCAACCTCAGCCAGTACATGACGACACCCGATCAGTTCGTCAACCTGCTGGATCACGGCGCCGGGTCGCTGAAGGGCGAGTACCTGGACTGGAAGTGGGACCAGGCGCTGACCCAGGACGGCAAGCACCTGGTCGGCCTGGGCACGGACGTCGGCGCCCAGGGCATGTGCTACCGCACCGACCTGTTCGAGAAGGCCGGGCTGCCCACCGACCGGGACGAGGTCGGCGCCCTGTGGCCGACCTGGGACGACTACCTGGCCACCGGCAAGAAGTTCACCCGGGCCAAGACCGGCGCCCACTTCTTCGACTCGGCCGGCAGCGTCTACCAGAACATCCTGATGCAGCAGGGCGACCACACCTACTACGACACCGACAACGAGCTGGTCATCGACTCCAACCCGGCGGTCAAGGCCGCGTGGGACAAGACCACCGAGCTGGTCGACGCGGGCCTGTCGGGCAACATCACGCCGTGGAGCCCTCAGTGGAACGCGGGCTTCAAGAAGGGCACGTTCGCCACGATTCCCTGCCCGTCCTGGATGCTCGGCATGATCGAGCAGCAGTCCGGCGAGGAGAACGCCGGCAAGTGGGACGTGGCGAAGGTTCCCGGCAACGGCGCGGTGCGCGGCGGTTCCTTCCTGGCCGTTCCCCAGCAGAGCGACCATCCCGAAGAGGCCGCGGACCTGGTGAAGTTCCTGACCAGCGCCAAGGGGCAGACCACCGCGTTCAAGGCGAAGGGCAACTTCCCCTCCGCGCTCAAGGCCATCGACAGCCCCGAGGTGAAGGAGTACAGCGCGCCGTACTTCTCCGACGCCCCGGTCGGCAAGATCTTCGGTGAGAGCGTCAAGGCGCTCAAGCCGGTCTACCTCGGACCGCAGAACATCGCGATCAACGACGCCGTGGTCGCCGCGCTGACCGCCGTGGAGCAGGGCAAGCTCTCGCCCGACAAGGCATGGGACAAGGCGGTCGCGGACGCCGAGCGCCTCGTTCGATAACCCCTGTGCCGCCGGGTGCGGCGGCTCTCCCACCCAGGCCGTACCGCAGTGGCTCTCCTGACCGGCTCACGCGTACAGCCCCCGCCGCCGCGCCCGGCCCCTCGACCTCCGAAGGAACCACCTTGGCCACCCAACTCCGGCCGCGCCCCTCGGTCCGCGACGAGGCGCACGCCGACCCGCCACCCGAGAAGAACCGCGCACGCCTGCTGTCCCGGCTGGACAGGAACGGCTCGCCCTACCTCTTCATCGCCCCCTTCTTCGTGCTGTTCGCCGTCTTCGGCCTGTACCCGCTCGGCTATACCGCCTGGGTCTCCCTGCACGACTGGCAGATGGGCGGCAAGGGGGACTTCGTCGGGCTCGACAACTACGCGGACCTCTTCAACGACCCCGACTTCTGGAACGCCACCGTCAACACGCTGGGCATGCTCGTCCTGGCCACCGTGCCCCAGCTGCTGATGGCACTGGTCATCGCGAATCTGCTCAACCAGAAGCTGCGCCACATGACGCTGCTGCGGCTGGGCATCCTGCTGCCGATCGTCACCTCGGTCGCCGCGGTGGGCATCGTCTTCAGCCAGATCTTCGACCGCGACGCCGGCATGGTGAACGGTCTGCTGGACCTGCTGGGCATCGGCCCGGTGGACTGGCGCGCCGACAAGTGGTCGTCGTGGCTTGCCATTTCGGTGATGGTCGACTGGCGGTGGACCGGCTACAACGCGCTGATCTACCTCGCCGCCATGCAGTCCATCCCGCGCGAGCTGTACGAGGCGGCGGACCTGGACGGCGCGAGCCGGCGTCGGCAGCTGTGGAGCATCACCGTCCCGATGATCCGCCCGGCGGTGATCTTCACGGTGATCTCCTCCACCATCCACGGCCTGCAACTGTTCACCGAGCCCCTCATCTTCGGCCAGGGCGGCGACGCGATCACCGGCGGCAGCCTGCGGCAGTTCCAGACCATGTCGATGTTCATGTTCGAGAAGGCGTTCAAGAACTTCGACTACGGATACGGCTCCGCCGTCGCCTGGATGATGTTCCTCATCATCCTGCTGCTGACGGTCGTCAACTACCTGCTCGTGCGAAGGATGAAGTGACCGTGCGCAAGTCCTCCTCACCCCTGGTCCATGTGACCCTGCTGGCCGCCATCGCACTGTCCGCCTTCCCGCTGTACTGGCTGTTCGTCGTCGCCAGCCGCTCCAACGACGTGGTCGGTGACTGGCCGCCGCCGCTGGTGCCGGGCAGCAACCTGTTCGACAACATGAACCGGCTCTTCGAGGCCGAGAACGCCCACTTCCTCAAGGGCATGGTGAACTCCGCGATCGCCTCGCTGACCATCACCGTCTCGGTGGTGTTCTTCAGCACCCTGGCCGGGTTCGCCTTCGCCAAACTGCGCTTCCGGGGCAAGAACTTCCTGCTCATCGCGATCCTGGGCACGATGATGGTCCCGGTGCAGATGGGCATCATCCCGCTGTACATGATCATGGTGGAGTTCGGCTGGACCAACCAGCTCCAGGCCGTCATCGTGCCGTTCCTGGTCTCCGCCTTCGGCGTCTTCCTGATGCGCCAGTACGCCGAGCGTGCCGTGCCCGACGAACTCATCGAGGCCGCCCGCGTGGACGGCTGCTCCACCTTCCGCATCTACTGGACGGTCGTCCTGCCCGCGCTGCGCCCCGGCGCCGGCGTGCTCGCGCTGTTCACGTTCATGGGCGCGTGGAACGAGTTCCTCTGGCCGCTCGCGGTCCTCGAACAGGACAACCCCACCGTCCAGTTCGCCCTCAACCAGCTGTCCACCGGCTACTACACCGACTACACCCTGATGTTCTCCGGAGCCCTGGTCGCGACCCTGCCGCTGCTCGTGGTCTTCGTCATCTCCGGCCGCCAGATCATCGGCGGCATCATGGAAGGAGCCGTGAAGGCGTGAGCACCGCCACCGAGCCCGGCCTGTCCCAGACCCGGTTGTTCCCCGAGCACTTCGTGTGGGGCGCGGCCACCTCCAGCTACCAGATCGAGGGCGCCGTCACCGAGGACGGGCGCGGCCCCTCCATCTGGGACACCTTCTCGGCGACCCCGGGCGCCGTGGACGGCGGCGACTCCGGCGCCGTCGCCACCGACCACTACCACCGCTACCGCGACGACGTCGCCCTGATGGCCGGGATGGGCCTGGGCGCCTACCGGTTCTCGATCGCCTGGCCCCGCATCCAGCCGGACGGCACGGGCCCGGTCAACCAGCGCGGACTGGACTTCTACCGCAGACTCACGGACACGCTGCTGGAGCACGGCATCGAACCGTGGCCGACGCTGTACCACTGGGACCTGCCGCAGCCGCTGGAGGACGCCGGCGGCTGGCCCGTACGCGACACCGCCCTGCGCTTCGCCGACTACGCCTGTGCCGTCCATGACGCGCTCAGCGACCGGATCGGGAACTGGACCACCCTCAACGAGCCGTGGTGCTCGGCCTTCCTCGGCTACGCCACCGGCCGCCACGCCCCCGGCCGACGCGAACCGGCGTCCGCGCTGCGAGCCGTCCACCACCTGCTGCTCGGGCACGGTCTCGCGCTCCAGACCATGCCGGAGGCGCAGGCCGGCATCACCCTGAACCTCACCGACGTACGCGCCCTCAGCACCCGGATCGAGGACGTGGACGCGGCCCGGCGCATCGACGGCATGCAGAACCGCCTCTTCCTCGACCCACTCCTGCGCGGCGCCTACCCGGAGGACGTCCTGGACGACACACGCGCGCTGGGCGAGCGGGACTACGTACGCGACGGCGACCTGGCCGCGATCTCCACCCCGCTGGACTTCCTGGGCGTCAACTACTACTCGCCCATGCTGGTGGCGGCGTCCGACACCGCCCAGAGCCACGCCTACCCGGGCTCGCCGTACGTGCGGACGGTCGACGGCGGGCGCCCCAAGACCGCGATGGGCTGGGAGATCGACGCGGACGGACTGCTCACGCTGCTGACCCGCCTGCACACCGAGCATCCGTCGCTGCCGCTGTACGTCACCGAGAACGGCGCCGCCGTCGACGAGGGGCTGCGGGACACCACACGTGTCTCCTACCTCGACAGCCACATCGGGGCCTGCGCCCGCGCCCTGGCGGCCGGTGTAGACCTGCGCGGCTACTTCGTCTGGTCGCTGCTGGACAACTTCGAGTGGTCCTTCGGCTACCGTCACCGCTTCGGGCTGGTCCACGTCGACTATGCCACCCAGGAGCGCACTTTGAAGGAGAGCGCCCACTGGTACGCGCGTCTCATTCGCGACGCCCGTGGCGGGGCGGGGTGAGCGACGGTGTACGGCGGCAGGTGCGGTCCCGCTATGTTGGGAGCGCTAACAGTGCAGGTGGTTTCGTGAATCAGGGGATCGAGGGCGGTAAGAGATGAGCAGTCGGCAGCCCACGCTCGACGAGGTGGCCGAGCGTGCCGGTGTGTCACGCGGGACGGTGTCCCGGGTGCTCAACAACCACCCGCACGTCAGCAAGAAGGCCCTGGAAGCGGTCCGTACCGCGATCGACGAACTTGGCTACGTCCCCAGCGCCGCCGCCCGTTCCCTGGCCACCCAGCGGCGCGGCGCGGTCGTCCTGGCGATCTCCAGCGACGATCCGGCGCTGTTCGCGAACCAGTTCTTCGCCGAGGTGATCGCGGGGGTGAACGCCGTCATCGAGGAGTCCGACCTGGAGCTCCTGCTGGTCATGGCCGCCACCGAGCGCGGCCGTGACCGCCTCACCCGCATCCTGCAGTCCCGTGGCGCGGACGGGGTGATGCTGCTGGCCCTGCGGGAGAACGACCCCCTGGCCAAGGTCGCCGAGGGCGGCGGCATCCCGGTCGTCTACGGCGGACGGCCGCTGGAGCGGGCGCCGCAGCACTATGTCGACGCCGACAACCGGGGCGGCGCCCGGGAGGCCGCGGAATACCTCATCGCCAGCGGCCGCCGGGCCATCGCCACCATCACCGGTCCGCAGGACATGCACGTCGGTGTCTCCCGGTACCTGGGGTTCCGTGAGGCGCTGGCGCTGGCCGGCCTCCCGGCCCACCGGGTGGTGCACGCGGACTTCAGCGAGGCGGGCGGGGCCGCGGCGATGGAGCGGCTGCTCGACGAACATCCGGATCTGGACGCGGTGTTCGTCGCCTCGGACGCGATGGCGGCCTCGGCCCTGCGCGTGCTGCGCGAGCGCGGTCGCCGGGTGCCGGAGGACGTCGCCGTGGTCGGCTTCAACGACATCGTGACCGCCCAGCACACGCATCCCGCCCTGACCACGGTCCGCCAGCCCATCGAGGCCCTCGGCCGCGAGATGACCCGCATGCTCCTGCGCCTCATCAACGACGAGAAGCCCACGCCGCTGATCCTCCCGACCCACTTGGTGATCAGGGAATCGGCCTGAGCGGTGGCGGGCTCGGCCGGTCCCCGTCGGCCACGCCGCGCGCGCCCGGTCCGGGGCCGGGCTCCCGGTCCACCCGTGTCGGCCGGGCTCGTCGTCCATCCGCGCCGAACCCGGCTCGTACGGTCCCACCGAGCCACGCCGGCCCCGCCCGGTCCGGAGGCCGACCTCCCGGTCCACTCACGCAGGCCGGACTCGCCGTCCATCCGCGCCGAACCCGGCTCGTACGGTCCCACCGAGCCACGCCGGCCCCGCCCGGTCCGTGCGGGCCGGGTGGGTCCTGTCCGCAGGGGGACCGAGCCGGGCCCGTCCGGTCCACCCCGGCCCAAAGGGGCCGCGCCCGGCCTACCCGGTCCCCGCCCCGCGGCCCACACCCCTTCCGACCCCCACGGAGAGTCCATGGCACCGTCCCTCCGGCATGCCCTGATACCGCCCGACCCCGACCCGGCACTCAGCCCGTACACCGGCTTCACCCGCGCGCACTGGCAGGTCGTGGCCGACGGGCTGCTGGCCGCCGCCTGGCACTGGGCCACTCCGGGCGGTGCCCTGCTCGACCTGCCGGGACGCCCTTCGGCGTCGGGCACCCGGTCCGACGGGCTGGAGGGATACGCGCGGACGTTCCTGGCCGCCGCCTTCCGCGTCGCCGGGGCCGACGGCGCCGACCCGCACGGCTGGCTGCGCCGGTACGCGGACGGGCTGGCCGTCGGCACCCGGACGCCCGGACGCGACGACGAGGAGTCCTGGCCGCTCATCCGCGACATTCACATCCAGGGCCAGCCCATGGTCGAGTCCGCGTCCGTGGCACTCGGACTGCAGCTGACCCGCCCCTGGCTCTGGGACCACTTGGACCCGGAGGTCCAGGACAGCGCCGAGCGCTGGCTGCGCGACGCGCTGCGCCACACCCCCTCCCCCAACAACTGGTACCTGTTCCCCTTCACCGTCGCCTCCTTCCTGGAGGCGGTCGGCCGGGGCGACAAGGAGACCGAACGCGCCCGCGCGCGCGGACTGGAGCTGCTGGAGGGCTGGTACCAGGGCGAGGGCTGGTACTCCGACGGCGACGGCCGCGCCTACGACCACTACAACGGCTGGGCCCTGCACCTGTACCCGATGCTCCAGGCGCACCTGACCCAGGACACCGAACTCCTGAACACCTACGGCCCCCGCCTGCGCGCCCACCTGGAGAGCCTCGCCCTGCTCTTCGCCGCCGACGGCGCGCCGGTCCACTTCGGCCGGTCCCTCGCGTACCGCTTCGCCACCGCCTCCGCCGTCGCCCTCGGCGCCGTGACCGGCCACACGCCGCTGGCGCCGGGCGCCTCACGCCACCTCACGAGCGCGTGCCTGAGGTACTTCCTCGACCGTGGCGCCGTGGACTCCCGGGGCCTGCTGACCCTGGGCTGGCACGGCCCGCACGCCCCCACCGTGCAGCCCTACTCGGGCCCCGCCTCCCCGTACTGGGCGTCGAAGGCGTTCGTGGCACTGCTCGCCGACGAGGACCACCCCCTGTGGACGGCCCGGGAGGCACCCCTGCCCGTACAGGAGCGCGACCAGGTGCGCGCCCTGGCCGGTCCCGGTCTGCTGATCCACGGCACGGCATCCGACGGCATCGTCCGCCTGCACAATCACGGCAGCGATCACGTCCGCCCCGAGGAAGGGGAGTCGGCCGCCGCCGAGGACCCCTTGTACGCCCGCTTCGCCTACTCGACCCACACCGGCCCCACATCGCGCGACAACGCGGGTGACAACCACCTGGCCCTCGTTCTGGACGGCGGAACCGGGCGCAGCGTCCGCCGCCGCATCCGTCCGCTGGGAGCGGGAGGGGAGGGCACCTGGGGCTGGGCCGCCTCCCGTCATCTGCCCGTCTTCCCCGACGGCCCGCCGCTCGTGCCCGGACTGCGCGTGGAGAGCGTCACCGTCGTACGCGGCCCGTACGAACTGCGGGTCCACCGGGTCCTCGGCGGTCCGCCCAACGCCCGTGCGGAACAGACCGGCTGGGCCACCGGACCGGACGGCACCCCGGTATCGGAGCTGCACCCGCTCCTCGGCTGGGACCGTCAGGACACGGTCCGCGCACCGCAGGGCACCGCGTACACCGTGTGGGCGACCATGCCGCGCCTGAGCGGCGAGGCGAGCGGCACCCGCGTCTACGCGGCCGTCGCCACCCTCACTGCCGAACCACCCGCCGTACGCGCGGCGGCGGCCGTCACCGAAGTGACGACCGCCGCCGATGAACTCCACGTGACCTGGTACGACGACACGGTGACCCGCGTCGCGTTCACGCCGAGCATCCAGGTGACGTGGTCCGGGAGGCCGGACTAGACCCGGCCCACCGCGGCGGGTTCGCCACGCACGGCGGTACCCGCTTCGCCGAGCGCCGCGTCCAGGTCCGCCCACAGGTCCTCGACGTCCTCCAGGCCGACCGACATCCGCAGCAGCCGGTCGCTGACCCCGGCGTTGCGCCGGTCCCCCGCCTCCACGATGCGGTGGCTGATGGACGCCGGGTGCTGGATGAGGGTGTCGACGCTGCCGAGGCTGACCGCCGGGGTGATCAGGCGGACCGAGGAGATGACCTCGTGCGGGTCGCCGGCCACCTCGAAGGCGACCATCGCACCGCCGATGCTCGGGTAGTGGACGCGGGTCACGCGCGGGTCGGCGGCCAGCCGCCGCGTCAGTTCGGCGGCGGTCGCCGACGCCGCGCGGACCCGTACCGGCAGGGTCGACAGACCCCGCAGCAGGAGGTACCCGGCGAGCGGGTGCAGAACGCCGCCGGTGGCGAACCGGATCTGGCGCAGCCGTCCGGCCAGCTCCTCGTCGCAGGCCACGACGCCCGCGAGCACGTCGCCGTGGCCGCCGAGGTACTTGGTGGCGCTGTGCAGCACCAGCCGCGCGCCCTGTTCGGCGGGCCGCTGGAGGACGGGGGTGGCGAAGGTGTTGTCGACCAGGAGCGGCACCGAGCCGCAGGCGTGGGCGACCGCGCGCAGGTCGATCTCGGCCAGGGTCGGGTTGGCCGGGGACTCCACCATCACCAGACCGGTGTCGGGGCGCAGGGCATCCTCGATCCCGGCCGGATCGGTCCAGGTCACCTCGGTGCCGAGCAGTCCGGCGGTGAGCAGGTGGTCGCTGCACCCGTACAGGGGGCGGACGGCGACGACGTGGCGCAGGCCCGTCGCGGAGCGGGCCAGCAGGACCGCGCTCAGCGCCGCCATGCCACTGGCGAAGGCGACGGCCGACTCGGTGCCCTCAAGGCGGGCGAGGGCGGTCTCGAAGCGGGCGACGGTGGGGTTGCCGAGCCGACCGTAGATCGGGGGTCCGTCCAGGGTCGGCTCGGCGCCGGTCTCGGCGAAGGCGTCGATCCGGGCGGCCTCGGCGCGGCTGTCGTGGGAGGGGTAGGTCGTGGACAGGTCGATCGGCGCGGCGTGCAGGCCGAGGGCGGCGAGGTCTTCGCGGCCGGCGTGCACGGCTTCGGTTGCCAGGGCTCTCGATCGCACAGGGGTCTCCATGCGCGGAAGAGTGAACGCCGACCGGGCCTCAGGCGTCGAACACCGTGCTACGTTCGGCCAGTGGCCGAAACTGTCGTACTGGATCCGGTGGATCTCCATCTGCTGCGGCTGTTGCAGAACGACGCCCGGATGACCTACCGGGATCTCGCCGCTCAGGTCGGGGTCGCGCCGTCGACCTGCCTGGACCGGGTGACCCGGCTGCGGCGGGCCGGGGTGATTCTCGGCCATCAGTTGCGGCTGGATCCGGCGAAGCTCGGGCGCGGTCTGCAGGCGCTGCTGTCGGTGCAGGTCAGACCGCATCGGCGGGAGCTGGTGGGGCCGTTCGTGGAGCGGATCAGGGCGCTGCCGGAGTCGCTGACCGTCTTCCACCTCACCGGCCCGGACGACTATCTGGTGCATGTCGCGGTCAAGGACATGACGGATCTGCAGCGCCTGGTGCTGGACGAGTTCACGGCGCACCGGGAAGTGGCGCGCGTCGAGACCCGGCTGATCTTCCAGAAGTGGGACTGCGGGCCCCTGCTGCCGCCTTCGCCCACGGCTCAATCCGGGTGACGTCCAAAGGCCGTCGTACGAGGATGGTCGCCATGTCAGAGACGAAGAGCCCGCTGCCCCGTGAGGTCGCCGACGCCTATGTCGACGAGCTCATCGCCCTCGATCCCGTCACCGGTACCTACCTCGGCAACAAGGAGAGTTCGAGCAGACTGCCCGACCTCTCCCCCGCGGGCCAGGAGGCGCTCGCGGACCTGGCGCGGGCGACGCTGGCCCAGCTCGACGAGGCCGAGCGGCGGCCCGGCGCGGACAGCGCGATCGAGCGCCGGTGTGCCCGGCTGCTGCGCGAGCGGCTGACCGCCGAACTCGCCGTGCACGAGGCCGACGAGGGCCTGCGCGCGGTCGGCAACCTGGGCACACCCGCCCACTCCGTGCGCGAGGTCTTCACCCTCACACCGGCCGAGACCGAGGAGGACTGGGCGGCCATCGCCGAGCGGCTGCGCGCGGTGCCCGGGGCGCTGGCCGGCTACCGCGAGTCCCTCGCGCTCGGCCTCGAACGCAAGCTGTACGCGGGACCGCGTCCCACGGCCGTCTTCCTGGAGCAGCTCGGCGAGTGGGCGGACACCGGGGAGGGCCGGGGCTGGTTCGAGGACTTCGCCTCGGCGGGCCCGGAGCCGCTGCGGGGCGAGCTGGACAAGGCGGCCCGTACCGCCACCGCGGCCGTGGTGGAGCTGCGAATCTGGATGCGGGACGTGTACGCCCCGGCTGTCGAGGGCGCCCCGAACACGGTGGGCCGGGAGCGCTACGCCCGGCTGGTCCGCTACTTCAACGGCGCCGACCTGGACCTGGACGAGGCGTACGCGTACGGCTGGTCGGAGTTCCACCGGCTGCTCGGCGAGATGCGGCAGGAGGCGGAGAAGGTCCTGCCCGGAGCCGAGACCCCGTGGGTGGCGCTGGCCCACCTCGACGAGCACGGCAGGGCGATCGAGGGCGTCGACGAGGTCCAGGCCTGGCTGCAGGGCCTGATGGACGAGGCGATCGAGGCGCTGGACGGCACCCACTTCGAACTCGCCGAGCAGGTGCGCAAGGTGGAGTCGCGGATCGCGCCGCCCGGCGGCGCGGCGGCCCCCTACTACACCAGCCCCTCCGAGGACTTCTCCCGTCCCGGCCGCACCTGGCTGCCGACCATGGGACTGACCCGCTTCCCGGTCTACGACCTGGTCTCCACCTGGTACCACGAGGGCGTCCCCGGCCATCACCTGCAGCTCGCGCAGTGGGTGTACGTCAAAGACAACCTGTCCCGCTACCAGGCGACCGTCGGCCATGTCAGCGCCAACTGCGAGGGCTGGGCGCTGTACGCGGAGCGGCTGATGGACGAGCTGGGCTTCCTGAAGGACGCGGAGGAGCGCCTCGGCTACCTGGACGCGCAGATGATGCGCGCGGCCCGCGTCATCGTGGACATCGGCATGCACCTGGAGCTGGAGATCCCGGCGGACTCGCCCTTCCATCCCGGTGAGCGCTGGACGCCCGAGCTGGCCGAGGAGTTCTTCGGCGCGCACAGCAGCCGTCCGCGGGACTTCGTGTCGAGCGAGCTGACCCGGTATCTGACGATCCCCGGCCAGGCCATCGGCTACAAGCTGGGCGAGCGGGCCTGGCTGTTGGGCCGGGACCGGGCGCGCGAGCGGCACGGCGACGCGTTCGACCTCAAGGCCTGGCACATGGCGGCCCTCTCACAGGGCTCCCTGGGCCTGGACGACCTGGTCGACGAGCTGTCCCAGCTGTAGGTCCGCGAGCTGTCCCCGCCGCGGTCAGCGCCGGAACCCGCCCTCGGAGTCGATGACCTGACCGGTGATCCACCCGGCCTCGTCCGTCGCCAGCCAGGCGATGAGACGGGCCGGGTCGTCGGGCATCCCCCAGCGTCCGGCGAGGAACCGCGCGGCGACCGCGTCGCCGTCGGCGCCCGCCCCGAACGGCGGCACCGTCTCCGGGACCGCTCTGAGCGGCCCGCCGCCCGACTCCACCCATCGCACTCTGTCTCGCGCCGTGGCGCGCCAACCTACACGCCTGTCCGGCAAGGGAGTTCGGTGTCCCGGACACCTGACTCGCCAAGAGCGAACGGTGGTTGTCAGCAGCCGCAGTCGTCGCTGTCGATCGGCGCGGTCAGCGGGTCGGCGGCGCGGCGGGCGGGGCCCTCCCAGGTCTCGTAGACGAAGCCTTCCCGCGCCCAGTACTCGAAGCCGCCGAGCATCTCCTTGACCTGGTAGCCGAGTTCGGCGAGGGCCAGGGCGGCGCGGGTGGCGCCGTTGCAGCCGGGGCCCCAGCAGTAGGTGACGACCGGCACGCTCTTGTCCAGGAGCCGTTCGGCCTGCTCGGGGATGAGCGCGGTGGGCAGGTGGACCGCGCCGGGGAGATGGCCCTGGTCCCAGGCAGCGGTGGAGCGGGAGTCCACCACGACGAACCCGGGCTCGCCCTCGCCGGTGAGCGCGGCGGCGACATCGGCGACGTCCGCGTGGAAGGCCAGGCTGGCGCGGAAGTAGGCGGCGGCCGTCGCGGGGTCCGCGGGGGCCACGCGCAGGACGGGGTTGGCGGTGGTGGCGGTCATGATCCACCCTCTCTCCGGTCGGTGTCTCCTTCTGTCCGGAAATCTACGTTGCGAAGATCAACTCCCTGAAGGGGAGATCCCCGGCACCCCCCTTGATCGGCCGGTGAATCCCCGGTTAGCTCTGCGCATGACCACGTTTTCCCCGGACGCCACGGACTGGCGCATACTCGACGTCCTCCAGCGCGAGGGCCGCGCCAGCTTCGCCGAGCTGGCCCGCGCCGTCTCGATGTCCCCGAGCGCGGTGACCGAACGGGTGCGGCGGCTGGAGGAGGCGGGGGTGATCCAGGGCTATGCGGCGGTGGTCTCCCCGGAACGGCTCGGCATGCCGATCCTGGCCTTCGTCCGCCTGCGCTACCCGAACGGCAACTACAAGCCGTTCCACGACCTGGTGGCCGTGACCCCGGAGATCCTTGAGGCCCACCACGTCACCGGCGACGACTGCTTCGTCATCAAGGTCGCCGCCCGCTCGATGCGCCACCTGGAAGAGGTCTCGGGCAAGATCGGAGCCCTGGGTTCGGTCACGACGTCGGTCGTGTACTCGTCCCCCCTACCGCACCGCCCACTGGGCCAGTCCGGCCCGTAAGGGCCGTCTCAGCCTGTCCGGCGTTTGAGGACGAGGCCCGTCCAGGGCCGATGGGGGGTCTGGGGGCGAAGTCCCCAGGGACGGGAATGGGAAGGGGCGGCGGGGGCGAACAACCGCTTCACCCAACCCCCCGCTGCCGCACCACCGACCCCGACCGCCCCTTCACCACCTCCAACTGCGCATGAATCCGCCGCCGCAGATCGGCGACATGACTCACGATCCCCACACTCCGGTCCCGCTCCCGCAGCGAGTCCAGCACATCAAGCACCTCGTCGAGTGTCTGATCATCAAGACTCCCGAACCCCTCGTCGATGAAGAGCGTGTCCAGCCGCACCCCACCCGCCTCGTCGGTCACGACATCCGCGAGCCCCAGCGCCAACGCGAGCGAGGCGAAGAAGGTCTCCCCACCGGACAGCGTGGCGGTATCCCGCTCCCGCCCGGTCCACGCGTCCACCACATGCAGCCCGAGCCCACTGCGCCCCCGCCCGGCACGGTCGTCGGAATGGACCAGCGTGTACCGGCCTGAGGACATCCGCCGCAGCCGCACGGTCGCGGCGGCGGCGACCTGTTCCAGGCGGGCGGCGAGGACGTAGGACTCCAGGCGCATCTTGCGCTCGTTCTCCGCGGAGGTGCCGGCGGTCAGGGCCGCCAGCCGGGCCACGCGGTCGTACTGGGTGCGCAGCGGGGCGATCCGCCGTACGCCCTGCGCCGCGCGGGCGGACAGGCGGTCGAGTTCGGCGCAGCGCCGGGCGGCGGCGTCCCGCGCGGAGGCGGCGTCGCGCAGGCGCCGGCCCGCCTCGGCGGCGGCCTGTTCCGCCGCTTCCGGGTCGGCGGGCGGAAGCTGGGCGGCGGCCGCCGCGTCGGCCTCGGCGAGCATGGCGCGTACGGCCGCCTCCTCGGACTGCCAGGCGTCCAGGCGCCGTTGGAGTTCCCGGTGCTCGGCGTCGTCGAGCAGGGCGTCGGCGGCGGCCCGCGGGGTCTCGAACCCGGCGCGGAAGGCGGCGTCGGCCAGCCGCGCGTCGGCGTCCTTGAGCCGCCGCGCGCTGTCCTCGGCGGCGCGGGCGCTGTCGGCGGCGTCGCTGAGCAGCGCCACCTGGCGCTCCAGCTGGGCGGCACGGGCGGCCACACTCTCCAGTGCGCCGCGCGCCTCGGCCAACTCCCCTTCCAGAGCGGCCCGTTCCTGCTCAAGACGCTCGCGGTGGCCGACCCGTTCGGCGACGGAAACCTCAGCCCGTCTACGGGCTGTGGCGCGCCGCTCGTGCTCCTGCTCGGCTCGGCGCAACTCCTCGCGCGCGGAGTGCAGCACGGAGGCGTCCCGGCGGGCCTCGGCGAACTGCCGCTCCAACTCGGCCATTTCGTCGGCCAGTTGCGCGGTGGGCGTGTCTCCGGCCTCGGCGGTGGCGGCGGCCAGCGCCTCGCGTACGGCGCCAAGACCGCGTTCCTGCTCGGCCTGGCGGGCCTCCGCCCGCTGGAAGGCGGTGTGTGCCCGTTCCTCGGCCTCCCGGCCGACGTGCCCGGCGTCCTTGCGCGCGGGCGCCGGATGCTCGGTGGCGCCGCACACCGCGCACGGCTCGCCGGCGGTCAACTGGGCGGCCAGTTCGGCCGCGATGCCGTTGAGACGGCGCTCCTTGACCTCCAGCCAGTGCTCCTTGGCCGCGAGCGTCTCTTCCATCGCGCGGCGGACCTGGTCGGCGGCCGAGGCCAGCTCCTCGGTCAGCCGGTCCCGTGTCCGGGCCGCCTTGAGCCGCCGTTCCGCGGGTTCCCGCCGCACCGAGAGCTGCTCGGCGCGGGTGGCGGCCTCCTGGGCGCTGTCGATCCGCCGCTGCAGCTCCGCGCGGGTGGTTTCCCAGCCGCCGAGCCAGGCCTCGGCCTCCTGCAGGATCTCCTCGTCGGCGCGCTCCTGGCGGTCCAGTACGTCGCGCTCCTCGGCGAGTTCGGCCAGCCTCTGTTCGGCGCGGCGGGCCGACTCCAGGCCGCCCAGTTCCTCGGCGGCCCGGCGCGCGGCGGCGGCGAGTCCGGCGGCACCGGCGTCGGCGTAGGTGTCCGGCAGCAGCGCCAGCGCGCGTGCCCGGGCGGAGGAGGCCCGCCGGTGCTCGGCGTCGGCGGCGTCCCGCAGCTCGAGGGCGGGGGCCACCGCCTCGGCCTTGCGGGCCCGCTCCATGCGCGCCTGCGCCTCCCGGTGGGTGTCCGCCCGTTCCTGGAGCAGCGCCGCCCGCTCGCGCGCGTCGGCGAACCGGCGCTGCAGGCGGGCGGTTTCGCGTACGTCGGCCAGGGCACGCTCGGCGGCGGCCTGGCCGGACTCGGCGGCGGCGAGGCGGCACTGGGCGACGGTCAGTTCCTCGCGCAGGGTGCTGCGGGCGACGGCGGCGGCGCTCAGGACGGCCTCGGCGACACCGGGCTCGCCGGGTGTCAGCTCGGGCAGCTCCATGGCGCCGCCCGCGGCCTGCTGCATCCGGTGGGCGTCGGCGAGCAGGGCCGCGTCACCGTCGCGCACCTCGGCCTCGGCCGCGCGGCGCCGCTCGGCGAGCCGCTTCTCCACCTCGGCGAAGCGCTGGGTGTCGAAGAGCCGTCCCAGCAGCCGCCCGCGCGCCTCGGCGTCGGCGCGCAGGAAGCGCGCGAAGTCGCCCTGGGGCAACAGGACGACCTGGCAGAACTGCTCCCGGCTCATCCCGATCAGCTGGGTGATCTCCTCGCCGATCTCCTGATGGGAGCGGCTGAGGTCCTTCCAGGCACCGGTGCCGGCGTCGTACTCGCGCAGCCAGCTCTGCGCCTTGTCCACCGTGGTGCCGGAGCCGCGCAGCTTGGCCCGCTCCCAGGGCGGCTGCCGGGTGATCTCCAGCCGCCGTCCGGCGACGGTGAGTTCAAGCCGGACCTCGGTGCGCGTGCGGGGGTCGGCGTGGTCGCTGCGCAGCGCCAAGCCCTGGCCGCTCTGGCGGGCGCCGGGCACCGCGCCGTACAGGGCGTAGCAGACGGCGTCGAGGACGGAGGTCTTGCCGGCGCCGGTGGGTCCGTGCAGCAGGAACAGTCCGGCCGCGGACAGTTCGTCGAAGTCGACGCTCTGGGCGCCGCCGAAGGGGCCGAAGGCGGTGATGTCGAGTCGGTGCAGCCTCACCGGGCCACCTCCCGTACCGCCGCGTCCGCGCGGACCGCGTCGAAGGCGTCCCGCAGGACGCTCCGCTCGTCCTCGTCCGGTCCGGCGCCGCGTACATGGGCGACGAAGTCCTCGGCGATCTGCTGGTCGTCGCGCCCGGCCAGTCGGCGGGCGTAGGAGACGTCCGGGTCGTCGGGGGCCCGGTCGGGGTCGAAGACCAGGCTGAGGGTGTGCGGGAAGCGCTCGGTGAGGCGGGCCATGGGTTCGGCGGGGCGCACCGGGTCGGTGAGGGTGGCCTCGACCCAGGACTCCTGGTGCCGGGCGAGGTCGGGGTCGGCGAGCAGGTCCTCCAGTGGGCCGCGGATGCGGGCGAGCGGGCGCGGGACGGGGCAGTCGACGCGCTCGGCGGTGACGGCGCCGTGGGCGTCGAGGTCGACCAGCCACATGCTCTTGCGGTGGTCGGCCTCGGAGAAGGAGTACGGCAGCGGGGAGCCCGAGTAGCGCACCCGGTCGGTGATCGTCTGGCTGCCGTGCAGATGCCCGAGGGCCACGTAGTCGACGCCGTCGAAGACCCCGGCCGGCACCGAGGCGACCCCGCCGACGGTGATGTCCCGCTCACTGTCGCTGGCCTCGCCGCCGGTGACGAAGGCGTGGGCGAGGACGACGGAACGGGTCCCCGGCGCACGGGCGGCGAGGTCGGCGCGCACCCGCTCCATGGCCGCCGCCAGCACCGCCTCGTGCCCGGCCTTCTCCACCCCGAACTCGTCCTTCACCAGGGCCGGTTCGAGATACGGCAGCCCGTAGAAGGCCACGTCGCCGTGGGCGTCGGCCAGCACGACCGGGGTGCTGCACGCCGAGGGCTCGGTGCGCAGATGGATGCCCGCGCGGTCGATCAGCCCGGCGCCGACGCCGAGCCTCCGCGCGGAGTCGTGGTTGCCGGAGATCATCACGGTGGGCACGCCGAGGTCGGCGAGCCGGTGCAGGGCGTCGTCGAAGAGTTCGACGGCGGCGAGCGGCGGCACCGCCCGGTCGTACACGTCTCCCGCCACGACCACGGCCTCCACCTCACGCTCGCGCACGGTCGTGACGAGGTGGCCGATGAACTCGGCCTGGGCGTCGAGCATGTTCACGCGGTGGAACGCCCGGCCCAGATGCCAGTCGGAAGTGTGCAGGAGCCTCATGATCCCCGAAGACTAACGGCCGGGTCTGACATCACGGGTGGTTACTCCCGTATCGACCCGGCATGACCACATCGAGGATCGCCCGTTATGCACCAATAAGCAGGGAGTTGGCTGGCTTCGCGTCAGGCGTCGCCGTACGCCTCCCCGCCCAGGGTGAGTTCGGCGGTCCCGGCCGTGGCGTCGGCGAGCCAGTCGCGGAAGGCCTCGACGTCGGCGTCGGGGAGCCCGATCTCGATGGTGACGGCCTCGCCGTAGTGCACGTCGCGCACCTCGCGTCCGGTGGCGCGCAGATCGTTCTGGATCTTCCCGGCGCGCTGGTGGTCGACGGTGACGGTGGCCAGGCGGAAGCGTCGGCGGGTGATGGTGCCCTGGTTGTCGAGGGCCTCGCCGACGGCTCCGCCGTACGCGCGGATGAGGCCGCCCGCGCCGAGCTTGACGCCGCCGAAGTACCGGGTGACGACGGCGACGACGTAGCGCACGTCGCGGCGCAGCAGCATCTGGAGCATGGGGACTCCGGCGGTGCCGCCGGGTTCGCCGTCGTCGCTGGCCTTCTGGATCGAGGCGTCCGCGCCGATGACGTAGGCCCAGCAGTTGTGGGTGGCGTCCGCGTGCTCCTTGCGGACGGCGGCGATGAAGTCCTGGGCCTCCTGCTCGGTGGCCGCCGGGGCGAGGCTGCACAGGAAACGGGAGCGGTTCACTTCGGTCTCGTGCACGCCCGCGCGGGCCACTGTGCGGTACTCGTCCTGCATTCCGCCAGCCTATGCCAGGCCCGGTCAGCGCTTCCTGCCCCGGGGCACGGTGAACCAGGTGAGCAGCGCGGCGCCGGGGGCGAGGTGTTTCCAGGCGGTACCGCGCCAGGTGAGGACGGCGACCGCGGCGGTGGGGAACTTCTCCCTGAGCCGGTCGAGGGCGTCGTCGAGGGCGTCCCCGGCGAGGTGGACCACCAGTTCTTCGAGCCCGGGGTTGTGTCCGATCAGCAGCAGGTTCTCCACCTCGGAGGAGGTCCCGTGCACGGCGTCGAGCAGGTCGGCGACCGAGGCCGCGTAGAGCTGCGGGAGGTAGCGCACGGGGGGTGGGCTGCCCCATTCGGCGGAGGCCAGCTCCCAGGTCTGGCGGGCGCGTACGGCGGTGGAGCACAGCGCGAGGTCGGGCAACAGGTCGGCCTCGGCGAGCGCGCGTCCGGCCGCCGGTGCGTCGCGCCGCCCGCGCGGGGCGAGCGGGCGGCGGTGGTCGGCGACCCCTTCGGGCCAGGCGGACTTGGCGTGCCGCAGCACGACCAGGCGGCGCTGCGGGCCCGTCCCCGCGCGGGCGATCACTCCGGGGATCCCAGGTCGCGGGTGAGTTCGAGGCCGAGCAGCCGGTCGGCGTAGGCGCAGGTCTCGAAGCGGGCGCCGTCCGGCACGCCGGACGCCTGCTCCACCCGCTCCAGCAGGCGCAGTACCCGCGGTACGTCCAGGTCGTCCTCCCAGGCCTCGCGCAGTTCCGCGCGCAGGTCGTCGGGGATGGGCCGGGAGGGGTGCCGGGCCCAGGCGGCGACCTCGCGGCGCAGGCGGACCAGGGTGTCGTGGGCCTCGGTGAGGGCGTCCGTGTCGAGCCGGACCAGAGTGTCCCGGCGCGGGGTGAGCAGGGCCAGGCGCAGGGCGACGGGGTCGGCGCCGGACAGGGGCGCCGGCGACTCGGTGTGCACAGGGGCGACGGCGACCCGGACGCCGTCCGGCGCGGACCCGCCCTCGGTCACGACATGGATGACCTGTACCGCGCCGAGCTCCTCGCCGCCCTCCTCCAGGGGGCGGATGCCGAGGGCGGCGGCCCCGGCGCGCAGCTCGGGCCGGTCGCGCTCGCCGCGCAGGACGGCCCAGACGGGTGTGCCGCCCAGTTCCAGGGCGCGGACGAGGAGATCGGTGTGGAGCAGTACGCGCAGGGCGCCGGTGTCGAAGGCGGGCGCGTGGGCCTCGACGCGGGTCAGCCCGCGCCGGGCGGGCGCGGCGTCCACGAGCTTGCCCGTCCGGGCGTCGGTGATGCGCAGCACTCCCCGAGCCTAGGCGGGTGAGGGCCGGAGCGCAGCACACGGCGCGGTTTCCGGACAGTCGGGCGCGCCGGTTACGGGAATCTCCGCCGGCTCCCGGCCGTTGTGGGGAGCAGAGGCGAGTCATGAGGTCGAGGAGGCCCGGTGTACGGCGACGAAGCGACGATCCGCAAGATCCTCACCGAGCTCGGGGACACCTGGGCGGTGGTCGGACTGTCGTCGAACCAGCGGCGCGCGGCGTACGGCGTGGCCCGGGTGCTCCAGCGCTACGGCAAGCGTGTGGTCCCGGTGCACCCGAAGGCCGAGACGGTGCACGGCGAGAAGGGTTACGCCTCCCTCGCGGACATTCCCTTCGACGTGGACGTCGTCGATGTCTTCGTCAACAGCGACCTGGCGGGCCAGGTGGCCGACGAGGCCGTGGCCAAGGGTGCCAAGGGGGTGTGGTTCCAGCTCGGCGTGATCGACGAGGAGGCCTACGAGAGGACCAAGGCCGCGGGCCTCGACATGGTGATGGACCGCTGCCCGGCGATCGAGATACCGCTGCTGCGGTGACGCACTACGGCGTGTTCGGCGGGGTTCCCGTGCGGGCCGAACGTCTCATAATGCTCGGGTGACTTCGACCTCCCCCCACCACAACTCCCTTGCCCCGCAACGCTTTCCGGTGGTGATCGTCGGCGCCGGACCGGCCGGGCTCACCCTCGGCAACATCCTGCGGGCGGCGTCCGTCGACTGTCTGGTCCTGGAGACCGAGAGCCGCGCGTTCATCGAGCAGCGGCCCCGCGCGGGAGTCCTGGAGGAGTGGGCCGTGCGCGGGCTCGAACAGCGCGGCCTCGCGGAGAACCTCCTGGCGCGCGGCCAGGTGCACAACGAGTGCGAGTTCCGTTTCGCCGGGCAGCGCCACCGCTTCGAGTACGCGTCGCTGACGGGTCGGCACCACTTCATCTATCCGCAGCAGTTCCTGGTGACGGACCTGGTGCGGGAGTACGCGGATGTGCGGGGCGGCGCGATCCGGTTCGGGGTGCGGGACGTGGAGCTGCACGGCCTGGACTCCGACCGGCCCTCGGTGTCGTACACCGACCCCGAGTCGGGACTGCGGCAGGTGGTGCGCGCCGATGTCGTCGCGGGCTGCGACGGGGCGCGCGGGGTGTCCCGGGCCGCGCTGCCGCCCGGATACGTCCGGATCTCGCGGTTCGACTGCGGCATCGGCTGGCTGGCGCTGCTGGCCGAGGCGCCGCCGTCCAACGACTGCGTGGTGTTCGGTATGCACCCGCGCGGATTCGCCGGGCACATGGCGCGCAGCCCCGAGGTCACCCGGTACTACCTGGAGTGCCCGCCCGGCGACGACCCGGAGAACTGGTCGCAGGACAGGGTCTGGGCGGAGCTCCAGGAACGGCTCGGCGCGGCCGGCGCGCCCCGGCTGACCGAGGGGCGGCTGATCGAGAAGCGTGTGCTGGACATGCACAGTTACGTGGTGGAACCCATGTCCTACGGGCGGCTCTTCCTCGCCGGTGACGCCGCCCATCTCACCGCGCCGATCGCGGCCAAGGGCATGAACCTGGCCCTGCACGACGCCTTCCTGCTCGGCGATGCCCTCGTCGCGTTCCTCACCAAGGGCGACTCCACCGGTCTGGACAGCTACTCGGAGACCTCGCTGACCCGGGTCTGGGACTACCAGGAGTTCTCGCAGTGGCTGTCGGAGGTGTACCACGGCGTCTCCTCGGGCGATCCGCACCGCGCGGGCACGACGCGGGCCCGGCTGCACCGCCTGTTCACCTCCCCCGCGGCGGCGCGGGCCTTCGCGGAGTCGTACCTGGGCAGGGCGTAGGTCGAGTCCACAGGGTCGCGTCGCACGTCCGGAGAGCGGGTCGAACCTCGTCCGGTGCGTGCCCGTCAGTCGTGCGGGGGCCGGTCGCTGAGCCGGTGGTCGGCCACGTTCAGCGCCTCGTCCAGCAGCCGCCGCAGATGCCCGTCGCGCAGGGAGTAGATCACCCGGCGGCCCTCCTTCCGCGTACTGACCAGCCCGGCCAGCCGCAGCCGCGCCAGGTGCTGGCTGACCGCGGGCCGGGCCGCCCCGCACACCTCCGTGAGCGTGCTGACGTCCGCCTCCTGCCCGGTCAGCGCGTGCAGCAGGGTGAGCCGGGTGCGGTCGCCGAGGAGCGCGAGGAGTTCGGCGGCGAGGGCGAACTGTTCGTCGCCGGGGGTGCGCGGGTGCGCATCATGTGCAGCTGATAGGTGCATGCGTGCGCTCATACGCACATAATGGCTCCGTGGGCGGGGTAAGTCCACCTCGCCACCGAAAGGGGGACCGGACCCGTGAGCCACCCGCACCACCACCGCCCCTCACTCGGCCATCGCCTCTCCCATCTCCTCAAACCCCACTCCCACGACACCGCCGACAAGGTCGACCCGGCCCTGGAGTCCTCGGCCCGGGGCATGCGCGCGCTGTGGGTCTCGCTGGCGGTGCTCGGCGCGACCGCGCTCCTGCAGGCGGTCGTCGTGGTCGTGTCCGGCTCGGTGGCGCTGCTCGGGGACACGGCGCACAACACCGCCGACGCGCTGACCGCCGTCCCCCTCGGCATCGCCTTCGTCCTCGGCCGCCGAGCGGCGAACCGGCGCTTCACCTACGGCTACGGACGCGCGGAGGACCTGGCGGGACTGGTGATCGTCCTGACCATCGCGGTCTCGGCGGTCCTTGCGGGCTGGGTGGCGGTGGACCGCCTCCTGGACCCGCGCCCGGTGGAGCACGTGCCGGCGGTGGCGGTGGCCGCGCTGGTGGGTTTCGCGGGCAACGAGTGGGTGGCCCGCTACCGGATCAGGATCGGCCGGGAGATCGGCTCGGCCGCGCTGGTCGCCGACGGACTGCACGCCCGCACCGACGGCTTCACGTCCCTGGCCGTCCTGCTGGGCGCGGGCGGCGCGGCACTCGGCTGGGAACTCGCCGACCCGGTCGTGGGGCTGGCGATCACCGCGGCGATCCTCCTGGTCCTGCGGGACGCGGCACGCGAGGTGTTCCGCCGGGTCCTGGACGCCGTGGACCCGGCCCTGGTGGACCGGGCCGAACAGGCGCTGCTGGCGGTGCCCGGGGTACGCGGCGTGGGCGAACTGCGCCTGCGCTGGATCGGCCACCGCCTGCGCGCGGAGGTGGCGGTGGTGGTGGACGGCGATACGACGGTGCGCCGGGCCCACGCGGTGGCCGTGGCCGCCGAACACGCCCTGCTCCACGCGGTCCCCCGCCTCACCGCGGCCCTGGTCCACGCGGACCCGGCCCCGGCCCCCGGCGAGGCGGACCCGCACGAGGCATTGGCCCACCACATGGCGACGTGACGCGGGCCACCCCGCGCCACGGACACCGACCGCAACGGCACCAGCGGCCTGCACCCGCCGGGAACGGGGTGCCTGCCCACGACGGGCGCACCCCGCCACACAGCAACGCCACACAGGCCAACCCGCACAACACCGCCGACGCCGACCGCGACCGGCACCAGCGGCCTACCGCGCCCCGGCACCCGGCGCAGCCGCCGGACACGAGGCACCTGCCCACGACAGGCGCACCCCGCCACACAGCAACGCCACACAGGCCAACCCGCACAACACCGCCGACGCCACCCGCGACCTACCGCGCCCCGGCACCCACCAAATCCGCCACGCACCGGGCGCCCCGATGGGCGCCCACGACGAGCGCCCCCGCCACACGGCGACCTGGCTCAGGCCACCCCGAGCCCCTCCAGCACCACGGCCCCCGGCAGTTCCGCGAACGCCTTCCCCGGCACCAGCAGCTTCCCCCGCCTGCGACCGCTCCCGACCAGCACGTACGGCAGATCGACGACCGCGGAGTCCACCAGCACCGGCCATCCCGCGGGCAGCCCGATCGGGGTGATGCCCCCGTACTCCATCCCCGTCTCTCCCGTCGCCACGTCCATCGCCGCGAACGACGCCTTGCGGGACCCGAGTTGGCGGCGGACGACCCCGTTGACATCGACGCGGGTCGTGGACAGCACGACGCATGCCGCGAGCGTGGTCTCGCCACCGCGCTTGCCGGCGACGACCACGCAGTTGGCGGAGGTGTCGAGCAGGTCCTGACCGTAGTGCTGGACGAAGACGGCGGTGTCGGCCCACTGGGGGTCGGTCTCGACGTAGATGATCTGGTCGGCGGGGACGGTGCCGGTCCAGTCGCGGATGGCGTCGGCTACCGGGGCGGTCAGCTCGTCGAGGCAGTCGGGGGCGGGGATGGCCTGGTCGAAGTCTCCGATGGGTGCGCGCATGGCCGCACCGTAGCAAGCGCGTGCGGCGCGCTCAGCGCACGGGTGGTACCGAGACGACCAGCACCAACTCCACCGGTTCGGAGCCGTCGTTGCCGTACCCGTGGGACGCGCCCGCCTCGAAGTAGGCGCTCGCACCCGCCGGGACGCGGTGCTCGACACCGTCGACGGTCAGCGTCAGCTCACCGGCCGTGACGTGCAGCAGCTCGACCGTGCCGGCGGGGTGCGGGTCGGAGGCGCTGGACTCGCCCGGCATGAGCCGCCAGTTCCACATCTCCAGCGGCCCCGGCGCCTCCGTGCCGACGAGGAGCCGGCTGTAGCTGCCGGAGTCGGTGTGCCACATCCGCACCACCTGGTCGGCCGGGACCACCCGCACCTTCGGCCCCTGCTCGTAGTCGAGCAGCGTGGTGATGCTGACACCCAGCGCGTCCCCGATCTTCACGACCGTGCCGAGGCTGGGATTGGTGCGGGCCTGCTCGATCTGGATCAGCATGCCGCGGCTGACCCCGGCGCGGGCGGCGAGCGCGTCCAGTGTGAAACCGCGCTCGGTGCGCCAGCGCTTGACGTTGCGCGCCAGTGACTGGGTCAGCAGGTCGAGGTCCGACACGGTTCACCTCGGTCCGGGGTCCAGCATTCTGAATTCAAGGGTCCAACAATCCGCACTGCTCTGGGTTGCACATGATCGTGCACCAGACTGTACTGCGCGGACCGCCCTCAGCCCTCCGCGTCCAGCTGCGCCAGCCGCGCCGCCGACTCCTCGTCCAGCTCCGCGAGCGCCGCGAGCTGCTGCGAGGTGACCCCGTCCGGTATCGGCACCGGCGCGGGCGTCCGCAGCGGCGGCTGCCAGCCGTCGGCGGGCGTCCAGCGGCGTACGACCCGGGCGGGCGCCCCGGCCACCACGGAGTGGTCGGGCACCGTGCCACGGACCACCGCACCGGCCGCGACGACCACGTTCCGCCCGATGCGCGCGCCCGGCAGGATGACCGCGCCGGTGCCGATCCAGCAGCCGGGGCCGATCTCCACCGGCTCCATCCGCGGCCACTGCTTGCCGATCGGCTCGTGCGGGTCGTCGTAGGAGTGGTTGGTGGAGGTGACGTAGACGTACGGGCCGAAGTAGCAGTCGCTGCCGATGGTCACCGTGGTGTCGGCGATGACATGGCTGCCGCGGCCGAGGACGACGCCGTCGCCGATCCGTAGGATCGGGTCGGGGCCGAGGTCCAGGTCGGGCATGAGCCCCGCGGTCAGGGTGACCTGCTCGCCGACGATGCAGTGGGAGCCCAGATGGATCCACGGCTCACCGAAGACGGTGCCCAGCGGGAACGCCAGCCGGGTGTGCTCCCCAATCGCGCCGAAGCGGAACCGGCCGGGGCGCTCGGCGGTCACCGAACCGGTGCGCTGCACCCAGGCCCAGCCCGCGTGGACAGCGCGCTGCGCCACCCGGCGACCCCAGGACGAGAACGTGTTCTTACTCTTCGGCACTAAGTCACCGTACTGAGCCCACGCCGCCCCCACGGTCTCCCGGGCCTGTGATCTTCGGCTCAACGCGTGGCGTACGGTGCCCTGTATCACGTGATCGGGAGGCGAAGGATGATCAAGGGCATTGGCGGGCGGGAGCCGAAGGTCGACGAGGACGTGTTCGTCGCGCCCACGGCCTCGGTGATCGGCGACGTGACCCTGCGGACGGGCGCGAGCGTCTGGTACGGAGCCGTGCTGCGGGGCGACGTCGAGCGCATCACCGTCGGCGCGAGCAGCAACGTCCAGGACAACTGCACCCTGCACGCCGACCCCGGCTTCCCGGTCACCGTGGGAGAACGTGTTTCCATCGGCCACAACGCCGTCGTGCACGGCGCGACCGTCGAGGACGACTGCCTGATCGGCATGGGCGCCACCGTGCTGAACGGCGCGGTCATCGGCGCGGGCTCCCTGGTCGCCGCCCAGGCACTGGTCCCGCAGGGCATGGTCGTCCCGCCCGGCTCACTCGTCGCGGGCGTCCCGGCAAAGGTACGGCGGGAACTCTCGGAGGAGGAACGCGAGGGCCTCACCCTGAACGGCACGCTCTACGCGGACCTGGCCCAGGCCCACCGGGAGGTGCACGGCGCCTGAGCACCGCACTTTCTCAAGCGGGTGTCACTCCCCCGCACTCACCAGTTCCGTCTCTGACGGCTGCGCCTCGGCCTGGGCCTTCTTCGCCTTGCGCTTGAGGACCAGGAACGACGTCAGGCCGATGAGTACCGCGGCCACCAGGCCCAGCCAGGAGAAGCGCTTGAGCCAGGACTCGGCGACGACGCCGACGTAGTAGATGACGGCGGTCGTGCCGCCTGCCCAGAGGATGCCGCCGAGGACGTTGGCGGTGAGGAACTTCCAGTACGGCATGCGCAGGACGCCCGCGAGGGGGCCGGCGAAGATGCGCAGGAGGGCGACGAAGCGGCCGAAGAAGACGGCCCACATGCCCCACTTCTGGAAGGAGCGCTCGGCGGTCGCGATGTGCGCCTCGCTGAAGTGGCGCGGGAACTTCCCGCCCAGCCAGGCCAGCAGGGGCCGGCCGCCCTTGCGGCCGATGGCGTAGCCGATCGAGTCGCCGATGATGGCGCCCGCGGTGGCGCAGGCGCCCAGGATCACGGGGTTGATGTCACCGTGCTGCGAGGCCAGCAGCGCCGAGGAGACCAGGATGATCTCGCCGGGCAGCGGGATGCCCAGGCTCTCCAGTCCGATGACCAGGCCCACCAGCAGATAGATGGCGAGCGGGGGCACCGTTTCGAGCCATTCCTGGACGTGCAACGCCGTTCCTCTCCCTGTGCCGAGCCGTTCCCGGGCGCGCACTCGCGGACGAGCGCGTGCCCGGGAAGCCTACCGGCACGGTGATCCCCGGCCCGCAGCGGCTAGGACAGCAAGGGGGCGAGCGATGCCGTGACCGTGGTCGCCGCCTCCAGGACCCGGGTCACCGGGCCGGGCGGGGCCGCCGGTTCGGAACGGGGCTCGGTGTCGGTGCGGGCCATCCGGGTCTCGTACGGGTCCTGTCGCTCCTCGGGCTCGGGCGTCCGGGCCGGCTCCCGGTCGGTGCCGCCGTCGCCGAGCTGCCAGCGCTGGCTGTCGGAGCCGTCCCGTTCGGTAACCGTCGGTTTCCCGTCCCGGCCGGGGGCCACGGCCCGCTCGCCGTCGTCGCGGAGCAGGAGTTCGCCGTGGACGGTGAGGTCGTAGCGCGACGCGCCGGGGTGGAGGAGGCAGTCGGCCAGTACGACCGTGCCCTCATCGGCGTGGGACGCGTGGGAGTCCAGGCAGAGCCCGGGGTCGGCGCCGCTTCGGAGCTGCCCGTCCTTCCGGTACGACCACTGCTGCGACCCGGCGGCCGAGCACCCCGCGAGCACGGTCGCCGCACCGGGCCGGGGTGCACCGCTCTGGAGGTCGAGGCAGAGCCCGGTGCCGAGGTTGCGGAGCGGGCCGTGGGCCAGTTCGGGGGCGCGGCCGGTGGCGGCCGAGGCGGGGTCGGTGGCGGTCCGGCCGGTGACGGCGCTCGGGGCGCCCCAGGTGGCGTGCGGGTCGGGGACACCGTTGTCATCGGACCAGCCGCGGCTCACCAGGACGGTCGCGAGCAGCGCGAGGGCGGTCAGACCGACACCGACGACGACCCTGCTTGGGCCCTGGGGCAGCACCGTCGGCCGCTGCCGGGCGGGTCGGTGGCGTCCGCCGCGCGCCGGCAGGAGCCGCTCGGGGTGGTCGCCGGCCCGGCCGGGGCGGGAGTCCAAGTAGCGGCGGGCGCCCCAGCCGAGGACGGTCTCGGCGAGCAGTTCTCCGAGGCCGCCCTCGAAGTGGCTGAGCTGTTCGGCGGCGTGCCGGCAGTAGCGGCACCCGGCCAGGTGGCGTTCGACATCGGGGAGAAGGGTGCCGCCCCGGCGGATCGGGACATCGAGCAGCCGGTTGTGGAAACCGCATTCCCGGGTCGGCGCGAGTTCCCGGTGGGCGCGGACGCAGGCGGCGCGGAATTGTTCGCGGGCCTGGTCGAGCGCTGCGTGCGCGGTGCCCGGATCGACGCCCAGCAGACCAGCGGGTATGGAAATCGGTTCCGCCTCGACCTCGGTATGCCACAACAGGCATTGCGAGGCGGCCGGAAGGGAACCGAAGGCCCGCTCGGCCAGGCGCCTCCTTTCCGGTGTCATCGACCTCGCCGCACGCATCCCGCGCGCCCCGGTCGTTTTGCGGAGTTCCGGGAGTACGGCGGACACCTTGTCGTCCGCCGCCCACTCCCTGACGGTGTCCCGTACTGCGGTGAGGAGCTGGGGGCGCAGCGCCTCGCCGGACGGGTTGCCGAGCACGCGGTGGAAGGCGGCAGCGGTCACCATCTGGGCCGCGCTCCCGGCCGTGGCCAGGCAGATCACGGCGTACTCGTGGGCGGCCCGCCAGTGCCGGGCCATCAACAGCGGGACGCTCTCGGTGCCGGTTCCGGGCGGGCCGAGGCGGGCGACGAGGTCGCGGTCGGAGTCGGTGGGGGTCACTCCGGGACGGGGCGGGTACGGAGGGCGTGGGGGGTAGGGGGGTTGCACTGAACCATTTCCTTCCAAGCCGCTGGACGACAGTCGGAATGGCCGTCAGAGGGGCGCTCACTTTCGCACAACCGCCCGACGGGCAACAAGGAGTTCGAACGTCCCCATTTCAAGTGGAGGGGAATTCCTTTTAGTTACCGGCGGTATCCGCACCGGCTTTCGAGCCTGCGGTATGAACCATTCCCCAAGTTGTGCGCATCGCGCGGTGATTGACTCACCGAATCTCCAGATCCCACCGAATCTCCAGACCCAACCCGACCTCCAGACCCCACCCGACCTCCAGACCTCACCGAATCTCCAGACCCAGGAAAACGCGAAGGGCCCCCTCGACAGGGGGCCCTTCGCGTCGTTCGGCCGTTCGGCCTGTTGTTCAGCTGTTGGGGCGCAGCGTCCACACGACGGTCATCTCGGTGGTGACCGCTCCGTCCTCGCGCTGGATGGCGACGCTCACCGGGAACTCGGGGCGCTTGCCGGAGTCCAGCTCGGCGACGACCTCGTCGATCGGCCGGCCCAGCGTCGCGGTGGCGGTGACCGGGCCGAGGGCGATCTTCTTGAACGCGATTTCCGCGGTCACCGGCAGCGGCACCGCCCGGGACAGCTGGTCGCCGAAGGCCGCGAGCACGATGGCGCCGCTGGCCGACTCGCCCAGGGTGAACATCGCCCCGGCGTGCGGGCCACCGACGTGGTTGCGGTACTCGGTCTGGTCCGGGAGCACCAGCACCGCCTTCTCCGGGGTGGTCTCGCGGTACTCCAGGTTCAGCGTCCGAACCATCGGCACGGTGGCGGCGAGCAACTCGCCGATCGACATCTGATCTGCGCTCATGACGGCATGTTACCCACGAGTAGCCTCGGCTGGCCAGACACGTGTCGCGATCGTGATTGCTACGTCCCTGACAAGGGCCGGTGACCGAATCGTGTCCCGGGCGCCGCTAGGGTGGCTGCCCATGTGGCCAGGACAGCAGCCGCCCGGGGGCGAGCAGAACCCGCAGCAGCAGAACAATCCGTACCAGCAGCCGGGGTACCAGCAGCCGAATCCGTACCAGCAGCCGGGCTACCAGCAGCCCAACCCCTATGCGCAGCAGCCGGGGTGGGGGGCGCCGACCCAGCCCACGACGGTCACCACGCCGGGCGGAGGCGGCGGCGGTGGCGGTGGCGGTGGCAACCGGACCAAGCTGGTCGCGATCGTGGCGGCCACGGCCGTGGTCGTGGCCGCCGGTGTCACCGGGGCCCTGGTGCTGACCGGTGACAAGGACGACAAGGCGGACGGCAAGGCATCGCCGAGCCCGACCGTCACCAAGTCCTCCGAGCCCAGCGAGTCCTCCTCGACCGGGGAGTCGCGCGGCGACGAAGAACTGGAGCCGACCGTCAAGGGCTGGAAGGTCGTCGTCAACACGCGCTTCGGCACGATGTTCGACGTGCCCGCGGACTGGGAGATCGACCGGCAGGACACCAGCGTGGGCTTCGAGTGGAAGGACAAGGACGGCAAGCTGGACCGCACCACCGTCACCGCTCCCGCCTACCTCAAGTCCAAGTGGTGCACGGTCGACTCCGACAAGGACGGCCGCACCGAGGACACCGCCCTGGCGACCGCCGGTACCCGTGGCGAGAACGGCGCCAAGGACCTGGACGAGGCCGCCGAGACGCGGGTGCCGTGGTGGATCTTCGGCGGGTACACCCAGCCGGACCGCAAGAGTGTGAAGTACGACAAGCCCGAGCCCTACACCACGGCCTCCGGCATCAAGGGCAGCCTCGCCACCGCCCACTCGGAGAACACGCCGCAGAAGGGCAAGTGCGACAGCGAGGGCAAGGCGTGGACGTTCGCCTTCGAGAACGGCGCCGGTGACTACGTGACCTGGAACCTCTACGGCGCCAAGGGCGTGCCGGACGAGATCTCCGAGGAGACGGCCAAGAAGATCCTCAGCACCGTACGCCTCACGGAGACGATGCCGACCGACACGTAGCCGCAGGTGCGGGGCCGGTACAGGACAGGAATTCGACTTGGCAAGTCGGCCCCGCCGCGGTGATAGTCGCGAGGTGAAACCCACCGCCTCGCTCCGCCGCCCGTCCTGGGCGGGCCGCAACTACTCGCTGCTGACCGCCGCAGCCGTCGTGACCAACCTAGGCAGTCACGGCGCGCTCATCGCCGCCGCGTTCGCGGTGCTGGAGACGGGCGGCGACGGCGGCGACGTGGGTCTGGTGGCGGCGGCACGGACGCTTCCGCTGGTGCTGTTCCTGCTGATCGGCGGCGCGGTCGCGGACCGGCTGCCCCGGCACCGGGTGATGGTCGCCGCCAACGCGCTGAACTGTGTCTCGCAGGCCGCCTTCGCGCTGCTGGTGCTCGCCGGGGAGCCCCAACTGTGGCAGATGATGCTGCTCACCGCGCTGGGTGGAACCGGCCACGCGTTCTTCTCCCCCGCCGCCGAGGGCATGCTGCTGTCGTCGGTCAGCGGTGAGCAGGCGAGCCGCGCGTTCGCCGTGTTCCGGATGGCCATGCAGGGCGCCGCGGTGGGCGGTGCCGCGCTCGGTGGCGCGATGGTCGCCGCGATCGGTCCCGGCTGGGTGCTGGCGGCGGACGCCGTCGCCTTCGCGGTGGCCGGGTCGCTGCGCGCCTTCCTCGACGTGAGCCATGTCGCGCCGCGCGCCCCGGGCGGCGGGCTGCTGTCCGACCTGCGCGAGGGCTGGCGGGAGTTCACCGGCCGGACCTGGCTGTGGGCCGTGGTCGTGCAGTTCTCCCTCGCGAACGCGGTGGTCGGCGCGGCGGACGCGGTCTACGGCCCCCTGGTCGCCCGGGACCATCTGGGCGGCGCCGGACCGTGGGGCCTGGCCCTCGGCTTCTTCGGCGCGGGCACGGTCGCGGGCGCCCTGCTGATGACCCGTTGGAAGCCGCGCCGGCTGCTGCTCGCGGGCACGCTGTGCGTCTTCCCGCTCGCCCTGCCGTCCGCGGCGCTCGCGATCCCCACCTCGGCCGGGGTCCTGTGCGCCGTGATGTTCCTGACCGGCGTGACCCTGGAGGTCTTCGGCGTCAGCTGGATGACCGCCCTCCACCAGGAGATCCCCGAGGACAAGCTCTCCCGCGTGGCCGCCTACGACTGGTTCGGCTCGGTGGCCCTGCTCCCCCTCGCCACCGCCCTGGCGGGCCCGGCGGAGTCGGCCTTCGGCCGCACCCCGGCCCTGTGGGGCTGCGCGGTCCTGATCGTCGTGGTCACAGCGGCGGTCCTGTGCGTCCCGGACGTACGCAACCTGCGCCGCCGTACGAAGCACGTGACGACGGCACCGGCACAGCCGCACCCGGTGGAGGAGCGCGCCTGACCACCGGCGTCACCCGATGCTGAACGCCCCGTCCGGCGGCTCCGGCGACGGCACGGCGTCCTCGTCCCGCACCGGGCGGGCGCCGCCGATGAACGCCGTCAGCTCCGGCCCGCACTCCACTCTCGCCGGGAAGGCGTCCGAGGCCGTACGCCGAGTCAGGCCCGCCAGGTCGACCGGCTGGTGGGAAGCCACCATGACCGCGTTGCCGAAGCGCCGGCCCCGCAGCACCGCCGGTTCGGCGATCAACGCCAGCTCCGGGAACACCGCGGCGAACGTGGCCAGTTGGGAGCGGAGGAAGTCGAAGGGCGTGGCGTCGGCGAGGTTGGCGAGGTAGACGCCGGTCGGGCGGACCACGCGCTCGGCCTGACGGGCGTAGCTGAGGGTCGTCAGGTGTGCCGGGACCCGGGAACCGCCGAAGACGTCGGCGACGAGGACGTCGGCCGAGTCGTCGGGGGCCTTTTCCAGCCAGGCGCGCGCGTCCCCGGCGTGGAGGCGGACGCCTTCGGGCACCGGCAGATGCTCGACCACCATGTCCAGCAGCCCGCGGTCCGCCTCGACCACGTCCTGCCGTGAACCCGGCCGGGTCGCGTGCACGTACCGCGGCAGCGTCAGCGCGCCGCCGCCGAGGTGCAGCACGTCCAGCGGCGCCCCCGGCTCCGCGAGGACGTCCAGCACGTGCCCGAGCCGTCGCGCGTACTCGAACTCCAAGTGGGCGGGGTCGTCCAGGTCGACGTAGGACTGCGGCGCCCCGTCGACGGTCAGCAGCCAGGCCCGCTCCCGGTCGACATCGGGCATGAGCTTGGCGGTGCCGTGGTCGACGGGACGGCTGACGGGGATGGGTTCGGTCACCGGTCAATTGTCGGTGACGCGGAAACCGGGCGGAGCCGCAGGGAACCACAGGACCACGACGCTCCGCCCAGCACACGCGAAACCACCGGGGGCAGGGACACCGCAGGCACACGGAGAACCACCCGGCGACCGCGGCAACGGGGAGCCGCGCACCGGCCGCCACCGGTCCACGGCTCCCCACTGGAACAACCCGCCACCGGTCCGCGGCTCCCCGCTCGAACAGCCCGCGGGGGCTCACACCACGGCTGTCACCGTCCCCGCCCCGACAGTCCGGCCGCCCTCGCGGATGGCGAACCCGAGCCCGGGCTCCAGCGGCACCTCACGCCCCAGCTCGACGGTCATCGTGACCGTCTCCCCGGGCCGCACCACGGCCGCCTCCCCCAGATCGATGTCCCCCACCACATCCGCCGTACGGATGTAGAACTGGGGCCGGTAGCCGGTCGTGACAGGAGTCGTACGGCCGCCCTCGCGCGCCGACAGCACATAGACCTGCGCCGTGAACCGCCGTCGCGGCTCCACGCTCCCCGGCGCCGCGACCACATGCCCGCGCCGGACGGCGTCCCGGGCAACGCCCCGCAGCAGCAGCGCGACGTTGTCGCCGGCCTGGGCCTCCTCCATCGGCTTGCCGAAGGTCTCGACCCCGGTGACGACGGTCTCCAGGCCCGCGCCGAGCACGTCGACCCGGTCGCCGACGCGTACGGTGCCGCGCTCCACGGCGCCCGTGACGACCGTGCCCCGGCCGGTGATGGTCAGCACGTTCTCGACCGGCAGCAAGAACGGCGCGTCGACGTACCGCTCCGGCATCGGGACGTAGGTGTCCACGGCGTCGAGCAGCGCCTCGACGGAGGCCGTCCACTTCGGGTCCCCTTCGAGGGCCTTGAGCCCCGAGACCCGTACGACGGGCGCGGTGTCACCGCCGTACCCGTGCGCGCTGAGCAGGTCGCGGACCTCCAGCTCGACGAGCTCGATCAGCTCCTCGTCCGCCGCGTCCGCCTTGTTGAGGGCGACGACCACGTGGTCGACGCCCACTTGGCGGGCGAGCAGCACGTGTTCGGCGGTCTGCGGCATGATCCCGTCGAGCGCGGAGACGACGAGGATCGCCCCGTCGAGCTGCGCTGCCCCGGTGACCATGTTCTTGACGTAGTCGGCGTGGCCCGGCATGTCGACGTGCGCGTAGTGCCGGGTGTCGGTCTCGTACTCGACGTGCGCGATGTTGATGGTGATGCCGCGCGCGGCCTCCTCCGGCGCCCGGTCGATGCGGTCGAACGGCACGAACGTGCCGGCGCCGCGCTCGGCGAGCACCTTGGTGATGGCGGCGGTCAGCGTGGTCTTGCCGTGGTCGACATGGCCCATGGTGCCGATGTTGAGATGCGGTTTGGTGCGGACGTAGGCCGTCTTGGACATGGCGGTACCTCGAAGCGTCGTGGTGTGGTGGGGACCCCGGGGACCGGCCGACCCTCCCCCTGCGGGGTCCGCCGGACGATCCGGAGAGGGTCAGCTTCGGGCGCCGTCGACAGCGGCCAGGAAGACGGGGACGGCAGCCTTCGGGGCATCCGCGACCGCGGATGCTGCGAGGTGGAAGGCGTACCGGAACATGACGTCGATCATCGTCGACGGGGTGTCCGGCGTCGAATGGTTTTTGCCGGTACGGCAGTTCAGGCGCCGACGTTCTTCAGTGCCTCCCGCACCGACAGCGGCGCGAAGCGTCCCTGCTCGCGCGCGAGGAAGTCCCGTACCGCGTCCGGGTCGGTCTTGGCATACTCGCGCAGGGCCCAGCCGATCGCCTTGCGGACGAAGAAGTCGGGGTGGGCGGACTGGCGCAGGCAGTAGGTGAACAGGCGCTCGGTGTCGGTGCGTTCCTTGTAGCGCAGTTGGTGGAGCAGTGCGGTGCGCACGATCCACAGGTCGTCGTCGGCGCTCCAGGCGTCCATGTCGGCGGTGAGCTTGGGATCGGCGGCGACGAGCGCCCCGACGACGTGCGCGGCGAGCAGGTCGACGGTGTCCCACCAGGGCACCGTGGACACGAGGTGCCGGGTCACGGGCAGGAAGGCGGAGGAACAGCGTCCGGCGTACCGGCGCAGGTAGTCGACCGCGAAGTACTGGTACTCCCGCTCGGGCAGCCGCCAGCAGCGCAGCGCGAGGGCCGTGCAGTCGGCCTCGTCCGGCTTCGGTGTGCCCTGGAGGACCTCGCGGGACAGGGCACGGCGGACCGGGGTGCTCAGCCCCAGGAAGGGGGCCACGTCCTTCATGTACGCCCGCATGGGCACGGCCCGCTCCGGGTCCGCCGCGGCGCCGAACACGGTGGTGAGGCGGTCCAGCAGGGTGTCGGCGAGGGCGCTGTCGGGGACGGCCGGGGTGCTCGCGACTGTCACGCTCATGAGACGAACGATACGGCGATCACATGCCTGTGTCGGTTAGTGTCACCGGATGCTCGATGCCACCACCCGCTCTGGGGGCACCGCTTTGGCCTCTCCCCGGGCCGTCACCACGGATCTCGCCGTCGCCGCCGTACCCGTGGGCTTCGCCGCGCGCCTTTCGAGAGCGCTGCTCTCACCCTGGTCCCGGCTGTCCCTGCTGGTCGCCCTGCTCGCCTCGGCCGCGGTCGCCGTGCTGCTGTTCGAGCCGCAGCGGCTGCTGGCGGACGGCTGGCCGCCCCAGCTGAGCGGTGCCGCGGCGACGGTGGTGTTCGCCGCGGCGTACGGGCTGTGCACGGTGGCGTTCGTGCCCCGGCCGCTGCTCAATCTCGCGGCGGGCGCGCTCTTCGGCTCCCAGTTGGGCCTCGGCGCCGCCGTCGCGGGCACCGTCCTCGGGGCCGGGCTCGCCTTCGGGCTGGGCCGGATCCTCGGGCAGGAGGCGCTGCGCCCGCTGCTGAGGGGCCGCTGGCTGAAGGCGGCGGACGGGCAGCTCTCGCGGCACGGTTTCCGCTCCATGCTGGCGGTGCGGCTGTTCCCCGGGGTGCCGTTCTCGGCGGCGAACTACTGCGCCGCGGTCTCCCGCATGGGGTACGCGCCGTTCCTGCTCGCGACGGCGCTCGGTTCGATCCCCAACACCGCCGCCTACGTGGTGGCCGGCTCCCGCGCCTCGGCACCGACCTCCCCGGCCTTCCTGATCGCGCTGGCCTGTATCGCGGTGCCCGCGCTGGCGGGCGTGGTGGTGGCCTGGCGCAAGCGCCACCACCTGCGCGGACGCGGATAGACCGTTACACCGACTCCAGGATCATCGCGTTGGCCAGCCCGCCCGCCTCGCACATCGTCTGCAGGCCGTAGCGGGCGCCGCGCTCGCGCATCGCGTGGACCAGCGTGGTCGTCAGGCGCGTGCCGCTGGCCCCGAGCGGATGCCCGAGCGCGATGGCACCGCCGTTGACGTTGACCTTGGCCAGGTCGGCGCCGGTCTCCTGCTGCCAGGCCAGGACGACGCTGGAGAAGGCCTCGTTGACCTCGAACAGGTCGATGTCGTCGAGGGTGAGCGACGCCCGGCGCAGCACCTTCTCGGTGGCCGGGATGACCCCGGTGAGCATGAGCAGCGGATCGGAGCCGGTCACGGCGAAGCTGTGCAGCCGGGCCAGCGGGCGCAGGCCGAGCCGGGCCGCCGTCTCGCCGGAGGTGATGAGGACGGCGGAGGCTCCGTCGTTGACGGGGCTGGCGTTGCCCGCGGTGACGTTCCACTCGATCTGCGGGAAGCGCTCGGCGAAGCCGGGGTCGTAGTACGCGGGCTTCAGTCCCGCCAGCACCTCGGCGCCGGTGTCCGGCCGTACGCACTCGTCCCGCGCGACCCCGTCCAGGGGCGCCACCTCGGGGTCCAGGCGCCCGGCGGACCAGGCCTCGGCCGCCTTGCGGTGGGAGGAGACGGCGAAGGCGTCCATCCGCTCGCGGGTGAGGGACCACTTGGCGGCGATGAGTTCGGCGCTAATGCCCTGCGGGACCAGGCCGTCCGGGTAGCGCTCGGCCACGCCGGGGCCGAAGGGGTCCTTGCCGGGCGGCACGTTCGACCACATCGGCACCCGGCTCATGGACTCCACCCCGCACGCCACGACGAGGTCGTAGGCGCCCGCCATCACGCCCTGGGCGGCGAAGTGCACGGCCTGCTGGGAGGAGCCGCACTGGCGGTCCACGGTGGTCGCGGGCACCGACTCGGGGAACCCGGCGGACAGGGCGGCGTAGCGGGTGGTGTTCATGGCCTGCTCGCCGACCTGGTCGACGGTGCCGCCGATGACGTCGTCGACCAGAGCCGGGTCGACGCCGGAGCGCTCGACGAGGCTGCGCAGGGTGTGGGCGAGGAGCTCGACGGGGTGAATGTGGGCGAGGGCGCCGCCGGGCTTTCCCTTGCCTATAGGAGTGCGTACAGCTTCGACGATCACTGCGTCACGCATGGTGCGGCCTCCGCGGATGCCGGTGGGTGGCTGCCGGTTCCTTGCCTGCCGGTTCTCGGTCACCGGCTCCGACTACCAGTCAGTAGGAAATTCCAACTCACCATAGCTCTGCGAATTGGAAAATCAAACCCTCCCCTAGACTTGGTTCCATGCCCGCCGCCCCCAAGGACCCGCGCCCCTGTTCCATCGCCGACGCCCTGGCCCTGGTCGGTGAGAAGTACTCGCTGCTCGTCCTGCGCGAGGTCTGCCTCGGCAACAGCCGCTTCGACCAGCTGGTGCGCAACATCGGCGCCCCGCGCGACATCCTGGCCACCCGGCTGCGCCGCCTGGTGGACGCGGGGATCCTGACCAAGCGGGCCTACAGCGAGCGTCCCCAGCGCTTCGAGTACCGGCCCACCCAGGCGGGCCTGGAGCTGGAGCCGGTCCTACTCACCCTGATGGCGTGGGGCGACCGGCACCTGCGCCCGGACGACGACCGCCCCATGGTCATCGAGCACATCTGCGGCCATGAGCTGCAGCCCGTGGTCACCTGCGCGGTCTGCGGCGAGCGGGCCCGGCACGAGGACCTGACCCCGCACCCGCAGGCCGAGGGCTGGACGGTGGCGGGCCCCCGCGCCTGAGGCCTGCCGTCGCGGCGTCACGCCCCTGGCACGCCGAAGGCCCTAACCGTGCGCGCGGCAGAACTCCCGCAGCGCCCCCGTGACCCCCTCCGGGTCCTCCAGATTGCTCATGTGCCCCACGCCGGGCAGGACCACCAGTTCGGCGTGCGGGATGGCCGCCGCGAAGTCCCGGGCCACACCCAGCGGCGACCGTACGTCCTTCTCGCCCCACAGCAGCAGGGTCGGTACGTCGATCCGCGGCAGTACGCCGGTCAGGTCGGCCTCGGCCATCAGGGCGAGCTGCGCCGCCGTCGTCCTCGGCCGCACCTCGCGCTGCATCGCGTCGAGCAGGGCCGTGTACTCCTCGGGCGGTCCGTCCCCGGCGAACAGTCCGGGCAGGGTCGGGTCGAACCGCTCCGGTGCCGCGAGCAGACGTTCGACGCCTATGACCCGTACGGCCACCTCCTCGGGCGGCAGCGAGCCCTTCCAGCCCGCGTAGGTGTCGACGAGGACCAACGTCCGTACCAGATCGGGGCGTAGCCGGTAGAGCTCCAGCACGACGGTGCCGCCCCAGGAGAGCCCGGTGACGTGGGCGGGGCCGCGCTCCAGGGACTCGACGAGGGCGGCGAGGGCGCGCGCGTAGTCGGCGAGGTCGAACCCCTCGGGCACGTCGGACGAGCGGCCGGCACCCGGCTCGTCCCAGGCGACGACGGTGAACTCCGCTGCCAGCGCCGCCAGCTGCGGCTGCCACATCCGCCCGTCGAGACCTGCGCCGTGCACGAGGACCAGCGGCGGCCCCGGCGCGTCGCCCGCCCGCGCGTAGGCGACCTCGACCCCACTGACCCGCACGGTTGCCATGAATCCAGGCTAGCCACGGGCCCGATGGGGCGCTCGCCGCGAAACCCCTGTGCCCTAGCCGTCATCCAGGGACGCTACGCTGCCCCTCGACCACTGTGATCACCGCGCCGTCGGCACGGTGTACCCGTTCGCGCCTACCACGCTCAGCACTTGGACGTCTCACTTCATGTCTTGGTTTGAATCCCTCGTCCTCGGACTCGTCCAGGGGCTGACCGAGTTCCTCCCCGTGTCCTCCAGCGCGCACCTGCGGCTGACCGCCGCCTTCTCCGGCTGGGAGGACCCCGGCGCGGCCTTCACCGCGATCACCCAGATCGGCACGGAGGCCGCCGTGCTGATCTACTTCCGCAAGGACATCGGGCGGATCATCCTGGCGTGGACGAAGTCGCTCACCAACAAGGAGATGCGCCGCGACCACGACGCCCAGATGGGCTGGCTGGTGATCGTGGGCTCGATCCCGATCGGTGTGCTCGGACTGACGCTCAAGGACCAGATCGAGGGCCCGTTCCGCGATCTGCGCATCACCGCGACCATGCTGATCGTGGTCGGCGTCGTCATCGGCATCGCCGACCGGCTGGCGGCCCGCGACGAGACCGGCGGCCGGCACCGCGCGGCCAAGCAGCGCAAGGAACTGCAGAGCCTCAACGTCCGGGACGGTCTGATCTTCGGCCTGTGCCAGTCCGCGGCCCTGATCCCGGGCGTCTCCCGCTCCGGCGCCACCATCAGCGGCGGCCTGTTCATGGGCTACACCCGCGAGGCGGCGGCCCGCTACTCCTTCCTGCTGGCCATCCCCGCGGTGCTCGCCTCCGGCCTGTTCGAGCTGAAGGACGCGATGGAGGCCGGGGGGACCGACTGGGGTCCGACGATCTTCGCGACCATCGTCGCTTTTGTCACTGGATATGCGGTAATCGCCTGGTTCATGAAGTTCATCTCCACCAAGAGCTTCATGCCGTTCGTCTGGTACCGCATCGCCCTCGGCATCGTGATCATCGTCCTGGTCGCCACCGGCGCCCTGAGCCCGGACGCCGGCGAGCCCGCGCACTAGCGGAAGGCGGAAATTTCCGTGACCCATCGCATACGGGTTGCGTAGCCGTTCGGTAGCGGAGTGTCAGACCCAGCCCCTAGGCTGGTCCGCATGTCCCCCGAGTCCGAAGCCCGTGGTTCCGTGCGCTCTGCCGCAGAGGTGAACGAGCAGATCCGCGCCCTGTGGGTCAGAGCAGGCGGCACCCTGTCCCCGCAGGAGCGCGCGGAGTACGAGCTGTTGGTGGTGGAGTGGGCGGCCGCGATCCGCGCCGATGTGATCGAGGCCGCGTAGATCCACAAAAGTGCCCGCACGCCTCTTGGCCCTGCCGGTCCCATGCCCAACACTGAGCCGATGACGCAGCGTGTGGAGCTCGCGACGGTGATGGACCGGCTGGCCGTCGACAGCCTGATCACCGAGTACGCGGTCGCCGTCGACGACGGCGACTGGGCCGCCTACCGCGCACTGTTCGCCCCGGACGGGCGCGCGGACTACCGCTCGGCGGGCGGTATCCAGGGCGACGCCCGGCAGGTGGCCGACTGGCTGGCGGAGAGTTTGCGGCTGTTCCCGATGCGCCAGCACCTCATCGTCAACCGCCGGCTGCGCTTCGGGATCCTGGAACAGGACACCGGCGACACGGCCCACGTCCAGGCCGACTACATCAACCCCATGCGTCTCGACGGCGCCGCCTCGGCCGCCCCCGACTTCGTCTGCGGCGGCCGCTACACCTTCGGCCTGACCCGTACCCACGACGGCTGGCGGATCGGCGAGGTCGTCGTACGGGAGAAGTGGCGGCGGCTGCCCGAACCGGCCACGACACGGTGATCGATTGACCCGGTGCGCTCTGTTCCGGGGGCGATCTCGACGCGCACACTGGTAGCACCACGGGGCAGGGAGGCGCGGTATGGAGAGGTTCGGCGACTGGTTCACTTCCCCGTGGCGGCGCTCGTCACTGGCCGCACTGGCCGGCATGCTGCCGGTCCTCGCTTTCCCGGCCCCGTCGCTGTGGTGGTTCGCCTACGTCGCCCTGGTCCCCTGGATCCTGCTGCTGCGCATCGCCCCCACCCCCCGCCGGGCGCTGTACGACGGCTGGTGCGGGGGCGCCGGGTTCATGCTGGCCATGCACCACTGGCTGCTGCCGAACCTGCATGTCTTCACCTTCGTCATCGCCGCGCTGCTCGGCGCCCTGTGGGCCCCCTGGGGCTGGCTGGTGCGCCGCTTCCTCGCCGGGACACCGGGGCCCGGCCGGATCGCGGGCGCCCTCGTCGTCGTGCCGTCGGGCTGGCTGACGGTGGAACTGGTCCGCTCCTGGGAGGCGCTCGGCGGGCCCTGGGGGGTGCTGGGCGCCTCCCAGTGGCAGGTGGAGCCGGCGCTGCGGCTCGCCTCGGTGGGCGGGGTCTGGCTGCTGAGCTTCCTGCTGGTGGCGCTCAATGTGGCCGTCGCCGTACTGGTGTCGACGCGCGCCGCCCGGGTCCCGGCCGTGGCGGGCCTGGTCGCCACCGCCACGGTCACCTCGGCGGCCTGGGCCTGGGCCCCCCGCCCGGAGGCCGACGGGCGGACCCGGATCGCGGTGGTGCAGCCGGGCGTCGTCGAGGGCACGGACAGCGGCGACCAGCGCTTCGCGGTGGAGGAGCGGCTCACGCGCGAACTCGTCGGCCAGGACGTGGATCTGATCGTGTGGGGCGAGAGCAGCGTCGGCTTCGACCTGGCCCGGCGCCCCGACCTGGCGGACCGGCTCACGGACCTGTCCCGCGGGACGGGGGCGCCGATCCTGGTCAACGTGGACGCGCAACGTTCCGACAAGCCCGGCATCTACAAGAGTTCGGTGCTGGTCGGACCCGAGGGGCCGACCGGCGACCGGTACGACAAGATGCGGCTCGTGCCGTTCGGCGAGTACATCCCGGCACGCTCCCTGCTCGGCTGGGCGACCTCGGTCGGCGAGGCGGCGGGCGAGGACCGGCGGCGCGGCACGGAGCAGACCGTGATGGACACCGGGGACGGGCTCAGGGTCGGCCCCATGGTGTGCTTCGAGTCGGCGTTCCCCGACATGAGCCGCCACCTCGTCGACGACGGCGCCCAGGTGCTCGTCGCGCAGTCCGCGACCTCCACCTTCCAGCAGAGCTGGGCCCCCGACCAGCACGCCTCGCTGGCCGCGCTGCGCGCCGCCGAGTCCGGCCGCCCCATGGTGCACGCGACCCTGACCGGGGTCTCCGCGGTGTACGACGCGAGCGGCACGCGCGTGGGCGACTGGGTCGGGACCGACGCGCGCACGGCCCGGGTGTTCGACGTACCGCTGGCCCAGGGCACCACGGCCTACGTCCGGTTCGGCGACTGGCCACTGCGGGCGGCGCTGCTGGTCCTGGCCGCCTGGTGCCTGGGCGAGAGCGTACGGACCCTGCGGATCAGGCGGCCCGTTCCTGGATGGCGCGTACCACCCGCTCGCACAGCTCATGAGTCGCCAGCGCGTCCCGGGCGCTGAGCACCTTGCCCGCGCGCACCGCGTCCAGGAACGCCAGCACCGCCTGCTCGATGCCGCGCTGCCGGGCCACCGGCACCCAGTCACCGCGCCGGCGCACGGTGGGCTGGCCCTTGTGGTCGACGACCTCGGCGAGGTTGAGCACCTGACGCTTGGTGTCCTGCCCGGACACCTCCAGGATCTCCTCGTTGGAGCCGCTGAGCCTGTTCATCACGCCGAGCGCGGTGAAGCCGTCCCCGGCGAGCTGGAGCACCACGTGGTGCAGCAGCCCGCCCTCGGTGCGGGCCCGCACGGTCACGTCGTCGACCGGCCCCGGCACCAGGAACCGCAGGGTGTCCACGACATGGATGAAGTCGTCCAGGATCATCGCGCGCGGCTCCTCCGGGAGCCCGACCCGGTTCTTCTGCATGAGGATCAGCTCGCGCGGATGGTCGGCGCACTGCGCGTACCCGGGCGCGAACCGCCGGTTGAAGCCGACGGCGAGGCTGGTACCGCGCTGCTCCGCCAGCTCCACCAGCCGCTCGGAGTCGGCGAGTTCGTACGCCAGCGGCTTGTCGACGTAGGTCGGCACCCCGGCCTGGAGCAGTCGTGCCACGATCTCCGGGTGGACGGCGGTGGGGGCGTGCACGAAGGCCGCGTCGAGGCCTTGGGCGAGCAGCGCGTCGAGGTCGGTGTGGCGCTGCCCGGCGGGCAGGTGGAGGGTGTCGCCGACCCGGTGCAGGGTGGCGGGGGTGCGGGTCTGCAGGTGCAGTTCGATGCCTGGCTGCGTGCCCAGCACGGGCAGGTAGGCCTTCTGCGCGATGTCGCCGAGTCCGATGCAGCCGACCTTCACTGGTGCTCCCTAGCGTGTCCCTGGGTGTGACACGACCGAAGCATACGGCGGCCCCGGTGGCCGCCAGTCGGCGATGCCGTCGAAGCCGCGCAGCAGCAGCGCTGGCCCGGCCTTGGAAACCCCGGCGATCAGTGCGTTGCGCACGGCGATCCCGGCTCGGTTGCGGATCAGGTTGAGCCGGGCGATCCGTACCGACTTGCGGGCAATGGCCGTCGTACGGGGCAGCCGGGCCGCCGTGTACGCGGCGAGGTCGGCGGCGTGGTGGGCGAGCACGATCGCGTCCTCGATGGCCTGGTTGCCGCCCTGGCCCAGCATCGGCGGCATGGCGTGGGCCGCGTCCCCGACGAGGGCCACCCGGCCGCGGTGGAGGGCGGGCAGGGGGCGGGCGACGTGATGGACGTCGTGGCGCAGGACGTCCTCGGGCCGGGCGGCGGCCAGGATCGCCGGGACCGGGTGGTGCCAGTCGCCGTACAAGCGCAGCAGTTCGGCCCTCTCGTCGTCGGGAGCGCGCTGTCCGGCGGGCGCGGTGGCGGCGGCGTAGGCGTAGACCCGGCCGTCCTTGAGCGGGTGCGAGCCCCACAGGCGGCCCCGGCCCCAGGTCTCGTGGGAGGCGAAGCGCGCGTCGGGCAGCGGGATCACGACCCGCCAGGTGGTGAAGCCGCTGTAGACGGCTCCGGGATGGTCCGGGAACAGCGCCTTGCGTACGGCGGAGTGGATGCCGTCGGCGGCGACCACGAGATCGGCGTCGATCTCGCCGTCCGGGGTGCTGACCCGGGCCGGGCGGTCGGCGGTGCCGGGGTCGGCGACGGTCGCGGTGACGCCGGTGCGAATGGCGCCGGGCGGGAGGCAGGCGGCCAGGCTGGTGACGAGGGTGGCCCGGTGCAGCAGAACCAGGGGGCCGCCGAAGCGTGCGGCGGCTGCTGCCGCGTCGGTGCGCGAGAGACGGCGCCCGGAGGGCGTGCACAGGACTCCGTCGCCCTGCCAGGCGGCCAGGTCGCGGATCTCGTCGCCGAGGTCGATGACGTCCAGTGCGCGCAGGGAGTTGGGCGCGAGCGAGATGGCCGCCCCGACCGGTTCCAGCGAGGGCGCCCGTTCCAGCACGGTGACCTCCAGGCCGCGCCGGTGCAGTGCCGCCGCCGCGGTCAGACCGCCGATCCCGCCGCCGATCACGACGGCCCGCTTCGGCTGTGTCATGACTTCCTCCCATGCAACTACAGGTGTAGTAATCCAGACGGTACTACAGCTGTAGTGAGACCGGTAGGTTGATCTCCATGTCCGTACGCACCGCCCGCGCCGCGCGCGCCGACCTCGTCGCCGACACCGCCCTGGCCCTGCTCGCCGAGCGCGGGATGCGCGGGCTGACCCACCGCGCGGTCGACGAGGCCGCCGCCCTCCCCCAGGGCTCCACCTCCAACGTGGCCCGCACCCGGCAGGCCCTGCTGGAGCTGGCGGTACGACGGCTGGCCGAGCGCGAGGCGCGGGTGCTGTCCCTGGAGGAGATGCCGGACCCGCGCGGCGGCCGGGACTCGCTGGTGGACGGCCTGGCCCTGGCCACCCACCGCTCCCTGACCCGCAACCGCGAACTGACGCTGGCCCGCTACGAACTGGCCCTGGAGGCCACCCGCCGCCCCGAGCTGCGCGCCTACTTCGACGCGACCGGCGCCCGCTTCCGCGACCAGCTCGGCGCGTTGGTCACCGCGATGGGCTCCACCGCCCCGGAGCGCCATGTGCTGTCGCTGGTGGCGTGGGCGGACGGGCTGATGTTCGCCTGTGTGGCGGGCTCCTTCAACGCCGAGCCGCCGGGCCTGGAGGAGGTACGCGCCGGGCTGAGCGAACTGCTCGACGGCATGTTCGGCCCCGCCTGAATTCGCTGGCCGGGCGAGGCCGGTTGGGCAAGGATGCCGCCATGACCGTAGAACGCCATGAACCCGCCACCACCGCCGACGAGCGCTCCATGCTGGAGGGCTGGCTGGACTACCACCGGCAGACCCTCGCCTGGAAGTGCGAGGGCCTGACCGAGGCCCAACTGCGCACCGCCTCCGTGGAGCCCTCCGAGCTGACCCTGATGGGGCTGGTGCGGCACATGGCCGAGGTGGAGCGGTACTGGTTCCACGAGATCCTGCTCGACGAGGACCTCGGGGTGCTCTACTCCTCCGAGCAGGACCCGGACGGCGAGTTCCACTTCACCGAGCGGGACACCTGGCAGGAGGCGCTCACCACCTGGCAGGCCGAGATCGCCCGGGCCCGGAGCAACGCGGCCCCGCTCGGCCTGGACGATCTCGCCAAGGGCACGAGCCGGTCCGGCGAACCCTTCAACCTCCGCTGGATCTACACCCACATGATCGAGGAGTACGCCCGCCACAACGGCCACGCCGACCTGGTGCGCGAGCGGGTGGACGGGGCCACCGGCGACTGACGTCACCCTCGGTGGGCGGGCGGCCTCCGTACGGGGCGGGAGATCACCCGTGCGGGGCATCCTGCGCCTGTCCGCTGTCCCGACCCGGGCCCGAGCCAGCAGAGTTGCGCAGGTGCATCGAACGACGACCACCGCCACGCTCCTGGTCACCGTGGCCGTCTCGGCCCTGTCGGGCTGTGTGACGGTCCAGCGCCCGCCCGCCTCCACGCCGGTCCGGGCGCCCGCCCAGCCGGCCGTGCCCCCACCGGCGGGCATTACGGAGCCGCAGATCGTGCAGGCACCGGCCCTGGAGGCGCTGGAACTCATCGGCCCGCCGCGCAGCCCGAAGCCCCGGCCGTCGGCTCCACCGCGCACCGCCCCGGCCGCCCCGCGACCGGCGGCCCCGCCCGCCCCGGCACCCGAACCGCCCCGTCCCGCCCGCCCGGCGCACCCCCGCCCCGAACGCCCCGCCGCGCCGCACCCCCGCATCGACCTCCCGGAGATCGAGGAGTCGGTACGGAAGAACACCGACGTCTGCGCCCTGGGCCGCAAGTACGGCGGCTGGCGCGCGGACAGCCCGGAGGCACGGATCTGCGAGCAGGCGTACGGGCGCTAGGAAACGGGACGGGCGTCAAAGGACCAGGCAGGGATCACGGATCCGGGCAGAGATCACGGATCCGGGCAGGGATCAGGCCCGTCGGCCTCCGGGCGGCCCCCATCCGGTGTCGCCCTCCCCGAGCCGCAGCTCCAGCCGGCTGATCGCCGCCCGTACGCCGTCGCCGTAGCTGTCCTCGGCCAGCGCGTCCGCCGCCGAGCGGGCCCGGCGCAGGTGGCTGCGGGCGGGGTCCGGGCGGCCGAGTTTGACGTAGTCGGCGGCGAGGTTCAAGTGCAGGGAGGGATACAGGGCCCGTACCGCGAGGGCTCCCTCGTGCTCGGCGAGGCGGTCGTCGGTGAGTTCCTCGGCGGCCGTGAGCGCCCGCAGGTCCCAGGCGAGTTCGTCGGCGGGTTCGTCCTGGGTGTCGGCCATGTAGTGGGCGAGGGTGCAGCGGTGCAGCGGGTCGCCGTCCTCGCCGATCTCGGCCCACAGGTCCAGGAAGCGGTGCCGGGCCTCCTCGCGGTCCCCCGCGTGATGCAGCATCACGACCTGCCCGATCCGTGTCATCACGGCATCCGGCGCCGTCCGCTCCTGTCGCTCCGTCACCGCGTCCTCCACACCTCACCGGTACTGGAGGCCGACGCTAGCCGCAGCCACCGACAATCCCGGCGAGGCGGGGCCGACCCATCAGATCGGCCCCGCTCCAGGTCAGCCCAGGTTCGGAATGCGCCAGTCGATGGGCTCGTGGCCCTGCGCCGCGACTGCCTCGTTGATCTGCGTGAAGGGGCGGGAGCCGAAGAACTTCTTGGCCGACAGCGGCGAGGGGTGCGCGCCCTTGACCACCACGTGCCGGGTCTCGTCGATCAGCGGGAGCTTCTTCTGCGCGTAGTTGCCCCACAGCACGAACACCGCCGGGTCGGGCCGTCCGGCCACCGCGCGGATGACCGCGTCGGTGAACTTCTCCCAGCCCTTGCCCTTGTGGGAGTTGGCCTCACCGGCGCGCACGGTGAGGACCGCGTTGAGCAGCAGCACGCCCTGCTGGGCCCACGGCATCAGATAGCCGTTGTCCGGCACCGGATGGCCCAGCTCCTCCTGCATCTCCTTGTAGATGTTGCGCAGGGAGGGCGGGGTCTTCACACCGGGCCGCACCGAGAAGCACAGGCCGTGGCCCTGCCCCTCGCCGTGGTACGGGTCCTGGCCGAGGATCAGGACCTTCACCTGGTCGAAGGGCGTGGCCTCCAGCGCCGCGAAGACCTCCTCGCGCGGGGGGTAGACGGGACCCTTGGCCCGCTCCTCCTCGACGAACTCCGTCAGCTCCTTGAAGTAGGGCTGCTGAAGTTCGTCGCCCAGAACCCCGCGCCAGGACTCGGGCAGCATGGCGATGTCGGTCACGTCAACTTCCTTCGGTGTGCGGTCACTACGACGTGCGCCGACACTCGGCGCACGTCGCTTCCTGACCACAGAACCTACCGGCGACCACTGACAACGCGCCCCGCCTGCTGCCCTTTTGGGCCGCTACCAGCTGGTCTTGCGGTAGAGGGTGCCCACCGTCATGATCGTCGACGGGTCGAGCGCCCGCTCCGCGCCGGCGATGTCGTTGTTGGCGGCCACGTACTGCCGGCCCTGCCACAGCGGGATCAGCCGGGCGTCCTCGACGAGGATCTTCTGGGCCTCCTCGAACTCCTTCTCCACGTTGGCCCGGTCGCTCTCCTGGCGCGAGCGCGGCAGCAGCTTGCCGGTGATCTCCGGCGCCGGGTAGGGCGTGCCGAGCGCGTTCTTGTCACCGACGAAGGGGGCGATGAAGTTGTCGGCGTCGGGGAAGTCGGGGGACCAGCCTCGGCCGAACACCGGGTACTCGCCCTCCAGGTAGCCCTGGACGTAGGTCTTCCACGGACGGCTCTTCAGGGTGACCTTGAACAGTCCGGAGCCCTCCAGCTGCTTCTTGATCTCCTCGAACTCCGCCTTGGTCTCGGAGCCGTAGCGGTCGGTGGTGAACCAGAGCGTCAGCGGCACCGTTTCGGTGATGCCGTCGTCGGCGAGGATCTGCTTGGCCTTGGAGTTGCTGGGCTGGCCGAAGTCGTCGAAGAAGCCCGTGGTGTGGCCGGTCAGGCCCTTGGGGACCATGGAGTACAGCGGCTCCACGGTGTCCTGGTAGACCTTGTGCGCGATGGCCGGGCGGTCCAGGACCTGGGCCACGGCCTTGCGGACGGCGGGCTTGGCGGCCCACGGGTCCTTGGGGTTGAAGACCAGGTAGCTGATCTGGGTGCTGGCGCTCTCGACGACCTGGAACTCCTTCTGCGACTCCCGCGTCTGGAGGGCGAGGATGTCGTCGGCGGTGATACCGCGGAAGGCGACGTCGAGCTCGTGCTCACGCAGCGAGCTGACCATTTCGCCGGAGTCCTGGAAGTAGCGGATGGTCACGGCGCTGCTCTTGCGCTCCGCGTACCCGTTGTAGTTGTCGTTGCGGACCAGCTCGGCCTTCTTGCCGTCCTCGTACGACTGGAGCGCGTACGGGCCGGAGCCGAGCACCTTGCCGTCCTCGCGCACCTTGTCGGCCGGGTAGCTGTCCGGGTCGACGATGGACATCGCGGGCGTGGCCAGCACGAACGGGAACGTGGCGTCCGGCTTGTTGAGGTGGAAGACGATCTCCCGGTCGTTCAGCGCCTGGACCCGGTCGAGGCTGCCCAGCAGACCGGCGGGACCGCCCTCGACGTCGATGTCCCGGATCCGGTCGATCGAGTACTTGACCGCCTTGGCGTCCAGCGAGTCGCCGTTGGAGAACTTCAGGCCCTCGCGCAGCTCGCAGCGGTACGTCTTGTTCGAGCTGTCGGTGAACTCGCAGCTCTCGGCGGCGTCCGGCTCCGGCGTGGAAGCGCCGTAGGGGTAACTGAGCAGCGTTTGGTAAATATTGCGGAACAGTTCCCAGGAGCTGTCCCATGACGCGGCCGGATCCAGCGTGCTGGGCGCGCTGGTGGTCCCCACGACGATCGGTCCCTCGTCCTCCGAAGAGTCCGACGAGAGGATTCCACATCCGGTCATCAGGGACGTTATGGACGCGATGGCCGCCACCTGCCGCAGGCATCGGTTCCGGTTGAACACGCGCACGCTCCTCGATCTGCCATACCAAGGGTCGGCAGACCATACCGCAGAGCCTGGCGAAATGAACCCGGTGTCTCACGCAGTTCTTGATCGATAAACCTGTGACTACGTTGTCAACACCGTTCAATATCTTCCGCTTGGACATCACGGCCCGCTCTGTACCGTTCCGGCGGCACGAATTCGGGCCCGCACCCCCGCCGGGAGGCACGGGCCCGGAGCGTGTCAGCCGACGCCGGCGTTGAGGAAGATCCCGCCGTCGACGACGAGGGTCTGACCGGTGACCCAGTCGGACTGCTCGGAGGTGAGGAAGGCGGCGGCGCCCCCGATGTCGGAGGGCACGCCGAGCCGCCCCAGCGGGTAGGCGGCGGCCGCCTCCGCCTCGCGGCCCTCGTACAGCGCCTGGGCGAACTTGGTCTTGACCACTGCCGGGGCGATGGCGTTGACCCGCACCTTGGGCGCGAACTCGTGCGCGAGCTGCTGGGTGAGGTTGATCAGCGCGGCCTTGCTGACGCCGTAGGCGGCGATGAAGGGCGAGGGCGCGATGCCCGCGACGGAGGCGATGTTGACGATCGCGCCGCCGTTTTCCTTCTGCCAGGCGTGCCAGGTCTTCTGCGCGAAGCCGAGGGCCGAGATGACATTGGTCTCGAACACCTTGCGGGCGACGCCCAGGTCCAGGTCGGCGATGGGGCCGAACACCGGGTTGGTCCCGGCGTTGTTGACCAGGAAGTCGACGCGGCCGAAGGCCTCCATGGTGCGCTCCACGGCGGCGGCCTGGTGGGCCTCGTCGTGGGCCTTGCCCGGGATGCAGATCGCGCGGTCCGAGCCGAGCTGCTCGACGGCCTCCTTGAGGGCGTCCTCGTTGCGGCCGGTGATGGCCACGCGGTCGCCGCGTGCGACGAGGGCCTCGGCCACGCCGTATCCGATACCGCGGCTGGCGCCCGTGATCAGGGCGACCTTGCCGCTCAGTTCCACCGAAGTCATGTGCCTGGTCCTTTAGTCGAGCGGTCCGCCGGCCACGTACAGCACCTGTCCGGAGACGAAGCCGGCCGCCTCGCCGGTGAAGAAGGCGATGGCGTTGGCGACGTCCTCGGGGCACCCGACGCGCTGGACGGGGATCTGGGTGGCGGCGGCGGCCTTGAAGTCCTCGAAGCCCATGCCGACGCGCTCGGCGGTGGCCGCCGTCATGTCGGTGGCGATGAAACCGGGGGCGACGGCGTTGGCGGTGATGCCGAACTTGCCGAGCTCGATGGCGAGGGTCTTGGTGAAGCCCTGCATACCGGCCTTGGCGGCGGAGTAGTTGGCCTGGCCGCGATTGCCGAGCGCGGACGACGAGGAGAGGTTGACGATCCGGCCGAACTTGGCGTCCACCATGTGCTTCTGACAGGCCTTCGACATCAGGAAGGCACCGCGCAGGTGGACGTTCAGGACGGTGTCCCAGTCGGACGCGCTCATCTTGAACAGCAGGTTGTCGCGCAGCACGCCCGCGTTGTTGACCAGGATCACCGGGGCGCCCAGCTCCTCGGCGATACGCGCGACGGCCGCCTCGACCTGCGTCTCGTCGGAGACGTCGCATCCCACCGCGAGCGCCTTGCCGCCCGCCGCGGTGATCTTCTCCACGGTGTCCTTGCAGGCGCCCTCGTCGAGGTCGATCACGGCGACGGCGTGGCCCTCGGCGGCCAGGCGTACGGCGGTGGCGGCGCCGATACCGCGCGCTGCGCCGGTGACGACGGCGACCCGCTGGTCAGTGCTGGACATTGGCTGCTTCTCCTCGCCCTTGGGGGTGCGGCTCCGCGGCCCGCCCATCTGGTGAGCGACCGCTTAGTACCTTCAGCAGACGTGACGCTAGAAGCCCTGGCACGCGGTGTCAACGGCACACCCTCACGTGTGATCCATTACCTGACCCCGCCCGGCCATGCTCCCGCAGCCGCCTGCCCGGAGCACCCGATCGGCCCCACTCGGCGCGTCCCCGCCCGGACCGGCGCCGTAGCGTCGACCGAGGCCTTCGAGGCCGGAGAGGAGGCGCGCCATGCGCCGTCGCACCGGGGCCGTCGGCACGCTGATCGCCATAGCCGCGATCGTGCCGCTGGCCGACATCGCCCACGCGCAGGACCTGGACTGCGCCGACTTCACGTACCAGGAGGACGCGCAGGCCGCGTACGACCGCGCCCCGGGCGACCCCCACCGACTCGACGAGGACAGTGGCCCGGACGACGGCATCGCCTGCGAGGTCCTGCCCCGACGCGGGACGGCCGCAGCCACCCCCGCCGCCCTCACCCCGACGCTCGGCGTCCGCGGCGGCCTGGGCGGCACGGCGGGCTCAGGCCTCGGCGGCTGGGAGACAGCAGCGGGCCTCGCCCTCGTCGCCGGGGGCGTCGGAGCGGCCGGCTACGCCGTCAGGCGCCGCCGCGCCTGACGCGGCGGAGTTCGGTACCCGGGTCCGCTGCCCAGCTCTCCCGCCACACCCGACGCGGACCGGCTCCCGCGCGGGAGCTGCGGTTGACCCGCGCTCCAGCGCCGCCCGGCGCGAACCGCTCCCGGGGCGCCCCGGCCTCGGGACGGCCCCCCTTACGAGCTGAAACGCCGCCCGCGCACCTGAGGCGTCGGATTCACCCGCCTCACCTGACCAGCAGCTGCAACAACCGTTCCGTCTCCGCCCCCGGGTCCGTCGTGAGGCCCGTGTGGACCGGGCCCGGCTGGACGATCGTGGAGCGGGGGGCGATGAGCCAGCGGAAGCGGCGGCCGGGGTCGTCCACGGCCGCCTGGCCCGCCGCGGGGCCGCCGGTGCACACGCGCTCCACCGCCGACAGGGCCGCGCGGATGCCCGGGACGTCCGCCTCGGGGTCCAGGGCGAGGAGGCGGGACTCGTCGAGGTGGGTGCGGGCGCCGACGTAGGACTTGGCCCGGCAGTAGACCAGTACCCCGGCGTTGATGCACTCGCCGCGCTCCACGCGGGGCACGACGCGCAGCAGGGCGTACTCGAAGACCTCGCGCTCGCCCGGGCCCCCCTTGATGAAGTGGCGGTCGTCGGTCACCGGGTTCCCTCGATTCGCTCGTGGATGACGGCACAGCGGGCCAGCAGGGGCCGCGCGTAGGCGCGCCGCAGCTCGTCCGGGGCGTCGAAGCCGGGCTCGTCGGCCAGCCAGGCGTCCGGGATCTCGGCCATGACCTCGGCGAGCAGGTCCTCGGTGACGCGGGGCGCCAACTCGGCGGCGGCGCCCGCCACATCGGGACCGAAGGACACCAGCGCGTGGTCGGAGGCGTCGTACGCGCGCGCCGCCGACGCCTCGGCGCCCCGCCAGTTGTGCTGCCAGATCATCGTCGCGCCGTGGTCGATCAGCCACAACTCCCCCTGCCACATGAGCAGATTGGGGTTGCGCCAGGACCGGTCGACGTTGTTGACCAGCGCGTCGAACCACACGATCCGCCCGGCCTCCTCGGGACTCACCGGGAACGCCAGCGGGTCGAAGCCGAGCGCGCCGGACAGGAAATCCATGCCCAGGTTCTCGCCACCGCTCCCCCGCAGCAGATCCTGCACCTGCTGCTCGGGCTCCCCCAGCCCCAGCACGGGATCGACGTCCACGGTCACCAGCCGCGGCACCCGGAACCCCAGCCGCCGCGCCAGCTCCCCGCACACCACCTCGGCGACCAGCGTCTTGCGTCCCTGACCGGCGCCCCGGAACTTCAGCACGTACGTGCCGAGATCGTCGGCCTCGACGAGCCCCGGTAGCGAGCCGCCCTCCCGCAGAGGCGTGATGAACCGGGTCGCGATGACTTCCTTGAGCATCGCCCCAGGTTATAGGCGTCGTGAACACGGAACCCGCGCCGCCCGTACCTGAGGGCGCAAGGCGTACCTCCGTGGAAGGGAAGACCTGCATGACCAGCGAACCGCTCCACCCCGTCACGCCCCCGAGCCGCCGTACCGTGGTGGCGGCCGTCGGCGCCGTGGGTTTCTCCCTCGCGCTGAACGCGTGCGGGTCGGAGGACCAGAACTCGTCGGGGTCCTCCGGAGCGGCCGGGGCCGCCGAGGCACCTGAAACCACCGAAGCCGCCGAAGCCGCCGAAGCCGCCGGGACGGTCGTGGCGAAGACCTCGGACATCCCGGAGGGCGGCGGCAAGATCCTCAAGGAGCACAAGGTCGTGGTCACCCAGCCGGCCGCGGGCACCTTCAAGGCGTTCTCCTTCGAGTGCACCCACCAGGGCTGCCCGGTGACCGGCATCGCGGACGGCGCCATCACCTGCCCGTGCCACAACAGCCGGTTCTCCATCGAGGACGGCAGTGTGCAGAAGGGCCCGGCCACCCAGCCCCTGCCCGCCCGCGAGGTCTCGGTCTCCGGCGACTCGATCACACTGACCTGAGCCGCCGGTCCTGCCGCAGCGCCGCCAGTACCTCGTCGGTGGTCGTCAGCGTGGCGACCAGCGCGAGGGTGTGCCGGATCATCGCGGGCGTGTACTCGGCGGGCACCCCGGCGATCGCGTCGGTGGGCACCACGGCGGTGTAGCCGCGGTTGACGGCGTCGAACACGGCGTTGGGGATCGCCACGTTGGCCGAGACCCCGGTCACGACCAGCGTGCGGCAGCCGAGGTTGCGCAGCAGGGCGTCGACATCGGTGCCCTGGACCGGCGACAGTCCGTGCAGCCGTCGTACGACGAAGTCCTCCTCGGTGACCTCGATGGGGGCGGCGACGCGCACCGCGGTGGTGCCGGACAACTGCTGGACGGGGAGCCGTTCGGCCGCCCGGAACAGGCGGGCGTTGCGGTTGGCGCCGCGCCCGTCGGGACGCCGCTCGGCGATCGCGTGGATCACCTGGAGCCCGCATTCGTGCGCACCGGACACCAGCCGGGCCACGTTGGCGAGGGCCCCGGAGGACCGGGCCTCCTTGGCGAGTTCGGGCAGCGCGCTGTCCGGTCCGACGACCCCCTGCTGGCACTCGACGGTGAGCAGCACGGTGTGCGCGGGGTCGAGGAGTTCGCTGAGCTGGTCGTACGACGGCATGGTGCCCCCTGGTCGCCGACGGGCTGGAGCGGGCGAGACTAACCACCATTGCGTGCGGACGGAAGACGGCCCATTCTTGAGCCCATCCTTTTCTGACGTGATGTCAGAGGATCTCCTCTGGCACGACGTGGGAGAAAGAGGGGGGACGCATGACCGTCACTCAGCGCCGGGGCCGGAAGATCATGATGACTCCGGGGGAACTGGACGAGTTCCTGTACACCCAGCGCACCTGCCGGGTCGCCACGGTGTCCGCCGACGGCGCCCCGCACGTCAGCACGCTCTGGTTCGCCTGGGACGGCACCTCGATCTGGCTGTACTCGGTGGTGCGCAGCAAGCGCTGGACCCAGCTGCGCCGCGACCCGCGGGTCGCCGTCGTGGTCGACACGGGTGAGGAGTACGACGAGCTGCGGGGTGTGGAGCTGTCCGGGACGGTGGAGTTCGTGGGCGAGATCCCGCGCACCGGCGAGCTGTGCGCCGAACTCGACGCGATCGAGACGCTGTTCGCGCGGAAGAACTTCCGTCTGGAGGAGATGCCGCACGACGGCCGCCACGCGTGGATGCGCCTGACCCCGGAGAAGATCGTGTCCTGGGACTTCAGGAAGCTGGGCCAGAACCGGAGTTAGCGCCGGAGTTGGCACCGGAGTCAGAACCGGAGTTGGCCCGGACCCGCTCCCCCGCCGCCCGCAGCGCGTCCACCGCCGCGCGGATCGACGGCCGCCGGTCGGCGTCGGCCCTCCAGACGACGTACACATGCCGCCGCACCCGCTGCTTCAGCGGTACGGCGACCACTCCGGGCGGCATCGGGTCGCGGCCCAGCAGCGGGACGACGCACACGCCGAGCCCCGCCGAGACGAGCCCGAGCTGGGTGTGGGTCTCGGCCGCGCGGTGGCCGACGATCGGCTCGATGCCCTTGGAGCGCAGGGTGAACATCAGCCACTCGTGGCAGAACTCGCCCTGCCCCCAGGTGATCCACTCGTCCTCGGCGAAGTCGGCGAGGTCCACCTCGGCGCGGTCCGCGAAGCGGTGGCCGACCGGCATCGCCACGTCGGCCGGGTCGTCCAGGATCGGCGCCTTGACCAGGCCGTCGGGGAGCGGCATCGGCTTGTTGTACCAGTCGAGGACCACGGCCAGATCGAGGTCGCCGCGGACCACTCCGGCGACGCCGTTCTCCGGTTCCAGCTCGCAGGAGCGCAGCCGCAGTGCCGGGTGCTCGGCGCGCAGGGCGGCCAGTGCGGCCGGGAACAGTCCGCGGGCGGCGGTCGGGAACGCGGCGATCCGCAGCTCGCCCGCGACCTGGCCGCGCTGGGCCTCCAGGTCGGCCTGGGCCAGCTCGACCTGGGACAGGATCCGCGCCGCGTGCTCGGCGAGCAGCCGTCCGGCGTCGGTGAGCCGGACGCCCCGGCCGTTCTTGGCGAGCAGCTGCTGGCCGACCTCGCGCTCCAGCTTGGACATCTGCTGGGAGACGGCGGAGGTGGTGATGTGCAGGCCCTCGGCGGCGCCGCTGACCGAGCCGTGCCGGGCGAGGGCGTCGAGGGTGCGCAGGCGCTCCAGATTCAACATGTAAGCAATGCTACGAGATATGGCTCGCGAATTCTCGCTTGTGCTACGAGGTGTGGATATCGCACCCTGATCGCATGACCCGCTCCCGTGCGCTGCTCGACTGGCGTCTGCGTTTCGCCGCCCTCTCCCTGATCTGGGGTTTCAGCTTCCTGCTCATCAAGGTGGGCACCGACGGCTACGCCCCCTTCCAGGTCACCTTCGGACGGCTGCTGTTCGGCGCCGCGGTGCTGGTGGTGGCGATGGTGATACGCCGGGACGGCCTCCCGCGCGGGGCGCGCACGTGGGGTCATCTGACGGTGGCGGCCCTCCTGCTGAACGCGGCGCCGTTCTCCCTCTTCGCCTACGCGGAGCTGACAATCCCGTCCACCCTCGCGGGCATCTGCAACGCCACCTCGCCCCTGTGGGGCATGGCCCTGTCCCTGGTGGCCCTTTCCGAGGACCGCCCCACCCGCCTGCGCGTGGCGGGCCTCGGCCTCGGCTTCCTGGGCGTCCTCACGGTCCTCGGCGCCTGGCAGGGCTTCGAGGGCATGGACGCCCGCGGCACGGCGATGGCCCTGCTGGCCTCGCTCTGCTACCCCATCGGCTGGATCTACGTCCGCCGCACCCTGGCAGGTTCGAGCCACTCGAACCTCTCCCTGACGGGCGCCCAGCTGCTCCTGGCCACCCTGCAACTGGCCGTCGTCACCCCCCTGTTCACCACGGCCCCCTCCGGCTTCCCGCTCCTCCCCCTCCTCGCGATCGCCGCCCTGGGCGCCCTCGGCACCGGCTTCGCGGTCCTCCTCCAGTACGGCCTGGTGACCGAGGTCGGCCCGACGACGGCCCAGATGGTCACGTACTTCATCCCGGTCATCGCCACGGCGGCGGGCGTCACGCTGCTGGACGAACCGCTGACCTGGTCGACCCCGGTGGGCGCCCTGATCGTGCTGGCGGGCGCCGCGCTGACCCAGGTACGTCCGCGGCGGCAGGCGCCCGTCGAGCCCGAGCCCGCGTCGACGCGCGAGCGCGCCGAAGCGGTGTCGTAGTACCCCCTAGACCCCGCTGCCCGCCGCGGGCCGCACGGCCAGGGCGATGGCATCGGCCAAGGGCCGGACCTCGTCGTCCCTCAGCGTCGAGACCGTCACGCGCATTCCGGGACCGGAGGTGAGGCGGAAGCGCGCCCCCGGGGCGACGGCCCACCCCGCGTGGAGGAGGCGGGAGACGGCACCCGTCTCGTCGGGGACCGGGATCCAGACGTTCATGCCGGTGCGTCCCCGCGCGGGGACGCCGCGTTCGGCGAGGGCGTTGATGAGCATGCGGCGGCGGGTGCCGTACGCGGACGCCACCGCCTTCGTGTCGACCGCGCCGTCCGTCCAGAGCCGCACCACGGCCCGCTGGACGGTCAGGCTCACCCACCCGGGACCGAGGCGCTGGCGGCCGCGTACGCGGTCGACGGTGACCTCGTCGCCGGCGAGCACCGCGAGCCGCAGATCCGGGCCGTACGCCTTCGCCGTGGACCGCAGGAAGGCCCAGTGGCGGGTGGCTCCGGCGAGCGGATGGAGGGGGAGCTCGACATTCGCGTAGCCGTGGTCGTCCTCGATCAGCAGGGTCCCCGGATGCTCCCGGAGCACAGACCGCAGCGCACGCGCGCGTGCCGCGCTCACCGCGGCGCCGGTCGGGTTCTGGGCCCGGTCGGTGACGATCAGGGCGCGCGCCCCGGCGCCGAGCACGCGCCGTACGTCGTCGGGGAGCGGCCCCTCGTCGTCGACGCCCACGGGTGCCGTGCGCAGTCCGAGCGCCGGGACGAGGTCGAGGGCGCTGCGCCACCCGGGGTCCTCGACGGCGACGGTGTCCCCCGGCCGCACATGGGCGGCGAGGACCCGCTCGATGGCGTCCAGGGAGCCGGAGGTGACGGCCACGGGCCCCTCGGGCACCCCGTCGGCGTCCAGTTCGGCCCGCGCGATGCGCACCAGCTCGGGGTCCAGGGGCTCGTCGCCGTACAGGACCGGCGCCCGGTCGCCCTGTTCCGCCGCCGCCGCGAAGGCGGGAGCCAGCGGGGGCAGCAGCGCCGGGTCGGGGTTGCCGTCGGCCAGGTCGCGCACTCCGGCGGGGACGTCCGTACGGACGTACTCACGGGCCGTGGTGGCCGGTTTCGGCCGCACCCTGCTGCCCCGGCGCCCGGCGGTCTCGATGACCCCGCGCTCGCGCAGGATGCGATAGGCGGCCGCGACCGTATTGGGATTCACGCCCAGCTCGACCGCCAACTCCCGCATGGGCGGCAGCGGTTGTCCCGGCTCCAGCGCGCCGGAGCCGACCGCGCCCTCGATGTCGGCCGCAATCTCGGCTGCGCGCCGACCTGTGATCCGATATTCTCCTAGCACAAACTAGATTATGCACTAGTGCAATACTCACGGCAAGGGGAGACCGCCATGCAGGGCACGCAGCCGCAGATATCCGAGCCCACCGCCTACGAGCCCACCGAGCGCACGGTCCCCACCCGCTCCGCCGACCGGGCGTCGTACGACAGTGAACTGGTGCACTCGATACTCGACGAGGCGTACGTCTGCCATCTCGGCTTCGTCCGCGACGGCGCCCCGGTGGTGCTGCCTACGCTCTTCGGCCGGGTCGGCGACCGGTTGTACGTGCACGGCTCGACCGGCTCGCGCCCGCTGCGGATGGCGGGGCAGGCGGACCCGGGCCTGGCGGTGTGCCTGACGGTCACGCACGTGGACGCGCTGATCCTGGCCCGGTCGGCCTTCCACCACTCGATCAACTACCGGTCCGTGGTGGTGCACGGCATCGCCCACGACGTGACGGACCCGGAGGAGAAGCGGCTCGCCCTCGACGCCCTGGTCGACCATGTCGTACCGGGCCGCTCGGCGGACTCCCGGCCCGCCAACAAGAAGGAGCTGGCCGCCACCGCCGTCATCCGCCTCGACCTCAACGAGGTCTCCGCCAAGCTCCGCACCGGCGGCGTCAACGACGAGCCCGAGGACCTCGCCCTGCCGTACTGGGCCGGCGTGGTCCCGCTGCGCAAGGGCTACGAGACCCCGATCGACGACTCGGCTCTCGCGCCGGGCACCGAGGTCCCCGTCTACCTCAGGTGACCCTCGGCCGCCGGTTCCCGCTCGGCGCCACCGCTCGCCACCGGTTCGACGGACCCCTTGCTCGGGGCCGAGGACTGGGCGATGAAGGCGCCGAGCAGGACCACCGCACCGCCGATGATCTGCGGGGCGGACAGGTGCTCGCCGAGCAGCACCCAGGCCAGTACGGTCGCGATGACCGCTTCCAGACAGGCGACGACACCCGCGACCTGCGGGGAGAGCCGCCGCACCGAGACCACGCCGGTGACATAGGCGAGGACGGTGGCGATCAGCACGATCCAGGACAGCAGCAGCGCCGCCGCGACCGGGGTTCCGTTCATCTGGGCGCTGTCCCCGAGCACGGACCACTCCATCGACCAGGGGCGGGCGATCACGGTGAGCACGGCGGCGCCGACGAGCAGGCCGTAGGCGATGACCCCGAGCGGGTCGGGGGCGTCGTCGGCCGAGTCGGCGCCCTGGTCGGACAGGACGAAGTAGCCGACCTGGCAGCAGGCCGCACCGAGCGCGAGCAGCAGGCCGAGCACGTCGAAGCTGAGGCCCGCCCACACCTCGACGACACAGGCGAGGCCGCCCACCGCGAGGACGACACCGAGGGCCGCGGCCCGCGTCACCGGACGCCGCTGCACGAACCGCACCCAGCCCAGCACCAGGGCGGGCGCGAGGTACTCCACGAGCAGCGCGACGCCGACCGGGATACGGGAGATGGAGGCGAAGTAGAAGGCCTGTACACCGGCCACGCCGAGCAGGCCGAACCCGGCCAGCAGCGCGGGGCGGCGGCGCACCAGGTCCCGGTGCCGCACGGCGAGCGGCAGCATCACCAGGGCCGCCCCGGCCACCCGGAGCCACACCACGTGCAGGGGGTCGAGCCCCGCTTCGATCAGCGGCTTGGCCGCGACACCGGATCCCCCGAAGGCGAGCGCGGACACCAGGGCGAGGCCGAGCCCCATTCCCCTGCCGCTGCGGCCGTGGCTGCTTTCAGACGTACGCACCGGCACATGATGACAGGCGTTGACATGAGCGTCACCCCCAATGACACCTGTCTCAATGTGCGGACGGTCACGGCCCGCTCAGCAGCCGCCGTCGTGGGCGTAGTTCTCGGGGCGGCTCTCGATCCGGGCGTAGAGTTCGCGCGCGTCGACCCCGGCGCGGTCGAGCACCTCGACGGCCCGCGCGTCCTTGTCGACGCAGATCGCGGCGAGCAGGTCGACACCGCGCGCGGGTTCGCCGCCGCGGCTCGCGGCGCGGGCGCAGGCGTACTCCAGCGCGCCCGCGGCCAGCGGTGAGAACCCGTCGGCCTCGCTCACCACGGGGACGGACCCGGAGTCCTCGACGCTGCCCTGCCAGCGCAGGCCGTAGCCGATGCTGCGCTGGACGAGATAGCCGAGCAGCCGGGCGATCCGGGGCCCGCCGTCGAACACGGACCGCACCTCGGGGTCGTGCTCCAGCAGGGAGTGCAGCAGATGGGCGGTGTCGGCCTGGCGGTCGCCGTCGCGCACCGCGCGGCGGCGGGCGGCGGCGATCACCGCTGCCAGTTCGGCGCTGAGCCGGGCATCGTCGTCCGTGAGCCCTCCGGCCTGGTGGGTGTCCGGCCGGCGGGGGAAGCGGGGTTGCACATCCTCACCCCATCAGCCCCGGCACTCGGGGTCATCCGCGGTGCGATGCATTTCGGCGTCCCACACAGAGTGGACTCGGGCAGCCGGAATCTCCTCCTTGGGGATGACATCACGCCCGGACCACCCCTACCGGCGCGCGCCGCCTTGCCTCGCGCCCGGGGCGCAACCATGGCGCCTTCCCGCACGTCCAACTGGTGCATGGAGAGCAGGTGCTGGCTGGTCGCGCTGCCGGCCGTCGACGGCAGACAGTACGTCTACCGGGTCTACGCCCCGGAGGACGCGCTGCCCGCCGACCTGTTCTGGGACGCCTGGCACTGCCACGACGAGAGTGCCCACCCGCGCGCGTGGGACGTGTTCGACGCGGCTCTCATACGCCTCGTCGGCTGAAACCCGCCATGGCCCACGGCCTCCACACTTCCTGACGGTTCATCAGTATTGAATGTTCCGGGCCCTGCGGCTACGTTCCGCGACACCGTAGCCCGAGTCGAAGGGGTGGTCGCATGGCCGAGATCAGCGCGGAGGCACGGATCGGGGCACCGGCCGACAAGGTGTGGGCGCAACTCGTCGACTGGCCCGCGTACGGCGAGTGGAACGCGACCCACACCAGCTTCCCGGGCGGCGGTCCGACGGCGCTCGAAGTGGGCGGGACCTTCCAGGAGAACATGAAGCTGATGGGCTTCCCGGCCGAGGTCGAGTGGACGATCGAGCAGCTCGAACCGTCCCGGGTCCTGGGCCTGCGCGGCAAGGGACCGATGGCGGTGAGCGTGGCCACCCGCTACACCCTGGTGCCGGACGGGGACGCGACGACCGTCCGTATCGACGGCGAGTTCACCGGCGCCGCGGTGTCATTGATGGCGGGCCGCCTGAAGGACTCGGGGACGGCGGCGCTGAACGAGTCGCTGCGCAAGCTGGCGGGGCTGGTGACGTGACGCGTGAGGGCGCCCCCGCGCGGGGGCGCCCTCAACTGCGGCGGGAAGGCCGTCAGTCGTCCTCGTCAGCGAGGATCAGGTACAGCTTCTTGCGCGCTTCGTTGATCACCGTGATCGCCTTCTCGCGCTGTTCCTTGCTGCCGGTCTTCCAGACCTGCCCGAAGGCCTCCATCAGCCCGAACCCGGCCTGCCGAATGTCGTTCACGGCCTCCCAGTCGACCCCGCGGGAGGCCTCCTCCCAGGGCGCCTCGGACCCCTCGTCGGCGGCGCTGCGGCCGGCCTCGGTGAGGGAGAACAGCTTCTTGCCGCCCTCGCTCTCACTGACGATCAGCCCCTCGTCCTCCAGCAACTGGAGGGTCGGGTACACCGAGCCGGGGCTGGGCTTCCACGCGCCGCCGCTGCGCTCGGCGATCTCCTGGATCATCTCGTAGCCGTGCATGGGCCGTTCCTTGAGCAGGGCCAGGATCGAGGCCCGCACATCACCGCGCCGCGCCCTCCCCCGGGGTCCACCCCGCCCCCTGGGCCCCCAAGGTCCAGGTCCGGGCCCACCGCCGAAGCCGGGCGGCCCACCGAAACCGGGACCACCCGGCCCGAACGGCCCGAAGGCGGCCCGCAGCCCCTCGAAACCACCACGGCCGCGACGACCGGCACCACCGCATCCACGCTCGTATCCATGGGCATGCATCACGATCACTCCATTCCATCGTTGATCTGTCGCGATGCGTCAACGATATATCGGAAACTCTCTTACGACAAGCCCCTGCCCCGCCGCGTAGTCTCGGCCGGGTGCCTCGCCGTGCCAAGAACCCCCGCCGACTGGTCGCCGACGGACGCGTCTACCTGTGGACGACGCGCCACAGCCACCGAAGGGACGAGGAGGGCCGACCTGTCGGCTGCCGCCAGATCCTCACCCTGACCCCGCAGCCGTCCGGCACCGGCGGCCCCCTGCGCATCGTCTTCGCCGACGGCCCCGGCCGGTACGTCCCGGGCGGGGCACCCCTGGGATCCGGGGACGTGGGCCTCACCCAGGGCGCCCACCTGAACCTGCACGAGCCGGGCGCCGTCCGCGTCCTGCTCGACGCGGCGCTGGCCCGGGGATGGCAACCGGAGCAGCGGTGGGCGGTGGAGCTCGACGGCTGGCCCCTGCTGGAGGCGGCGGCCACCGGAAGTGCCGCCGACGGCGGCTGACGGAAATCGGTCCAGCACCCCCGGATTGGCCTTGGCGGGCGGCTTCAGTGGCCCCCTACGGTCGGATCATGCGCATCCGAATCGTCGACACCTTCACCGACCGCCCCTTCTCCGGGAACCCCGCCGGGGTCCTGCTCCTCGACTCCTTCCCCGCCGACGACTGGCTGCAGAAGGTCGCCATGGAGGTCAACCACGCCGAGACGGCGTTCGCCCACCCGCTGTCGGACGACCCGGAGGCGGACTGGGCGCTGCGCTGGTTCACGCCCGCCGCGGAGGTCGCGATGTGCGGGCACGCCACGCTCGCCACGGCCCATGTGCTGCACTCGACCGGGGTGCACGAGGGCCCGGTGCGGTTCGCCACCCGCAGCGGCGTACTGATCACGACGCCCCGCGAGGACGGCTCCTTCACCCTGGACTTCCCGACCGCCCCGCTCACGGCGGCCGAGGTCCCGGACGGGGTCGCCGGCGCCCTGGGCGCCCGGCCGCTGTGCGCCTTCGACACCGGTCCGAACGTGGGCGACCTGCTCGTGGAGCTCGCCGACGAAAAGACCGTCCGCGCCCTGACCCCCGACCACCGGGCGCTGGGCGCCTTCTCCGCGCGGGGCATCATCGCCACCGCTCGTGCGGAGGACCCCGCGCGGGGCTACGACTTCGTCTCCCGCTGCTTCTTCCCGAACGTGGGCATCGACGAGGACCCGGTCACCGGCAGCGCCCACACCGCCCTGGCCCCGTTCTGGTCCGACCGCCTCGGCCGCCCGGTCCTCACCGGCCTCCAGGCCTCCCCGCGCTCCGGCCTGGTACGCACGGAGATCCGGGCCGACCGCACCCTGCTCGGCGGCCGCGCGGTGACGGTGATCGACGGAGAGCTGCTGGCCGGAGCCCCCTCGGACCGCTGACCGGCAGGGCTCAGGCCGTGGGCAGCCAGTCCACCTTCCCCGCCAGCAGCGCGTACCCCACGAACGCCCCGATGTCGAGCAGCGAGTGCGCCACGACCAGGGGTCCGACGCGGCCCCAGCGGCGGTAGAGGAGGACGAAGACGACGCCCATCACCATGTTGCCGATGAAGCCGCCGATGCCCTGGTAGAGGTGGTACGAGCCGCGCAGCACGGAGCTGGCCATCAGGGCGCTCCCCGGCGACCAGCCCAACTGCTGGAGGCGGCGCAGCAGATAGCCGACCACGATGACCTCTTCGAGGATCGCGTTCTGCAGCGCCGACAGGATGAGCACCGGGTACTTCCACCACACCTCCGGCAGCGCCTCCGGCACCACGGTGAGGTTGAAGCCGAGGCCTCGGGCGGCGAGGTAGAAGGCGATGCCGCTGCTGCCGATCACCGCGGCGATGGCGGCACCGCGGCCCAGGTCCGGCCAGGGCCGGGTGCGGTCGAAGCCGAGGTCGCGCAGCCCGCTGCCCTCGCGGATCAGGAAGTGCGCGACGAGCAGCACCGGCACCAGGGACGTGGAGATCCCGAAGAGCTGCCAGGCGAGGTCGAGCCAGGGCCGTCCCGGCGCCGCGGATGCGTTGAGGGTGGCCGCCTGGTCCTTCAGCCCGCCCGGTTTGGTGACCGAGCCGATGAAGCTGATCAGCGCGGAGACCCCGCTCGCCCCGAGGGAGAGCGCCAGTACCAGCAGCGTCTCGTCCCGCAGGATCCGCCGCGAGGGCCCTTGCTCCGGGAATGAACCCGCCACCGGGCCCGCCTCCGCCTGCACTCTGCCTCCCAGGGGCACCACCGTCATACGACGTCACAGCTTGCCCGACCAGTATGGGACGGAGTGCGGCGCCCCCCGGCCAGGCGCCCTCGGGCCCCGACCGTGCGCCCCTCAGGCCAGCGGCACCGCCTCCGGCAGCCCCACCGGCCAGCTGTGCACGGGCTCGCCCACATGCATGAGCTGGCAGTAGCGCTTGGTCGTGGCGGCCAGGGCGGCGTCCCGGGGCAGGCCCTGCTCCAGGGCCCGGTGGAAGGTTGCGGACTGCCAGGAGGCGCCGTTGGCGCGGCGCCGGCAGCGCTCCTCGATGACCCCGAGGTACAGGTCCCGGTCGGCGGGGGCCACGCCCCAGGCGTTCAGCCCGGCCTCCGCGAGCGGCAGCAGCTCGTCGCGGACCAGGACGGCCGCGTCGACCTCCGTGACACCGCCGTACCGGCCGCGCCGGGGCCACTTCAGGCGGGCGTCGATGCCGTGTCGGCACGCGGCGTCGAAGTTGGCGGCGGCCGCTTCGAACGGCAGCCGGGTCCACACCGGGCGCGGTTCCTCGGCGAGGGCGCGGATGACGCCGTAGTAGAAGGCCGCGTTGGCGATCACGTCGGTGACCGTGGGTCCGGCGGGCAGGACGCGGTTCTCGACCCGCAGGTGCGGTACGCCGTCGGCGATGCCGTAGACGGGGCGGTTCCAGCGGTAGACGGTGCCGTTGTGCAGGACCAGCTCGGCCAGTGAGGGGACGCCGCCCTCGTCGAGCACCCGCAGGGGGTCCTCGTCGTCGCAGATGGGCAGGAGGGCGGGGAAGTAGCGCAGGTTCTCCTCGAACAGGTCGTAGGCGGAGGTGATCCAGCGTTCCCCGAACCAGGTGCGCGGGCGTACTCCCTGGGCCTGGAGCTCGGGCGGTCGGGTGTCGGTGGACTGCTGGAACAGCGGGGGCCGGGACTCGCTCCACAGCTCGCGGCCGAACAGGAACGGCGAGTTGGCGCCGACCGCGACCTGCGCGGCAGCGACGGCCTGCGCGGCGTTCCATACGGCGGCGAAGCGGCCCGGGGTGACCTGGAGGTGCAGTTGGACGGAGGTGCAGGCGGCCTCGGGCGCTATGGACTTGGAGGTGCAGTTGAGGTGTTCCACGCCCTCGATGTCGAGCACGAAGTCCTCGCCGCGCGCGGCCACGATCTGGTCGTTGAGCAGCGTGTAGCGGTCCACCGCGGACAGGTTGGAGGAGACCAGGTCGTCCCGGTCGAGGGTCGGCAGAATGCCGATCATCACGATTCCGGCGGACAGCTCACCGGCTTTTCGGTGGGCATATGCCAGCGAGGTGCGGAGTTCCTCCGCGAGCTGGTCGAATACCGGCCCGCCGAGCCGGTGTGGGGCTATGTTGATCTCCAGGTTGAACATGGCGAGTTCTGTTTGAAAATCGCGGCTCGCGATCCGCTCAAGAACCTGCGCATTCAACATTCTCGGCATGCCGTCGGTTCCAGCGAGATTCAATTCGATCTCAAGTCCCATGAGGTTCTTAGGGCGATCGAACCGCTTCTCCGCCAGAAGCCGCTCCAGGCCCGCCAGACACTTCCGGAGCTTGTCGCGGTAGTGCTGGCGGTCGGACAGATCGAACCGACCTGCCACGACCTTCTCCCCCATCGAAGCGTCCCTTCCTCGAATGGGCGGGCCGAGGATCCGGCCGCCGGTGTCCCGGGTCAGGTTGGATGATGCCCAGCCGAAGCGATCGATAACGTCCCCGGACGGGCCGGTGGGCCGCTAGCCTGTCGGACGTGACCGGTGGCACATTCTCCGGGCATGAGTCACGGTGCGGTTCCGGGTGGCGCGGCGAACTCGTGAAAAACGCCGACGAGAATTAGCCTACCGCTTCTCATGCATTCTTCGAGGTCACCGAGGAGCGTCCCTCTCCGAATCGGGATGATTACCGCGGATCGCCGTCCGAATGCACCCTTGCCGAGTGCACCGGAAACGGCTAGATGAAACACTCACTGAACACTTGTCGTATAAACTCCGCGTAGTAGGCGGAGAGTTGGCGCCCGGTCGGAGGGACCTGCCGTAGGGATCGAGGTACGGCGGGCCCTCACGCACACCCACGCACCCGGACCACGGCCCCGCCTCCCCGCCCCCTCGCGAGCTGACAGCGCCGTCCGCCCCGCCCTCGCGCCACCGTGCCTTTTGAATGAGAGGCGACCCACCATGCCGCTGCATGTCCCCCCGGCTCCCGCGCCCGCGCTCCGCTCCGTCCTCGCCGCACTGGGGTCCCCCACCGCGGTCCGCGAGGCCCGAACGCCGTCCCTGCGCGCCGCCCAGGGGCCCGCCACCCCGGAACTGCCGTTGCCCGTGCACGTCCTGGACGGCATCACCGCGGGCGGCCCGACCACCACCCGGCTCGCCGGGTGGCGCTTCCTGATCCGCTGCTCGGACCGGGCCGTGGCCGCCGCGGAGACCCGGCTCACGCCCGACGGATGGGCCTTCTCGCACTTCTTCGAGGGCCCCTACATCACCTCCACCGAGCAGGCTCTGCGCCAGGCCGAGACCATGACCCAGCCCTACCAGCCCCGGCTGCTGTCCGTACCCGGCCTGTACATGCTGACCCTGTGGCTGCACGGCGACCCCGCCGCCGACGCCACCGTCGGCCACCCGGAGCCCACCGACCTCCTGGTGCCGCTGGCGCCCGCACCGCCCGGTATCGCGGCCCACCGGCCGCACCGGGCCGCCGATCTGCTCCCGGTCCTCACCCATCGCGTGACCCCGGCGCCGCTGCTCGGCTCACCCGCCTGACCCGCCGCCGCACTCCCCCCGTGCCCCGCCACCGGAACGCCGGTCGCGGGGTACGGCGCGTGTGCGGCGGCGAGGTACCGCGCGCATGCGGCGGCGGTGCGCTCGTACGAGCGGGGAATCGCTCTACAGAGCCTCTGACCTGCATGGACTAGTCCGCTCCGGCCATTGCGAACCACCTAAAAGGACAGTGCGGTCGAGGTGAACCATCCGCGCGAGCGGCGCGTCATCAACCTGTGAGAAGCGGTGCACCGAAATCCCTGCGGATTCACGCCCGTGGGGCAACACTGGGTTCGAACCACTTGTCGCAACGGGGGCGGCCATGAACACCACAGAGCGAAAGATCCCACCCATGTGCCAGCACCAGCCACCGTGTCCTTCCGCAGACTCCGCCGACCGGGAGTCGGCGCGCCTCGTGGCGCACCACCCGGAACAGGGCTGGAGCCTGCTCTGCAACGGCGTTCTGCTCTTCGAGGACACCGGTGAGCTCCTGCCCGACGGCCAGATCATCGCCCCGCACCGCCCGCTGGGTGCCGACCAGGTGATGACCGCGGCCTGAACGCGGCCGGACGGCCACGAAACCGTCCGGAGACCTTGGGGGCCGGCCGCAGACATGTTCTGCGCACCGGCCCCGACGCGTGTCCGGGGGCGATCACTGACCGTAGCCCCGCGTGTGTGCTGCGGTCCCGACCCAGTTCTCCCTTCCACGGGCCCCGGTTTTCCGGAAGACTTCTGGAAGTTTCGACAACAGGTCGACGGAGGTGGGCAGTTGGCGCGGGAGCACACCGAGGGCCGGGTCACCATCACGGAGATCGCCCGGCGGGCCGGGGTCTCGGTGCCCACCGTGTCCCGGGTCGTCAACGGCCGGTCCGACGTCTCCCCGCGCACCCGCGCCCGGGTGGAGGACCTGCTGCGCGCGCACGGCTACCGCAAGCGGGTCTCGGCGGCCCCCGCCACCCTCGTCGACCTGGTCTTCAATGACCTCGACAGCCCGTGGGCGGTGGAGATCATCCGCGGGGTGGAGGAGGTCGCGCACGCGGCCGGGGTCGGCACGGTGGTGTCGGCGATCCACGGCCGCTCGGGCGACGCCCGGGAGTGGATGCGCAATCTGCGCGCCCGCGCCTCCGACGGCGTCGTGCTGGTCACCTCGGCCCTGGAGCCGGTGCTGCACGAGGAGTTGCGGGCCCTCGGGGTGCCGCTGGTGGTGGTCGACCCGGCGGGCTCCCCCGTGCCGGACGTGCCCACCATCGGCGCCGCCAACTGGTCGGGCGGGCTCGCCGCCACCGGGCATCTGCTGACCCTCGGCCACCGCCGGATCGGCCTGATCGCGGGCCCGCCGCGACTGCTGTGCTCCCGCGCCCGCTTCGACGGCTACCGCGCGGCCCTGGAGGGCGCCGGGCTCGCCGTGGACGCATCCCTGGTCGTCCAGGGCGACTTCCGCCCCGAGTCCGGCTGTACGGGCTGTACGGCGCTGCTGGACCTGCCCGAGCCGCCGACCGCGGTGTTCGCGGCGAGCGACCAGATGGCGCTCGGCGCGATCGAGGCACTGCGCCGCCGGGGCCTGAGAGTGCCGGAGGACATCAGCGTGGTCGGCTTCGACGATCTGCCGGAGGTCCGCTGGTCGGCGCCGCCGCTGACCACGGTGCGCCAACCGCTCGCCGACATGGGCAAGCTGGCGGTGCGCACCGTGCTGCGGCTGGCCGGGGGCGAGCAGCCGGACTCCCCCCGGGTGGAGCTGGACACGGAACTGGTGGTGCGGTCCAGCACCGCACCACCGTCCGCGCGCAGGATCAGCTGAGCGCCTTCCGGATCGCGTAGTAGGCGGGCTTGGGCCGCAGCTCCTCGTCCCACGGCAGGGCCGCGCCCTCGCCGTCGAAGAAGGCCGGGATCCAGGAGTACTTGTCGGTGTAGTCCCAGATGGTGATGCCGACGCACCGGCGGACCGCCAGGCACGCCTTCGTCAGGTCCGCGTACCACTGGGCCTGCGTGGCCAGCTTCTCCTCGTCGGCAGGCACGTACATGCGGATGTCGACCTCGGTGAGCGCGGTGTCCAGGCCGAGCCGGGCGAAGCGGCGCAGGTTGTCCTCCAGCGTGGCCGGATAGCCGTACTGGAGCGCCAGGTGCGCCTGGAGGCCGATGCCGTGCAACGGGACGCCCTGCGCCCGCAGTTGCCTGGCGAGGTTGTAGTAGGCGTCGCTCTTCGGGCCGACGGACTCGATGTTGTAGTCGTTGAGGTAGAGCTTGACGCGCGGGTCGGCCTCGTGGGCCCAGCGCAGGGCGTCGGCGATGTAACCGGGGCCGAGGGTCTTGTAGAAGACGGTCTCCCGGTACGTACCGTCCTCGTTGAAGGCCTCGTTGACGACGTCCCAGGCGAACACCTTGCCGCGGTAGTGCCGTACCTCGGTCTGGATGTGCTTCTTCAGCACGGCCCGCAGCTCGGGCGCCGTCCACTCGCGGCCGGTCAGCCAGTCGGGCAGCTGGCTGTGCCAGACCAGGGTGTGGCCGCGCACCTTCTGGTGGTGGGCGCGGGCGAGGTCGACGATCTCGTCGCCCTGGGAGAAGTCGAAGACGCCCTGCTCGGGTTCGGTGGCGTACCACTTCATGCCGTTGCCGGGGGTGATCTGGTCGAACTCGGTGCCGAGGATCTTCGTGTACGGCTCGTCCACCAGCTCGGGGTTGTCGGTGGCGCTGCCGAAGTAGCGGCCGTGCCGCTGGGCGAGGTCGGCGAGGGTCTGCGGTTTGTGGGGGCGGTGGTCGGCAAGGCCCTGGGCGGACGGGGCGGTGACGGCGACGAGGACGGCGGTCAGGGCGCCGACGAGTCTGAGACGGTTCTTGGGCATGGTGCGACTCCTCACGGAACAGGGGTGTGGGTGAGCCGTACGGTCGCGGGCGCTGTCATCCCTTGGTGGCGCCGGCGGTGAGGCCGCCGACGAGCTGGCGCTCGGCGACGGAGTAGAAGGCCAGGGCGGGGACCATGGCGAGCACGAGATAGGCGAAGACCCGGGCCACGTCCTGCGAGTACTGGCCCTGGAACTGCTGCACGCCGATCGGGATGGTCCACCAGGTGGGCTCGTTGAAGACGAGCAGCGGCAGGAAGAAGTTATTCCAGCTGGTGACCACCGCGAGCACGGAGACGGTGCCGAGCGCGGGCCGTGCCATGGGCAGCAGCACCCGCCAGAAGAAGCCCAGCGGTCCGCAGCCGTCGAGGGTGGCAGCCTCCTCCAGTTCGCCGGGGATCTGCCGGAAGAAGCCGCGCAGGATGATGATGGTCATCGGCAGGCCGAACGCGGCCTGGGGCAGGATCACGCCGAGGGGGTTGTCCAGCAGGTCCATCGAGCGCAGCAGCAGGAACAGCGGCAGCGCCGCCACCGCGAAGGGGAACATCAGCCCCATCGTGAACAGGGTGAACAGCACTTCGCGGCCCCGGAAGGCGAACCGCGCGAAGGAGAACGCGGCGAGCGCCGAGGCGGCGACCACGAGGACCGTGGTGGCGACCGCGATGAGCGTGCTGTTGCCGACCATCCGCCAGAAGTCGCCGGAGGCGAGGATGTCGGTGTAGTTCCCGGTCACCCACGGGTCGGGCAGCCCGATCGGGTTGCGGGAGAGCTGGTCGGTGGACTTGAAGCCGGAGATGACCGCGTAGAGCAGGGGGATGCCCATCAGGGCGCCGACCCCGATCAGCAGGAGGTGCAGGGGCAGGGTGCGGCCCCGGGTCTTGCGCTGGACGGTCACTGCTTGCCTCCCCGCATGGTCGTGGTCGCGCCCTCCAGGTCCCGGCGGAGCACGAACCGCTGGTAGGCGAGGGCGAACACGAGGCTGATGCCGAACATGACCACGCTGATGGCGCTGGCATAGCCGACCTGGTAGCGCTTGAAGCCGAACTGGAACATGGTCACGGCCATGGTTTCGGAGTGGTGGTCGGGGCCACCGGCGGTGACCACCCAGACGAGGTCGAAGAGCTGGATGGCGCCGATGACGGACAGGAAGACGCTGATGCGCAGGGTGGGCGCGAGCAGCGGCAGGGTGACGTTGCGGAACCGCTGCCAGGGACCGGCACCGTCGATGAGGGCGGCCTCGTGCAACTCCTTGGGGATGGACTGGAGTCCGGCCAGGTAGAGCATCATGTGGAAGCCGAAGTACTTCCAGGTCATGACCAGGAACAGGGTGGCCATCACCATGTCCGGGTCGGCGAACCACTCACCGCCCAGGCCCTCCAGGCCGATGCCGTCGAGGACATGGTCGGCGAGCCCTTCGCCGGGCGCGAAGATCATCGCGAACAGCACACCGGTGATGGCCTCGGACAGCACGTACGGCGCGAAGAAGAGCATCCGGTAGACGGCCCGGCCGCGCACCTTCTGGTTGAGCGCGACGGCCATGGCGAGCGCGAACGGCAGCTGCAGCGCCAGCGAGAGCAGCACCAGCAGCAGACAGCGCCACAGGTCGCCGATGAAGACCGGGTCGTCGAAGAGCCGGGTGAAGTTCTCGACGCCGATGTAGTCCTCGGGCATCCCGAAGCCGCCCCAGCGGAAGAAGGCGGCGTACAGGGCGAACATGATGGGCAGCAGGACCAGGACACCGAACAGTACGAGGGCGGGTACCTGGAAGGAGACCGCGGTCAGCCAGTTCATGGCGCGCCGGCGGGCCCGCCCCCGGGCCGCGTCGGCGGCCGGGGGCGGCAGGTCCGTGTCGGGACCGGTCCGTTTCTCCGGAAGGAAGGTGGACGTCATCGGTTGTTACTGCTCTTCCTTCGCGACCTGGGTGATCGAGTCGGTGACCTGCTCCGGGGACTTGGATCCGGCGATCAGACCGGCGACGCTCTCGTTGACCTCCTGACCGAGGGCCGGCGCGTACGCCTGGTCCAGGTAGAGCTGGAAGCCGGTGGCGGCCGTCAACTGCTGCTGTACGGCCTTGACGTTGGGGTCGGTGATGGCACGCTCGGCGGCCGGGACGACGGGCAGGACGCCGGTCTTCTTGACCAGCTCCACGTCGGTCGCCTCGGAGGCGAAGAACTTCAGGAAGTCCACCGCCGCCTGCGGGGCGCCGGCGCGCAGCGCGTGGCCGCCGCCTCCGCCGAACACCTCGGTGATCGCGCCCTGTCCGCCCTCGACCGCGGGGAACGGGAAGAAGCCGAGGTCGTCCCCGAGCCCCTTGCCCGCGTCGGCCTGGACGATGGGCGCCCACTGGCCCATCAGCTCCATGGCCGCCTTGCCGTTGCCGACGGTGGCCGCCTGGCCGGTGGGCCCGGAGTAGGAGGCGCCGAGGAAGCCCTTCTGGAACGGCTTCAACTCGACCAGTTCCTTGAGGTGTTCACCGGCCTGGACCAGGCCGGGGGAGGTGAAGTCCTTGTCCTGGTTTGCCTTCTCCAGGGCGTCGACACCCGCGGTGCGCATCGCGAGGTAGGCCCAGTAGTACATACCGGTCCACGCCTCCTTGCCCGCGAGGGCGAGCGGGGTGACACCGGCGGACTTGAGCTTGTCGACCGCGTCCAGGAAGGCGCTCCAGGTGGCCGGGGGCTCGCTGATACCCGCCTTCTTGAACAGCGCCTTGTTGTACCAGAAGCCGATCATGCCGATGTCGAACGGTATGCCGTAGACCTTGTCGTCTATGAGGTACGGCTCCTTCGAGACCGGGACGAGCTTGTCGCCCCAGCCCTTGGTGCGGTCGGTGAGGTCCTCGACCAGTCCCGCCTCGACCTGCTGCTTGAGCACGCCGCCGCCCCAGGTGTGGAAGATGTCCGGGAGCTTCCCGGACGCGGTCAGCGCCGTCATCTTCGACTTGTAGGCGTCGTTCTCCAGCTGGACGATCTTGACCTTGACCTTGGGGTTCTGCGCCTCGAACTTCTTGGCGAGGGCGGCCCACACGTCCTTGGTGGGCTGGGTCGTGGAGATGTTCCACCACTCGATGGTGGTCGTACCGTCGGACGACCCCCCGTCCGAGTCGCCGCCGCAGCCGCTGAGTGCCGTCATGCTCAGACCCGCGGCGGCGGAGACCGCCAGGAATCTGCGGCGGGAGAGTGCCGGGTCGCCCATCATGCGCTCCTTTTCGACATATTGCCCTTCGAAAGTTTCGGTCTCACGACAGAAAGCTTCGCTGCAGCCGCACCCTAGAGACACGCGCTGACGGGTGGCAACCCTTGTGCACAGGGAATCCGAGTCCGGTCCGCCCACGATCGAAAGGGAGTTGGGCCTACGACACGTTCCGGGCACCCCCAACCGAAACATTCGGATCAGCTGACGAACATTACGGAGCGGACTGTAGGAGAGGTCGCGAGGTCCGGCAAGAGTGCCTGCGCGGGCACACGAAAGCGGGCACGAAAAGGGGCTCCGCCCGAGCCGTAGCCCGGGCGGAGCCCCTTGAGGTCAGTGCCCTCGGTCAGTCCTCGTACGCGTCCAGCGGCGGGCACGAGCAGACCAGGTTGCGGTCACCGTAGGCCTGGTCGATGCGGCGCACCGGCGGCCAGTACTTGTCCGCGGCCGAGACCCCGCTCGGGAAGACGGCCTCCTCGCGGCTGTAGCCGTGCTCCCACTCCCCGCTCAGCGCGGCGGCGGTGTGCGGCGCGTTGCGCAGCGGGTTGTCGTCCGCGGCCCACTCGCCGGAACCGACCTTCTCGATCTCCGCGCGAATGGCGATCATCGCGTCGCAGAACCGGTCCAGCTCGATGAGGTCCTCGGACTCGGTCGGCTCGATCATCAGCGTGCCGGCGACCGGGAAGGACATCGTCGGCGCGTGGAAGCCGTAGTCGATGAGCCGCTTGGCCACGTCGTCCACGGTCACACCGGTCGCCTTGGTCAGCGGACGCAGGTCGATGATGCACTCGTGCGCGACCAGCCCGCCGGGACCGGTGTAGAGCACCGGGTAGTGCGGCTCCAGCCGCTTGGCGATGTAGTTGGCGCTGAGTACCGCGACCTGCGTGGCCCGCTTGAGCCCCTCGCCGCCCATGAGACGGACGTACGACCAGGAGATCGGCAGGATCCCCGCGGAGCCCCAGGGGGCCGCCGAGATGGGTCCGACACCGGCCTCGGGCCCGGCGGCCGGCTGCATCGGGTGGTTCGGCAGGTACGGCGCCAGGTGCGCGCGGACACCGACCGGGCCGACGCCCGGACCGCCGCCGCCGTGCGGGATGCAGAAGGTCTTGTGCAGGTTCAGGTGGGAGACGTCGCCGCCGAAGTGGCCCGGCTTGGCCAGCCCCACCAGGGCGTTGAGGTTGGCGCCGTCGACGTAGACCTGCCCGCCGGCCTCGTGGACCCGGGCGCAGATGTCGGCGACGTGCTCCTCGAACACACCGTGCGTCGAGGGGTACGTGATCATCAGCACCGCGAGCTCGTCGCGGTACTGCTCGATCTTCGCCCGCAGGTCCTCGACGTCGATCTCGCCGTCCTCGGCGGTCTTGACGACGACGACCTTCATACCGGCCATCGCGGCGCTGGCGGCGTTGGTGCCGTGCGCGGAGGACGGGATGAGGCAGACGGTGCGCTGCTCGTCGCCGTTGGCCCGGTGGTAGCCGCGCACGGCGAGCAGTCCGGCCAGCTCGCCCTGCGAACCGGCGTTGGGCTGGAGGCTGACCTTGTCGTACCCGGTGACCTCGGCGAGACGTTCCTCCAGCTCACGGATGAGCGTGAGGTAGCCCTCGGCCTGCTCCTCGGGCACGAAGGGGTGCAGCTGCCCGAACTCGGGCCAGGTCACCGGCTCCATCTCGGTCGTGGCGTTCAGCTTCATCGTGCAGGAGCCGAGCGGGATCATGCCGCGGTCCAGCGCGTAGTCACGGTCCGCCAGGCGGCGCAGGTAGCGCAGCATCGCGGTCTCGGAGCGGTACTGGTGGAAGACGGGGTGGGTCAGGAACTCGTCCTGGCGCAGCAGCCCCTGCGGCAACGCGTCCTCGGTCTTCGCGTCCAGGGGCTCGATGTCGGCCTCGACGCCGAAGGCGCCCCACACGGCGGTCAGCTGGGCGCGGCCGGTGGTCTCGTCGCAGGCGATCGAGACGTGGTCGGCGTCGACGAGGTGCAGGTTCACCCCGGCCTCGCGGGCGGCGGCGACGACCTCGGCGGCCCGTCCGGCCACCCGCACGGTGAGGGTGTCGAAGTAGTTCGCGTGCACGATCTCGGCGCCGCCCGCGGCGAGCCCGGCGGCGAGGATCGCGGTGTAGCGGTGCACGCGCCGCGCGATGCCCTTCAGCCCCTCGGGGCCGTGGTAGACGGCGTACATGCCGGCCATGACGGCGAGCAGCACCTGCGCGGTACAGATGTTGCTGGTCGCCTTCTCGCGGCGGATGTGCTGCTCACGGGTCTGCAGCGCGAGGCGGTACGCCTTGTTGCCGTCCGCGTCCACGGAGACGCCGACGAGCCGTCCGGGCAGGGAGCGCGCGAACTTATCGTGCACGGCCATGTAGCCGGCGTGCGGACCGCCGAAGCCCATCGGGACACCGAACCGCTGGGTCGTACCGACCGCGATGTCGGCACCCAGCTCACCGGGCGAGGTCAGCAGCGTCAGCGCGAGCAGGTCGGCGGCGACGGTGACCAGCGCGCCCAGTTCGTGCGCCTGCTCGATGACGGGCTTGAGGTCCCGCACGGCACCGGAGGCACCCGGGTACTGCAGGAGCACACCGTTGATCTCACGCTCGGCGATCTCGGCCGGGATACCGTCGCTGAGGTCGGCGACGACCACCTCGACGCCGGTCGGCTCGGCACGCGTCTCGATCACGGCGATGGTCTGCGGAAGGGCGTCCGCGTCGACCAGGAAGAGGCCCTTCTTGTTCTTGCCCATGCGCCGGGACAGCGCCATGGCCTCGGCCGCGGCGGTGCCCTCGTCCAGCAGCGAGGCGCCGGAGGTGGGCAGGCCGGTGAGGTCGGCGACCATGGTCTGGAAGTTGAGCAGCGCCTCCAGGCGGCCCTGCGAGATCTCCGGCTGGTAGGGCGTGTACGCCGTGTACCAGGCCGGGTTCTCCATGACGTTGCGCAGGATGACCGGCGGGGTGAAGGTGCCGTAGTAGCCGAGCCCGATCATGGAGTCGAGCACCTGGTTGCGGTCGGCGAGCGAACGCAGCTCGGCGAGCACCTCGGCCTCGGACCGCGCGCCCGGCAGCGCGAGCGAGTCGGCGTTCTTGATCACATCCGGTACCGCGGCGGCGGTCAGCTCGTCCAGCGAGCCGTAGCCGACCTGGGCGAGCATCTTGGCCCGGGCTTCCTGGTCGGGCCCGATGTGACGCTGCTCGAAGGGGATCCCCGTTTCGAGCTCGGAGAGCGGAATGCGATGGGCGGTCATTGCGGAGGCCTCCTGGTCAGACACGACCTTCGAGGGGCACCACGGCGCGGGTGCCCGGACGGCCTCCCCCTCTGTCATCTCAACCTGAGAGCTTCACCGGAGGCACCAGGGCGTCCGGCTTTCACCGTCGGTGAGAGCGGAAGCCGTCGACACCCGCCCTGCTTTCCAGAGTGACCTCGTCCGTGCGGTACGTGAGCCTGAGAGATTCCGGGGAGGATTTGCTCCTTCGGCGCCTCCGGTGGTCTCCGGAGGACTCTCCCGCACGGGGTCAGCAGCCGTCTGCAAGCCTACCAGCGAGGTCAACGCCAGGTCGTTCGAGTGGCCGAGCACCCGATTGTGCTCTTTCGTAGTGCTTACGGATGATTTGCGACCTAGTGGAGGTCCCGTGCAGACCGACATCGATCCGCGCAACCTGATCGGCCGCAAGGCGTTCGACCGCAACGGCACGAAGATCGGCACGATTGACGAGGTCTACCTCGACGACGCGACCGGTGTCCCGGAGTGGGCGGCCATACGGACCGGCCTGTTCAGCAGGGACGCCTTCGTCCCGCTGGAGCCGAGCGAACTGGTCGAGGGCACCTTGCACGTCCCCTTCGACCGCACCCTGATCAAGGACGCCCCGGACTTCGGCGTCGGCCGCCACCTCTCCCCCGAACAAGAACTCCAGCTCTACCACCACTACGGCCTCGACACCGCCTCCACCCCACCCCCTCCCGACCACGACTTCGGCAACTTGGCAGGCACCGAGGACGCAGAGATGTAACCAAGCCAGCCGCCAGAGCCACAGGCAGTCGAAACCCACCCAGCCGCGGGCAGTCGTGCCGCTGGGGCGGCACGGGTGGGCGCGGCGGCACCCCGTGAGCGCCGGGCTGCGCGACCCACCCCCACGGGCACCCCCACCCTGGGCACAACCGTGAGGTCCGTACCCCCAGGGCACGATCAAGCAGAGGCCCCGTCCACCACGGCGGCCCCCGGCCCACGCGGCACCAACGGCAACGGCTCGGTCGGCGACAGCGAAGGATCATCAACCGCGAACGTCCGCACCCGCCCCACCCCCGAGTCCGGCGTCTCGAACCGCACCGTCACCCGCCCCAGCCCACTCCCCTGCACCCACCCATGCCCGAACTCGGCATGCACCACGTCATGCCCAGCCACCCACCGCCGCTCAAGCGGCACCTCGACCGCAGCGTCCTGCGCGGCCTCCACAACACCGTCCTCCCCCGTGTCCTCGGCCCCCTTGTCCCCCGCCGCCTGCGCGAACAAATCCTCCTGCGTGAAGTCCGCCAGCCCACTGACCCCCACCCCGAGCAGCCGCACCCCACCCGTGGTGTCCACCGACTCCAGCAGCCGCGCGGCAGACTCCCGCACCACAGCCGGGTCATCCGTCGGCCCCCGCAACGTCTCGGACCGAGTCAGCGTGGAGAAGTCGTACCGCCGCACCTTCAGCACAATCGTCCGCCCCGACAGCCCGGCCCCCCGCAACCGCCGCACGCACCGGTCCGCCAGCCGCTGCACCTCCAGCCCGACCCGCACCCGGTCATGGATGTCGACGTCATAGGTGTCCTCGACCGACACCGACTTCGTCTCCCGCTCGGCCACCACGGGCCGCTCGTCCCTCGCCAGCGCCATCGCGTACAGCGCGTGCCCGAGCGACTTCCCCAGCAGCCGTACGAGCTCGTCCTCCCCGGCCTCGGCCAGCTCCTCGACCGTGTGGATCCCGGCCCGCCGCAGATGGTCCCCGGTGGCCGGCCCCACACCCGGCAGCGTCCGTACCGACATCGGCCCGAGCAGCGCCCGCTCCGTCCCCGGTTCGATCAGCACCAGCCCGTCCGGCTTGGCCTGCTCCGAGGCGATCTTCGCCAGCATCTTGGACGCCGCGAGCCCGACGGACCCCGTCAGGCCCGTGACGGCCCGTATGTCGGCGCGCAGCTTCACCGCGGCCAGCCGGGCCGACTCCGCGTCCCAGGCCCTCCCCCCGGCCTCCAGATCCACGAACGCCTCGTCCAGGCTGAGCGGTTCCACGAGCGGCGACAGGGCGCGCAGCAACGCCATGACCTGCTCGCTGATGGACCGGTAGAACGCGAAACGCGGTACGAGATACGCGGCGTTCGGCGCCAACCGCCGCGCCTGCGCCATGGGCATCGCCGAATGCACCCCGAGCACCCGGGCCTCGTACGACGCGGTCGCCACCACACCGCGCGGCCCGAGCCCGCCCACGATCACGGCCTTGCCGCGCAGACTCGGCTTGGACGCCTGCTCCGCCGAGGCGAAGAAGGCATCCATGTCGAGGTGCAGGATCGTGGGCGCGCTTCTCACATGTCCGATGCTGCCTTACACCACTGACAATGCCCCGGCACGGCCACGAGACCTGACCGGGACGTCAGACCGCCCGGTTGCGCCGCCGCGCCAGCTCGTCCGCCGGATTGTGCCCGACGAGCGTCTCACCGGTGTCGATGCGCTCCCCGTGCAGCTGCGACAGCGCGCTCTCGACGTCCCGCCACACCACGCCGACGGCGATCCCGAAGATGCCCTGTCCGCCCTGGAGCAGCGCGTGGACCTCGTCGGGCGAGGTGCACTCGTAGACCGTGGCACCGTCGCTCATCAGCGTCATCCGCTCCAGGTCGCTGAAGCCCCGCTCCCGCAGGTGCTGAACGGCGGTGCGGATGTTCTGCAGGGACACCCCGGTGTCCAGGAACCGTTTGACGATCTTGAGGACGACAACGTCCCGGAAGCTGTACAGCCGCTGGGTTCCCGACCCGTACGCGGGCCGCACACTGGGCTCGACCAGCCCGGTACGGGCCCAGTAGTCCAGTTGCCGGTAGGTGATCCCGGCGGCGGCGCAGGCCGTGGGGCCGCGGTAGCCGATCTGCTCGGTCGTCATGGGTGCCGTCCCTGTCCCGGCCGGGACGGCCGTCGGTCGCTGCGGAGCGCGTTCGGCGGCACCACCCGGCTGGGGACACCCCCCGTTCGAGCGGAGCCGTGAGCCCGGGGGAGGGTACGGACCGCTCTCCCCGAGACCGCGTCCGGGGGCACCCCCAGCCGTACCGTCGCCGCTGCTTCTCACGCCGACCTCCGTCCTTGACCTGCCTTCTCGACGGTAGGCAGTCACCAGGGGTGCGTCAACGATCGCCACACTCGGCACGCCGAGTGATAATCACCCTAGGAGTGGTTTCCCGTACCCAACCGCGGGGAAAGGCTAGCCGAATGCGCTCGGCCAGAGCCGTAGGACGCTCTCACTGCCGCTGGCATGTGCCGCCGCCCGAGGGCGCCCCCTGTCTACTCATGAGTACGCAAGGACGCCCCGCAGGACTCACTGACTGCTGGTGCCGAAGTCCTCGGGCGAGATCTGGTCGAGGAACTCGCGGAACTTCTCCACTTCGTCCTCCTGCTCGTCCGGAATGGCGATGCCCGCGTCGTCGAGCACACCGTCACTGCCGTAGATGGGCGTGCCGGTGCGCAGGGCAAGCGCTATGGCGTCGGACGGACGGGCGCTCACCTCGACCCCGCTGGCGAAGACCAGCTCGGCGTAGAAGACGCCTTCACGCAGATCCGTGATGCGCACTTCGGTGAGCTCCTGGCCGACCGCCTCCAGCACGTCCTTGAAAAGGTCGTGGGTCAGCGGTCGCGCGGGGGCCATGCCCTGCTGGGCGAAGGCGATCGCCGTCGCCTCCCCGGGCCCGATCCAGATGGGGAGGTAGCGGTCGCCTCCCACTTCGCGCAGGAGCACGATCGGTTGGTTGGAGGGCATTTCGACCCGGACACCTACGACATCGAGCTCGTTCACACAGCAACCCTAGGCCGTGCCCGGGACGTTTGGGTAGTCGGGCCGGAAACGTGCGGTCGATCCGGACTCCCCACGAGCCCCGGCTCAGGGCAACCGCACCCCGAGCGCGGTCTTCACCAGCGCCGCGTGCAGCTTGACGGTGAGCCCCGCCAGCTCCTTCGTACGGGCCTCCGCATGGGCCCTGGTCTGCGGGTTGCGGTGGCGCCTGAGCGGTGCCACCACCTGGTCCACGAGCCCCGCCTCCCGGTCGGCGGCGGCCTTCATCACCCGCAGATGCCTCGGCTCGATCCCGAAGCGCCCCAGCTCGGCGACGAGCGTGGCCACGGTGACCGCCTCGGCGTCGTACGCCCCGTCCGGCAGCGGCGCGATCAGTCCGTAGGACTCCCACTCCTGGAGCTCCTGCTCGCCGATCTCGGCGGCGGCCAGCAGCTCGGCCCGTCCGATCCGCGCCGCGGTCGGTGTCTCCGGCGCCTCGGGCACGGCCTCGCCGTCGCGCTGACGGCCGACGAGGGGCAGCGAGACGGCCTCGCCGCGCGCCATGGCGTCCAGGTGCTCGCGGATCACCTTGAGCGGCAGATAGTGGTCCCGCTGCATCCGCAGGACATGCCCGAGCCGCTCGACGTCCTCCGCGCTGAACTTGCGGTAGCCGGAGGGCGTCCGCCGCGGCTCCACCAGGCCCTCGGACTCCAGGAACCTGATCTTGGAGATCGTGACTTCGGGAAACTCGTCACGCAGCACGTTCAGCACCGTGCCGATGCTCATCAGCCTGTCCGTGGCGGCGGCGCCGTGTCCGGCACCGCCGCTCGGTGTTTGAAGCATGGACCTTCTCCGGGGGAGGGTCAGTAGCCTCGCTGGCTCGCGTAGAAGACCAGCCGGTACTTGCCGATCTGGACCTCGTCACCATTCGACAGAGCGACCTGGTCGATCCGCTCACGGTTGACGTACGTGCCGTTCAGGCTGCCCACGTCGGCGACCGTGAACGAACCGTCCGGGCTCCGGCGGAACTCCACGTGCCGGCGCGAGACGGTGACGTCGTCCAGGAAGATGTCGCTCTGCGGGTGACGGCCGGCCGTGGTCAGGTCGCTGTCCAGCAGGAAGCGGCTGCCCGAGTTCGGCCCACGGCGCACCACCAGGAGCGCGGAGCCGAGCGGCAGCGCGTCCACGGCGGCCTGCGCCTCGGGGGACAGCGCCGGCATCTGCGTCTGGCCGGTGGCCTCGGCGTCGTACGCCTCAAGACCGGAGATCGAGATCGTGGACGTGGTCTCCGACGGACGCTCGGGCACCGCGCCCGGCCGCAGGGGAGCACCGCAGTTGGAGCAGAAGCGGCTGTTCTCCGCGTTGCGGTTACCGCACCTCGTGCACACCAGGGCCGACATGGACGGATCCTCCTGCCGCGGCTGCCCCGCCGGGGCATTGGACGCGTACGGGTCGGCGGCGAACCCTCCACCCGTACCTGAGGTTGACGGTTGCCCGAAACCTATGCCTCCGGACTGCGCAGGGTCAACCGACGGCGCGCCCTGACCTCCCGGAATGTCACCACCCGGACCACCGACCTGGTCCCGGAACAACGGCCGCTGGCCCTCTGCGTCAGGCTGTGCGCGATGCCGGGCAGTGGCGTTGTCATTGCCCTCTCGCGCGCTCTTGCCGAACAACTTCGCAAACAACTTCACGGGCGATTCCCCTTGACTGAAACAGACCCGCCCGTGGGGCAGGACGAACCCTGACTGCACACTCCGGCCGACCCGGACATCCTCACAACGTCCGTATCCACCAGACAGTTTCCACCACGCACCACCCATTCGGTGCGCCGACCCCCCGCAACCTCATGCCCTGGCCGGACGTCCGCCATGCACCCCCGATTCACCGCGAGGACGACCGAGCGTAGTCAGGCCGCTCCGCGGCTCGCAAGGCGTCCACAATGATCTTGTCCGACCGCTCGACCGTCACGGTGGCCTGCTCCTTCTCCAGCGTCTGCACCACGCCTCCAGGGATGTTGAGGGCCGGTTCGAGGTCCTGCGGCTTGCCGATGACCTTGAAACGATAGGGCGCGTTGATCTTGTTCCCGTCGACGCTGACGGAGTTCCCCGAATTCGTCAGATAGGTACTGGCCACCACGCGCACCCCGTTCACCTGGATCGCCTCCGCACCTGCCGCGCGCAGCTCCTGGATGGCGTCGAGCAGCATGTGCGCCTCAACAGTCCCCTTAGTGTCGTCGATGGTCATCGTGATGCCGGGCCCCTGGGCAGCGACCGTGCCCGCCAGAATGCCGAGCTGTCTCTCCTTCTCGACGGTCTGCTTGCGTGCCTCCTCGGCCTGGTTCGAGCTGTTCTCCAGCTCGTCCCGCTGCTCTTCGAGGCCCTGCTTCTCGTCCTCAAGACGCTCTGTGCGGTCATCAAGTTCATCGAGGATCCGGACGAGATCCTCCTGGCGTGCTCCGCGCAGGGCGTCGTCACCGTCACTGTTGGAGGCGACCTGCACCGCCAGACCGAAGCCGAGGCCGAACAGCAGCAGGGCGACGATCAGTTGGGCCCGGGTGACCCTCGGCGGCCACAGGCCCTTGACGAGCCGCTGCCGACCGGTCAGCCCGGACGGGGCCTGCGGGGCCTCGGGCTCGGCCTCGGCGGGCGCGGGAGGCACTTCCTCCGGCAGCTCCTTGCGCAGGGGGTTCTCGGGCGCCGCGTCGTTGTCGCTCATCGGCCTCACGCCCGGAACACGTGCCGGCGGATCGCCGCGGCGTTGGAGAAGATCCGGATACCGAGCACCACGACCACACCGGTGGACAGCTGTGCCCCCACACCCAGCTTGTCGCCCAGGAACACGATCAACGCGGCGACGACCACGTTCGACAGGAACGACACCACGAAGACCTTGTCGTCGAAGATCCCGTCGAGCATGGCCCGCAGACCGCCGAACACGGCGTCCAGCGCCGCCACGACGGCGATCGGCAGATAAGGCTCGACGACCGCCGGAACCTCAGGCCGGACCAACAGGCCGGCCACGACTCCCACGACGAGGCCCAGTACGGCGATCACGATGTGCCCTTCTCGGTGTTCTCGGTGTTCGGCTGTGCGGTGCGTACGGTCACACTGGGTGCGGCGGGCAGCTTGAGCTCCCCCTCTACGGAGAGGGTGGTACGGATGCCGAAGTTCTCCTTCAGAGCATCCAGGTACAGGCCGTCGGCACTGGCCTGGAACCTGCGGCTCAGCCCCTCCCCGTCCCCCACCGCGAGCACCGTGTACGGCGGCACCAGCGGCTTGTTGTCGACCAGTATCGCGTCACCCGCGGCCCTGATCGCGGACAGGGCCGTCAGCCGCTGCCCGTTGATGGAGATGGCCTCGGCCCCCGACTCCCACAGCCCGTTGACCACACGCTGCATGTCCCGGTCGCGGACCCGGCCGGTGTCCGAGAACCCGGACGACTGACGGGGGTCGCCTTCACCGCCCGAACCGGACGCCTTGGCGTCGTTCACCACCAGTTTCACGCCCGGGCCGTGCACCTCGACCGCACCGGCGAGGACCCCCACGAGCTCGCCGCGCTCATTGCCGCCGCTCGCCTTGAGCGCCTCGCGCTGCCGCGCGCTCACGTCGTCGCGCAGCTCGTCGACAGTGTCCTCCAGCCGGTCGGCGGCCGCGGTCTCCTCGTTGATCCGGTCGATCAGCTCCTCGCGCTCCTTGGCGACGACGGGAGCCTCGACCCGTGCCTGGGCCGCACCGACGGTGACGACGAGGGCGGCCAGCACCAGTCCGGCCGCGAGACCGAGCTTCGCCCGGAGCGTCTTGGGCAGACCACCGTCCGCCGCCTGCTTGCGGGCCGCCGCCTCCGCGTAACCGTCGTCGAGGCTGTGATCCATGACGTTGTTGAGCAGCGACATGGAGGCGTCCGGGCGCGGGGGGCGCGTAGGTGTGCTCCGAACGGGGGGGTGCTGCGGCATGCCGCACATCGTCGCACGTCGCGCCGAGTACCTCCGAATGGCCCCACCGGCGTGCCGGACAGGCCCCCTTGGGGACACTTGTCCGGCACGCGCGCGTACCGCCCGTTTCAGCGCCCGGCGCTGTCCACCACGGCCGACCACTCGTCGAGCAGGGCCTGCGCGGAGGCGTCGTCCGGGCCCTCCGCCCACAGGTGGGTGACGGCTTCCGCCGGGTCCGGCAGCACCATCACCCAGCGGCCGTCGGTCTCGACGACCCGCACACCGTCCGTGGTGTCCACGAACCGCTCTCCGGCGGCTTCCACGACCCGCCGCATGACGAGCCCCTTCACCGCCCACGGCGTGGCCAGATCCCGCTTGAGGACATGCGCCCGCGGGATCCGCGCGTCGATCTGGCTGAGCGTGAGCTGAGTGCGGGCCACCAGCCCGATCAGCCGCACGAACGCCGCGGTGCCGTCGAAGACGCCGCTGAACTCCGGGACGATGAATCCACCCTTGCCGTCACCGCCGAAGATCGTGGTGTCGTCGCGTCCGACCCGCGTGAGGTCGTCGGGCGAGGTCGTCGTCCACTCCACCTGGGTGCCGTGGTACGCCGCCACCTGCTCGGCGATCCGGGTGGTGGTCACCGGCAGTGCCACCCGCCCACTGCGCCGCTCCGCGGCGACCAGGTCGAGCATCACCAGCAGCGCACGGTCGTCCTCGACGATCCGGCCCTTCTCGTCGACCAGGGAGAGCCGCTCGCCGACGGGGTCGAACCGCACACCGAACGCGGCCCGAGCGGAGGCGACGATCTCGCCCAGCCGCACCAGCCCGGAACGCCTGGCGTCCGCCGTCTCCGTAGGCCTGGACTCATCGAGACCGGGGTTGATGGTCAGCGAGTCCACACCGAGCTTGCCGAGCAGGCTGGGCAGCACCAGGCCCGCACTGCCGTTGGAGGCGTCCACGACGACCTTGAGCCCGGATTCGGCTATCCCGGTCGTGTCGACATTGCGCAACAGCGATCCGGTGTACGAGTCGAAGACGCTGGCCGGGAAGTGCAGGTCCCCGATCTCTCCGGGGAAGGCCCGGCGGTACTCCTGCCGGGCGAACACCCGGTCCAGCTTCCGCTGGCTCGCCTGCGAGAGGTCGGCGCCCTGGCCGTCGAAGAACATGATGTCCACGGAGTCCGGCACCCCGGGCGTGGTCCGGATCATGATCCCGCCGGCACTGCCGCGCGCGGTCTGCTGCCGCGCCACCGGCAGCGGGACGTTCTCCAGGTCCCGTACATCGATCGCGCTCGCCTGGAGCGCGGAGATCACCGCACGCTTGAGAGCGCGGGCACCACGGGAGTGGTCCCGGGCCGTGGTGACGGTCGACCCCTTCTTCAGGGTCGTCGCATAGGCGCCGGCCAGCCGTACGGCCAGCTCCGGAGTGATCTCCACGTTCAGGATTCCGGACACCCCTCGGGCGCCGAAGAGCTGTGCCTGGCCCCTGGACTCCCAGATCACCGAGGTGTTGACGAAGGCGCCGGCCTCAATGATCTTGAAGGGGTAGACCCGCACATTCCCCTGAATGATCGATTCTTCCCCGATCAGGCACTCGTCGCCGATGACGGCGCCGTCCTCGATCCGGGCGGCCCGCATGATGTCGGTGTTCTTGCCGACGACGCAACCGCGGAGATTGCTCTGCTGCCCGATGTACACGTTGTCGTGCACGACGGCCTTGTGCAGAAAGGCGCCGCTCTTCACGACCACGTTCGATCCGACGACGGTGTGCTCCCGGATTTCCGCCCCGGCCTCGACCTTCGCGTAGTCCCCGATATACAGGGGCCCGCGCAGCACGGCATCGGGATGCACCTCGGCGCCTTCCGCCACCCATACGCCGGGCGAGATCTCGAACCCGTCGAGTTCGACGTCGACCTTGCCCTCCAGGACGTCGGCCTGCGCCTTCACATAGCTCTCGTGAGTACCGACGTCCTCCCAATAGCCCTCCGCGACATAGCCGTAGATCGGCTTGCCCTCCTTCATCAACTGAGGGAAGACATCACCGGACCAGTCGACGGGAACATCGGCCTCCACATAGTCGAAGACCTCGGGCTCCATGACGTAAATACCGGTGTTCACGGTGTCCGAGAAGACCTGGCCCCAGGTCGGCTTCTCAAGGAAGCGTTCGACCTTGCCCTCTTCGTCGACGATGGTGATCCCGAATTCCAAGGGATTCGGCACTCTCGTCAAACAAACGGTGACGAGCGCGCCCTTCTCCTTGTGGAAACGGATCAGGTCACTGAGGTCGAAGTCAGTCAGGGCATCGCCGGAGATCACGAGGAAGGCGTCGTCCTTCAACGCCTCCTCGGCGTTCTTGACGCTTCCGGCGGTACCGAGTGGCTTCTCCTCGTTGGCATAGCTGAGCTCCATTCCGAGCTCCTCGCCGTCACCGAAGTAGTTCTTGACCAAGGAGGCCAGGAACTGGACAGTTACGACGGTCTCGTTGAGCCCATGCCTTTTGAGCAGCCGCAGAACGTGCTCCATGATCGGCCGGTTGGCCACCGGCAGGAGCGGCTTGGGCATGCTTGAGGTCATTGGGCGAAGGCGCGTGCCTTCGCCTCCGGCCATCACGACGGCCTTCATGTCGGAAGCGTCCTCCTCGAAGAGACGACGGTACAGCCGACTTCACCCGTCCAGATTGTCCCGCACTTTTCCGCCGCGGGCCATCGAGCCGCTGGCTGGCATCACGGGGCGGGGTCAATCGGCCATGGCGTCCGCACGTACCAGGCGGCGGACCTGTACCACGTAGAGGACTCCTGCCCACCAATAGAGCGTTGTACCCCATCCGGCGAACGCCCATCCGAAAATGGCAGCAAGTGACGGTAGCCAGCCGCTTCCATCACTGAGCAGGAGCAACGGGAAGGCATACATCAGGTTGAAAGTCGCCGCCTTCCCCAGAAAGTTGACCTGGGGCGGCGGATAGCCATGACGCCTGAGGATGCCCACCATCACCAGCAGAACCAGTTCGCGCGCCAGAAGCACCGCGGTCAACCAGAGCGGCAGAATCTCTCGCCAGGTCAGTCCGACCAAAGTCGAGAGAATGTACAACCGGTCGGCTGCCGGGTCCAGGAGCCGGCCGAGGCTGCTGATCTGGTTCCAGCGCCTCGCGAGTTTGCCGTCCAGGTAGTCGCTGATCCCACTCAGCATCAGCACCAGCAGCGCCCAGCCATCGCTCTCGGGGCCGCCGAACTCCGGCCGGAGGATCAGCCACAGGAAGATGGGCACACCAACGAGCCGAGCCATGCTGAGGATGTTGGGGATGGTGAGCACCCTGTCCGTCTGGACTCGGGTCTCCTGGACCTCCACCCGGGGGCCTCCTGAGGGAAACGTGCGAACGATGCTCCCTGACCTTACCTCAACGCAAAAAAGCTCTGGCTCCTGGGCGGTGTGCCCAAGAGCCAGAGCTGTAAAAGGAGTTCGGCGGCGTCCTACTCTCCCACAGGGTCCCCCCTGCAGTACCATCGGCGCTGTGAGGCTTAGCTTCCGGGTTCGGAATGTAACCGGGCGTTT
>NZ_JBVKBN010000018.1:0-167212 GCF_055657065.1 Streptomyces sp. NPDC110618 | reverse complement strand
GCCCGGTTACATTCCGAACCCGGAAGCTAAGCCTCACAGCGCCGATGGTACTGCAGGGGGGACCCTGTGGGAGAGTAGGACGCCGCCGAACAATTATTGATGAAAACCCCCGTACCGTTTATTCGGTACGGGGGTTTTCTGCGTTCCGCTACCGTTGCCGCATGAGCTACAAAGTGCGTTCCATTCAGTCCCACGAGTGGCCCCAGGCCAAGGCCCTGCGGCTGGCCGCCCTCCAGGACCCGGTGGCTCACCTCGCCTTCCTGGAGACGTACGAGAACGCCCTGGCCCAGCCCGACTCCTTCTGGCAGGACCGGGTCACGCGTGCCGCCGAGGGAGCTTCCGACGCGCAGCAGATCATCGCCGAGGGGCCGGACGGGGAGTGGGTCGGGACGCTGACCGTGCTCATGGAGGAGGCCGGCACCGAGGACTGGGCCGGTATGCCCGTCGAGCGGCGTCAGGGGCACCTGGTCGGGGTGTTCGTACAGCCGACGCACCGTGGGATCGGGCTGACCGAGGTGCTCTTCGACGCCGGTCTTGAGTGGGCCTGGGCGCAGGGTGCCGAGCGGGTGCGGCTCATCGTGCACGAGGAGAACGGGCGCGCCCAGCGGCTGTACCGCAAGGTGGGGTTCGAGCCGACCGGTGTCACCGTGCCGTTGCCGCACGCGCCGGACGACTTGGAGCTGGAGTTCGCTCTCGAACGGGCCCGGCTAGACCGGTAGTTCGTCGTGCGGCCAGCGGGCGCGGGCCTGTTCCCGGGAGCGGAGCAGAGCCAGGGTGGGCAGGCCGCGGTCGGCGCCGGTGGCGAGGAGTTCCGGGAGTTGGGGGAGCGGGGCCACGGCGGCGACATCGTCCAGGACGAGGGTGAGTGGTGGGTCGAGGCGACCGGAGGATGACCGTTCGGCCATGCGCCGGCCGCGCTCGACCACGCTTGCGGCGAGTGCCGTGAGTAGGGGCATCGCGCCCGGGTTGGTGCGCGGGTCCTCGATGGATTCCCCCACTACATAAAGCGTGCCCCCTTCGTTGACGAAGGAATCCAAGGCAAGCGCATCAGTTCGGTTTGGAGTGCAGGACTCCCGGATGTTGACCGTGAAGAGGGCGGACAGCGCTCGGGTGGTCAACTGCTGGGCCATGTCCCGGCGTTCGGGGTGGGCGGTGAGCGCCGCCTCCAACTCGCCCGCGGCACCGGGCGCGGCCTTGGGGCTCGTACGGAGAATGCGGACCGCGTCCTGGAGTTGGGTGCCCTGGGACCAGCGGTGGACGTGGCGGATGGTGCGGCCGTCTATCGCGGCGGCGTGCAGGGCGCTGCGGAGGAGCGTTTCCGCGACGTCGGCCACCGCCTGGTCCATCTTCGCGGTGGGGCGGACGGGGGCCAGCAGGGCCGCTGCTCTGGCCGCCGCTGTCTGCTTGTCCTCGCAGCCCGCTGTGGGTGACCAGTGGAGGCGGGACGGGGTGTCGCACAGGTGGGTGGGGTCGTAGAGGTGGACCGGGCCCAGTTTGGCGCGGGCGTCCTTGGTGTCCTGCCAGACGGCCGGGTTGGAGGTGATGACGAGGGCGGGGCCGTCGGCGTCACGTACGGCCTGGGCGGCGGTGGTGTGGCGGGTGTCCTTGGAGCCGTAGACGACGGGGGAGCGGGTGGGTTCCCACGTGTTCGCCGGTTCGAGGGGCGCGGGTCTTGGGGGCTCCTGCACCGGTCTGTGGGTGACTGGTTCCGCGGGGCGAGGGGTCGGTACCTCGTGGGTGACGGGGGGCTCGGGCTGCGGTTCGGGGTTCTGGGCCGCCAGGCGCTTCTCCTCGCGGCGCCGGGCCCGTACCGCCCGCCAGCGGGCCAGAGTGCCCATCACGAACACCGCGAGCACGATCAGGACCATCAGCTGGCCGATGAACAGGCCCCAGAACAGGCCGTACCCGGAAAGTTCCGCCGCGGGGGTGTCCGGCCAGGCGCCGGGGAGGTCGTGGGCGGCGCCGAAGAGGTGGCGCATGGCCAGGGGTGTGCGGGTGAAGGTGACGCCGGTCGGCCAGGAGCCGTGGGCGAGGAGGCCGGCCAGGCCGGTCGCCGTCCACACCATCAGGGTCATGCCGAGGAGGAAGGCGAGTATGCCGACCAGCAGCCCGTCGGGGATGCCGCCCGTAGTCTCCCGCCGCCGGTCGTCCGCGCGCACTTGCCGCCCTCCCCCTTATGCCACCGTCGACTCGGAGTCGCCGAGGTGTTGTTCCACGAAGGCCGCCGCCCGCTCCTCGGCCTCCAGCTCGGCGGCGCGCAGGGCGTCGTCGGTGATCTCGCTGGAGGACTCGGTCATCGCGCGGTCGGTGAAGACCAGCGGGCGTTCGGTCTCGGTGACCAGGTGTTTGACCACCTGGACATTGCCGTTGACGTCCCAGACGGCGATACCCGGGGTGAGCGAGGGGATGATCTCCACCGCCCACCTGGGCAGGCCGAGCACCCGTCCCGTCGCCCTCGCCTCGTCCGCCTTCTGGGCATAAATGGTCCTGGTGGAGGCCATCTTCAGGATGGCCGCCGCCTCCTTGGCCGCCGCGCCGTCGACGACGTCGGACAGGTGGTGGACCACCGCCACGAAGGACAGGCCCAGGCGTCGGCCGAACTTCAGCAGGCGCTGGAAGAGCTGGGCCACGAAGGGGCTGTTGATGATGTGCCAGGCCTCCTCGACCAGGAAGATGCGCTTCTTCCGGTCGGGGCGGATCCAGGTGTGCTCCAGCCACACGCCGACGATCGCCATGAGGATGGGCATGGCGATGGAGTTGCGGTCGATGTGGGACAGGTCGAAGACGATCAGCGGGGCGTCCAGGTCGATGCCGACCGTGGTCGGGCCGTCGAACATGCCGCGCAGGTCGCCGTCGACCAGCCGGTCCAGCACCAGGGCGACGTCCAGGCCCCAGGCCCGTACATCGTCTATGGCGACGTTCATCGCCTCCGCGGACTCCGGCTCGGGGTGCCGGAGTTGCTCGACGATGTCGGTGAGGACCGGCTGGCGTTCGACGATGGTCTCGTTGACGTAGGCGTGCGCGACCTTGAGCGCGAAGCCGGAACGCTCGTCGAGGCCATGGCCCATGGCGACCTCGATGATGGTGCGCAGCAGCGCGAGCTGCCCGGTGGTGGTGATCGCCGGGTCCAGGGGGTTGAGCCGGATGCCGTGGTCCAGGGCGGCCATCGGGTCCAGCCGGATGGGAGTTATCCCCAGCTCCTGCGCGATCAGGTTCCATTCGCCGACCCCGTCCTCGCCCTGCGCGTCCAGGACGACGACCTGCCGGTCGCGGAAGCGCAGCTGGCGCAGGACGTATGTCTTCTCCAGCGCCGACTTGCCGTTGCCGGACTCGCCGAGGACGAGCCAGTGCGGGGCGGGCAACTGCTGGCCGTACAGCTGGAAGGGGTCGTAGATGTAGCCCTTCCCGGAGTACACCTCGCGGCCGATGATCACGCCCGAGTCGCCGAGGCCGGGCGCGGCGGTCGGGAGGTAGACGGCCTGGGCCTGCCCGGTGGAGGTGCGTACCGGCGGCCGGGTCGTCTCCACCTTGCCGAAGAGGAAGGAGGTGAAGGCGTCGGTGAGGATGGACAGCGGATCCCGCATGCGGCGGCCCTACCTTCGAATGCCGGTGGCGAACGGGAGTGTGTTCACGAAGGCGCGGTGGTGCTCGCGGTCGCACCACTCCAGCTTCAGGTACGACTTGCCGGCCGAGGCCCGGATGGTGCGCTTGTCGCGGGCCAGGGACTCGGGGGAACGGGAGGAGACGGTGATGTAGCCGACGAGGTTGACGCCCGCGGCGCCGCTCGCCAGGTCCTCGCCGCGCTGGTCGAGGCGGTTGTGGGCGGCGATGTCACGGGGGTCGACGGTGCGGTTCATCTTGGCGGCGCGGGACGCCTCGGCCTCGTCGTTGGTCTTCTCGGTGAGCATGCGCTCGATGGCGATCTCGGTGGGTTCGAGGTCCATCGTGACGGCGACCGTGCGGATGACGTCCGGGGTGTGCACGAGCAGCGGCGCGAGGAAGTTCACGCCGACCGGGGTCATCGGCCACTCCTTGATCCAGGCCGTGGCGTGGCACCAGGGGGCCCGGGTGGAGGATTCGCGGGTCTTGGCCTGGAGGTAGGTGGGCTCCATGGCGTCGAGCTCGGCGGGCCAGGCATTACGTTTCGTCATCGCCTGGATGTGGTCGATGGGGTGGTCCGGGTCGTACATGGAGTGGATCAGCGAAGCCAGCCGCCCCTGACCGAGCGGCTGCCGTACGCGGATGTCGGCCTCCTGGAGCCGTGAGCAGATGTCGGTCAGCTCACGGGCCATGACGACGGCGAGCCCGGCGTCCTTGTCGATCTTCCGGCCCTGCTGCGGGCGCGCGGCGCGGGCCATGGCGTGGGCCTCGGCGGCCAGTTCGCGCGTGTAGTGCATACAGGCGACGAGGTAGGCGCGGTGCTGCTCGCTGCTGGTCGACACCATCGACTGCAACTGGTCGTACGACTGCTGGAGCCAGGGCAGCGCCTTGTCGTCCCCGCGTACGGCGACGTCCTTGGCGTGGGCGTCGGGGTCGGCGGGGAGGGTGCGGGCGAGCATCTGCAGGCGGGTGACGAAGCCGTCGCCGTTGGCCACGTGCTTGAGCAGGGTGCCGAAGCGGTCGACGAGGGCTTCCTGGTCCTCGGAGTCGCGCAGACCGACGCCGGGGCCCTCGATCTCGATGGCGGCGGTGACGGTCTTGCGGTCGGCGTGCAGCAGTACGGCGATCTCGTCGGGGCCGAAGGGCGCGGCGAGCCAGGTGATCCGGCCGATGCCGGGGGGCGGGCCGATCTCGACCTCGCGTCCGTCGATCCGGGTGCCCGCCTCCATCGCCGCCGAGCGGTAGACGGTGCCGGCCCGCAGGGTGCGCTTGTAGCTGCGGTTGATCTCGAACCACTTGTAGAACGTGCGGCGCTTGTACGGCACGTAGACGGCGGCCAGCGCGAGCAGTGGGAAGCCCATCAGCAGCACGATGCGCAGGGCCAGGAAGGGAACGAGGAGCCCGCACATCATGCCGAGGAACGCGCCGCCGATGATCAGCGCGATCTCGCCGGTCTCACGATTCCGGCCGACAATCGCGTTCGGCCGGGCGCGGCCGATCAGATATGTACGGCGGGGCGTGACCGGATGGGACAGGTGGGACTCGGTCGTCAACGCCCTTCACCTCCCGTGCGGTTGGTACTGCTGTTGCGGGTGTTGCTGGCGTGCGGGGTGTTGACCGCGGTGCTGCTGCCGGAGCGGGGTACGGGTGCGGCGGAGGGGACAGATCCGCCGCCTCCGTTCGCGGTACGGGAGCTGTGCGCGGCGACTCCGCCGGCCGCCTGGTTGGCGGGGCGGGGGGTGGCCGAGCTCTGGCCGCCGTTGTTGTCGGCCCGCGAGCTGTGGGTCTTGATGCCCTGGGCGACGAGGGTCGCCGGGGAGCTGATGACGGCCGCGGCCTTGCCCTCGGCGCCCTGCATGATGCGGTTGTTGCGGGAGTTCGCGATCTCGTCGCCGAAGCCGGGGACGAAGCGGTAGATCATCGCCGAGGCGAAGATGGCGAGCAGGATGATGGCGAGGCCGGAGACGACGGCGGAGAAGGCGTCGGGTCCGTCGTCGGCGGACAGGGCGCCGGCCAGGCCCAGCACGATCACGATGACCGGCTTGACCAGGATGACGGCGATCATGATTCCGGCCCAGCGGCGGACGTGTCCCCACAGGTTCTTGTCGACCAGGCCCGCGTAGACGACGGTGCCGAGGAGGGCGCCGACGTAGAGCAGGGCGGCGCGGATGACCAGCTCCAGCCAGAGGACTCCGGCGGCGAGGATGGACACCAGGGAGACGACGATCAGCATGATCGGTCCGCCGCCGATGTCCTCGCCCTTCTCCAGGGCGCCGGAGAAGGTGCCGAAGAAGGTGTCTGTCTGGTCGCCGGTCGTCGTGGCCAGCACCTCGGAGATGCCGTCGGTCGCGGAGACCACCGTGTACAGGATCAGCGGGGTGAACGCCGACGCGAGCACCGTCAGCCAGAGGAAGCCGATCGCTTCGCTGAGGGCGGTGGTGAGCGGTACGCCTCTCACGGCCCGCTTGGCCACGGCCAGCAGCCAGAGGAGGAGGGTGAGCACGGTCGACGCCGCGAACACGACCGCGTACTGCTGGAGGAACTTGGGGTTCGTGAAGTCGACGTTCGCGGTGTCCTTGACCGCCTCACTGAGCTTGTCGACGGTCCATGCGGCGGCGTCGGCGCAGCCTTTTGCCAGGGAGGAGAGGGGGTCGAGGGTGGAGGGGAGGACGTCACCGGTGGTGCCGCCTCCGCCGCTGCCGCCCTTGTCGCTTTCGCAGTACTTCTTGGCAGGGCCGATGAGCAGGTCGCAGGGGTCGTTGCTCGGGGTTGGCGTAGGCGTGGGAGCAGCGAAAGCGCGGCCTGTCAGGAGCACAGTGGTAGTCGGTACGGCGGCCAGGAGGCTGACGAGCCTGAGTGTGCGGCGCGGGCTATCGGGCATACGTGAACCCTCCGTACTCCTCGATGGCCTTGCTGATCTCTTCAGAGCTCGCCGCCCTGTCGTCGCCGGGTACCGGCGCGGGGCCGTCCTCTTGGGTGTCCGCGCTGATCTTCCAGTCCCCGCTGTCCCACTGCAGATCGAAGGTCCAGGTCTTCCATGTGGGTCTCACGGGATCGGTCGATGCCTCACCCGACATGCCGATGAGGCCCACGTACCAGACCGACACCTTGGCGTTGCTGTCGCTGAACTGCTCGACTGTCGTGCCTACCGGAACCGTGCGCGACACGAAGGTGTTGCCCTCAGGGGCCTTGCCGTTCGCGTCCAGTCCCATCTTGCCGAGGAACTCCGCCGAGTAGGCCTTGTCCAGGGCTCCCTGAAGCTTGGCCGCCGCGCTGGGCGTATAGATACTCTCGACGATGGCGTGCCGACTGTCTTTGTTGAACATCCCGGTCGAGCCCAGCGCCACCGCATAATTCGCCGCCGCACTCTGCGCCCCCTGCTCGTCCCGGGCGAAGCCCGACTTCACGGGCTGGGTGCCCGTCGCGGCCGTCGGCGCGGCCTTCGGCTTGTTCTCGGGGGCGTCCTCGGAAGGGGAATCGTCTCCTCCACGGTTCGCGAACGCGATCGCGGCGATGAGGAGGACGACGACGCCCACCACCGTCACCAGGCTCCGGGAGGAGGTGCGGCGCGGCGGGGCGTAGGGGTCGGTTTCGTTCTCCGGGAGTCGGGTGCGGGTGTGGCCCGTGCCTCCGTAGCCGCCGGAGGATTCGCGGTCGTCGCCGAGACTCATACCGGGTACGCCCCCTCACCGTCGCACCGGAAGCCGTGATAGCCGTTGGAGTACGACGGTAGCCGTGCTGGTTCCCGCGCGGGCGCGGTGTGGTGACTCGACATCAGGGAAACGCAACCTCAGCCGGTGGGCACGACGGGCGGGTGGGAAGGACGGGGTACCGGACCGGGCGTGCCCGGAGGGGACGGGTGGGCGCGGCTACACGGCCATGCCGTACACGATGGTGAACAGCGTGCCGAGCGAACCGATGATGAAGACGCCGGTCAGGCCCGCGATGATGAGGCCCTTGCCCTGTTCCGCGCTGAACGTGTCGCGCAGTGCGGTGGCTCCGATGCGCTGCTTGGCGGCACCCCAGATGGCGATGCCGAGGCAGAGCAGGATGGCGACCGCCATCACCACCTCGATCATCACCTTGGCCTCGTTGCCCAGGCTGCCGAAGGGGCCCCAGTCCGGAGCGATCCCGCCGATGATGGTGTTGATGTCTCCCTTGTCGGCCGCAAAGAGCATGTAAGTCACCGCCCCTGTTGGGTAGTTCCGCTTCCTCTGTCGTGGCGCAGAGGTCAGGCATCATTGTCGCCGACAATGCCGCTGCCGTATGTCGACTTGGCGTCATTGATTGGCGGGTTTCGTATGAATAGCTTGTCACCGTCGCGCGCGGGGTCTCCTCGGGGCGCGCGGGGCGGTGTACGCGGAGTCGTATCGTCACTCTGTGTATCACGGCAGGTTACACCGGGCAACGAAGTCGGAGCGGAACCTGTCGTGTGGTTCCGTCGTTGACCCCTCTTGCGCCTACTTGCCCGGCTCGTACGGTTTCTGACGGCCGGTCGGGTGGCGGGTCGGGGAGATGTTCCCCGGGTGAAGGCTACGCCCTCGGCGTGCCCGGCCTCTGAGCGGGCGTCACGGTGTGAGCGGTCAGCGGGGCTTGATGCCGTACAGCAGGTAGTGGACCAGTTCCTCGATGCTGCCCAGGGCCTCCTCGGGGGCGAGTATGCCGCCGGCCGCGAGCGAGGCGAGGCCGTGCACGCCGGCGCCCGTGATGATGGTGAGGTGGGCGGGGTCGGCCTCGATGATCTCGCCCCGGTGCATGGCGTCGGCCACGACCCGCTCCAGTGAGCCGACCGTGCGGTCGACGGCGGCGGCCATCTGCTCGTGGGCGTCGGGGTCGTGCTTGCGCGCGTACATCAGTTCCAGCAGCTCGGCGTGGTCGAGGGCGAAGCTGAGGTAGGCGCGGGCCAGGGCGATGAGCCGGGGTTCGAGGGGGAGTGCGGGGTCGTCGGCGGCGTTCAGGGCCTGCTCCAGGCGGTCGTAGCCGACCAGGGCCAGGGCGTTGAGCAGGGCCTGCTTGTCCTTGAAGTGGCGGCCGGGGGCGGCGTGGCTGACGCCGGCCTCGCGGGCCAGTTCGCGCAGGGAGAGCGCGGTGACGCCCTTGGTCCGCAGGGTGCGCTCGGCGCTGGCGAGCAGGGTGGAGCGCAGGTCTCCGTGGTGGTAGGGGCGGCTCTCGGGCATGGGTTCATGGTAGCGGGATGTTGACGCCGTCAATTTTATTGGCGGTGTCTACATTGTTGTCATTGACAGCATTGTTGGCGGCGTCTACATTCAGGGGGCATGACCGAGACGCAGAAGTGGAACGAGACCCATCTGCCCGACCTGCACGGCCGTACGGCCGTCGTCACGGGTGCCAACAGCGGCATCGGGCTCACCGCCGCCGACGCGCTGGCCCGCGCGGGGGCACATGTCGTCTTCGCGGTACGGGACCCCGAGCGCGGCCGGGCCGCCGCCGCGACCGTGTCCGGCAGCACCGAGGTGCGCCGTCTCGACCTGGCCGATCTGGCCTCCGTGCGGGAGTTCGCCGCGGGCTGGCAGGGGCCGCTGGATCTGCTGATCAACAACGCGGGCGTGATGATGGTCCCGGCGCAGCGGACCAAGGACGGCTTCGAGATGCAGCTCGGCACCAACCACCTCGGGCACTTCGCCCTGACGAACCTGCTCCTGCCGCACGTCACCGGCCGCGTGGTCACGGTCGCCTCGGCCGCCCACCGCTGGGGCTACGGCACCATCCGCTTCGACGACCTGAACATGGACGCGGACTACGACCCGCGCCGCGCGTACGGGCAGTCCAAGCTCGCCAACCTGCTGTTCACGCTGGAACTGCAGCGCCGGCTCACCGAGGCGGGCTCCGAGGTCCGCGCCCTGGCCGCGCACCCCGGGTACTCCGCGACCAACCTGCAGAGCCACGCGGCCAGCCCGGTGGCCCGGGTGGGGATGTGGATCTCCAACCGCCTCGTGGCCCAGTCCGACCGCGCGGGGGCGCTGCCGACGCTGTACGCCGCCACGCAGGACCTGCCGGGCGCCAGCTATGTCGGGCCCGACGGCTTCGGTGAGTGGCGGGGCCACCCCACCCTGGTGAGCCGCTCCCGTGCGGCGAGCGATCCGGTGGCGGCCCGGCGGCTGTGGACGGTGTCGGAGGAACTCACGGGGGTGCGCTGGCCGTTGGAGGTGCATGCGGCCTGAACCGGACGCCTGGCTGTCGGCCGTCGGCGCGTGATGGCGGCACTGGTCGACTACCGGCGGACCGGCACGGATGCCGAGCGGGCGGGCACCGAAGGGCCTGGCACTGCGAACCTCACCGCTCGGACGTGCCGTCGTCCTCGCACAGGGCCCGTACCGCCTTGGCCGTCGTGGTCGGGTCGTAGCCGTCGGGGACGCCCTCGACCAGGATGATGTCGCTCTCCATGTGCCGGGAGCGGAGTGGGGCGATCTCCTGGTAGGCGGGGGAGGTCCACCACTCGCGGGCCTCGGTGAGGGTGGGGAAGGCGATCACCACCACGTCGCCGGGCCAGTCGCCCTCCACCGTCTCGCGGGTCGCGCCGTGCACCAGGAACCGGCCGCCGTAGGGCTCGAAGGTGGCGGTGATGCGCTCGATGTAGTCGGCGATCTCGGGGTGCGGGGTGATCTCGCGGAGGTGGGCTATGGCGTAGGCGGTCATCTGACGTCCTTTCCGGTCGCGGTGCGGCGCTGCGGTCGGGATCCCTGTGGTCACGATCGTGGCAGTGCGCGGCGACGGGGTCGATGACCTGTCAGGTAATGGCGCCCTCGCCGCGGGTGCCCGGTTGCGGTCTGTTGTACGGGGGAAGCTCCTAGACTGGCGCGGGCGGAATCCCGGTGGGTGAGGGGCGGTTGACGGTGCGTAAGGCGTGGATCGTGGCGGGTGGCGCTGTCGCGGCGGGGCTCAGTTTTGTGATGCTGCTCGTCGTCGGGGTCTACGTCGTCGCCGGGAACCTCGCCAACGGGGTCGGGGGCGGGGCCAAGAACCTCGCCAAGGGAGCCGTGCCGGCCGCGTACCAGGATCTTGTGCAGAAGTGGGGCGGGCTCTGCCCGGCCATCAATCCCGCGCTGCTCGCCGCCCAGCTCTACCAGGAGAGCGGGTTCAATCCGAAGGCGCAGAGTCCGGCCGCCGCGCAGGGGATAGCGCAGTTCATCCCCGGCACCTGGGCCACCCACGGCATCGACGGGGACGGGGACGGGGACCGGGACGTGTGGGACCCGCAGGACGCCATTCCGTCCGCCGCCTCCTACGACTGCGAACTCGCCAAGTACGTCGAGGACGTGCCCGGGGACCCGACCAAGAACATGCTCGCCGCCTACAACGCCGGGGCGTACGCGGTCATCAAGTACGGGGGCGTGCCGCCGTACCGGGAGACCCAGAACTACGTGAAGACCATCACCACCCTGGAGGCCAGCTTCGCCGCGCCCGTCGGACGCGTCGATCCCTCCGAGCAGGCCGCCGGGGCCATCGCCTACGCGCAGAAGAAGCTCGGCACGCTCTATCTGTGGGGCGGTGACGGCACCGCCGAGGACGGCGGGCGGTTCGACTGCTCGGGGCTGACCAAGGCCGCGTACGAAAGTGTCGGGATTTCGCTCCCCCGGGTCGCCAACGACCAGTACAACGCGGGCCCCCATCCGGCGCGGGACGAACTGCTTCCGGGGGACCTGGTGTTCTTCTCGGACGACCTCACGAACTCCCGTGCCATCCGCCATGTCGGGATTTATGTCGGCGGCGGGTACATGATCGACGCCCCGAGAACAGGTGCTGTGATCCGGTTCGACCCGATCGACACCCCCGACTACTTCGGGGCCACCCGGGTCACCGAAGATGGCGCGAAAGCGCTCCCCACCTCGGTGTAAGCGCAGCGTGAACCCACCCCCTGAGCTGCGGCGATGTATCTCTCTTCGATAACGTCTGCGTGATCATTCAGTGGAGTGTGGAACGTATCAACAGGGGCCGTGCGTTCCTGTTGTCGTAGCCGAGCGCGGATCTACAACCACGGGGGTGGCGGAAGGGCGCGTGAACAGGCGTGCCGTGAGAGAGACGACGAAGGGGCCGCAGCATCATGGCTGGACTCGCCGCATCCGGGTCGAACCCTGACGTCGAGCTGCTGTACGACATCAATGGCCTGGCCAAGGACGCACCGCCGTGGTTCGACCGAGTCATGGAGTACGTGGGCGAGTACGGCCTGCTCTTCGCCATGATCGCGCTCATCCTGTGGTGCTGGCTGTCCGTGCGCCGCAAGGGCGGGGAGGACGCGCCCGCGTCCGTCGCCGCGCTGGTGTGGGCGCCGCTCGCCGCGGCCGTCGCGGTGCTCGTGAACGTGCCGATCCGGGGCTTCGTCGAACGGCCCCGGCCGTTCCTCGACCATCAGGGACTCGAAGTCCTCGTCTCCGGCAAGACCGACTTCTCCTTCGTCAGCGACCACGCGACGATCACCATGGCCATGGGCGTCGGACTGTTCGTCGCCAACCGCAAGTTCGGTCTCTTCGGAATCCTGCTCGGGCTCCTCGAAGGCTTCTGCCGGGTCTACATGGGTGTGCACTACCCGACCGACGTCATCGGCGGGTTCGCGCTCGGCACGGCCGTCACCCTGCTCCTCTCGCCGGTCGCCTCGGCGCTGCTCACTCCGCTGATGAAGGCGATCGGGCGGTCGCAGCGGGGCGCGTGGCTGATCCGGTCGCGGAAGGCGGCGCGGGACGGGCAGGCGTTCGTTCCCGGCGCCCGCAAGGAGAGCTCGGGGGCCGAGGAGCGGGATCTGGCGGCCTGAGGGGTGCGGGGGCCGTGCCCGGGGCCGGGGGCTGTGTTCTGCCTCGGGGCTGTGTTCGGGGTCGGGTGCCGTGTTCGGGTCCGGGGCTGAGTTCGGGTCCGGGGGCTGAGGTCGGGTCCGGGGCTGAGTTCAGGTTCGTCACAGTGACTGCGGGTACCTGAAGAAGCCCTTCGGGTCGTACACCCTCTTCAGACGCGTCAGCCGGTTCGCCGCGTCGCCGTAGTACGCCGTGCGCCAGTTCTTCAGGGTCGGGTCCGTGTAGTTCTGGTACGCCGCGCCCGACGCGTACGGGCGCATCGCGGTGTGGGCCTCGGTCAGCCAGGACTGGGCCGTCGTGCCGCTCGTGCCCGCCCGCCACGCGGCGATGTACTGGGCCAGCATGCGCGAGCGGCGGTGCACGAACGCCGTCGCCGTCGGGTCCACGCGGTTCACCGCGCCGCCGAGCGCCGTGAGGGCGATGCTGCCGGAGCCGCCGCGGACCGACTTGATCTTCGCCAGCAGGGCCTGGACGCCCGCGTCGGAGATCGAGCGGTCGAAGAAGTCCGACTTCGCCGCGTACGTCTCGCGCTGCAGGGCGCCCTGTGGGGAGCGGCCCGGGGTGCTGCCGGGGAGGTGGCACTGGGCGTCCGAGGCGAAGGAGGAGCAGCCCGCGTACAGCTCCATCGACTCCTCGTAGGAGCGGCGGCGCAGGGAGACGCTGGTGGCGGGGGCGCCGATGCGGTCGGCCAGGCGGTCGACGGCGTTCTGGAGTTCGCCGTACGTGCCGAGGGAGAAGGCGGCGACCGAGACGGTGGGGGTACCGCCGGCGGCGTTCGCGAGGTGCAGCGAGGACCAGATCTCGTCCGGCTGGGTGGGGCCCCATTCCTGCCAGGCCTTCAGTACGGCGGCCGCCCTCGACCACGGCCAGGACATGTACGCCGTCACCGCCTGGGGCGCCGGGTGGGTCTTGAAGCGGAGTTCCGTGACGACGCCGAAGTTGCCGTTGCCCGCGCCGCGCAGGGCCCAGAAGAGGTCCTTGTGGTGGCCGGCGTCGGCGGTGAGCTGCTTGCCGTCGGCCGTGATGAGGGTCGCCGAGGTCAGGCTGTCGCAGGTCAGGCCGTACGCCCTGGAGACGACGCCATGGCCGCCGCCGAGGGTGAGGCCGGAGACGCCGACGGTGGGGCAGGAGCCGGCCGGGATCGTGACGCCCTTGGCGGCCAGGGCGCGGTAGACGTCGATGAGTTTGGCGCCGGCGCCGATGACCGCGGTGCCGTTGCCGGTGCGGATGCGGTTCAGCTCGGAGACGTCGATGACCAGGCGGTCGTTGCCGGAGGACCAGCCGGCGTAGGAGTGGCCGCCGTTGCGGATCGCGACGCGGATGCTGTTCGTGCGGGCGTAGGCGAGGGCCGTGCGGATGTCCTCCGGGTGGGCCGGGTAGGCGACGGCGGCCGGTTTCAGGGTGTCGAAGCGGGTGTTGTAGAGCTGGCGGGCGCTGGGCCAGGCCGTGTCGCCGGGGCGGACGAGGGTGCCGTCGAGGTCCTGGGCGAGGGCGGACCAGGAGGGGGCGCGGGAGGAGGTGGCGGCGGCGGGGGTGGAGTTGGGGGTGGGGCTGCTCTTGGTGTTGCTGTCGGTGCCTGTGCAGGCGGCGGTGGTGGTGCTCGCGAGTGCGGCTGCGCCGGCTGCGATGAAGGTACGCCGTTCCATGTCGCCTCCCCTGGGTTACGTGGAACGAGACGGGGTGGTGGGGGCGGGGGTTCCATCGCCGCCGCGCCTGTGAGCAAGTTACGCCCCCGCCGCCCCTACCCGTCCCGTCCCCGGGGGCTGCCGCCCCCGGGACCCCCGCTGTCGGCCCTGGACGGGCCTCGTCCTCAAGCGCCGGACGGGCTGGGAGTCGGCCGGGGTCTTCTTCCGCCGCTCGCCGGACGGGCTGGGAGTCGCCGTTGGCCCTCTCCGGGTGGGGTCCGGCGTGCGTTACGGGCGCTCGGAGTCGTCGTTAAGGGGAGCGATGGGGGCCCGTGACGGACGTACCGGCTGGGGGGTAGGCAGGCGATGGCGGAGCGGCAGTACAGGCGTCGGGGGGCGGTTGTCGCCGCCGGGGTCGTGATGGTGGCCGGTGGGTGTGGTGAGGCCGTGCCGGACGGGGGTGGTGGGGAAGGGGTCGCCGTGGTGCGGGGGGCCGCTGCCGAGCTGGTGCGGGCTCGTAGTTCCAAGGCGCACACCTCCATGGAGATGGCTGCCGGGGGGACGCGGGTGACCATTCGGGGGCGGGGGGTTTATGACTTCCGGGAGCAGGTTGGGCAGTTGAGGGTGTCGCTGCCTCAAGGGCCTGTCGAGGACTCCTCGCGGCAGCCCATCACCGAGCTGCTCGCTCCTGGGGCCCTGTTCATGAAGAACCGGGGGGCCGGGGTTCCCGAGGACAAGTGGGTGCGGGTGGAGACCGGGTCCATGGCGGACGGGAATCTGGTCACCGGGGGTGCCACCGATCCGCTCGCCGCCGCCGAGATCCTGCGGGGCGCCCGGGACGTCCGGTACGTGGGCGCGGAGCGGGTCGGCGGGGTCGACGTGCGGCACTATCGCGGGGTCGCCGACCTGGGGCGGGCCGCCCGGCGGGCCTCCGAGGGGCCGCGCGACGCGCTGGCCGCGGCGGCGAAAGGGTTCGCCACTCCCCGGGTTCCGTTCGATGTGTACCTCGATGAGGAGGGGCGGATCAGGAAGGTCCGGCACCGGTTCAGTTTTGTGAACGGGCAGCAGGAGCGGCCCGTCGACGTCGCCTCCACGACCCTGCTGTACGACTTCGGCGTCGACGTGGACGTACGGCTGCCGGACCGTGACGACATCTTCGCGGGGCGTATCGCGGAAGAGTGAGGGTCGTCAAGAACTAGCCCGTCCGTGCCATGCGCGGTGTGTAGACCTCTCCCTACTCTAGGAAGTCGGTAACGGCAGAGAAGAGGTGATGCGCGTGGCTCCGGTCGGCGGTACGGCAGTTCAGGACCACGTGGCCCTCGCCGAGATCGAGCTGTGCGGTGAACTGATCATCGCGGCCTCGGCCGCCGAGGACCGCCTCAGCATGGAGAGCATTGACCAGGTGCTGCGGGTGGCCGAGGAGCGGGATCGTCGGTCCGGCCCCGGCCCCGGCTCTGACTCCGCGAGGGCCGAGCCGAGAGCGCGGTGGTGATTTTCGGCCGGTCCGGCTCAGGTCCGCAGTAGGCGGCCGATCGCCTTCGTCGCCTCTTCCACCTTCGCGTCGATCTCGTCGCCGCCCTTGACCGCCGCGTCCGCGACGCAGTGCCGCAGGTGCTCCTCCAGGAGCTGGAGGGCGAAGGACTGCAGGGCCTTGGTGGAGGCCGATACCTGGGTGAGTATGTCGATGCAGTAGATGTCCTCGTCGACCATCCGCTGCAGGCCCCGGATCTGGCCCTCGATGCGCCGCAGTCGCTTGAGGTGCTCGTCCTTCTGCTTGTGGTAACCGTGCGTGGCGTGGTCGTGCGCCTGCTCGGAGGGCGCCGTGGCGCCGGCCTCGGTCGTCGTCATCGCGTCCTCCAGACATATACCCCTACTGGGTATATCGTACCGAACTTTGCTGGGTATAGGGCCCTTGGTACGCCCCCGTGATGATCACTCTGCCTGATGGGCGACACTGGGGGACGGCCCATTAGCCGTGGCCGGATGATGCGCCTAGCATCAGCCTGACCGAAACCGAAGCACCCCGAGGACCCCACGTGCGCTTTCGTCTGACCCCCAGGGAGACGAGCTTCTACGACATGTTCGCCGCGTCCGCGGACAACATCGTCACGGGCTCGAAACTCCTCATGGAACTGCTCGGGGCGGACTCCGCCGCCCGGGTCGAGATCGCGGAGCGTATGCGGGCAGCGGAACACGCTGGTGACGACGCCACGCACGCGATCTTCCACCAGCTGAACTCCTCGTTCATCACGCCTTTCGACCGCGAGGACATCTACTCCCTCGCGTCGTCCCTCGACGACATCATGGACTTCATGGAGGAGGCCGTCGACCTGGTCGTCCTCTACAACGTCGAGGAACTGCCCAAGGGCGTCGAGCAGCAGATCGAGGTGCTGGCCCGGGCCGCCGAGCTGACCGCCGAGGCCATGCCCAATCTGCGCACCATGGCCAACCTCACCGAGTACTGGATCGAGGTCAACCGGCTGGAGAACCAGGCGGACCAGATCCACCGCAAGCTGCTCGCGCACCTCTTCAACGGCAAGTACGACGCCATCGAGGTCCTCAAGCTCAAGCAGATCGTGGACGTCCTGGAAGAGGCGGCCGACGCCTTCGAGCACGTGGCGAACACGGTGGAGACGATCGCCGTGAAGGAGTCCTGAGCGCGTCCATGGACACCTTCGCTCTGGTCGTGACCATCGGGGTCGCGCTCTTCTTCACGTACACCAACGGCTTCCACGACTCGGCGAACGCCATCGCCACCTCCGTCTCCACCCGGGCCCTCACCCCGCGGGCCGCGCTGGCGATGGCCGCGGTGATGAACCTCGGCGGCGCCTTCCTCGGGTCGGGGGTCGCCAAGACCGTCAGTGAGGGCCTGATCGAGACGCCCGAGGGCTCGACGGGGATGGGCATCCTCTTCGCCGCGCTCGTGGGCGCCATCGCCTGGAACCTGATCACCTGGTACTTCGGGCTGCCCTCGTCCTCTTCGCACGCGCTGTTCGGCGGCATGGTGGGCGCCGCGCTCGCGGGCGGCACCACCGTGTACTGGAGTGGGGTGCTGGAGAAGGTCGTCATCCCCATGTTCGTCTCGCCGGTCGTGGGTCTGGTCGTCGGTTACCTGGTCATGACCGCGATCCTGTGGATCTTCCGGCGGGCCAATCCGCACAAGGCCAAGCGCGGCTTCCGGATCGCGCAGACCGTCTCGGCGGCCGGCATGGCCCTCGGCCACGGTCTGCAGGACGCCCAGAAGACCATGGGCATCGTGGTGATGGCCCTGGTCATCGCCGATGTCGAGGACTACGGCGACCCGATCCCGGTGTGGGTGAAGATCGCCTGTGCCGTGATGCTGTCGCTGGGTACCTACGCGGGCGGCTGGCGGATCATGCGGACGCTGGGGCGGAAGATCATCGAGCTGGACCCGCCGCAGGGCTTCGCGGCCGAGACCACCGGCGCGTCGATCATGTTCACCACGGCGTTCCTGTTCAAGGCGCCGATCTCCACGACCCATGTCATCACCTCGGCGATCATGGGCGTCGGCGCCACCAAGCGGGTGAACGCGGTGCGCTGGGGCGTCGCCAAGAACATCGTCCTCGGCTGGTTCATCACCATGCCGGCCGCGGCGGTGGTGGCCGCGGCGTCGTTCGGGATCGTGGACCTGGCGTTCCTGTAGCGGACGCGCGGAGTTGTGCCGGGGCGTAGGAGAAACGTCACGGCGGAGGGCCCGTCCCCCGGGAGAACCCGGAGGGCGGGCCCTCTTCGTGCCCCGCGGTGGCACCGCCATGCAGCACCGCGAGGGGTCTGTCAGCCGAAGCGGCCGGAGATGTAGTCCTCGGTGGCCTGGACCGAGGGGTTGGAGAAGATGCGCTCCGTGTCGTCGATCTCGATCAGCCTGCCGGGCTGTCCGACGGCCGCAAGGTTGAAGAAGGCGGTGCGGTCCGAGACGCGGGCCGCCTGCTGCATGTTGTGGGTCACGATGACGATCGTGAACCGCTGCTTCAGCTCCCCGATCAGGTCCTCGATGGCGAGGGTGGAGATCGGGTCCAGCGCCGAGCAGGGCTCGTCCATCAGCAGCACCTTCGGCTCCACCGCGATGGCCCGGGCGATGCACAGGCGCTGCTGCTGACCGCCGGACAGGCCCGAGCCGGGCTTGTTGAGGCGGTCCTTGACCTCGTTCCAGAGGTTGGCGCCCCTGAGGGACTTCTCCACGACGTCGTCGAGCTGGGACTTCTTGTACGAGCCGTTCAGGCGCAGGCCGGCCGCGACGTTGTCGTACACCGACATCGTCGGGAACGGGTTCGGGCGCTGGAAGACCATGCCGACCTCGCGGCGCACGGTCACCGGGTCGACGCCGGCGCCGTACAGATCCTCGGCGTCGAGCATGACCTTGCCCTCGACCCGGCCGCCGGGGGTGACCTCGTGCATACGGTTCAGGGTGCGCAGGAAGGTGGACTTGCCGCAGCCGGAGGGGCCGATGAAGGCGGTCACGGAGCGGGGCTCGACGGTCATCGAGATGTCCTCGATGGCCCGGAAGGAGCCGTAGTAGGCGCTGAGGCCGCTCACGTCGATGCGCTTGGCCATGGGTATCACTGCTTCTTTCGGGAAGGTGTGGCGCCGCCGGGCAGGGCCGGCGCCCGGTCGCTGTATGGCCGCGTCAGCGACCGGTCTTCGGGGCCTTCCAGCGGGCGATGCCGCGGGCCGCGAGGTTCAGGATCATCACGAAGGCGATCAGGGTGAGGGCGGCGGCCCAGGCGCGGTCGTACGCCGCCTGGGAGCCCGCGCTGTTGGCGTACTGCTGGTAGATGTACAGCGGCAGCGACGCCTGCGCCCCGTCGAAGGGGTTGGTGTTGATGAACGGGTTGCCGAACACCAGCAGCAGGACCGGCGCGGTCTCACCGGCGATCCGGGCGACCGCCAGCATGACGCCGGTGGTGATGCCGCCGACCGCGGTGGGCAGGACGACCTTCAGGATCGTGCGCCACTTGGGCACGCCGAGGGCCAGGGAGGCCTCGCGCAGCTCGTTCGGGACGAGCTTGAGCATCTCCTCGGTGGAGCGCACCACGACCGGCATCATCAGGATCGCCAGGGCCAGCGCGCCCGCGAAGCCGGAGAAGCTCATGTCGAGGATGAGCAGCAGGCTGAGGATGAACAGACCGGCGACGATCGAGGGGATGCCGGTCATCACGTCGACGAAGAAGGTGACGGCGCGGGCCAGGGCGCCGCGGCCGTACTCCACCAGGTAGATCGCGGTGAGCACACCGATCGGGGCGGCGATGAGGGTGGCGATGCCGACCTGCTCCAGGGTGCCGATGATGGCGTGGTAGATGCCGCCGCCCGCCTCGCTGTCGCCGACGACGCCCATGGAGTGGGTGAGGAAGTAGACGTCGAGGACCTTCACCCCGCGCTCCACGGTCGACCAGACCAGGGAGAACAGCGGGACCACGGCGAGCAGGAAGGCGACCCAGACCAGCGAGGTGGCGATACGGTCCTTGGCCTGCCGCCTGCCCTCGACGCGGGCGGCGAGGACATAGGTGCCGAGTACGAACAGCAGCGCGGCGATCAGGCCCCACTGGATGCGGCTCTCGATGCCGGTGGCCAGGCCCAGGCCGACGGAGACGGCGACGGAGCCGGCCGCGATGGCCCAGGGGGACCACTTCGGCAGCCGGGCGCCCTTGAGGGAGCCGGGGTGCTGGACGACGGTGCTCATGCGTTGGCCCCCGAGTACTCCTTGCGGCGGGCGATGATCGCGCGGGCCGCGCCGTTGACCAGCAGGGTGATGACGAACAGGACGAGACCGGAGGCGATCAGCGCGTCCCGGCCGAACTCGTCGGCCTCGCCGAACTTGCTGGCGATGTTCTGTGCGAAGGTGCCGCCGCCCGGGTTGAGCAGGCTGCCGTGGATCAGGAAGTCCGGGGAGAGCACGGTGGCGACCGCCATCGTCTCGCCGAGGGCGCGGCCGAGGCCGAGCATCGAGGCGGAGATCACGCCGGAGCGGCCGAAGGGCAGCACCGCCATCCGGATCACCTCCCAGCGGGTGGCGCCGAGGGCCAGCGCGGCCTCCTCGTGCATCCGCGGGACCTGGCGGAACACCTCACGGCTGACGTTGGTGATGATCGGCAGGATCATCACCGCCAGCAGGATGCCGACCGTGAGCATGGAACGGGCCGGGCCGCCCTCCCAGTCGAAGACACCGGTCCAGCCGAGGTAGTCGTCCAGCCAGCCGAACAGGCCGTTCATGTGCGGGACGAGGATCAGGGCGCCCCACAGGCCGTAGACGATGGACGGCACCGCGGCGAGCAGGTCGATCACGTAGGCGATCGGGCCGCTCAGGCGGCGCGGGGCGTAGTGGGTGAGGAACAGGGCGATGGCCACCGCGACGGGGACGGCGATCACCATGGCGATCACCGAGGAGACGACCGTGCCGTAGGCCAGGACCGCGATGCCGAAGACCGGCTCGGTTCCGGCGGTGTTCCACTCGAAGGTCGTGAGGAAGTTGCCCTCGTCCTCGCTGATCGCGGCGGTGGCCCGCCAGGTCAGGAAGACCGCGATCGCGGCCATGACGAGCAGCAGGAAGATGCCGGAGCCGCGGGCGAGGCCGAGGAAGACGCGGTCTCCGGGGCGGGTGGCGGCGCGGGCCGCGCGCTTGGGCTCGGACAGGGGTGGCTGTGGGGCCGGGGGTGGTGCGTCGGTTATCTGTGTGGTGTCCATGATTCTCCGGTCTGCGGAGCCGCGTGCGCGTGCCTACGGCTCCTGGCGGCGGTGCACCGGACGTCAGCGGCCCGGTCCGCCTGGGGACCGGGCCGCGCTCGGGTCAGCTCAGGCCGGCGACGGTCTCGCGGACCTTGGTGATGATCTCGTCGGGCATGGGGGCGTAGTCGTTCTCGGCGAGGATCTTCTGGCCGTCCTCGCTCGCCATGTAGGTGAGGAAGGACTTCACCGTCGGCAGGGTGTCGGACTTGTTGCCCTTGTCGCAGACGATCTCGTACGTCACCAGGGTGATCGGGTAGGCGCCCTCGGCCTTGGTGGCGTAGTTGACCTCCAGGGCCAGGTCCTTGCCGGTGCCGACGATCTTGGCGTCGGCGATGGCGGTGGTGGCGCCCTCGACGGAGGCCTTCACCGGCTCACCGGCGCCGGTGTCGATGGCGACGACGGAGGAGTCCTTGGCGTAGGAGAGCTCCATGTAGCTGATCGCGCCGGGGGTCTGCTTGACCTGCTGGGCGACACCGGAGGAGCCGGACGCGGACTGGCCGCCGGGGGCGGTCCAGGCCTTGCCGCCCTCGTACTTCCAGTTGTCCGGGGTGGTGGCGATCAAGTACTTGGTGAAGTTGTCCGTGGTGCCGGACTCGTCGGAGCGGTGGAACGCCTGGATCTTGAGGTCGGGCAGCTCGGCGTCGGGGTTCAGCTTCTTGATCGCCGGGTCGTTCCAGTTCTTGATCTTGTCGCTGAAGATCTTCGCCAGGGTCGGCGCGTCCAGGACGAGGTTGTCGACGCCCTCGACGTTGTAGGCGACGGCGATCGGGCCGCCGACCATCGGCAGGTCGATGCCCTGGCCGCCCTCGCAGACCTCCTTGGAGGCGGTGACCTCCTCCGGCTTCAGCGCCGAGTCGGAGCCCGCGAAGGCGACCGTGCCCTGCGTGAACGCGGTGACACCGGCGCCGGAGCCGCCGCCCTTGTAGTTGATCTGGACGCCCTTGCAGGCGGCCGCGAACTGCTTCACCCACGCGTCGATCGCGTTCTTCTGCGCGGACGAGCCGTCGGCGAGCAGTTGGCCCGTGGCGCCGTCGCACTTGATGTTTCCGGCCTGCGCGCTGGCGGCGGCGTCCCCGTTGCCGCTGCCGCCGGTGTCGTCGGAGCCGCACGCCGTGAGGGCCAGGGCGCCGGAGACGGCGAGAGCACCGAGAGCGAGGGCCCGCCGGTTCATGCGCTGAAGCTTCACTTTGAGGGAGTTCCTTCCGGGAGCCGCCGTCCTGAATTCGGCGGCGTGCGAAGTGTGGGCGGCGGGGGCGGGGTCCTGTCCTCGGCCCTGGTGTGGAGTCCGGGTCCTGGACCGCGTGCCTCACCGCGTAAGGCCGAAATTAGGCAGGGCAGGTGAAGGCGCCGATGGGCGTGAATGAACGCGGGGTGAACCCCTGAGGACGGTGCGGTGCGCCTGGCGGCGGGCCGCTCTCGGCTCAGCGGGTGGGTATGCCCAGCTCGTCCAGGAGGGCGCGGTCGCGGGGCTGGGTCAGCCTGCGGCGGGCCTCCGCCGGGGACAGCCAGGCGATGCGGTCGACCTCGGAGTTGGGCACGAAGGTGCCGGGGCCAGCCTCGGCGGCCCAGTACCGGACCTCCTTGGGGCGGGCGTCGACCATGTAGTGGACCGTGGACAGCTCCGCGCCGGGGGTGGCCCGGTGGCCGGTCTCCTCCTCCACTTCCCGGAGTGCGCCGGTCAGGGGGTCCTCGGTGCGCTTGAGCTTGCCCTTGGGGTGCGACCAGTCGTCGTACTTCGGACGGTGGACGAGGCAGATCTCCAGCTCGCCGGTGTCGGGGGAGCGGCGCCACAGGACGCAGCCGGCGGCCTGGACGGGGCGGTCGTCGGCGGTGGGCTGTGTCATGGGCGTCTCCTTCGTCCGTCCGTCGTGGGTCAGCGTGCGCTGACGGTGACTTTCTCGGTCTGACCGGTCTGACCGGTCTGGCGGCTCTGCCAGGTCTGCCAGGTCTGTTGGAAGGCGTAGCGGGCGGCTTCGACCTCGTGGCGCTGGTCGGCGTGGAGCACGCCGAGGGCGTAGGCCGTGGCGGGGGTGATGCGGGGGGTACGGGCTGCTGCCGCGGCTTCCGCGGCGGCCTCGGCGGCGTCTCGGTGGCGGTCCAGGGCCTCGGCCGCAGTGAGGAGGCGGGCGTTGTCGTCCGTGTCCTGGCCCGTGTCCCGGTCCTGGTCCGTGTCCTGGATGACCTCGCGGGCGTAGCGGTGCAGGCGGAGGAGAAGGCGGGTCTGGTGCCAGGGGGTGTCCTGGGGGTGTGGGGGGTTCAGGCCGGGGGCCGTTACGGGAGGGAGGGCGGCGATTGCTCTGGCGAGGCGCTCTTCGGCGGTGGCGGCGAGGGGGCGGAGGTCTGTCGTGCGGGCCGGCCCGGTCAGGGGGACCTCGCTGGCCAGTACGGCGATGGTGTCGGTGAGGGCGTGGAAGCGGGCGGAGTCCAACGCCTGGAGGGCGGTGCTGTGGGCTCGGGAGCGGGCGAGGGTGAGGCGGCGGGTGAGGAGGGCGGCGGCTTTGGCTGCGCCGGGGGCGGGGACGGCGGGTGCCTCGGCCGTGGGCGGTACGGCGTGGGCGGTGCCGCTGGTCGGCGGCTGGGCCGGGGTTGGGGGTGCCGTGGCGGTGGGTGTCGCTTGCCCGCGCTGGCGGGGTGCCGCTTCTGTGGCTGCGGGGGCCGCCCCGGCGGCACGACTGCCCGCAGCTGCGGCGGAGGGGGTGGCGCCCGTGCTGGACTGCGTCGGCAGCGTCGTCCCCGACAAGCGCTGGAGGGCTTGTAGGAGGCGGTTCAGGCGGGTGGTGTAGGTGGGTTCCTGGGTCAGGGTTGAGGAGAGCCAGGTGAGTTCCGGGCGGAGTTGGTCGCTCCAGGTGGGGGTGAGGAGGGGGCCGTAGGTGTGGAGGGTGGCGGTGAGGCGGCGGGTGGGGCGGAGCAGGGTGGCTCCGGCGCCGCCGTCACCCGCGCCCGCCTCCCGCAGGAGGCGGAGCGCGCGGAGGAACTCCGTGGCCTGGGTGCGCAGATAGCGCTCCAGGGCCTCTCCGTCAGGGTGTCGCTGTGCCACGCCGGCGCCTCCGGGCGTCAATGAGCATCTCCTGGACGTTGCGCAGGGGTTGGCCGTCCGCGTCGGTCGCGTGCCGGGTCCACTCGCCGTCCGGGCCGAGGTGCCAGGAGGCGGTGGTGTCGGCCATACCGGTCTCCAACAGCCGGTTCAGGGCCGCCCGGTGGGCCGGATCGGTGACCCGTACCAGCGCCTCGATACGGCGGTCGAGGTTGCGGTGCATCATGTCCGCGCTGCCGATCCACACCTCCGGCTCGCCACCGTTGCCGAAGGCGAAGACGCGGGAGTGCTCCAGGAACCGGCCGAGGATCGAGCGGACCCGGATGTTCTCCGACAGACCCGCGACTCCCGGGCGGACGGCGCAGATGCCGCGTACCCAGACGTCGACCGGCACGCCCGCCTGGGAGGCGCGGTAGAGGGCGTCGATGATGGCCTCGTCGACCATCGAGTTGACCTTGATGCGGATGAACGCGGGGCGGCCCGCGCGGTGGTGCTGGACCTCCTTGTTGATCCGTGAGATCAGGCCGTCGCGCAGGGACTTGGGGGCGACCAGGAGGCGGCGGTAGGTCTCGCGGCGGGAGTAGCCGGAGAGCCGGTTGAACAGGTCGGACAGGTCCGCGCCGACCTGCGGGTCGGTGGTGAGCAGGCCGAGGTCCTCGTAGAGGCGGGCCGTCTTCGGGTGGTAGTTGCCGGTGCCGACGTGGCTGTAGCGCCGTAGCGTGTCGCCTTCCTGACGGACCACCAGGGACAGCTTGCAGTGGGTCTTCAGGCCGACCAGGCCGTAGACGACGTGGCAGCCCGCCTCCTCAAGCCGCTTGGCCCACTTGATGTTGGCGTGCTCGTCGAAGCGGGCCTTGATCTCGACCAGGACGAGGACCTGCTTGCCGGCCTCGGCGGCGTCGATGAGGGCGTTGACTATGGGGGAGTCGCCGGAGGTCCGGTACAGGGTCTGCTTGATGGCGAGGACATCCGGGTCCTCGGCCGCCTGCTCCAGGAACGCCTGCACGGAGGTGGAGAAGGAGTCGTACGGGTGGTGCAGCAGCACGTCCCGGCTGCGCAGGGCGGCGAAGATGTCGGGCGCGGAGGCGGACTCGACCTCGGCGAGGTCGCGGTGGGTGCCGGCGACGAACTTGGGGTACTTCAGCTCGGGCCGGTCCAGCGAGGCGATCCGGAACAGCCCCGTCAGGTCCAGCGGGCCGGGCAGCGGGTAGACCTCGGCCTCGGTGATCTTCAGCTCGCGTACCAGCAGGTCCAGGACCTCGCGGTCGATGGACTCCTCGACCTCCAGGCGCACCGGCGGCCCGAAGCGGCGCCGCATGAGCTCCTTCTCCAGGGCCTGGAGGAGGTTCTCGGCGTCGTCCTCCTCGACCTCCAGGTCCTCGTTGCGGGTGATGCGGAAGGCGTGGTGCTCCAGCACCTCCATGCCCGGGAACAGTTCCTCCAGGTGCGCGGCGATGACGTCCTCGATGGGGACGTAGCGGCCGGGGCTGGACTCCAGGAACCGGGAGAGCAGCGGCGGGACCTTGACGCGGGCGAAGTGGCGGTGCCCGCTGACGGGGTTGCGCACCACGACGGCCAGGTTCAGGGAGAGGCCGGAGATATAGGGGAAGGGGTGGGCCGGGTCGACGGCCAGCGGGGTCAGCACGGGGAAGATCTGGTGCCGGAAGAGGGTGAACAGGCGGGCCTGCTCCTTCTCCGTCAGCTCGTTCCAGCGCACCAGGTGGATGTCCTCCTCCGCGAGCGCGGGGGCGACGTCCTCGTGGAAGCAGGCGGCGTGCCGGGCCATCAGCTCCCGGGAGCGGGCCCAGATCATCTCCAGCACCTGGGTGGGCTGCAGGCCGGAGGCGGAGCGGGTGGCGACGCCGGTGGCGATACGGCGCTTGAGACCGGCCACCCGGACCATGAAGAACTCGTCGAGGTTGCTGGCGAAGATGGCCAGGAAGTTCGCCCGCTCCAGCAGTGGGGTGGTGGGGTCCTCGGCGAGTTCGAGGACCCGTTCGTTGAACGCCAGCCAGCTGCGTTCCCGGTCGAGGAAACGGCCCTGGGGCAGGGGGGCACCGTCGGCCGGTGACTCCTCGTAGGCGTCGAGGTCGGCGTCGATGTCGGGTTCGAGATCGGAGACCGAACCGGCCACGGTGCGCGAGCGGTGGGCCGCGATGGAGCCGACGGAGGGCTGCGCGTGCTGGGCCGATGCCTGGGCGTTCTGCTGACTCATGGACCCATTCTTCCGCGCCATGGCCGATACAGGCGCGTCGGAAGTCGCGGGAGGGAGGACGGCGGCGAGACGTCGGGTCCTTCCGTCCCCCCTTGCTCCCTCGGGAGGTGGCGAAGGCGCTGGCACGGCGGGCTTCATTCGCCGAGCGTCGCAAGGCTGTTTGAACCGGTGGTTACGGCGACATGGCGGGCGGGACACCGGGGGGCGGCCCCCGGGCGTCGGGGCGCTCGCGAGGTCGGCTTCCGCCTGGTCGACGTACCCGGGCGGCTCTTGGGCGTCGGGTCGTCTGTGAGGTCGGCCTGGGCCCGGCGGACGTACCCGGGGCGGCCCTCGGGCGTCGGATCGCCCGCGAGGTCGGCCTGGGCCCGGCGGACGTACCCGGGGCGGATCCCGGGCGTCGGCCGCCCGCGCGCGTGCCGGGGCCGTACGCCCCTCCCCCCCCGTAGGAGGGGCGTACGGCCCCGGAGATCAGGCGGTCCGGCGGCGCAGCACCTGGAACGCGGCGAGGACGGCGAGGGCCGCGACCGCGAGCAGGATGCCGCTCTCGACGTACTGGATCGGCCAGAAGTGCGAGCGCGGGTGGAAGGCCAGCTCGGCTCCGTCGGTGGCCACCTGGAAGGCGGAGCGCGGTGCCTCCCAGCCGGTGGTGTCCCGGGTGACCGTGGGCCACAGGTCCTCGCGGTGGAGCTCCAGGACGTTGTACAGGAGCAGCGCGGCCCCGAGGGCGGCACCGGCCGCGGGCAGCGCCCGCCCGAGGAGGATCCCGGCGAGGGCGCCGAGGGCGAGGCCGGCCAGGGCGTGGGCGACGGCGGTGGGGCCGGTGCCGACGAAGACGTCCGGGTAGTACCAGTCCCCGACCAGGTTCGGGTTGTCCGCGCCGCGGGCCCAGACGTTCAGCAGGACCAGCCCGGTGGTGCCGGCGGTGAGCAGGGCGGCCGGGACGGCGAGCTTGGCGGCCAGCCAGCGCGCCGGGGTGACCGACTGGGTCCAGGCCAGGTGGGCGGTGCCGTTCTCCAGCTCGCGCCCGGTGAGCGCCCCGCCCGCCCAGGCGGCCACGGGGACGATCAGCCAGGCCAGGCATGCGGTGACGAAGGCGATGCCGGTGGAGTAGGTCTCGTCCGCGGTGATCGCGTCGACCGCCGCGCAGGACGGCAGGCCGTCGGTGGCCGGTTCGGCGCAGGCGCTGTTGCCCCGCTGGGCCTCGTCCGCGAGCGCGGCCAGCCGGAACAGGAAGGACGCCGCGGCGAGCAGGGCGAGCCCCCATACGACCAGCGCCGTGCGGTGCACCCGCAGCACCGCCCACAGCAGGCCCCGCGGCCGGGGCAGCCGGCCGGGAGTGCGTACGGAGGTGACGGGGATCGCGGTCATACGGCGCCTCCCGTGCGGCGGCGGAGCAGCCAGAACGCGGCGCCGACGGCCAGGGCCGCCGCGGCCAGGACGATGCCGGTCTCCACCAGGTGCAGGGGCCAGAAGTGCGAGGTCGGGTGGTAGTCGGCGTAGAAGCCGGTGATGTCGTGGTCGGTGAGGCAGCCGGGCTCGCCCAGGCAGTCGGGGAGCGGGATCCGGGTGCCGTCGGAGGTGAGGGCGCCCTCGCGGACCACGGCGGCGGGGGACGGGACGTCGTCCGTGGAGGTCAGGGTCACGGTCGGCCACAGGTGCGGGCGGAGTTCGACCAGCGCACCGGCGATGGCCAGCGTCGTGACGGCGGCGACCGCCAGGGCGGGCAGGGCGCGCGGCAGGAGCAGGCCGACGAGGGCACCGAGGGCCAGGCCCAGCAGGGCGTGGGCGGTGGCGGTGGTGCCGTTGGTGAGGAAGATCGCGCTGTCGTCCCAGGTGCGTACGGCCCAGGCCTCGTGCAGTTCCGTGCCCGCGCTCCACATCAGCCGGTGCAGCAGGGTGAGCGTGAGCATGCCGGCGGTGAGCAGGGTGGCCGGGACGGCGAGCTTGGCGGCCAGCCAGCGCGCCGGGGACACGGACTGGGTCCAGGTCAGGTGGGCGGTGCCGTTCTCCAGTTCGCGTCCGACGAGCGCGCTCGCCGCCCAGGCCGCCGTGAACAGCGGGACGAGGGCGAGGAGGCCGCTGCTGACGCCGACGATGTTGTCGTAGCGCTGGAAGCGGGTCCCGTACATGTCGCAGCCGAGCCCCGGCCTGGCGGAGTCGCATCCCCCGGCGACGTACTCGGCCCAGGCGGCGTCGGCGCCCGGCCCGTACGCCCACAGCAGTGCGCCCGCGGTGACGGCCACCAGCATCAGCCAGAACAGCAGCGCCGACTGGTGCACCCGCAGCATCACCCAGACCAGCCCGCGCGGGCCGCGGGTGCGGGGCTCGGCGGCGGAGGCGCGCACGGTCAGGGTGGTCATACGGCGGCCTCCGGGGTGTCGGTGTGAACGGTCATCACGTCCCTCATGCCGCCGCCTCCCCGCTCTCGGCCAGGCTCAGCGCGGGGGCGTCCGGCCCGCGCAGATGACCGAGGACCAGTTCCTCCAGCGTCGGCTCGGCGCTCTGCCAGGAGGCGGCGACCGGGCCCGCGGGCCGGATCAGGGCGGTGAGCTGGCGGCCCGTGGTGCGGGACTCCACGACCGTGTGCGGGTCGAGGCTGTCCTGGGCGGGGCCGGTGACCAGGCGGTGGGCAGCGAGCAGGTCGTCCAGGGGACCGGCCAGGCGGACGCGGCCCGCGCCGAGGAGCAGGAGGTGGTCGCAGGAGCCCTCCAGCTCCGCCACCACATGCGAGGACATGACAATCGTGGTGCCGTGTTCGGCCGCGTCCGCCATCAGCAGGCCGGTGATCCGGTGCCGGGCGAGCGGGTCGAGGTCGGCCATCGGCTCGTCCAGGAGCAGCAGCTCGGGGCGCTTGGCGAGGGCGAGCGCGAGGGCCACCTGGGTGCGCTGGCCGCCGGAGAGGGCGCGGATCTTGGCGTCCATGTCCAGGTCGGCGTCGGTGACGATGCGCCGGGCGACGGACTCGTCCCAGCGCCCGGGGTTCAATTCCCGGCCGAGCCGCAGGGTGGCGGCGACGGTGAGGTGCGGGTGCAGCGGCTTGTCCTGGGCGACGTAGGCGAGGCGCTCGCGGGCCCCGGCCGGGGTGGTCCCGAGCACGGTGACTTGGCCCTCGCTGGGCCGCAGCAGTCCGGCGGCGAGGGAGAGGAGGGTGGACTTCCCGGCGCCGTTGGGGCCGACGAGGGCGCAGACCCGGCCCGCCGGGAGTACGAATTCGCAGCCGTCCAGGGCCCGCCTGCCGCGTCGGCCGAATCTCCGGCCCAGCCCTCGCGCCGCCATGGCGATGTCGGTCACGCCTCGTCCCCCTTGAAGTGCTCGTCCAGTACGGCGGCGAAGAGCGCCGCCACGTCGTCGTGCTCCAGGCCCGCCTCGCGGGCCCGTGCCGCCCAGTCCGTCAGCTCCGCGTGCAGCGGGGAGTCGGCGGGCGCGGCGCCCAGCGACTTGCGGACGAACGTGCCGAGTCCGCGGCGGGCCTCGACCAGGCCCTCGCGTTCCAGCTCGCGGTACGCCTTGAGCACGGTGTTCGGGTTGATGGCGGTGGCTTCCACCACCTCCCGGGCGGTGGGGAGCTTGTCCCCGGGCGCCAGCAGGCCCAGGCGCAGGGCCTGCTTGGTCTGCTGCACGATCTGCAGGTAGGTGGCGACGCCGCTGCGCCGGTCGATGCGGTACTCGACCACTTCCACCACCCTTTCACTAATTGAGTAGTGAAAGGGTGGTGGAAGTGGTGTCGAAAAGTCAAGCCGTGATTCCGTGAACCGATCGACCGGGCTCGTCCGATGAGGGTGACGTGAGCGAAACGAGAAGCGACGGGGATCTGCTGCGCGCCGTCGCCGCGGACGGGGACCGGCGCGCCTTCGAGGAGCTGTACCGCCGGTTCGCGCCCTGGCTGACCGCGCGACTGCGCAGCCGCTGCGCCGACCCGGGCATCGTCGACGACGTCGTACAGGAGACGTTCCTCGCGGTGTGGCGGGGCAGCGCGCGCTACCGGGAGGAGGGGGACGTGGCCGGATGGCTGTGGCGGATCGGCTCGCGACGGCTCGTCGACGCACTGCGCGGCGACGGGGCGCGCGGCCGGCTGCGGCAGGCACTGGCCCGGCTCCGGCACCGGGAGGAGGCATCGGCCGAGGACCGCGTGCTCGCGGGGGTTGAGCACGGGGACCTGGCCGGCGCCCTGATACGGCTCTCACCCGAACTGCGCGCGGTGATCCAGGCCACGGTCGTCGACGGGCTGACCACCCGGGAGGCGGCCGTGGTGCTGGGCATCCCGCCCGGGACGGTCAAGACACGGGCGATGCGGGCCCGGAAGCAACTGCGGGAGGCGCTGGCATGACCTGGCACGTATCCGAAGCCGACCTGCGCGCCTACGCGCGTGCCGAGCTGGCGGCCCCCATGCTCTGGTCCGCCGACACCCACCTCGCCTCCTGCGCCGAGTGCCGGGCCGCCCTCGCCGAGGTCAGCGCACCCGTCGACCTCGGCTGGGAGCGCCTGGACGCCGAGCTGGACGCGCCCCGCCCGGGGCTCTTCGAGCGGCTGCTGGTGCGGCTCGGGGCCGCCGACCACACCGCCCGGCTGCTCGCGGCGACACCCGTACTGCGCCGCTCCTGGCTGGCGTCGGTGGTGTTCCTGCTGGTGGCGACGGTGTTCGCGGTCCACTCGTCCGGTTCGCCGACCCTGTTCCTCGCCCTGGCACCGCTGCTACCCCTGGCCGGGGTCGCGGCCAGCTACGGACCCGCCCTGGACCCGACGTACGAGATGGCGGTCGTCTCACCCGTGCATGGGTTCCGGCTGCTGATGATCCGTACGGTCGCCGTGCTCACCGCCGGACTCGTCCTCAACGGCCTGGCGACGCTCGCCCTGCCCTCCTACGGCCTGCGCGCCCTGGCCTGGCTGCTGCCCGCGCTCGCCCTCACCGCCACCGCGCTGGCGCTGACCCCCCGCTTCGGGCCGGTCCTCGCACCCTCGCTGGTCGGCGGCGCGTGGGCGGCGCTGATCGCCATCGCCGACGCGATGGCCGACGGCGGCTCCCTCGCCCCCTTCACCGCGGCCGGACAGGGCGCCGCGGCCATGGTCGCCGCCCTCGCGGCCGGCCTTCTCTACCTCGTACGTGACCGATTCGACGTCTTCCTCAGGAGCGCCGCATGACCTCCACCGTCTCCGCCTCCGGGCTCAGCCTCCACTACGGAGGCACCCGCGCCCTCGATGAGGTCTCGCTGCGGCTGACCCCCGGCGTGACCGGCCTGATCGGGCCCAACGGCGCCGGGAAGACCACCCTGCTGCGGGTGCTCGCCACCGCCGTTCCCCCGCAGCGCGGGGAGTTCACCGTCCTCGGACACGACCCCGGCTCCCTGCGCGGCCGCCAGGAGGTCCGGCGGCGGCTCGGCTACCTGCCGCAGACGCCCGGCTTCCACCCGGACTTCACCGCCTTCGAGTTCGTCGACTACGTGGCGATCCTGAAGGAGCTCAACCAGCGCTCCGCCCGCCACCGCGAGGTGCGCCGGGTGCTGGACGAGGTCGGCCTCGGCGAGGTGCGCGGCCGGAAGATCAAGAAGCTGTCGGGCGGTATGCGCCAGCGGGTCGCACTCGCCGCCGCCCTCGTCGGCGACCCCGGGTTCCTGGTCCTGGACGAGCCGACCGTCGGCCTCGACCCCGAGCAGCGCATGCGCTTCCGGGAGCTGATCGCCCACGCGGGTGAGGGCCGCACCGTGCTGCTGTCCACCCACCAGACCGAGGACGTGGCCATGCTCTGCCACCGCGTCCTGGTGATGGCGGGCGGCCGCATCCGCTTCGACGGCACCCCCGCCGAACTGGCCGCCCAGGCGGCCGGCCGGGTGTGGAGCAGCGCCGAACGCGCGCCGCACGCCAAGGCGGGCTGGCGCACCGGCACCGGCACCTTCCGCAACGTGGGCGATCCGCCGCCCGGCGCCGAACTCCTCGAACCCACCCTGGAGGACGGCTACCTCCTCACCCTCGACGGCTACGGCATGGCGGTGACCGCATGACCACCCTCGTCCAGCCGGCGCCCGCCGCCGTGACCACCGAGCCCCGCAACTCCTGGGCGGCCGTCTTCGCCCTCGCCCGCTTCGAGGGACGCCGCCTGCTGCTCTCCCTCCCGGTCCTGATCGCCTTCGCGATCTACATCGCCTGGATTGTGTGGCACACCCTCGACTCCCACAACGGCTTCCCCGCCCTCCAGGACGCCGACCGGGACACCCAGAGCACACCGCTGCTGGTCGGGCTCGCGGTGATGCTGAGCGTGAACCAGGCCGTGCTGCGCTCGCGGCGCCGCGACACCGAGCGGCACTTCGCGGTGCTGCCCGTCAACACCTGGCGCCGCACCGCCGCCCATGTGCTCTCCGTCGTCCCGGCGGTGCTGCTGACCGCGGTGTGCGTGGGCGTCCAGTTCGGCTGGGAGGCGCTCAAGCCGGGCGCCGTCGGCCACGGTTCGCTGGGTGAACTGGCCGTCGGACCGCTGACCGTGCTGGTGTGCGGAGGGCTCGGGGTGCTGATGGCACGGGTGCTGAAGTCGACCTTCGTCGGCCCGATGCTGGTGGTGTTCCTCCTGTTCTTCTTCGTGCTCGGGGCGAGCCCGCAGGACGGCGAGGGCACGCGCTGGCTGAACCCGGTGGTCGGCGAGGGCACCACTGACACCCTTCCCTCCGACCTGCTCGGACGCCCGGCCGCCTGGCACGCCCTGTATCTGCTTGGCCTCGGCCTCACCCTCGGTGCGCTCGCCGTGCTGGCCGGCGGCGGACGCCGGGTGCGGACCTGCTACGCCGCCCTGGGCGCGACCCTGTCCCTGCTGCTGGTCGGCGCGTTCGGCCAGGCCGGCGGCACCCCGGCCTCGGTGACGGCGGCCCGGGAGAAGGCCACGCTCGACCCGGACCTGACCTGTGAGCAGCGCGGCGGTTCGACCTACTGCGCGTTCCCGGAATGGGAGCCCCGGATCGGGACCTGGGCCGAGGTCGTCGACGGTGTCCAGGGCCTCGCGGGCGGTACCGCGAAAGACCAGAAGCTCCTTGTCCGCCAGCGCGTGGAGGCCCGTTACGGCCTCTCCTCCGACGGCGCCCTGGAGGCCCTGGACGCCCCGAACGAGGTCACCGTCGGCACCCGCTGGGGCGGTCCCCGGGTCCCCGAGTTCTCCTCGGCCGTCGCCGCCGTCCTGGTGGCGGGGACCGAGAAGGAGGGCACCGAAGTGTGCGACGGACGGGTCGTCACCGTGATGTGGCTCTCCCTGGGCTGGCAGGACAAGCCGATCGACGAACTGCGCAAGGTCCGCCTCGACGACAGCATCACCGGCTCGGCGATCGTGCTCCAGCCGACCTCGGCGATCTCCATGTCGGCCGCGCAGACCGATGTCGTCCGCACCCTGCTCAACCGGCCCCGTGGCGAGGTGACCGCCCTGGTGAAGAAGCACTGGAAGGAGCTGACGGCACCGGGCATCACCACCGCGCGGGCCGCCGAACTGGTCGGCGTGAAGGGCGTCACGGAGAAGGACGGGTGCGAGGAGTGAGGCCTGCACGACGACAGGAACCCAGGGGGCCTGGGGGGAGCACCGTGGGCCGGGAGCCCGGGGGGAGTACCGCAGGGCGGGAGCTTGGGGGGAGCCCCGCCCGAGGGGCGGCCCCGGGGCCGCTGTCCCCGGCCCAGGTGTCCGAACTGCTCCCCGCCGTCTGGCGCACGCTGCCCTGGCGCGCGCTGGGCTCCGGGGCGGCGATGGGGCTGCTGATCGCCGGAACCACCCGGGTGTGGGAGGAGCACTACAACCCCTGGCTCGCCCTCAACACCCTGCGCGCCTCGGTCCTCGCCTTCGCCCTGGGCCTGGCCTTCCTCCTGGACGACCCGGCCCGTCACACCACGGCCACCGTGCCCACGCCGCGGCCCCTCCGCCAGGTTCTGCGCCTGGCGGTGGTCGCCCCCTTCGCGGCGCTGTCGTGGATCGCGGCGATCCTGCTGGTCCCCACCGGTCTGCGCCCGCCGCTCGGCCCGGTCACGCTGGAGGCCGTCACCGCGGGCGTGCTGGCGCTGGCCCTCGGGGCCGCCTGGATACGGCGGTCCCAGGAGCCGGAACCGGGGGTGAGTATCGCGGTGGCACTGCTCACGCTCGCCGTACTGGCGCTGCTGCTCATACCCGAGGACTGGACGCTGTTCGTCGACCCGGACGACCCGCGCTGGGCGGACTCGCACGAGCGGTGGTGGGGGGTGCTGGCGGCAGCGGTGACGATGGCCGCCGTCTGGGCGAGGGAACCGTTGGGGCGGCGGGGGTACCGGCGTTCGGGAGCTCAGGTCTCCGACCGGTAGCCACTCACGAGACCCGGGGTCCGGAGCGTGCTTTCGGACCCTGGGCCCCCGCCCGGTCCGGCGGCCGGCCCATGAGCCACGGACCCCAGGTCTCCCGCCACGAACCCCAGGTCTCCCGCCACGAACCCCAGGTCTCCCCCCACGAACCCTAGGTCTCCGTCCGGTACATCAGATCCGTCTCGTATGTCTCGAAGCCCATCCGCTCGTACACGGACACGGCGGCCTTGTTGTCGGCGTCGACGTAGAGCATGGCGGTCGGCAGCCCTTGGTCCGCCAGGTGCCGCAGGCCGATCGCGGTGAGGGCCTTGCCGAGGCCACCGCCCTGGGCACCGGGCTTCACACCGAGGACGTAGACCTCACCGAGTCCCTCCTCGGCGTGGACCTTGGTCCAGTGGAAGCCGATCAGCTCGCCGGAGCGTTCGGCGAGGAAGAACCCGGCCGGGTCGAACCACGGTTCGGCCTTCCGGTCGTCGAGGTCGCGCTGGGTGAGGGAGCCCTGTTCGGGGTGGTGGGCGAAGGCGGCGGCGTTCACCGCGAGCCAGGCCGCGTCATCCTGACCGGGCACGAAGGTACGTACCGTCACATCCTCGGGCAACCCCGGCTCGGAAAGCTCCAGGTCGGTCAATGACCTGCGCATCTGCCGCAGTTCGCGGAAGAGGGTGAGCCCGAGGACCTGCGCCAGGTGCCGGGCGGCGGAGTGGCCGCCGTGGGCCCAGACCCGCAGCCGCTTGCCGGAGGCGGCGAGCAGGGCCGAGCCCAGCGCCCGGCCGTGGCCGTGACCGCGGTGCGCGGGGTGGACGACCAGTTCGGCGGCCGGGGCCTCCACCGGATCGGTGTCCTCCAGCTGGGCGTACCCGACGAGTTGGTCGCCGACGGTGAGCAGCAGGTGCGCCACGCCCTCGCGTTCACCGCCGCGCAGTTGCAGCCGGCCCTGCTCGGACACCGCCTGCTGGCCGTCGGTGCGGGCGGCCTCGGCGAGCAGGGCGAGCACGGCCTCGATCTGGTCCGGTTCGAGCGCGGAGTAGGTCTCGATGGAGCGGCCCGCGCCGCGCCGTGGGGTGTCGTCGCTGGTCATGCGTACGAGGGTAAGCCGAGGTCACCGGAACCGGCGGCAAAAGATAAACCAGGATGTAACCGGAACCACCTTCCGCGCTACGCGCGTTGACTCTAGGCTGCGCCCGGGCACTACTGCCTTCTGATGACTCTCTTCCGCTCCGTACGGCACCACCGCAGGGGTCCGTACGACACGACCACAGGGGGGCGCATGCCAGCCAAGTCCCAGCAGCCGCCGCACCGCAGCAGACGCCGGACACAGCTCGTCCTCACCGGCGCGGCGAGCCTCGCCACCGTCGGCGCGCTGGTAGCCGCGCTGCCCACGACGGCGAGCGCGCACGAGAACAAGCACAAGGGCGACCACGGCCGCTACCAGGACGTCCAACTGCTGTCCTTCAACGACCTGCACGGCAACCTGGAGCCGCCGTCCGGCTCCTCCGGCCGGGTCACCCACCTCAACGAGGACGGCACCACCCGGACCATCGACGCGGGCGGTGTGGAGTACCTCGCCACCCACCTGCGCGAGGCCCGCAAGAGCAGCAAGTACTCCATCACCGCGGCCGCCGGTGACATGGTCGGCGCCTCTCCGCTGATCTCGGGCCTGTTCCACGACGAGCCCACCATCGAGGCGCTGAACAAGCTCGACCTGGACGTCACCAGCGTCGGCAACCACGAGTTCGACGAGGGCTCCGCGGAACTGAAGCGCCTCCAGAACGGCGGCTGCCACAAGACGGACGGCTGCTACACCGGCAAGAAGTTCAAGGGCGCCGACTTCCCCTACCTCGCGGCGAACGTGCTGAGCGAGAAGACCGGCAAGCCGATCCTCAAGCCGTACACGGTGTGGAAGAAGAACGGCGTCAAGATCGGCTTCATCGGCGTGACCCTGGAGGACACCCCGGGGGTCGTCTCGGCCGAGGGCGTCAAGGGCCTGAAGTTCAAGGACGAGGTCGAGACGATCAACAAGTACGCCCGCGAGCTGCAGCGCAAGGGCGTGAAGTCGATCGTCGCGCTGATCCACGAGGGCGGCGCCCCGGCGTCGACGGCGTACAACTACAACTGTGACTCCCCGGGCGCCGGCGACGGCATCTCCGGCCCGATCGTCGACATCGCCAAGAACGTCACCCCGCAGGTCGACGCGCTGGTCACCGGCCACACGCACCAGGCGTACGCCTGCACGATCAACGACCCGGCGGGCAAGCCGCGCACGGTCACCTCGGCCTCGTCGTTCGGCCGCCTGTACACGGACACCACGCTGACCTACGACCGCCGCACGGGTGACATCGCCCGTACGGCCGTGAAGTCGGCGAACCACGTGGTCACCCGGGACGTCGCCAAGGCGGCCGACATGACCGCGCTGATCAGCAAGTGGAACACCCTCGCGGCGCCCATCGGCAACCGCCCGATCGGCTACATCTCCGCCGACATCCCCAACACCGGCACCGAGTCCCCGATGGGTGACCTGATCGCCGATGCCCAGCTCGCCCACGGCAAGCAGCTCGACCCCGAGACCGACCTGGCGCTGATGAACCCGGGCGGCGTGCGCGCCGGCCTCACCTACGCGGCCCAGGGCAGCGAGGGCGACGGCGTGGTCACCTACGCCGAGGGCTTCACGGTCCAGCCGTTCTCCAACACGGTCAACCTCCAGGACCTCACCGGCGCCCAGCTGATCCAGGTCCTCAAGGAGCAGGTCAGCGGCGTGAACGCGACCGCGCCGAAGATCCTCCTGCCGTCGGCGGGCCTGACGTACACGCTGGACATGACGAAGTCGGGCGCCGACCGCGTGCTGGCGGACTCCGTCAAGCTGAACGGCACCCCGATCGACCCGTCCGCCACCTACCGCGTCGCGACGAACAGCTTCCTCGCAGGCGGCGGCGACGGCTTCACCACCCTGGGCCAGGGCACCAACGACCTGGTCGGCTCCGACGACCTCACGGCCCTGGAGCAGTACCTGACGGCCAACTCCTCGCCCACGACCCCGATCACGCCTCCGGCGGCGAACCGGATCACGATCGTGAGCTGACCCCTTAGCGGGCGGACAGAAAGGCGGTGACGGGCGCTCGGCCCGTCACCGCCTTCGCCGTATGTGATCTCCACCCCACCTCAGTTGCGACCGCAACCGCAGACGCGGCTCCGAACTCTCCTTCCACACCGTCGATTTCGGACCTCGCGTAGAAGGTGGCATGTCGAACCTCCCGCACTACCCCCAACACCCGGGCCACTCCCCGTACCCCCACCCCGAGGGCCTCGCGCACCCCTACGCCCTGGCGCTCCCCGGCTCCCGGCTCGGGGCACGAGTGCTGGACGTGATCATCTGGTACGTCATCTACATGAGCCTGGGATGGTGGCTGGCCGACGAGATCGACGCCGGCAACGACACAGCCAGGACCGGAATCCTGGTCTGGCTCCTCACCTCCTACCTCATCTACTTCGCCCTGCCCGTATGGCAGTTCGGCTCCACCGTCGGCAAACGCATCTGCGGCGTCCGCATCGTGGACCGTGAGACGGGCGGCAACCCGGGCTTCTGGGACGCGACCACACGGGAGCTGGTCTGGGGCGTCTCGGTAGTGATCCCGGTGCTCGGCTGGCTCAATTCCCTCCGCTGCACCTGGGACCAGCCCCTCCGTCAGTGCTGGCACGACAAGTTCGCGGACAGTGTGGCGGTGGAGCGCTAGGAGGAAACGATGCGCCGCATCGACATCGACGACCCCGAGGTCGACATGACGGAAGGCCAACTCCTCTACTACCGGGGCGAACCATTCACGGGAGAGGTGGCGGAGTACCTCTCCGGAAATCTCGTGAGCCTGGACGTCTACACCGAGGGCATCCCGAACGGCCTCTCCCAGGAGTGGTACGAGGACGGCACCCCGCGCTCCGAGGGCCTGGTGCAGAACGGCTTGCCTCGCGGGGAGTTCAAGGAGTGGCACCGCAATGGGGTACTGGCGTCCCGGCAGGTGTTCGACGCCGATGGGTTGACGGTTCGTGAGTACTTGGAGTGGGACGAGGAGGGGCGGCTGGTGAGGAGTTGGCGGTTGGGGGAGGAGAGCGGGGCGTGAGAGTGCGGATCGTGTGGCATGAGCTTCCGGAGTCCGTGGCGAAGTGGAACTGCCTGACGGACTCGTTCGCCGGGCAGTTCCCGACCTGGGAGGCATGGGTCACGGCGACGCAGGTCGGTTCCGCTCTCTTCGCCGCGGGCACCGCGACGGAGGGCCCCGTGGCGTGCCGTATCGGCAGCATGGGCGAGGTGAAACACCTCCCGGCGACCGGTCTCTTGGACTACCTCCACGCCGGAAACTGGCTCACGGCGTACTACTTGGCGGTGATCTGCCGCGAGCACGACAGAGCCGAGCAGCTCGCGCGCGTCCCCGTCTCAATCCTCCGCGCATCCGGCGCGGAGTTCGACGAGTACGTCTACGCCTGGGTGGAAGCCTTGCAGCACGGTTGTTTCCACCGCCGCGAAACCTGGGACGCCCTGGTCACCGCCGTGCAAGGTACTGACCCACAAGTCGCGCGCGTCGCCGGCGAGGAACTCGCCTTGAAGATTCTCTATCCCCCGCTGGAGCTCTTCCACCGGTATCTGCGCGGGCAGGCCGACGAGTTCAACGCGGCGTTGGTCGACGCGCTGACCTGGCACCGGGAGTACTGGACCGCCAACGAGGCTCGCTCCCTGAGTGGCGAGGGCCTTGTCGCTCTCGCTCCGCTGGCCATCGCCTGCATGGCCTTTGATGTGGGCATGCCGATCGAGGTCGAGTCCGATTACCTTCCCAAGGCGCTGCTGCAACGCCTCTGGGTCGGGGAGTACGCGACATGAACAGCGGGGTAGCCGCCGTCCTGCCGATGGCTGGGCATCAGAGGAACGGGTGAGACAAGACAGGTTCCGTTCCGATCGCGCCAACGGTGCGTCAACTGCGTTGCGAGTGCAAGCAGATGTACGAGAGTGTGTTCGATATGCTGAACGCGCTGTGACGCAAGTGGCCTACGGGGGAGGGGCAATGAAGTTCGACATGGGGTCGACGACCCTGGCGGAGCTAGGGAAGAGCACCGGGGGTTCGGTTCAGGATCTCGGGACGCTGATCGGCTGGCTGGTGCAGGCGGCCGAGCCGTTGGAGGGGAAGTTCAACGGGGCCGGTAAGGCGGCGTTCGACCGGTTCAAGCTCAACGCCGACGAGATCACGAGCGCGCTGAACAGTTCCCTCGATGCCATCCTCGGCGGTCAGGTCGGCATGGACACGGCGTTCGGCACCGGTGACACGGAGTTGGAGGACAACGCGAACCGGAACATCGGTGTCGCCAATTTCGACGCGGCGCGTTTCGGCGCGCGGTGAGGCCGTAGCGCCGCAGAGCTGTAGTCCGTCCGTCGCCGACGTCACCGTCCAACAGGGGGAATTCGACCATGGGGCAGAACCTCGACCGCCGTTCGTACGACACCGGCGCCTCCGGCGAGGTGCAGATGAGCCTGGCCGGGATCATCGGTCAGCTGGAGCGTGTGCTCGCCGACCGGGATGCCGCTGTGAAGGCCGCGATGGCCGACTTCACGGCGGACGGCGTCGCGGACGAGTACCACGGCAAGGAGATGCGCTGGAACCGCGCGGCCAGTGAGGTGCGCGAGATCATCCGGCTGGTCCGCTCGACGATGGAGCAGAACGACGGGACCGCGCAGACGACGCTGGCCAGGGCGAAGGCGGCCGTCGACAACATCGGCTGACGGCGGGGCGGTTCTTCTCAAACGGGGGTCGGCGCATGAGTAAGTGGGACATATCGCCGTCGGGCGTCGGGCATGTCGTCTCGACCGTCGGGGACGTGATGACCGTCCTGAACGACATCATCACGGCGTACTCGCAGGACATGGAGGGTGCGGCCAAGGCGGCCGGGACGGTCGCTCCGGGCGGGGCGGGCGGAGAGAACAAGGGGCAGACCGGGCTGGTGGCCGCGGGGATCGCGGAGTTCCTGCGGGAGTCGGCCGAGGAGTTGCAGTTCCTCGGCGTGCGGATGGGCAAGTCGGTCAACGGCGCGGTGGAGGCGACGATCGCCTACCGGGACGGTGACCTGGAGATGGCGGCCGAGGCGCAGCACCGGGCGGCCGGCCTGGTCCGGCCGGACATGCCGGACGGCTGGAAGGCGGGCCGTCTGTGATCGACCCGGAGTCGATACCGCTGTTCACCGGTGATCTGGGGGAGCTGGAGCAGCATATCGACGCCCTGCGCGTCGAGGCGGACGGGATTCGCAAGGCGGGCGGGGAGGCGCACCGGCAGTTCCAGGGGCTGTCGGCCTGCTACGAGGCGCCGGAGGCGGAGCAGTTGTTCGCCTCCACCGCTCCGGTGCGGGACGCGGCGGACGCGTACGCGGACAAGGTCTCGGGCGTGGTGAGCGCCCTGTCGGCGTATGCCGTCGAGGTCGGGCCCATCGCCAAGCGGCTGGAGGCGCTGCAGAAGAAGGCGTACGGCTTTGTGGCCGGTCTGAAGACCGAGGGCGGTGAGATCGACGAGAACTGGGCCGAGGACGAGGACAAGGTCACCGAGCACAACGAGCTGCTGCACGAGGTCAATGTCGCCCGGGCGCAGTTCTACGCCGCCGAGATCGCCTGCCACAACAAGATCACGGCTCTGGTCGGCGGCACGCAGTACGCCCTGAACACCGGCGCCAAGCAGTTCCGGCCGCTGGGCGCGGAGTTGTACGGCGCCAGCGCCGAGGTGCTGGACCAGGCGGAGGAACTGCCGTGGGGGACACCGGTCACGCAGGACCGTGACTGGTGGGACCCGGACGACCTCGGCTACTACGCCAAGGGCGTTCTCTGGGACGGCTTTGTAGTCGACGGAGCCTGGGGAACTGTCGAAGGCGTTTGGACCCTTGTCAATCCGCTCGGCGGTGAAGAGTCCGCGCAGGCCCGGGAAAGCCTGTTGCGGGCCGTGGTGGGCGCCGAGACGTACCTGATGGAAGCTGGCGGGCAGGAGCCGACTGGCGTCTTCGCGTCCGAGTTTGCCCAGGGCAGCAAGGTGTACGCGAAGGAGTTCGCCAAGGGCTTCGTCGCCTGGGACCAGTGGAAGGAGAACCCCGCCCGAGCGGCGGGCTTGGTCTCCTTCAACTTCCTCACACTGGGATGGGGCGGCCCCCTGAAGGCAGCGACCGCGGGGCGGGCGGGCACTGCGGCGAAGATTGCCAGCACGGTCGTAAAGGTCGAGCAGGTTATCGACCCGATCAGCGCGGCGGCGAAGGTGACGGGATACGTGGCCCCGAAGCTGGCCGACGTCACAGCAAGCCTTCGCGGTACCAACGCCATTCCCGAACTGACGGGACCCCGAAGCGTGCTGGAGCTCTCGGACGGCTCCAAACTCGTCATCGAGGACGGCCGGTTCATCGCGTACGACAGGCATGGGGAGGTTGTCGCGGAGGCCCCGCGACAGGAACCCTCCCTGGCCGAGGGGACCGTACCGGCACGGGAACGGGAGTTGGCCGGGGTCGGCGCGGGCACGCATGAAGCATCCGGCTCTCATACGCCTGAGTCGGGCGGTGCAGGAACGGTTGCCCACGGTCATGGCGGCGCTGGCTCCGGCGGGTCGGGCGGTGCCAACGGTACGAATGGCGGGGGCCCCGGCTGGCCCTCGGAGCCTCCGCGCCCGAGTTTCATGCGGGACGGGCCCAATCCTTACGGCCCTCGCGGAAATCTCACGCGGGAGCAGATCGAGGAGATCCAGGTATACCGGGCCAATCATGAACCCGGGTACCTCAAGCATTTCTACCGGAAAAACGGAACCCGTCTGAGTCTGAGTCTCTACGACGAGAGCGGATATACGCCGCCTCAGCTCGTACAGCTACCGGACAACGGCCCGTGGATTCGGGCGAAGGATGTTCCAGAACCGCCTAGGCCGTATTACCTCGACGAGAAGTATATTCGCGAGGGGGCGGATACCGTCACTGATGCGGCCAGGCTCAAGAAGCTGAATGATGCAGCGTTGAGGCGTCATCTCGCCATCCAGTGGGACAACTTGGTCCGAAAGTGGAAGGCGGAGGCAGGTGCCGCTCACCAGCAGTATGGCACTGATGAGACCTATGTTGACTGGGCTGAGGCCGGAGGTACATACAAAGAGTCGCATACTCAGATGGTGGAGCTGGCGGAGGAGTTCGGAGAGACCGCTGCCAGATCCCATTACATGGCCGAAAAAGGTCCGGGATTTGTGGAGCAGAGGCTTCTCGGCCCGAAGAACGGTAATCATCAGTTCGACCAGGTCTGGAAGCATGATGACGGTCGAATATTGGTTATTGAGGCCAAGAGCAGCCCTGACACCGAACTTGGTATACGGACCCTTCCAAATGGTAAGCAGGTCTATCAAGGGAGTAGAGAATATTTTGAAGACATCCTTGCGGCAATGGCGAAGCGTGGTGAACGCGATCTTGTGCGTGCAATGGATAAGGCGTTGCAGGAGGGGAAGCTGGAGTACGTCGTGGTCCACGGTGAGAGAAACTCGGGTACGTACACTGGTTACCGGTATCGACGGTTTGACATCAGCAGGGGGACCCTTCCGTGACCGTACACATCTCCAGGCATGAGCTGCCGACCGTCGATGCGGAAGGTTTCAGCGAGGACGTGGCTGAGCGCGTCGACTGGCTTGACGAGTCGTCGGGGAGGATCAGCTTCGCCTTCAACACAGCCGTGACTGCGCTGCGTGCCCATTGCGTTGGCGACCCGATCGCGGCGAAAGTGGAGACCTGGGAAGCGGCTGTGACGGCCATGCAGTTGGGCTCGGCTCTGTTTGCTGTGACAGGGGTGAGCGATGGTTTCGTTGAATGTCGCATTAATCACAAGGTGCGTAGGATTCCGGCGGTTGGGCCGATGTCATCGGCCGATGCGGGTAACTGGCTGACTGCGTTCTGGCTGGCGGTGATCTGCCGCGACACGCAGCGCATGACGCAGCTGTGTGAGATCCCGCTGGACCGGTTGCTGTCGCCGCCGGGGGCGTACGACGAGTACATCTACAGCTGGGTGGACACGCTTCAGACGTACTGGTTGCGCCGCCCGGGTCTGGTGGAGAAGCTCACGAACACGCTGCAGATGTCCCACCCGGATGTGGCCCGTATCGCCCCGCGCGACTTGCTGGACGGTGTGCTTTACCCGCCCATCCACCTCTTCTCCCGCTTGATTGCGAGGGACTGGGACGGTTTCGCGGCCGGCATGGTCGATGCGCTGAAGCTGCACCAGACGTACTGGACTCTGAACGAGGACCGGGCGTCGGACATCGACGGCAGCATCGCCCTCGGCCCCCTTGCCATGGCCTGTTGGGCCTACGACGGCCAAGTCCCCCTCGGTGTGGAGTCCGACTACCTCCCCAAGCACCTCATCGAGCACAGCTGGCTCGGTGAGTTCCCCACGTGACCGCCCACGACTACGACAACCAGCTCCTGGAATCCGTCTCCGTCCGCCGCCGCCGTCTCCGTGACGCCCTGCTCTTCGGCCCCCAGCGTCAGCGGCGGTCGCTCGATGAGCGGTTGGGGAAGGTGTTCGCCGGAGTGGTGATCGCCGCGATCGGGTGTGCCGGATGTGTCGGGTGGTCGTTCGTGGAGAACAGAGTCATCGGGGAGAGCCCGTACGGGGCGTCCGTGCCCTCCTCCGGGCACGGAACCGGTGTCGGTGCCCGGTGATAGGTTCGAACGCGTGAATTCCACGGGGGCCTTGAGTACGCCGACGGCGCGCAGCCGTACCGCGCTCAGCCGGGTCACCCTCGTCGGTGAGCGGCGCCGGGTGGACCTCGTACTGCCCTCCCAGGAGCCCGTGGGCGTGCTGTTGCCGGAGGTCATGCGGCTGCTGGACGACAGGGTCGGGGAGCGGCCCGAGTTGCGGCACCTCGTCACCGCCGACGGCTCCGCGCTCGCGCACGACAGCACCCTGGAGTCGGCCGGTATAGCCGACGGCGCCGTGCTGCGGCTGGTACGCGCCGAGGACGCCCCCTCCGCGCCCGTCGTACACGACGTCACCGATGAAGTGGCCGACGACCTCGACCTCAGGGCGTGGCGCTGGAGCCCCTCCGCCCGACGCGTTGTCGCCGGTGCCGCCACCGTGCTGTGGGCCGTGGCCGCCGCGCTCGTCGCCCGCAGTCACTTCGAACTCCCCGCCGTGGGCACCGCCCTCCTCGCCGTCACCCCCCTCTCCGCCCTCGCCGGTGTGCTCCTCGGCCGCGCCCGGCGCCACGCCCTCGCCGCCACCCTCCTCTCCACCGCCGCCGCCCTGTCCGTGCTCGCCACCTGGACCTGTGCCGACGCCTACGACTGGGGCGCGCCCGCGCGGCTGGCCGGTGTGGCGGGGGCCGCGACCCTCAGCATGCTGCTCGTTGGGTGGTTTACCCCCGTCGGGCGCGGGGCGCTGATCGGGGGCGCGACACTCGGCGGATTCCTTGTTCTCTGGGAAGCCGGGTTCGCCCTGCAAGGCGGGGTCGAGACGGGCGCGCAGCAGGTCAGGGCCGGATCCCTGCTCGCTGTCGTCGCCGTCGTCGGTCTCGGCCTGCTGCCCCGGCTTGCCCTCATGGCCTCCGGGCTCACAGGGCTCGACGACCGCCGCACCGGGGGCGCTTCGGTCAGCCGGTACCAGGTCGGCACCGCCCTCGCGGCCACCCACCGTGGACTCGCCCTCGCCACCGTCGTCCTGGCGGTCTCCGCCGCGGCCTCGGGCGTACTCGTGCTGCGGGACCCCTCCGCGTGGACCGTCTCGCTGGCCGTCGTCATCGCCCTCTCCCTCGCCCTGCGCGCCCGCGCCTTCCCGCTCACCGCCGAGGTCGTCGTGCTGCTGCTCGCCGCCTCGGCCGTCGCCGTACGGCTGGTAGTCGGGTGGGCGGAGCATGCCGTGGACGCCACCGGGCCTGTCGCCGTGCTCGGCCTTCTTGCCGCCCTTCCGGTCGTCGCGCTCGCCTTTGAACCTGCCGAGCATGTGCGGGTGCGGCTGCGGCGGGCCGGCGACCTGCTGGAGTCGCTGGCCGTGATCTCCCTGTTCCCGCTGGTCATCGGCGTGTTCGGGGTGTACGGGCGGCTGCTGGACACCTTCGCGTAGAAGGGGAGGGCTGCATGACCGGGGGAGGGAACGACTGGCAGGGAGACGTGCTGCGCCAGTTGACCGGCGGTGCGACGGCACCCGCCGTCCCAGAGCCTGCCGTCCAGGCGCCCGCCACCCCGGAGCCCGCCAAGGCACCCGCAGTCCCGGAATCCGCCACCCCGGAGCCCCGCACGGCCCCCGCACAGGCCCCGTCGTCCCCAACCCCCACCCCCCGCCCCACCCCCGACCCCCGCATCCCCACCTCGGTCCCGGCCCCAGTCCCAGCCCCAGCCCCCGAATCCACCCCCACCATCGACCCCCGCATAGCCATAGCCCTCGGCCGCCCCCAGCACGGTGACTCCGTCACCCGCCGGGCCGGTGGCTCGCTGCGGCGGCTCACCGCCTCCGCCGCCCAGGAGGTCGCCCAGCAGACGCGTCTCGCCCAGGAGTTGCAGCAGCCCGTCACCACCGGCCGGGTCATCGCCGTGACCTCGATCCGGGGCGGTGTCGGCAAGTCCACGGTCTCCGCGCTGCTCGGCCGTTCGTTCAACCACTACCGGCACGATCCGGTGCTCACCCTGGAGGCGGACGCGGCGCTCGGCACGCTGCCGGTGCGGATGGGCGCCGAGAGCGTGCGCTGGTCCTGTGGGGACCTCGCCCGGATCCTCACGCCCTCCATGCAACTCACCGACCTCACCGGTTACTTGGTGCCGGTCGCCGACGGCGGCTGGCTGCTCCCCGCGAGCAACGGCCGGGTCGGCCCGCCGCTGGACGTACACACCTACCGCACCGTGACCCTCGCCCTGCGCCGCTACTTCGCGGTGACGGTCGTGGACTGCGAGACCCTGCCCGGCGAGGTGGCGCGCACCGCGATGGACACCGCGCACGCTCGTGTCGTGGTCGCCCCCATGACCGCCGAGGGCGTGGCCGGGACCCGCCAAGTGCTGGACTGGCTGGCCCGGTTGCCGCACTCCGCCCTCGCCGCCACTGTGGTCGCCCTCAGCGCCGCCGCCCCGGACACCACCCTCGACCCGAAGGCCGCCGCCGCGTATCTGCGCGAGCCCGGCGTTCCGGTCGTCCCGATCCCGTACGACCGCCATCTCGCCCAAGGAGGGCCCATCCACACCGCGATGCTGGGCCGGAGCACCCGTGAGGCGGCCGTGGGTCTGGCCGCCGAAACGATGCGGCGAGCGGTGAGCGCCCGGTGACGCAGCAGATCGTCCACCGGCCCGCGCGCTCCACCCGGCCCCTCGCCCCCGCCGCTCCCCGCACCGTCGAGGCTCCGCCCAACCTCCCCGAGGGCAAGGTCGGCAACGCCGCCACCGCGCTGCTGCCCATGGCCGGTGTCGTCAGCTCCGTCGTACTGATGACCGTGATCCGCAACAGCCGGTTCGCCGCGATCGGAGCCATGGTGCTGGTCGTCGCGCTGCTCGGCGCCGTGGCCCTGTTCCTCTCCCAGCGCGGCAAGGCCCAGCGCATGCGGCGCGTCCAGCGGGAGCGCTATCTGGAGTACCTGGAGGAGTTGCGCGAGGAACTGGGCGCCGCCGAGCGGGCGCGGCGCTCGGAGTCCCGGCTGCTCAACCCACCCCCGGAGGCCCTCTACGACCTCCTGCGGGACCCCGCGCGGCTGTGGGAGCGACGCCGTACCGACGCCGACTTCCTGCGCGTGCGGGCCGGTACCGGAGACATGCCCGCGCAGGAGCTGACCATCGCCCACAACGGCACCGGTGGCGTCCTCACCCCGCCCGACCCGTTCATGCTCAACGAGGCCCGCGCCCTCCAGAACCGCTTCGGCACAGCCACCGACTTCCCCCTCACCGTCCCCCTGGACCGGGCCGGGAACGTCAGCGTCATCGGCGAACGCCAGGACGTCCTGCGCGTCGCCCGCGCCCTGCTCGTCCAGACCGCCGTCACACACGCCCCCGACGACGTCGCCCTCGCCCTGGCCTCCGGTGACGAGCCGGAGTGGACCTGGGCCAAGTGGCTTCCCCACGTCCTCGATCCCCGGACCTTCGACGGCCCCGTCGCCGCCCGCCGTATCGCCCCGGACCTGTCCGCGCTGGCCCGGCTCTGCTCCGCCGAGCTGCGGCAGCGCGCCGGATACGCCGCCGAGGTCCGCCGGGGACTCACCGGCCGCGGCGCGGACGCCCTGCGCCTGACCTCCCGCATGCTCGTCGTCAGCGACACCCACGGGGACACCGCGGCCGAACTCCCGCTGCCGGACTCGGCGGTGACCATGGCCGACATGGGTGTGACCGTGCTGCACCTGCTGGAGCGCCAGGTGCACGAGCCCGACCAGGTGAGCGTGCGCATCATCGTCGACGGCGACCGGATCGCCGTAAACGACCTGCGCGGGTCCGCCGCCACAAGCACGGTCACCCCCATGAGCGCCGCCACGGGCACGGTCGCCCCCGCGAGCACGGCCACGGACAAGGCCGCCCCCATGAGCGCCACCCCCGCGAGCGCCGCCACGGGCACCGTCGACCCCGTGAGCACCGCGACCGCCGAGGGCCTCGCCCGGATGCTCGCCCCGCTGCGGCTGTCCGCGGAGTCCGCCGCCGAGGGCACACCGGTGTCCGGGCCCGTCGACTTCCCGGCGCTGCTCGGCATCGAGGACCCGGCCGACCTCGATCTCCACAGGCTGTGGGCGCCGCGCGGCGAACGGGACTTCCTGCGCGTGCCCATCGGCGTCACCGACCGGCACGAGCCGGTGCTGCTGGACCTGAAGGAGTCCGCACAGCTCGGCATGGGCCCGCACGGACTGTGCGTGGGCGCCACCGGCTCCGGCAAGAGCGAACTGCTGCGCACCCTCGTGCTCGCGCTCGCCGCCACCCACTCGCCCGAGGACCTGGCCCTGGTCCTGGTCGACTACAAGGGCGGCGCCACCTTCGCCCCGTTCACCGAACTCCCGCACGTGGCCGGGGTGATCACCAACCTGGAGAACCAGGCCGGGCTCGTCGAGCGGGTCCACACCAGCCTGGCCGGCGAGGTCACCCGACGGCAGCAGGTACTCAAGGACGCCGGGAACATCGCCGACATCGGTCACTACGCCGCACTGCGCGCCACGAAACGGCCGGACCTCGAACCGCTCCCGCACCTGTTCGTCGTCATCGACGAGTTCGGTGAACTCATCACCGCCAAGCCGGACTTCATCGACCTCTTCCTGTCCATCGGCCGTATCGGCCGCTCCATCGGGGTCCACCTGCTGCTGTCCAGCCAGCGCATCGAGGGCGGCAAGCTCAAGGGCCTGGACACCTATCTGTCGTACCGCCTGGGCCTGCGCACGTTCAGCGCCGACGAGTCGCGCACCGTCCTGGACACCACCGACGCCTTCCACCTGCCGCCGCTGCCCGGCTTCGGCTACCTCAAGGTCGACACCTCGACGTACGAGCGGTTCAAGGCCGGTTACGTCTCCGGCGCCCACCACCGGCCGACCGCCTCACGTGAGGACGACCCCCTCGTCCGCCCCTACTCGGCGTACCACACCCCGAAGGAGGCGGCCGCCCCCGCGCAGGAGCCCGCCCGGCGGGAGACCGGCCCCACCGTCTTGTCGGACATGGTCCGCCAGCTCGCCACCGCCGCACCCCCGGTGCGCCGGATCTGGCTGCCCCCGCTGCCCGCCGAGGTCACCCTGGACGCGGCCGCCGGTCCGCTCACCGCCGACCAGCGCGGACTCCGCCTCGCACACCGCGGCGGCCCACTGCGGATACCCCTCGGCACCCTCGACGACCCCGCGCGCCAGCGCCAGCAGCCCTGGGAGCTGGACCTGACCCTCGCCGGTGGCCATCTGGCGGTGATCGGCGGACCGCAGTCCGGCAAGACCACCCTGCTGCGCACCCTCGCCCTGTCCCTTGCGCTCACCCACACCCCGTACGACGTGGCCGTGTACGGCCTCGACCTGGTCGGCGGCGGCCTGGCCGCGCTCGCCGGACTGCCGCACGTCGGCGGCATCGCCGGGCGCGCCGACCACGAGCGGGCCGCCCGCACGGTCGCCGAGGTGCGCGCCATGCTCGCCCAGCGCGAGGAACTGTGCCGCGCGCACGGCATCGACTCCGTCGACCAGCTGCGCCGACTGCGCGCCGAAGGGCGGCTGCCCGAACTGGGCGCCACCGACATCGTGCTGCTCGTGGACGGATTCGGCGCCCTGCGCGACGAGTTCGCCGAACTCGACGACGCCGTGTCCGACCTGCTGAAGCGGGGTGCCGGGTACGGCATCCACGTCGTCGCGGGCATGCTGCGCTGGAACGAGGTGCGCATCGCCGCCCAGTCGATGTTCGGCACCCGGATCGAACTGCGCCTGAACGACCCCGCGGACTCCTCCATCGACCGCAAGCTCTCCGACACGCTCACCCCGGACGTGCCCGGCCGGGCGCTCACCGACGGCAAGCTGTTCGCACAGGTCGCCCTGCCGCGTATCGACAGCCGGCCGGCCAAGGACGACCTCGGCGCGGCCCTCGAAGCCACCGTCCGCACGGTCCGCGCCTCCTGGCACGGGGACGTCGCCCCGCCTGTACGGGTGCTCCCCGCCCGCCTGCCGGTCACCGCGCTCCCCGAGCACGAGGACCCGGCCCGTATTCCCCTGGGCGTCGACCAGGACGCCCTCGCACCGGTGCTCCTCGACCTCACCGGAGCCGATCAGCACCTGCTGATCCTCGGGGACAACGAGTGCGGCAAGACCAACCTGCTGAAGCTGATCACCCGCCGACTCGTCGCCCGGCACACGGACAAGGAGCTGGTCTTCGGCGTCTACGACCCCCGCCGCGGCCTGCGCGGAGTCGTCCCCGAGCCCTACCGCGGGGGCTACGCGCACAACACCAAGCTCGCCGCCGCCCTGTCCTCCGGTATCGCGACCGAACTGGAGAAGCGCCTGCCCGAGACCGCCGACCCGGACGCACCGGTGACGGGTGAACCGTCCTTCACCGGGCCGCGGATCGTCATCCTCGTGGACGACTACGAGATCCTCACCGCGGCCGGTCAGCAGCCGCTCGCGCCCTTCCTGCCGTATCTGTCCTCCGCCCAGGACATCGGGCTGCACTTCGTCGTCGCACGACGCGTGTCCGGCGCCGCCCGGGCCCTGTTCGAGCCCTTCCTGACCAGCCTGCGCGAGACCGGAGCCACCACCCTCGTCATGGCCGGGGAACGGAGCGAGGGCCAGCTCTTCCCCGGCCTGTACGCCTCCCGGCAGCCACCGGGGCGGGGCACTCTGGTCCGCCGGGGCCGCCCCCACCAGCTCATCCAGACCGCCGTAGTGGACGAAGAGAACCCGTGACCAAGGACGTCATCGCCCTCACCCCGAGGATGCCGGACCTGCCCACACTGCTCGCGGGCCTGTACGCGGGCGGACCCGACCTCGGGGTCCGGACCCTCGCCGACGGAGCCGTCGTGCAGTTGTGCGCGCCCGGCGGACGCCCGCTGGTCTCGGTCGAGGCGCCCATCCTGGTGCAGGTCCCCGGCGAGACGGCACGGCTGCTGGATCATCCGGTGGCGGACGGGCCCGTGTGGTGGACCGAGGCCCGCGCCTCCACGGCGGCGGCCGAGGCCGGACGGCTCGCGGGCTCCTTCGCCGGACGCCTGGCCACGGTCCTGGGCGGCACGGTCTGGCCCTCGGAAGCGGCCACCACCGATGTCGTCCCGATCACCTCCGACGTCTCCGCGGTGCCCGCCCCCGCCACCCCGGCCGTGGACGTCCTCACCGACCGGGCGGCCGTGGTGATGCAGGACCGCCCCGTGGTCCCGCTGACCAGCTGGCTGTCGGACGCCCTGCGCACCGCCGCCGAAGGCGAGCTCGCCCTCCAGATCGTCACCCCGCCCACCACCCGACTCACCCTGCCCACCCGCGCCGCCCTCCGGGGCCTGCCCAACCGTTGGGTCGTGCAGGACCCCGAGCAGGGCTTCTACGATGGCCTGTCGGGCGCCCGACTCCACTGGAAGGACGGCGCCTTCACCCCCACGGGCTCGCCAGTGGAGTGGCCCGCCTTCACCGACACAGGGGACCGCCAGCTCCTGCTGACCCTGCGCACCCGGCACCCGGCCGAGGCGGACCTCGTCCTCGGGCGGGCCCTGGAGACCGCCTGGCAGCACCTCACCGGACGCCCGCCCGCCGGGTGGAGCACCGCCGAGCCGGTCAACCTCCCCTGGTCCACACGGCAGTTGACGGACCTAGCCCGCTCCCGCGCCCCCCGGTCGACCTGGCTGGTCGCTGTCGGCCACCCCGAGCGGCCGGCCGTCGCCACCCTGCGCGTGCTGCGCACCCCGGCCGGGGTCGAGGAGGACATCACGCTCGCCCTCGGATACGGCACCGACGAGGACGTACCCCTGGACGCGATCGAGACCCTGGCGGCCGAACTCGGCTCCGGGCACGGCCTGATCTCCCTGCTGACCTCGCTGCGCACGGCCCGCCGCGATCTGACCGTCCCCGCCCGGCTGGAACCGGCGCCGGTTCCCGTGGCGTTCACGGTCGTCGCCGACCCACCACCCACCGGCCCCACCCCTCTGCGCCTCGGCCGCGCCCTGCACTACCGCCTGGGGGACGGAAGCCGGGCCGAGGAGGGGTGGGGCCGTCTGCGGGAGCTGCTCGAACTCCTCCGCGTCAAGAAGCCGTAGGCACCCATCCCCCCAGCCAGTCCCCGGTCTCCTGATCGGCGGCCTGCGCGTCCGTCAGTTGGGGACGCTCGGTCGATGCGGCCCCCGCCCCCGGGCCCGTGTTCTTGTACTCGGCGAAACGGTCGTTCTTCCAGGAGAAGCCGCTCATGTCGGTCCAGGGGGTGGACTTGATGGCGGCGCTGAGGGTGGTTTCGCGGACCGTGGCCTGGGGGCGTCCATGCGTCGTCGGCTCCGTTTCGTCCGTCGGGTACGGGCGGTTGGGTCGACGTGCGGTCGCCGCCGGACGGCGAAAGGTTGCCGGGGGGAGGGGAGTTACGGCACCTCCGGCGGCGGCGTCGGCGCCCCGGGCAGCAGTACCGTCGCCACCGTTCCGCCTCCCTCGGCCGCCCCCAGCGTCACCCGGCCCCCGGCCTGCTGGACCGTACGGGCCACGATCGACAGGCCGAGGCCCGATCCCGGCAGGGCACGCGCGCTCGGGGAGCGCCAGAAGCGGTCGAAGACGTACGGGAGTTCATCGGTGGGGATGCCGGGACCGTGATCGCGGACGGTGAGGACACCCTCGGCCAGCCGTACCTCGATCGTGCCGCCCTCGGGGCTGAACTTCACCGCGTTGTCGAGGAGGTTGACCACGGCGCGCTCCAGGGCCGCCGGTTCCGCGCGGACGTACCAGGGCGTCAGGTCGGCCGTGATGGTCAGTTCCTGTCCGCGCAGGCGGGCGCGGCGCAGCGCGGCCTCGACGGTTTCCTGGAGGGAGACCACCTGGACGCGCTCACCGCGCTGTCCCTCCGAGCGGGACAGTTCCTGCAAGTCGCCGATCAGCGCGGCCAGTTCTGTCATCTGCGCCTTCACCGAGGCGAGCAGCGCCTTGCGGTCCGCCTCGGGCAGCGGGCGGCCGGTCTCCTCGCTGCGGGTGAGGAGTTCGATGTTGGTGCGCAGGGAGGTCAGGGGGGTGCGCAGTTCGTGGCCCGCGTCCGCGATGAGCTGTTGCTGGAGTTCGCGGGAGCTGGCCAGGGCGGACGTCATGGAGTTGAAGGAGCGGGACAGGCGGGCGACCTCGTCGTCCGACTCCTCCTCCACCGGGATGCGGATGTTCAGGTCCTCGGTGCGGGCGACGTGCTCGACGGCTTCGGTGAGCTTGTCCACCGGGCGCAGGCCCGCGCGCGCCACCGCGAGTCCGGCCGCCCCGGCGCCCACGACTCCTACCCCGCCGACGAGGAGGAGGATGAGGGCGAGGTCCTTGAGGGTGTCCTCGGTGTTCTTCAGGGGCGCGGCGACGACGAGACCGACCTGGGGGCCGGGCTCACCCGTATTGGTGGTCGTGGCGTACGGCCGGGTCAGGACGCGGACACGGGTGCCGTCCTCGGTCGTGCCGTTGCGGAAGTAGTTCTGGCCGGTCTTCCCGTTCTCGATGACGTCCTGGTCCCCGTCGGTCACCTGCACCGCGGACACCGAGCCGCCGAGCAGGCAGACGGTCCCGTCCTGCTGGACCACCTGGGAGAAGTTGTGGAAGAGCCGCGGGCCGTACGGGGTGTCCGTGCAGTTGTCGAGGGCGCTCTGCAGTTGGGCCGGGCTCACGATCGACGCCTTGGTCAGATCCTTCTCCACCTGCTCGTACAGCTTCCCCTGCACGATGAACCAGCAGGTCACCGACACCGCCGCCACCGCGAACGCCACCGCCGCCGCCACCAGCAGCGCCAGCCGCGACCGGATCGGCAGCGCACGGAACCCGCGGAAGAACCTGTTCACTCCGCGCCGCCCTGCCGCAGGACATAGCCGACGCCGCGCACGGTGTGGACGAGGCGCGGCTCGCCGCCCGCCTCGGTCTTGCGGCGCAGGTACATCACGTACACGTCGAGGGAGTTGGACGACGGCTCGAAGTCGAAGCCCCAGACGGCCTTCAGGATCTGCTCACGGGTGAGGACCTGGCGCGGGTGCGCCATGAACATCTCCAGCAGGGTGAACTCGGTCCGGGTCAGATCCACCTGCCGCTCGCCCCGCGTCACCTCCCGCGTGGCCAGGTTCATGCGCAGGTCGGCGAAGGTGAGTACGTCGTCGTCCTCGGCCGCGGCGACGGCCGCCGTCGCGTAGGAACTGCGCCGCAGCAGCGCGCGGACACGGGCGAACAGTTCGTCCAGTTCGAACGGCTTGACCAGGTAGTCGTCGGCCCCGGCGTCCAGGCCCGTCACCCGGTCGCCCACCGTGTCGCGGGCGGTCAGCATCAGGATGGGGGTGGTGTCGCCCGCCCCGCGGATGCGGCGCGCGGCGGTCAGACCGTCCATGCGGGGCATCTGGATGTCCAGGATCACCAGGTCGGGGCGGTAGGCGCCGGCTTTCTCCAGGGCGTCGGCGCCGTCCACGGCGACCTCGGTGGCGTACCCCTCGAAGGCGAGGCTGCGCTGGAGTGCTTCCCGCACCGCGGGCTCGTCGTCGACGATCAGGATGCGCTGGGGGTCACGGTCGCCATCGGCGGGGCTCATGGGCTTTGGGTTCCTCGGGTGCGGAGGGTCGGTTCGGCAAGGCTCTCAGCGTCGCACGTCGCCGGGGGAGCGGTCAGGCATGGGCCTTCGTACGGCCCCGGCCCCGGTTGCGGCGCCGGGCGGCGGCCGTCGCCGTACCGCGTCCCGTGGCCAGCTCGGGCGCCCGGGTGGCGGTGGGGCGGTGGAGCTCGTACGCCACTTCCAGCGCGGCCGCGAAGCTCGCCGGGTCGGTGTCGGTGGCCGTGCGCCGTACCTGCGTGATCATGGCGTTCCCCTCAGTTCTGCTGGCCCGCGCGCAGCTGGGCGAGGTCGGACTTGACGGTGTTGACCGGGATGGCGAACCCGAGGCCCACGCTGCCGGCGTCGGCGGAGGACGAGGCGGAGGAGTACATCGCGGAGTTGATGCCGATGATGTTCCCGTTCATGTCGATCAGCGCGCCGCCGGAGTTGCCCGGGTTCAGGGACGCGTCCGTCTGGATCGCCTTGTACGTCGTCGTGGACGAGCCGGTGTCCCCGTTGAACTCCTGGCCGCCGAACTCGAACGGCCAGCCGCCGTCCGGCTGCTGTTGCTGCTGCCCCTCGCCCGTGGAGACGGTGACATCGCGGTCGAGCGCCGAGACGATGCCGCTGGTCACGGTGCCGGTCAGGCCCTCGGGCGAGCCGATCGCCACGACGGTGTCGCCGACCTGCACCGCGTCGGAGTTCCCGAGGCTCGCCGCCTTCAGCCCGGAGGCGTTGTTCAGCTTGATCAGCGCGAGGTCCTTGCTGCTGTCGGTGCCGACGACCTCGGCGGTGTACTCCTTGCCGTCGCTGGTCGTGACCTTGATCGAGGAGGCGCCGGAGATGACGTGGTTGTTGGTGACGATCTCGCCGTCGCTGGTGATGATCACACCGGAGCCGGTGGACTGACCGGAGTTGGAGGAGGCGCTGATCTCCACGATGCTCGGGCTGACCGCCTCGGCGATGGCCGCGATGTCGCCCTTCTTGCTGGAGGGGACCACGCTGGTCGTGGTGGAGGAGGCGACGGTGTCGTTGCCGGAGAGTTCCTGCACGGCGTAGGCGGTACCGCCACCGACGGCCGCGGCGACGATCGCGACGGCCGCCAGCAGGGCGACGGGGCCCCGGGTCCGCTTCTTGCGGCGCCCCTGCGCGTCGGAGACAGGGGCGTCGGGGATGGGGGCGTCCGGGGCGGAGGCGTCCGGGGCGGGGGTGTGCGTGCCGACGGTCGGCTGGTGGGCCGGCGGAGGCGGCCACTCCGGGTTCACGGGGGTGCTGAAGGAGGCGTTCGCGGAGGCGTGCCCCGGAGCGTGCCCGGGGGCCTGGGGGTACGGGTTCTGGGACGCTGAACTCTGCTCGTAGTCGCCCTCACGGCGGAAGCTCTCGGTCATGTCCATGAGCCTGTCGCCCGACCATGAGAGCTTGCTGAGTGCCGCCTGAGAAGCCCGGCAGAACCTCGTATGCCCGATATAAAGACGCGCCAGGGATGCCAGGGGGATAGGACGCGTCAGGGCCCGGAGGCTACTCGCAGCCGCAGGACCGCCGTACGACCAACCGCGACGGGAACACCTTCAGCCGCTCCCGCCGCGAGCCCGCCACGCGCACGCCGTCGTCCAGGACCAGGTCCACCGCGGCCCGCGCCATCGCGGAGCGGTCGCTGGCGACCGTGGTCAGCGGCGGATCGGCCAGATCCGCTTCCTTGATGTCGTCGAACCCGGCGACGGCCAGCTCGCCCGGCACATCGATGCGCAGTTCACGCGCCGCGCGCAGCACACCCAGCGCCTGGTCGTCGGTGGAGCAGAAGATGGCCGGCGGCCGCTTGGGCCCGGCGAGGAAGTCCAGCGCTATGCGGTAGGCGTCGTACCGGTTGTAGGGCGCCTCGAACAGCCGCCCCTCGGTGTCGACGTCGGCTTCTTCCATGGCGCGCTTCCAGCCCTCGACGTGGTCGGAGACCGGGTCGCCGACGGACGGGGTCTCGGCCGTACCGCCCATACAGGCCACGTACTCGTAGCCGTGCTCCAGCAGATGGCGTACCGCGAGCTGGGCGCCGCCGAGGTCGTCGGTGACGACGGCGACGTCGTCGATCGCCTCGGGGCGTTCGTGCAGCAGGACCACACGGGCGTCCCAGGCGTCGATCTCCGCCGCGGCCAGGTCGTTCAGCGCGTGGCTGACCAGGATCAGCCCGGAGACCCGCATCCCGAGGAAGGCCCGCAGGTAGTGGACCTCGCGCTCGCCGACGTAGTCGGTGTTGCCGACGAGGACCATCTTCCCGCGCTCGGAGGCGGCCTGTTCGACCGCGTGCGCCATCTCGCCGAAGAAGGGCTGGCGCGCGTCCGGGATGATCAGACCTATGAGGTCCGTGCGCCGCGAGGCCATGGCCTGCGCGACGCGGTCCGGCCGGTACCCCAGCTCCTTGATCGCGGCGAGGACACGCTCGCGCGTGGCCGGTGCGACCGGCCGGGGTCCGTTGTTGATGACGTAGCTGACGACGGCAGTGGAGGTCCCTGCCAGCCGCGCCACATCATCCCTGGTTACCTTGGCCACGCGCGGAGTCTACGCGGATATACCCACGCTGGGCAGGGCGTGCGGGCGCCCGCACACTCCCCGCCCGAGCGCTGCCGGAGCGCGTCAGGCATCCGCGCTGACCTCCACGCCGTCCAGGACCGCCGTCTCGTCCGTATCCGCCGCCTTTGGCCGGGCCGCGGTGGAGCGCGGCTCCTCGGCGGGACGCTCGGCCTTCTCCGGGGTAACGAATCGATAACCCACGTTCCGGACGGTGCCGATCAGCGACTCGTGCTCGGGGCCGAGCTTGGCGCGCAGCCGTCGTACGTGCACATCGACCGTTCGGGTGCCGCCGAAGTAGTCGTAGCCCCAGACCTCCTGGAGCAGCTGGGCGCGGGTGAAGACGCGGCCGGGGTGCTGGGCGAGGTACTTCAGGAGCTCGAACTCCTTGAAGGTCAGGTCCAGGACCCGGCCCTTGAGCTTGGCGCTGTAGGTGGCCTCGTCCACGGAGAGGTCGCCGTTGCGGATCTCCATGGGGGAGTCGTCGTTGACGATCTGCTGCCGGCCCATGGCCAGCCGCAGCCGGGCCTCCACCTCCGCGGGACCGGCGGTGTCGAGCAGGACGTCGTCGATGCCCCAGTCGGCGGTGACGGCGGCGAGGCCGCCCTCGGTGACGACCAGGACGAGTGGACAGCCCGGTCCGGTGGAGCGCAGCAGCTGGCAGAGGCTGCGCACTTGGGGCAGGTCGCGGCGGCCGTCGATCAGGATGACGTCGGCGCCGGGGGTGTCGACGAGCGCGGGGCCTTCGGCGGGAGCGACCCGCACGTTGTGCAGGAGCAGGCCGAGGGCCGGAAGCACCTCCGTCGACGGCTGGAGGGCATTGGTCAGGAGCAGCAGAGAACTCATACGTCTGGTTCCTCCTCGGTCCCTGCGAGGACGTTTGCAAGCACAGCGGATTTGCTCTGCGATCCCGGGGCCCGTACACCTGCGGTTTCCCGCTTCGTATACAACGCTTCCGAAAGCACAAAAGGACCCGGGGGCTACGCTGCCCGAGTCCTCTGCCCAGCAGAATAGCCCACATGAGCACTGGTCCGGCAGGTCGTGTGGCGCGTTCGACGCCTGTTCCGAATTCTGAGACGAGCAGACAGGCAGCTATACGGACGTTTCTGCGCACGAAAGACGGGGTGTCGATCGATTCCGTATACGACCCGGGAGAGGTCGTATACAAAACCGAAAGCGCACCTTCGCGTGGCCTTGTGTTCGTGATCGCCCATGGATTCACCGGCGATGTGGATCGACCGCATGTGCGTCGGGTGGCGAGGGCATTCGCGCAGTACGGGGCCGTGGTCACGTTCTCCTTCCGCGGCCACGGACGCTCCGGCGGACGGTCGACGGTGGGGGACAAGGAGGTGCTCGATCTGGCGGCCGCGGTGCAGTGGGCGCGGGGGCTCGGGCACGCGCGCGTGGTGACCGTCGGCTTCTCCATGGGCGGCTCCGTGGTGCTGCGGCACGCGGCGCTGTACGGGTCGCGGCACGAGGGGCGCACGGAGGCGCGTACGGACGCCGTGGTTTCGGTCAGTGCACCCGCCCGGTGGTACTACCGGGGTACGGCTCCTATGCGGCGCCTCCACTGGCTGGTAACCCGGCCGGGGGGCCGCCTGCTGAGCCGGTACGGACTCAGGACCCGTATCCACCACCGCGAGTGGGACCCGGTCCCGCTCTCCCCGGTGGAGTCGGTGCCGCTCATCGCCCCCACCCCGCTGCTGATCGTCCACGGCGACCGGGACGGCTACTTCCCCCTCGACCACCCGCGCATGCTCGCCGAGGCCGCGGGCGAGCACGGCGAACTCTGGCTGGAGCCGGGCATGGGCCACGCCGAGAACGCGGCCGACGAGGAGCTGCTGGCCCGTATCGGTCGCTGGGGTGTCCGCCGGGCGGGCTAGCCTGGCCCTGTCGACAGCCCGCAGCGGCTGAGGGTCGACGACGTCGAGGACTGAGGAACGGGATGGCAAAGGTCACGGTGCGCTACTGGGCCGCCGCGAAGGCCGCGGCCGGGGTCGCCGAGGAGGCGTACGACGCGGCCACGCTCGCCGACGCGCTCACCGCGGTGCGCGAGCGACACCCCGGGGAACTGGTGCGGGTCCTGCAGCGATGCTCCTTCCTCATCGACGGTGACCCCGTGGGCACCCGCGGGCATGAGACGGTACGGCTGGCCGACGGCGGCACGGTCGAGGTGCTCCCGCCGTTCGCAGGAGGGTGAGCGATGACCAACCAGCCGTATCAGGGCGGCTTCGACGGCTACGACGGCAACGACGGCTACGACCCGTACGGGCAGCAACCGCAGCAGGGGTGGCAGCAGCAGGGCTACGAGGATCCGCAGCACACCCAGCAGTGGGCGGGGCAGACCTGGGAGACCCAGGTTCAGGCGCCGGTGTCGGCGGCGGAGACGGCGTACCTGCCGCAGCAGGGGTACGACGGGCCGCAGGGGTACGAAGGGCCGCAGGGGTACGACGGGTACCAGCAGCAGGCGGCGCCGCTGCCGCCGGAGTCACCCGCGGCGGCCCCGGCCCCGGCCCCGGACGCGCCTGACCCCTCCGACTACGGTCCGCCCACGCTCGGCGGCAACACCCGCGTCACGGACGCACAGCGGGCCCGCGCCGAGGGCCGCTCCCCGATCATCGAGCCCGGCATGCAGCCGGCGGCGCTGACGGCCCTGCTCGGCCTGCTGTTGGCGGGCACGGCGGCGATCGGCACCTGGGCGCTGCTCGTCCCGCTGGTGATCCTCCAGGCCGTCACCGCTGCCGGCTGGTTCCGGCTGAACGGCATGTGGCCCGCCCGCCAGGGCATCGCGCTCGCCTTCGCGGGCGCGCTCACCGCGGACGTCGCCCTGCTCGCCGCCGACCGGGCGCCCGCGGCGATCCTCGGCACCCTCGGCGTCTGGGTCCTGCTCGCCCTGGTCCTCCAGCTCCGCTCCCACGCCGACCCGGACGAGCGCATGTACGGCCTGATGGCGACGGTCGCGTCGGCGGCGCTGGCGATCATGGCGTCGGGCTACCTGGCGGCGAAGCCGGACGCGGTGACGGTGGGCGCGGTAGCGGTGGCGGTGGCCGTCCTGGCCCGGGCGCTGCCCCTCCCGACCCCGGCGTCCGTGGTGGTCTCCCTCCTCGCCGCGACCGGCGCCGGTATCGCCGTGGGCGGCATGACCGACGCGGGCACCGAGGGCGCCCTCCTGGGCGCCGCGGCAGCGGCCTGCGCCCTCATCGGCCACCGGGTCGCGAGCTACGACTACCCGTCGAGGTTCGTCCACTTCACAGCGGGCGTGGCCCTGCCCCTGGCTGCGGCGGCACCGCTGGTGTACGTACTGGGGCGGGGGCTGGGCTAGGGCCGCCCGCTTCTTGCACCGCCGAACCTCCGTAGCTGCGGGCAGACGGCGCCGCCAAACCTCCGGAGCTGCGGGCAGTCGTGCCGCTGGGGCGGCACGGGTGGGCGCAGCGGCACCCCGCAAGCGCGGGCAAGCGAAACCCACCCCGACGCCCGCCCCAACGGACGGACACCGCACCCGCACCCCCGCCGCAACGGACGGACACCGCACCCACCCCCCTGTCACAAGTGATCGACAAATCACCGGCCCCCGCACAACGCCCGGTTACCCTCGCCGAAGGCGGCTGCTCGGTCGTCGTGACCGCCAGGTGGGGGACTCCGGAACATGCGCGCACTGCGAATAACGCTGATCATCGTCGTCATCCTCGGCGGCCTGTTCGTACTCGCCGACCGTCTCGCCGTCGGCTTCGCCGAGGACGAGGCCGCGGAGAAGCTGAAGGCCACGGAGAACCTCGCGGCGACCCCGGACGTGTCGATCAACGGCTTCCCCTTCCTCACCCAGGTGGCCGGCGGCGAGCTGGACGACGTCGAGGTCGGCATCGACGACTACGAGGCCAGCACCGGCGACGGCGGCAAGACCATCCGTATTGACGGGCTGAAGGCCAACATGAGGGGCGTCCACTTCTCCGGCGACTACAGCTCCGCCACCGCCGCCTCCGCCACCGGCACCGCGACCATCTCCTACGACGAGCTGCTCAAGGCCACCAAGTCGGAGCCCACCGAGGTCGTCCCCGGCGTACAGGCCAACGTCGTCGGTCTCTCCGACGGCGGCAACGGCAAGATCAAGGTGGCCGTACGCGTCCAGGGCAAGGCCGCCGGCGTCCTCCCCGTCGACCGCACGCTGTCGGTGCTCAGCACGGTGACCGTCGAGAACAACAAGGTCCGGGTCGACGCCGACGCCCTGCCCGCGATCAAGGGCCTCTCGCTCGCCGAGGACCGCGTGCGCAGCATCACCGACTTCCAGCAGGCCATCGACCGCCTCCCCGGCGGCATCGAGCTGGACAAGGTCGAGGCGGCCAAGGACGGTGTGGTCATCACGGTGAAGGGTTCCGATGTCCGGCTCGCGGGGTAGGTAGGGAGTCGGCCGATCGGCCGGCGCGGAATCCCTGGTGAACAGCGGCTGTCCGAAAGGCGAGACGCCTTCGTCCGTACCGTAGCTGCGGTGGCGGAAACAGACCCTCGAATCCCTTGCGGGGCGGGCCCGGAGGGCGCGCGCATCCCACATCCCGGACGATCGCGTCTCAAAATACGACACACCGGTGACATGCGCGCCCGGACCTCCCTACGATCGCAGCTATGAAGCGACAGGCGGATCTCACGAAGCGGCGGGCAGTAGACCTGTGCCGCGTCGCCGCCATGCTCTGTCGCCCCTTCTGAGCGAAGAGCACCGACTCCTCGCATTTCCCCGCCGCCCTGCCCTGGGCACCGTGCCGCCGTGCGCCGACGCACCGCGCGCACCCCTCTCACCTGCACGCCCCCGCAACTGCCCCGGAGGAGAAAGCATGAGCCGCAGCGACGTCCTGGTCGACGCCGACTGGCTCCAGGAGCACCTGGACGACGACAACATCGCGATCGTGGAGGTGGACGAGGACACGTCCGCCTACGAGAAGAACCACATCAAGAACGCGATCCGCATCGACTGGACCAAGGACCTGCAGGACCCGGTCCGGCGTGACTTCATCGACCAGGAAGGCTTCGAGAAGCTCCTGTCGAAGAAGGGCATCGCCAACGACACCCTGGTGATCCTGTACGGCGGCAACAACAACTGGTTCGCGTCCTACGCCTACTGGTACTTCAAGCTCTACGGCCACGAGAACGTCAAGCTCCTCGACGGCGGCCGCAAGAAGTGGGAGCTGGACGCCCGCGAGCTGGTCGACGGCTCCGACGTGCCCGAGCGCCCGGCCACCGAGTACAAGGCCAAGCCGCAGGACACCTCCATCCGCGCCTTCCGCGACGACGTGGTGGCGGCCATCGGCGCGCAGAACCTGGTCGACGTCCGTTCGCCCGACGAGTTCTCCGGCAAGCTCCTCGCCCCGGCCCACCTGCCGCAGGAGCAGTCGCAGCGTCCGGGCCACGTCCCGACCGCCCGCAACATCCCGTGGTCGAAGAACGCCAACGACGACGGCACCTTCAAGTCGGACGAGGAGCTCAAGGCCCTCTACGCCGAGGAGCAGGTGGACCTCGCCAAGGACACCATCGCCTACTGCCGTATCGGTGAGCGCTCCGCGCTGACCTGGTTCGTGCTGCACGAGCTGCTCGGCGTGGAGAACGTCAAGAACTACGACGGCTCCTGGACCGAGTACGGCTCCCTCGTCGGTGTGCCGATCGAGCTCGGCGCCAACAAGTAAGACCGCCCGACCTTTACCCCCCAAGGAGTTCAACATGTGCGGAGCGAAGGCCGGCGGCCCCGACGCCTCGACGATCAAGCCCGGTGAGACCACCATCCAGGGCCAGGTGACCAAGGACGGCGAGCCGGTGCAGGGCTATGTGCGCCTGCTCGACTCGACCGGTGAGTTCACCGCGGAGGTCCCCACCTCCGCCACGGGCCAGTTCCGCTTCTACGCGGCCGAGGGCACCTGGACCGTCCGTGCGCTGATCCCCGGCGGCACGGCCGACCGTACCGTCGTCGCCCAGCAGGGCGGCCTGGCCGAGGTCGCGATCGCGGTCTGAGGCACCGGTAACGGTTTCACCCGTAGAACGGCCGAAGGGCCGCACCCCTGGGTTGGACGCCTGGGTGCGGCCCTTCCGGCTGTGGTGCGGCTCTTCCTGCTGTGGTGACGGCCTTCCGGCTGTGGCGGGGTCCTTCCGGCTGTCCGGACCTACGCTGGACTTATGTACGCGCGGCGGCGTCACCAGTACTTCGCCATGATGGGCACCTGCATCGCGCTGTTCGTCCTGGCCTGGGGTGTCGTGCGCCTGTGGTCGGTGCCGGTGGCCGTCGGGATGTGTCTCGTGGCCATGGTGATCCCGCCGCTGGCGGCGATGGTCGCCAATCGGCGGGGGCCGGACGACCGCTGGTGGGACGATCCGTCCGGGGACCCCAAGTCCGACGAGTGGTGGGACGAGCTGGACGGCAAGAAGCGCCGCCCGTAGTCCCGGTCGATCAGTAGACGAGCGCCTGCGTCTCGTCGCCGAGTGCCTCCTGTACGAACACCTGCGCGCCCGCGATCCGTACGCCTTCGATGACGTCTTTCTCGGTGATGTCCCGGCGTGCGGCGCACTGCGTGCACAGGGTGACCTGCCCGCCCGCGAGGATCGACTCCAGCAGGTCGGGCAGCGGAGCGGCGTGCGGCAGCTCGAACTCGGCCGCCTTCCCCGGAAGCGCGAACCACGCGGACTCCCCGGTCAGCCACAGCGACACCTCGACCCCGCTGGCCACGGCCACCGCCGCCACCGTGAACGCCTGAGAACACCGCTCGGGTGCGTCCACCCCGGCAGTCACCTTGATCACGAGCTTCTTCGCCATGCCGGAATGGTAGTCAGTGGCGGACCTCGCCCGTCCGGCCCCTGTCCCGGCCGCGTAAGCTGGGGGCCGGCCCTTGTGCCATCGCCCTCACCGCTCAGCAAGGAGCAACCCGTGATCCTCTTCTTCGAGATCCTGCTGGTTCTGGTCGCCGTCGGCGTCCTCGCGTTCGCCGGCCTGACCGTGAAGAAGCTGTACCAGGGCCAGCGCTGACCCACGTCTAGGAACTGCCTCTCATGATCGAGATCCCGTCCGACCTCCACAAGGACCTCGTCCCGCTCGCCTTCCTGCTCGGCAACTGGGCCGGTGCGGGCGTGCACGACTTCCCCGGCGCCGAGAAGTGCAACTTCGGCCAGGAGGTCTCCTTCACCCACGACGGCCGGGACTTCCTGGAGTACCACTCCCTCACCTGGGTGCTGGACAACGACGGGAACAAGGTCAGGCCCCTGGAGTCCGAGCACGGCTTCTGGCGGATCGACGCCGACCGCAAGGTCGAGGTGACCATGACCCGGGACAACGGGGTCATCGAGATCTGGTACGGCGAGCTGGCCGACAAGAAGCCGCAGATCGACCTGGTCACCGACGCCGTCGCCCGTACCGCCGCCTCCGACGCCTACAGTGGCGGCAAGCGCCTGTACGGCTACGTCAAGAGCGACCTGATGTGGGTCGGCGAGAAGCAGACCCCCGAGGTCGAGCTGCGCCCCTACATGTCCGCGCACCTGAAGAAGGTCGTCACCCCCGAGGAAGTCGAGCGCTGGGCCAAGGCCCTCCCGGACGACATGCCCGACGACGGCATCGCCTTCTTCAAGTAGGCCGTCTTCCCGTAGGCCTTTCATGAAGTAGCTCTAGACTCGACGGTGTGGTGAGCACCGACTGGAAGAGCGACCTCAGGCAGCGCGGCTACCGGCTGACGCCGCAGCGGCAACTCGTGCTCGAAGCCGTGGACACCCTTGAGCACGCGACCCCCGACGACATCCTCGTGGAAGTGAGGAAGACGGCGTCGGGGGTCAACATTTCCACCGTCTATCGGACCCTGGAGCTCTTGGAGGAGCTGGGCCTGGTCAGCCACGCCCACCTCGGGCACGGCGCGCCGACGTACCACCTCGCCGACCGGCACCACCACCTCCACCTCGTCTGCCGGGACTGCACCAATGTGATCGAGGCCGATGTGTCGGTGGCCGCCGAGTTCACCGCCAAGCTCCGGGACACCTTCGGGTTCGAGACCGATATGAAGCACTTCGCGATCTTCGGCCGGTGCAAGGACTGCATCGCCAAGAGCTCGCTGAAGTCTTCAACTACCGAGTCGTAGGCTTGCCTCCATGAAGAGCCCTCTGCTGACCCTGCCCGGCGCCGTCCCCGCCGAGGGCGTGGACGAAGGCGTCGCCGCCCACTACGGCGACCTGTTCCGCGAGCAGCGCGCACTCGCCGACGGCGCCGGTTTCGTCGACCTCTCCCACCGCGGGGTCGTCACCGTGACCGGCCCGGACCGGCTGAGCTGGCTGCACCTGCTGCTCACCCAGCACGTCAGCGAGCTGCCGGCGGGCGAGGCCACCGAGGCCCTGATCCTCTCGGCGCACGGCCACATCGAGCACGCCCTGTACCTGGTGGACGACGGCACCACGGCCTGGGCCCATGTCGAGCCCGGCACCCAGGAGGCGCTGATCGCCTACCTGGAGTCGATGAAGTTCTTCTACCGGGTCGAGGTCGCCGACCGGACCGCCGACTACGCCGTCGTGCACCTGCCCGCCGGTTCCATCGCCGAGGTCCCGGAAGGCGTCGTCGTACGGGAGACCGCGTACGGCCGTGATCTCTTCCTGCCGCGCGCCGACCTGGAGTCCTACGCCGAGAAGGCCGGTCCCCCGGCCGGGCTGCTGGCGTACGAGGCGCTGCGCGTGGAGCACCACCGGCCGCGGCTCGGTTTCGAGACCGACCACCGCACCATCCCGCACGAGCTGGGCTGGATCGGCACCGCCGTGCACCTGCAGAAGGGCTGCTATCGGGGTCAGGAGACCGTCGCCCGCGTGCAGAACCTCGGCAAGCCGCCGCGCCGGCTGGTCTTCCTGCACCTCGACGGCAGCGAGGTCCACCTCCCGGCCCCGGGCACGGAACTCCGGCTCGCGGAGGAGGGGCCCGACGGGCGCAAGGTCGGATTCATCACCACGTCGGTACGCCACCACGAACTGGGCCCGGTCGCCCTCGCCCTGGTCAAGCGGAACGTACCGACGGACGCGCCGCTGGTGGCGGGGGAGACGGCGGCGGCCCAGGAAGTCGTCGTGGAGCCCTGAGCCCAGAACCCGTAGAGGTCACATCTCCAACTGCACCGTGAACGGGCCGTCGTTCGTCAGCGACACCCGCATCTTCGCGCCGAAGCGGCCCGTGGCCACCGTCGCGCCGAGCGCCCGGAGCTGGGCGACCACCTCGTCGACCAGGGGCTCGGCCACATCGCCGGGGGCCGCGGCGTTCCAGGTGGGGCGGCGGCCCTTGCGGGCGTCGCCGTAGAGGGTGAACTGGCTGATGACGAGCAGCGGGGCGTCGATGTCGCTGCACGACTTCTCGTCGTTCAGCATGCGGATCGTCCAGAGCTTGCGGGCGAGCTGGGCGGCCTTCTCCTTGGTGTCGTCATGGGTGACGCCCACCAGGACGCACAGCCCCTCCCCGGTGATCTCCCCGACCGTCTCGCCGTCCACGACGACGCTCGCGCCGTCCACTCTCTGCACCACTGCACGCATGCCGACCATCATGCCGTGCGCCCGAGGGCTGTCCGCAGGCGGATTCCCTGGCAGACGGGAAGATTCATTATCCTCCTTAACCCCCCATCTGGGGCCGATCGGGGGCACTCGGTCACATAGCGGCCACTTGGGGTGGCACGATGCTTCCACACGCCGGTCGAGGGGACGGTAGAGGTAGATGAGCACACCGAGTACCGGGCGGCAGCCCGGGGCTGTCTCGTTGGCCCACGCGGGAGAACGGGGCCAACCGAGACCGCCCGCACAACGCACCGCCACAGAGGTGCCCGCGCACGACCTGACCGTACTGAGCCTGCCCGAACTGCGCACGCTGCGCCGGGACGCGCAGCGCGACGAGGCGGATCTGAGCTATGTGCGGCGGCTGCTCCAGGGGCGGATCGACATCCTGCGGGCCGAGCAGGCCCGGCGCTCGCCGGTGGGCGCGGCGTCCGTGGTGGAGCGGCTCCCGGAGATCCTGCGGGACGCCCCGGCCCGGCACCGCTCCTCGGCCCGCCACGTCACGCTGGGCACCCCGCACAGCGAGGAGTCCCGGCGGCTGGCCGCGGAGATGCTGGCGGAGGTGGAGCTCTCCGACCTCGGCGCCCGCACGGACGCGGAACTGGCCGAGGCGATGGCCCGCCTGGTCCGCTACGAGCAGCGGGTCTCCGTGCGCAGGCAGAGCCTGCAGCGCACGGCGGACGACTGCAGCGCGGAGATCGCCCGCCGCTACCGGGAGGGCGAGGCCCAGGTGGACGACCTGCTGCTGTGAGCGGGCGGGGCCGGGGGACCGGCGGGGGCGCGGAAAACGGCGCGACACCCCCGTCGGGCCGCACCTAACGTGAGGTCATGACCAGCGCCCCTGACATCGACGTACGCCCCATCACCGAGCCCGAATTCGCCGACTGGCACCGCGCCATGAACATCGGATTCCTGCGCGAGCCGACGCTCACCGAGGAGCAACTGGCCGCCCGGGAGCCCTGGTTCGTGCCCGGCAGGGTGCTCGGCGCCTTCGACGGGGGCCGGTGCGTCGCGACCTTCCGCTCCTTCGACCAGCAGGTCACCGCCGTCGGCGGCGCGGCGGTCCCGGCCGACGCCGTCACCAACGTCACCGTCTCGCCCACCCACCGCCGCCGCGGCCTGCTCAGCCGCATGATGAGCCACGATCTGGCGGCCGCGAAGGAGCGCGGCGACGTCGTCGCCACGCTCATCGCCGCCGAGTACCCGATCTACGGCCGCTACGGCTTCGGCCCCGCCACCAGCATGGCCGAGTGGACGATCGACGTGCCCCGCACCGGCCTCGACCCGCGCTGGTCGGGGCCCGAGGACGGGGGCCGGATCGACCTGGTCGACGCCCCGGACGTCCGCAAGTTCGGCCCCGAGCTGCACGATCGCCTGCGCGTTGCGCAGCCCGGCGCGGTCAGCCGGGACGACCGGTTCTGGCAGGCCACGACCGGCGCGATCCGCTACTTCTCCACCTTCGCCGAACCCCACTACGCCGCGTACCGCTCGCCGTCCGGCGAGGTCGAGGGCCTGGTCGCGTACACGGCCGACGACAACTGGGGCGGCACCAGCCAGCCGCAGAACACCGTGACCGTGAAGTGGCTGATCGGGGTGACCCCGGCCGCGGAACGCGCGCTGTGGCACTACCTGTGCTCGATCGACTGGGTGGTCAAGGTCAAGTCCGGCCCGCGCGCCCCCGACGACCTGCTCCCGCACCTCCTGCCCGACCCGCGTGCCGCCCGGCTCACCTCGCAGGCGGACTGGATGTGGGTGCGGATCCTCGATGTCGTACGGGCCCTTCAGGCGCGGACGTACGAGAGCGCGGGCTCGCTGGTGCTCGACGTGGTGGACGGCGGCGGGCGCTACCGGCTGGAGGCGGACGCCGGCGGCGCCGGGACCTGTGCGGCCACCACCGCCGACGCCGATCTGAGCCTCACCCTCTCCGACCTGGCCACCCTGTGGCTCGGCGACGAGTCCGCCGTACGGCTCGCCGCGCTCGGCCGGGTCCGGGAAGAACGAGCGGGCGCCGCCCGTGTGGCCGACGCCCTGCTGCGTACGTCCAGGCGGCCTTGGTGCCCGGACCTGTTCTGAGCTCCCTTCCTGCGATGACGGGCCTTGTCCTCCGTACTGCTCATCCGTAGCGCGCTCTTCGGTTGTGGTTGTTGTGCGGTGGTGCCGGCCGGACGGGCTCCCGGCTCCCCTCCGGAAGGGAGCCCGACCGGTCGATCCTGATCACTGGACCGCCAACCCTCTGAAAGTTTGACCATGTTGGGCAAGTTGGCGACCAACTTCACTCTACTTATGACCGCTGAAAGGCGGCTCATAACCACCTTTCCATGAACTGCCCAAAGATGGCGGGAAGTTGTACCGTTTGGATGTGGACCCGAAACACGCCTCCGTCAATGGGCGGAAGAGGTCACCGCGGCCACACAGGTCACATCGCGAAGTGGCCGACGAGCTGCGCGCCCGGATCCGGTCCGGTGCCCTCCAGCCCGGCCAGCGCATGCCCACCCAGGCCAAGCTGGCCGACGAGTTCGGCGTGGAGCGGGGAACCGTACGGCAGGCCCTGCGCATCCTGCAGTCCGAGCATCTGCTCACCAATGTCTCCAAGGGCGCCCCGGCCACCGTCGCCCCCGACCTCGGCAGGGTCCTGACCGGGCCGACCGCCCCGCCGCTGCCCACCACGGTGGCCCTCGCCCCCCGGATCGCCGCCGCCTTCGCCGCTCCCCACGTCGAGATCGACGCCCTGTGCCTGACCGCCGTATCCCTCACCCTCGCCATCGGGGAGCCGCTGCGGCAGATCCACGCCGGACGGCTGAATCCGGCCAAGGTCGACGTCCGTGTCCTGCTGCCCAGCCGCCGTATCGACCTCGCCTTCCCGGCCCCGGTGGACGCCTCGGCCACCGCGGGGCTGCTGCGTCGCCACTGGCTGGCCCAGCGCAACGCCCAGGGCAAGGTGCTCCAGCACAACCTGCTGGCCCTGCGGGCGACCCACGGCATCGATGTGCGGGTCACCTTCCGTGCCCTGCCCTTCACCCCGCCGGTGAAGCTGTACCTGCTCAACGGCGCGGAGGCGCTCTTCGCCTACTACCGTGTGCAGCGCCGCGAGGAGCAGGTCGACCACGAGTCGGTGGAGCTGTACGACGCCGAGGGGACCCAGTCCATGCTCTTCGCCTTCGAGCAGGGCGCGGCGCTGCGCGACACGACCTTCGTGGAGCAGTCGCATTTATGGTTCGACTCGCTGTGGGAGACGATCAGTTCGGACCTGGAGCTGACGAGCTGATCGTCCCCCGCGGCGGGTGATCCGGGTGCGGTGCGGTCATAGAGCGGGCCCCGAGACCAGCAGGGCGAGCACCACGGCTCCGGCGGAGCTGACCGCGGGACTCTTGGCCTTGATGCCGATGGTGAGCAACAACAGCCCGATGATGCCGGTGGTTCCGTACTTGATTTCGATAGTCTGTTCGATGCCGACCACGATGATGGCGGCGAGCAGGGCGAGGGCAGGCACGGTGTTTCCCCCTTCTGGCGTTCCAACCTGAGGTAAAGCTTCCGCCAACTCAGCCAAGTTGGTTACCAACTCTGATTAGGTTGTCCCCACTTGGTTACTACTCATAAACAAGTCCCGAACAACTCCCTGTAGATGGAGTGGAGTTGTAGCGTTTTGGTCGTGACCCAGGAGAACGTGGCAGTGAACGGCAGCAGCAGACGCTCCCCGCAGGAGATCGCCGACATCCTGCGGGAACGCATCCGCGCCGGCGAACTCAAGGCGGGTGACCGCCTGCCCACCCAGGCCGAACTGGCCGAGGAGTTCGGCGTCGAGCGGGGCACTGTCCGCCAGGCCCTGCGCGCCCTCCAGGAGGACGGCCTGCTCAGCAATGTGAGCAAGGGGAGCCCGCCGAGGATCGCCGCACCCTCGCCCGCGCTGGGCGAGCCCAAACCGACGATGGTCGGCCTGGCCCCGCGCCTGGTGGAGGCGTTCGGCGCCCGGCAGGTACGGGTGGACGTGGTCTGCCACACCTCCGAGACCCTGATGGTGGCCCTCGGCGAGCCGCTGCGCCGCATCTACGAGGGCTCCGTGCACCCGGAGTCCATCGACGTGCGCATCCTGATGCCGTCCCGGGAGATCACCCTCGCCTTCCCGGTCCTGGTCGAGGGCGAGGCCGACGACGACGCCGTGCACCGCCGGTGGCTGTCCATGCGCAACGCCCAGGCCCAGGTCCTGCGCCACAACCTCCAGTCGGTCCGCAACAACCAGGGCATCGACGTCCGGGTCAGCTTCCGCGCCCTGCCGTTCACGCCCCCGATGAAGCTGTATCTCCTCAACGGCCAGGAGGTGCTGGTCGGGTACTACGTGGTCACCGAGCGGGCGGAGGAGTACGAGAGCCGGACCCTGGAGATGTACGACGTGCTCGGCTCGGAGTCACTGCTGTTCCACTTCGACCGGCAGACCGAACGGGACGGGGCCTTCGTGGAGGAATCCCAGAAGTGGTTCGACGCCCTCTGGGAAACAATCAGCACGGAGTTGACACTCTCCTAGTGACCTCTGAGACGCAGGCTGAAGCAGTGACCGAGCGGACCGACAAGCAGATCCGGAACCTGATCAAGCCCGCCCGCGTGGTGCTCTGGGACTTCGACGGCCCTGTCTGCCGCCTGTTCGCCGGGCGCAGGGCCCGGGACATCGCGACGGACCTCGTGGAGTGGCTGGAAGGGCGCGGTCTGCGCGGGCTGCTCACCCCGGACGAACGCAAGTCCCCCGACCCCCATGTGGTGCTGCGGGCCGTGGACCGGCGGCATCCCGGCAGTGACCTGGTGGCCGAGCTGGAGGAACGTTTGACCAAGGAGGAGCTGCGGGCCAGCGCCTCCGCCATGCCCACCCCGTACGCCGATCCGCTGATCCGCACCTGGACGGCGGTCGGCTCCCGGCTGGCCGTCGCCACCAACAACTCCCCGAAAGTGGTGCGCACTTACCTCGCGAGCCGTGGGCTCACCACCTGCTTCGCCCCGCACATCTACGGCCGCACCCAGCAGTTGAACCATCTCAAACCCCATCCGCACTGCCTGATCCGGGCCCTGAACGCGATGGGCTCGGCCCCCGAGGCGGCGCTGATGATCGGCGACACCCCCTCGGACTACCTCGCCGCGCGGGCCGCCGGGGTGCCGTTCCTGGGGTACGCGCGCAACGAGTACAAGGAGCGGCTGCTGAGGGATGCGGGGGCGACGGACCTGGTTTCCTCATTGGAACCTGTGTTGCTGGCGGTACGGGGCCTCGGCTGACCCCGCTTGCGCTACGCTTCGCGCACCGCGTGAGCGAACCGTCTGTTTCGCTCGTACTAGAGGGCCATGGGGCCAGGCGAAAACAAGCCAGTCTCCATGGGCCCGGCCGACCGGCCGGTGAGCGTCGAGCAGTCATGGGGGACACCCGGAGTGGCCGCTCAAGCCCCACTCCGGTCGCGCCTGGTACAACCCGCACTTACCGTTTGCCATACCTTCCGTGTCCTGCGTGAAATTCCGGAGCGGCCCGTGGGCGCAGATCGACCCCTTCCCGGTCCCTTCCCCGGGGAGCGCGCAGTGCCCGCCGCCGTCCGGGCCTTCCTGGCGCAGGCCGCCAAGCGGGGCCGCGCCAGCACCGGCCAGCACCACCGCAACCACGTCCTGCCGCTGACCGAGGACATGGCCGGAAGACTCGGCATGGAGCCCGGCACCCTGGTGACAGTGCGGTTGCCGAGGCCCCTGGCTCTTCCCGTGGTCATCCGGACCTGGCAGGACGAACCGTCGATCCTCGCGGCCGTACGGCGGCAGTTGCCGCACGTGCCGCGGTGTCTCGAACGGGGCACGGGCTTCGCCGTCCACAGCTATGTGGAGGGCGTCTCGCTCGGCACCGTCTGCGAGAACGGCAAGCCCCTGGACACCCTGCTGGTGCGGGAGCTGGCCGGGCTGTTCGCCAGGATGGCGCAGGTGCGGCGGGACGCGCTGCCCCCGCTGCCCGCCTGCTGGCCCCGCAACGACAAGGACAGCCAGGGCTTCCTGCGCACGCTGGCGCATCTGGCGGACCGGCAGATCCGGCAGCCCAACCGGCGTGAATTCGGCGGTCTGTTCGCGGCGCTCGGTATCCCCGAGACCGCCATGGCCGACTTCGCCGACCGGGTCCCGGCGCTGGCGAGACGGCCGTACGGACTGCTCCACACCGATCTGCACCGCGAGAACCTGATCCTGCCGTACACGGCCGAGCCCCCGCTGTACTGCGTGGACTGGGAACTGGCCTCCTACGGCGACCCCCTGCACGACCTCGCCACGCACCTGGAGCGCATGCGCTACCCCGAGGACCAGGAGAAGGAGCTCGTCGCGGCGTGGGCCGAGGCGGTGGGCCGGGTCCGGCCGGCCGCCACCAGCCGTCACGACAAGGACCTCGGTCACTACCGCGACTTCGAGCGGGCCCAGTCGGTGTTCCCGGACGTCATGCGCGCGGTGGACGCGCTGCGCGACGCCACCGACGAGGAGAGCCTGCACACGGCCACGCACGCGGTGCGCCGGGCGCTGGAGCGGGCGGCGCGACCGCTGGACCTGCACCGGCTGCCGGGCGAGAGGGAGATCGAGGGGATCCTGTTCCGCTGGCGGGAGGCCCGGACCGGGGGCCCCGGACCGCACGCCCGGACCCGGTACTGGGACCCGGTGCGCCGGATCCCGGAGCACCCGCGGTTCACCGACGCGGCGGTGCGCGAGGCCCTGCGCCTGGAGGGCGCCGCCCAGGCCGGGCGGGTCTTCAAGGGCACCGCGCACCTGAACACGGTGGTCCGGGTGCCCGGCGTGGACTTCCCGGTGGTGGTGCGGCGCAAGCTGCCCGACGCCTGCCGCCGTGAGCGCGGCTTCCTCAGCGAGCACACCGTGCTCCAGGCCATCGAGCGCTCGGGCCTGCCCATCGCCGCGCCCAGGTTCCTCGCCCTGGGCACGAGTTACCGGGATGAACCTTTCGCCATCCACACCTACGAGGGCCCGCAGGAGAGCGACCGGCCCCCCGGCCACCCCGTGCACGGGCTGCTGCCGCACGAGGCGGACCGGCTCGTCGACCAGCTCCGCGCGCTGACCGCGGTGAACTTCCGGGAGGTCGACCCGGCCGCCGGTGAGGGCCGCTTCTACACCTGGCTGAGCGAGCAGCTCGTCCAGCTGGTGGCGGAGCTGCCGGAGGTGTCCCGGCGGCGCGCCCGGCAGCTCGGCCTGCCCGACGCCCCGCGGCTGCGCCAGATCCTCGCCCGGCACCGGGTCAGCGAGCGCCGGCCCGCGCTGCTGCACGGCGACCTCAACCCCTGGAACCTGGTCCGCCGCTCCGACGGGCTGGCGCTGACCCTCATCGACTGGGAGATGGCGGTCGTCGGCGATCCGCTCTACGACCTGGTCCGGCACATGCACCTCACCCCGACCCGGCCGGAGATCCGCGACCGGATGTTCGCCCGCTGGTCGAAGGGGCTGGACCCCGCGTACACGGTCGGCTGGGAGCGGGACTGGCGGGTGTACCGCTGGATCGAGCTCGTCCGCTCGGCCTACATCGACCTCGACCGCCTGGTCACCGGGGCCAGCCTGGACGCGCCCAACGTGCGGCGCGCGGTGGACTCGTACGACATGACCCTGGCCGAGGCGATCGCCTCCCTGGGCCTGCCGACCCGCCGCGCCGGGAGCCCGCGGCTGGTCCGGGCCCCGGCCTGAGGCTTGCGTACGCTCGACCCATGAGCGAGATCGGCCTGCGGGAGCGCAAGAAGCGGCGGATGTACGAGGCCGTGTCGGAGGTCGCGATCCGGCTCTTCCTGGAGAAGGGGTTCGACGACGTGTCGGTCGCCGAGGTGGCGGCCGCCGCGGAGATCTCCAAGCCGACGCTCTTCCGGTACTTCCCGGCCAAGGAGGATCTGGTGCTGTACCGGATCTCCGACCACGAGGACGAGGCGGCGCGCGTGGTCCGGGAGGCCGAGACCGCGCCCGTGGAGGCGCTGCGGCGGCACTTCCCCTGCCCGCCGACCCCCGCGTCGCCCTCGTCCCGGCGAGCCTGGCCAAGGGCCTGGAGTACGACCACGCGATCCTCGTGGAACCGGCCGCCGTCGCGGAGACCGAGCCGCGGGGCCCGCACCGGCTGTATGTGGCACTGACCCGGGCGGTGTCCCGGCTGGAGATCGTGCACAGCCGGGAATTGCCGTTCTGAGGCGGAGCAGGGCCCGGGAAGTGGGGGATGCTGGAGCCGATGCTTCTCTTCCTCGACGTGGACGGGACCTTGCTGCCCTTCGGCGGACCGGGGCCGTACCCGGAGTACGACGGCCCGCTGGCGGACGCCTCGGCCCTGCACCCCCTGCTGACCCGCGTGGACCCGGCGCTCGGCCCGCGCCTCGCCGGGCTGGGCTGCGAGCTGGTGTGGGCCACGACCTGGATGGACGAGGCCAACACCAGCCTGGCGCCCTGGCTCGGACTGCCGCAGCTGCCGTCGGTGGACTGGCCGGACGACGACGCGATCCGCGCGGAGCGACTGCACTGGAAGACGGCGCCGCTCACCGCCTGGGCGGCCGGACGGCCCTTCGTCTGGGTCGACGACGAGATCGGCGACGCCGACCGCGCCTGGGTCGCCGCCCACTACCCCGGCCCCGCTCTGCTCCACCGCGTCGACCACCGGACCGGGCTGACCGACGCGGACTTCGGGGTGCTGGAGGGCTGGATCAGTGGGCTGGGCGGGACAGCAGGTCGGTGACGCGGCTGAAGCCGTCCGCGCCGTGGCCGCCGGCGATCACCCGGCGGGCGAGGCCCTCGATGACGCGCATCAGGCTCGCGTCGATGCCGTGCGACTCCGAGGCGTGGACGATGTGGGACATGCTGGAGACCGCCGAGGTGATGGGGTTCAGCTCGCCGGAGTAGGTACCGGCGTCGATGTCCGCCGCGAACTCGGTGAACAGCGCGGGCAGGATCTGCGCGATACCGCCCGCGAACGGCGCCAGCTCCTGCGCGGTGACGCCTTCGGCGCGGGCCACGGCGAGGGCGTGCGCGTAGCCGGCCATCGCGGTCCAGAAGATGTCGAGCAGGGCGATGTCGTACGCGGCGGTCCGGCCGATGTCCGCACCGAGGTGGGTACGGCTGCCGCCGAGCGCCGCCAGCACCGGCTCGTACCGCTCGTACAGCTCCTCCGGGCCGCTCAGCAGGAACACCGCGTCCGGCGTTCCGATGCTCGGCGTCGGGGTCATGATCGCGCCGTCGAGGTAGCCGACGCCGTGCGCCCGCGCCCACTCGGCGGTGGACCGGGCGCGGTCCGGGGTGTCGGCGGTGAGGTTGACGACCGTGCGGCCCTTGAGGGCGTCGGCGACCTCCTCCTGGCGCAGTACGGCGTCGGCGGCGTCGTAGTTCACGACGCAGACCACGGTCAGGGGGCTCGCCGCGACCGCCTCCGCCGCCGTGTCCGCGCCGGCCGCGCCCCGGGCGACCAGGTCGCGGTCGCGGCCCGGCGTGCGGTTCCACACCGTGGTCCGCACCCCCGCCGCGACGAAGGCCCCGGCCAGCGCGCGGCCCATCGGTCCGAGACCGAGGACGGTGACGGCAGACTGGTCGTACGTGGACATGCTTCTTCAACTCCCATAAGTGTTGGTAAGTGCATACACATGACAAAAGGGGTGATTATGACGCGCAGCCGTGCCCAGGACATGAACGTCTGTGGAGTGACCGCCGCCATCGCGGTGATCGACGGCAAGTGGAAGACGAGCCTGCTGTGGCTGCTGGAATCAGGCCCGCAGCGCCCCGGTGAACTGCGGCGCAAGCTGCCCGGGCTCAGCGAGAAGGTGCTGACGCAGGCGTTGCGCGAGATGGTGGAGGACGGTCTGGTGCACCGGGAGGTGCATGACGTGCTCCCGCTGAAGACGGTCTACTCGCTGACCGGCTTCGGCCGTGAACTCTCCGAACTCCTCGGCCCCCTCTCGGACTGGGGTCACCGCCGGCTGGAGCGGCTGGCGGCGTCCTGATGCCCCCAGCCTGACCGGTGGCGGGCCCGCCGCCAAGTACCCACTTTTTTGTGGGTACTTCCGCCGGTTGTCACACACGCCTGGCCTCCGGTGTCTCATGAGCGGCAGACGTCGAGACGAGAGGCACCGATGATGAGCGGACAGACAACCGAAGCGGCGACCGAGGTGTTCGTCGCGCACCGCAATCTGCTCTTCACGGTCGCCTACGAGATGCTCGGATCGGCCGCCGACGCGGAGGACGTGCTCCAGGAGGTGTGGCTGCGCTGGGTGACGGTCGACCTGGAGCAGGTCCGCGACCGGCGCGCCTACCTGGTCCGCATCACCACGCGCCAGGCCCTTAACCGGCTGCGCACCCTGCAGCGCCGCAAGGAGGCGTACGTCGGGCCGTGGCTGCCCGAGCCCCTGCTGACCTCGCCGGACGTGGCCGAGGACGTGGAACTCGCCGAGAGCGTCTCGATGGCGCTGATGCTCGTCCTGGAGACCCTCGCGCCGACCGAACGCGCGGTGTTCGTCCTGCGCGAGGTCTTCGACATCGGCTACGACGAGATCGCCGCCGCCCTCGACAAGACCCCCGCGGCGGTACGGCAGATCGCCCACCGCGCCCGGCGGCACGTCGAGTCCCGCCGCCCCCGCGCCACGGTCTCCGCCGAGCGGACCCGCGCGGCCCTGGACTCCTTCCGCCGCACCCTGGAGACCGGCGACGTCCGGGGCCTGCTCGACGTCCTCGCCCCCGACGTGGTCCTCATGACCGACGCCGGCGGCCTGAAGGGGGCGGTACGCCCGATCCTCGGCGCCGACCGGGTCAGCCGGTACATCGTCGGCGGCATCCAAAAGGCGCGGGTCGACGTCGACTACGTGCCCACCGTGATGAACGGCCACCCCGCCCTGATCCTGCGCGTCAACGGCGTCACCGACGGCGTCATGGCCCTGCGCATCGAGGACGACCGCATCTGCGGGCTGTACTACGTCCGCAACCCGGAGAAGCTGACGCACATCGAGGAGGAGACGCCGTTGACCCTGCGGTGAGGGGGCAGTGGTGAGGGCTGAGTGGTGAGGGCTCAGTCCCGTACGCGGGCCGCGATGCGCCCGGCGGCGTCGGCGGGCGGGAGGCGGGTGGTGTCGACGACCTCGGCCTCGGCGTGCAGCCAGGTACGGGCGGCCCGGTCGTAGGCGTCCAGGTGCGCCAGCCGGAAGTCGGACGGCCCCATGACCGGGTCGCCCTCGATGCGCCGTCGCAGGGTGTCCCGGTCGGAGTGCAGGACAAAATGCCGTACGGGGATGCCGTGCCGGCGCAGTCCGTCGCCGATCTCCCGCCAGTACTCCTCGACCAGCACCGTCATGGGCATCACCAGCGTGCCGCCGGTGTAGCCGAGCACCTGGCGGGCGGTCTCGACGACGAGGGGCCGCCAGGGCGGCCAGTGCTGGAAGTTGCCGGTCCAGGGCAGGCCGGGGGAGATGTCCATCAGGGTCTCCCCGACCTTCTCGGCGTCGAGCACGCGGGAGTCGGGGATCAGCCGCTGCACGAGCGCGCCGGTGGTGGTCTTGCCGACGCCGTGCGCGCCGTTGATCCAGACGATCACAGATGCGCCAACTCGCCCGGAAACCCGGTCCAGCGCAGCTCGTCCGGCAGGTGCCGCATGTCGTTGCAGAACAGCACGGTGGCGGGCCTGCCGGGCGCGTACCGGATGACGGTCAGCGCGGCGTTGCAGTGATTGAGCCCGAGCCAACGCCACTCGGGGGCGTCGAGGGCGTCGCGCACCAGCCAGGCGACGAGGAAGTTGTGGGTGACGACGAGTTCGTGCCGGTCCTGTTCTCCGTCGACGGGCCCGGTGAACTCCACGAGCGCCTCCGCGGCGAGCGCGGCCCCCCGCTCGCACTCCTCCTCCGGGAACTGCGCCAGGAACCCGAGCAGCCGGTCCGCCGCGTCGACGGGCAGCTCCTCCTTGGTGGGCCAGTACGGCACGTAGTCCCCGGCGACATCGGACTCCCGCAACGGCACGCCGTCCAGCTCGGCGGCGATCAGCTCGGCGGTCTGCCGCGCCCGGGGCAAGGGCCCATGGTGCACAGCCGAGAGCGGCACCCCCCGAAGTCGCTTCCCGAGCAGTGAGGCCTGCCGCCGCCCCCGCTCCGACAAGCCCGACTCATCCTCCGTGGCTTCCCCGTGCCGGGCGAGATAGAGGTAACGCGTGGCTTTCGCTTCCATGTTCTGGAGGGACGCGGGGGGGCGGGGGAACGGTTCTGGGGTCGGGGCTCGGCGCCGGGGGTGCGGACGTGTGGCCGACGGGGCCTGGGGCCGGCGGTGCAGGCGTAGCCCGGCATGACCTAGCGCACTTTTGCAAGCGGGTGCTTGCAATAGTTAGCAGGGGTGGGGCAAGGTGGGGGTATGGCATCGCTCAACGTCGGCAATCTCGGTGAGTACCTGCGCGAGCAGCGGCGGAACGCCCAGCTCTCGTTGCGGCAGCTCGCTGACGCCGCCGGGGTGTCCAATCCGTATCTGAGCCAGATCGAGCGCGGGCTGCGCAAGCCGAGCGCGGAGGTGCTGCAGCAGGTCGCCAAGGCGCTGCGGATCTCCGCCGAGACGCTGTACGTGCGGGCCGGGATCCTGGACGCCGAGCGGGACCGGGACGAGGTGGAGACGCGCGCCGTCATCCTCGCCGATCCCACGCTGACCGAGGCGCAGAAGCAGGCGCTGCTCCAGATCTACGAGTCGTTCCGCAAGGAGAACGGCTTCTCGGTCGCGGCGGCCGACGTCACGGACGTCACCGACGCGGCGGATGCCCAGCACGCACAGGACGTGCCCCAGGACGACACCGAGGAACCACGGGAGCCGCGGCAGTCGGCCGGCTGAGCCGGGCAACCGGCCGCCGCCGCACCGCCCAGGTGGGACCTCACCAAAAAACCCTCAGCCACAAGCGAACCCGGGAGGACCAGCACCATGGCCATCACCGATGACCTCCGTAAGACCCTCAGCGACCCGACCCCGCTGTACTTCGCCGCCGGCACCGCCGACCTGGCCTTCCAGCAGGCCAAGAAGGTCCCCGGCCTGGTGGAGCAGTTGCGCGCCGAGGCCCCGGCCAGGATCGAGGCCGTCCGCAGCACCGACCCCAAGGCCGTCCAGGAGAAGGCCGCCGCCCGTGCCAAGGAGGCCGGTGCCCGCGTCAAGGAGACGCAGGAGGCCGTCCAGGCCCGGGTCGCCGAGTTCATCAGCACCCTCGACGGCGACCTGAAGAAGCTCGGCTCCACCCTCGACGCCGACCTGAAGAAGATCGGCGAGTCCGCCCAGGACCTCGCCCTGCGCGGTGTCGGCGTGGCCGCCGAGTACGCCGTCAAGGCCCGCGAGACCTACGAGAAGGTCGCCGAGCACGGCGAGCAGGCCGTGAAGACCTGGCGCGGCGAGGCCGCCGAGGGCATCGAGGACCTGGCCGTGGCCGTCGAGCCGAAGGCCGAGCCCGTCGAGGTCAAGGAAGAGAGCAAGGGCGAGGCCAAGGCCGAGGAGAAGGCCGAGAGCAAGGACGCGGCCGCGCAGGCCAAGCCCGCCGCCCCGGCCAAGAAGGCCGCCGCCAAGAAGCCCGCCGCGCGCAAGACCGCGGCGAAGAAGACGACCCCGCCCGCGAAGTAAGCGGAGCGGACGATATCCGGACGGGCCGGGCACTTACCGTGTGCCCGGCCCGTTGACCGGGTAGCGGGCCTGCCGTTGCGGGTACGGTGACCGCGTAGGGACGAGCCGAGTCGGGTGGTGGACGTTGTGCTGATGCAGGGCTTCAACAGTTTCCTGGGGCTGCTCTACTTGGCGATGCTGGTGTTCGCCGTGGCGGCCTTCGTCATGGCGGCCCTCTTCCGCGAGGACGCCTACCGCGCCGCCGACAAGCAGAACAAGGGCTTCTGGCTGATCATCCTGGGCGTCGCCGTCCTGGTGAACTTCCTGGTCCCGATGCTGTTCCTGCAGATCGCGGGCCTGATCGCCTCGATCGTCTTCATGGTCGACGTACGCCCCGCGCTCCGCCAGGTCTCCGGCGGACGGGGACGAGGGCGCGGCTCCAGCAGCGACGGCCCCTACGGGCCGTGGAACGGCGGACGGTAAGCCCCGTCCGCCCCGGCGCAGGGGTCAGACCCGGGTCAGACCCGCTCCGCCACCCGGTCCAGCAGCAGTACCGCCACGTCGTCCGTCAGCTCGCCGCCGTTGAGGGCGCGGACCTCGTTCACCGCTTCCCTGAGCAGCGCCTCCCCGCGCAGCCCCTCCGCGAGCTGGCGCCGGACCATGGACACCATCCCGTCCTGTCCCAGCCGCTCCCGGCCCTCACCGACCCGGCCCTCGATCAGGCCGTCGGTGTAGAGCATCAGGCTCCACTCGGGACCCAGCTCCACCTGCATCCGCGGCCACCGGGCCCCGGGCAGCAGACCGAGCGCCGGCCCGTTCAGGTCGTACGGCAGCAGTTGCGCCGCCCGGCCGGGACGGGCCAGCAGCGGTGAGGGGTGCCCCGCCAGGCAGAGCCCCGCGCGGCGTCCGTCCGGCGCTATGTCCACCGTGCACAGCGTCGCGAAGATCTCGTCGTCCGCCCGCTCGTGCTCCAGCACCTGCTGCAGCGTCCCGAGCAGCTCGTCCCCGCACAGCCCGGCCAGTGTCAGCGCCCGCCAGGCGATCCGCAGCTCGACCCCGAGCGCGGCCTCGTCCGGCCCGTGGCCGCACACATCACCGATCATCGCGTGCACGGTGCCGTCCGACGTCCGCACGACGTCGTAGAAGTCACCGCCGAGCAGCGCCCGCGACCGGCCCGGCCGGTAGCGCGCCGCGAACCGCAGCGAGGAGCCCTCCAGCAGCGGCGTCGGCAGCAGGCCGCGCTCCAGGCGGCGGTTCTCCTGCGCCCGGACCCGGCCCTCGGCGAGGCGCCGCTCGGCCGAGTCGGAGCGCTTGCGCTCCACCGCGTACCGGATCGCGCGGCTCAGCAGCCGGCCGTCCAGCTCGTCGCGGAGGAGGTAGTCCTGGGCGCCCACCCGCACGGCCTCCTCGCCGCGCTCGGCGTCGCTGGACGCGGTGAGGGCCAGGACGGCGTGCCGGGGCGCGAGCTGCAGCACGTGCTTGAGCACGGCGAGCTCGTCGCTGTCGTCGCCGCCGCGGCCGGGCGCGGGCAGCGCCAGGTCCAGCAGGATGCAGTGGACGTCGTCGGTCAGCAGCCGCTCGGCCTCGGTGAGGTTGCGGGCGGTGCGGACGCGGATCGGGCGGCCGGAACGGTCGAGCAGTTCGGGCAGGACCGTGGAGCCGCCGGGGTCGTCCTCGATCAGCAGCAGTGTCAGGTGCGTGTTCGTGGTGCCGGGACCGCCGGCGCCGGTGTGGTTCTTGTTCGGGATGAGCTCGACCGGGGTGTTCGGACGCGGGTCCGCTTCGGCCGAGGGGCCGCCGGACATCGGCTGGGCCGCAAGCGCCTGACCACTTTCCACGGCCGGGATCGCTCTCTGCCGCGGTACGGGTACGGGCATTGTCTTGGGTTCCTTCCCTCCCCCCGAGGGTGGTGGGGACGAGGGACCTCGACCCACCGACGGGGACCATAGCGGTAGTCGGCACCGCAAAGGAATGGTGCAGGCCACGTGGTTCGCCCACCGGCCACTGTCATATGCCGCGTTCCGTACCGCAGTTGGGCAGGGCGGTCGGCGACGGGGGATGACGAACGTCACGTCCACCCCGGATTCGGTACGGGGATTGGGGTGCGGTGGGTCACGTGGCCCCCGTCACCACCCGGGCAATTCGGGTGACTTCGGTCTCAAGTGGGCTGGTGCGGTACGCGTTCGGGTGTCCGGAGTGCGGTACGCGCTCGGGTGTCCGGTTCAGGCGTCCTGCTCGGACGGCGTCGGGCTCAGGCGTCCTGCTCGGACGGCGTCGGGCTCAGGTGTCCTGCGCGGCAGACGGTGGGCTCAGGCGTCCTGCGCGGCAGACGTCGGGCTCAGGCGTCCTGCGCGGCAGACGTCGGGCTCAGGCGTCCGGCCGTACCACCGCCAGGATCGGCATGGACCCGGCGCCCGCGAGGGTCACCACCCGCCCCGGGCGCGGGGCGTGGACGATGGAGCCGTCACCGACGTACATGCCGACATGGCTGGCGTCGTTGTTGTAGATGACGAGGTCACCGGGGCGCATGTCCTTGATGTCGATGCGCTTGAGCTGCTTCCACTGCTCCTGCGAGGTACGCGGGATCGCCCGCCCCGCCGAGGCCCACGCCTGTGAGGTCAGCCCGGAGCAGTCGAAGGTGTCCGGCCCCTCGGCGCCCCATTCGTACGGCTTGCCCAACTGTGCGGTGGCGTACGCCACGGCCTCCTTGCCCTGGGCGGAGGCCTTGCCGTTGATCTCGTCGAGTATCCCGGAGTCCAGCCACTGGGTCTGGGCCTGCTGGGCGGCCTTGCGCTCCAGTTCGGCGAGGCGCTCCTTCTCCTCCGCCTCCAGCTCCGACTCCAGCTTCTCGGCGGCGGCGATCTGCTTCTTGATCTTCTTCTTCGCCTTGGCCTTGGCCTTGCGGTTGCTCTCCAGCTTCTCCCACCGGTCGGAGGCGTCCTTGGCGTAGAGCTCCAAGTCCTCCTGGGTGCGGGTCATTTCGCCGAGCAGTCCCTTGGTGGCGCGCTCGCCCTGGATCACCCGGCCCGCGCCGTCGAGGAACTCCTCCGGGTCGTCGCTGAGCATCAGGCGGGCCTCGTCGGGCAGTCCGCCGCTGCGGTACTGCGCCGCGGCCGCGGCGCCGGCCCGCTCCTTGAGGTCGTCCAGCTTCTTCTGGCCCTTGACGATTTTCTTGGCCAGCGAGACGAGTTCGGCCGACTGCTCCTCGGCCTTCTCCTCGGCCAGGTTGTACGCGTCGGTGGCCACGGCGGCGTCGTGATAGAGCCGGTCCAGCTTCTTGCGTACGGCCTCAAGGTCCTTGTTGGTGACGGGGGCTGCCGCCGTGCTGCTGGGGGTGGGCGACGGGGTCGGACTCGCGAACGCGGTGCCCGGTGCCGCCAGCACGGTCACCGCGCAGACCACGGTGACGGCGACGGTGATGAGGCTGCGCCTGCCCGTACCCATACCTCTTCCCCCAAACCTGATTTACCGTCAGTAACATACGGATGCCTGGGGGATCGTGCCATGTCGCCGCGTAAAACGACAGAGGTCGTGCACCCTGCTGCTTCCCCCCTTTCCCGCCCCGGCATGACGATCTCCCCGCCTGTGTGACGAACGACTCAGAGAGATCGTTCCCGACGGGTCAGGTCCGGGTGGGCATTTCGCGTCCGTGTACCGGTCGTTGGCGGTCGGTCGTTGGCTGTCGGCCGTTGGCGCCTCGGCGACGGGCTTCGAGCAGCTGGCGCTCGGCGACCGGGCTTGTGTGGACGGCGCTTGGCCACGGGCCTTGGGGTGACGGCGCTTGTTCGCGGCCTCCGCGTCGACGGCGCGCGGTCACGGTTCTCGCAGCTCTCGCAGCTCTCGCAGCTCTCGCTGCGACGGCGCCCGGTCGCGGGCCACGCGTCGGTGCCGGTCACCCCACCGGCGCCAACGCCTCCCACCCCACCGTCACTTCCCCCTGCCGCCACCGCACCGGCCCGTCTGTCACCGGCCAGTCGGACGTCAGGTCCCGCACCGCCCGCATCCAGCGCTGGCGGGCGCCGTAGGAGGTGTACGGTGCGGCGGCCGCCCAGGCGCGGTCGAAGTCCCGTAGGAAGGCGTGGACCGGTTCGCCGGGCACGTTGCGGTGGATGAGCGCCTTGGGCAGCCGCTCGGCGAGGTCCGAGGGGCGCTCCAGCGACCCGAGCCGGGTCGCGAAGGTCACCGTGCGCGGCCCCTCCGGCCCGAGGGCGACCCAGACGTGCCGTCGCCCGATCTCGTCGCAGGTCCCCTCGACCAGCAGTCCGCCCCGCGAACCGCCCCCGGCCGGGGCGAGCCGTGCGCACAGCCGTTCCCACACCGCGGCGACCTCGCCCTCCTCGTACTGCCGCAGCACATTGGCGGCCCGGACGAGCATCGGCCGCTCGGCGATGGGGATCTCGAACCCGCCGTGCCGGAAGACCAGCCCCTCGCGTTCGTACGGCCGGGCCGCCGCGACCCGGGCCGGTTCGATCTCCACGCCGACCACGCGCGCGTGCGGCGCGACGGTACGCAGCCGCCCGAGCAGTTCCACGGCGGTCCAGGGCGCGGCCCCGTACCCGAGGTCGACGGCCACGGGCTGTGCGGCCCGCCGCAGCTCGGCCCCGTGCGTCGCCGCGATCCACCGGTCCATGCGCCGCAGGCGGTTCGGATTGGTCGTCCCGCGCGTCACGGTTCCCACGGGGCGGGAGGGGGCGCGGGCTGTCATGTGTACGAGGGTATGACGCACCCGGCCGTCGCCCTGCCCGACCTTGACCGCACTCGAACGGTTGAGCGACATGCGGTAATGATTCGGCAAAGAAACCCGAGCCGGAAATGGAGCCGCCCCCTCCGGTGTTGGACCCCCGTGGAGGGCCCCGCACGTCCTCCCTGAGGCATGCCCGTAGCAAGGAGGAACGCCACGTGAGCCACTACGTCAGCAGGCTCGGGCGTCGTTCCGCGGCACCCTCCCGGCTCCGGCTGCACCGGCGCCCCCGCCGGGTCGCGATGCTCTCCGTGCACACCTCCCCGCTGCACCAGCCCGGCACCGGCGACGCCGGCGGCATGAACGTCTACATCGTGGAGCTCGCGCAGCGCCTCGCCGCGATCAACATCGAGGTCGAGATCTTCACGCGCGCGACCACCGCCGCCCTCCCCCCGACCGTCGAGATGGCCCCCGGCGTCACCGTCCGCCACGTCGACGCGGGCCCCTACGAGGGCCTCGCCAAGGAAGAGCTCCCCGCCCAGCTCTGCGCCTTCACCCACGGAGTGATGCAGGCCTGGGCCGGCAACCGCCCCGGCCACTACGACCTGGTCCACTCGCACTACTGGCTCTCCGGCCACGTCGGCTGGCTCGCCGCCCAGCGCTGGGGCGCCCCCCTCGTGCACGCCATGCACACCATGGCCAAGGTCAAGAACGCCAACCTCGCCGCGGGCGACACCCCCGAACCCGCCGCCCGTGTCATCGGCGAGACCCAGATCGTCGCCGCCGCCGACCGGCTCATCGCCAACACCGCCGAGGAGGCCGAGGAACTCGTCCGGCACTACCACGCCGACCCCGAGAAGGTCGCCGTCGTCCACCCCGGCGTCAACCTCGACCGCTTCTCGCCCGCTGACGGCCGCGCCGCCGCCCGCGCCCGCCTCGGCCTGCCCCAGGACGCGCTGATCCCGCTCTTCGCGGGCCGCATCCAGCCCCTGAAGGCACCGGACATCCTGCTGCGCGCGGTCGCCGTCCTGCTCGACGAGCGCCCCGAGCTGCGCTCCCGCCTGCTCGTCCCGGTCGTCGGCGGCCCCAGCGGCAGCGGCCTCGCCAAGCCCGAGGGACTGCAGAAGCTGGCGGCCCGCCTGGGCATCGCCGACGTCGTACGGTTCCGCCCGCCGGTCGGCCAGGAGCAGCTCGCGGACTGGTTCCGGGCCGCGTCCGTCCTCGTCATGCCCTCCTACAGCGAGTCCTTCGGACTGGTCGCCATAGAGGCGCAGGCCGCGGGCACCCCGGTACTGGCGGCGGCGGTCGGCGGGCTGCCGGTGGCGGTGCGGGACGGGCGGACCGGGTTCCTCGTACAGGGGCACCAGCCGGCCGCGTACGCGCGCGTGCTGCGCGATTTCGCCGACAACCCCGAGCTGTCGGCCCGTATGGGCGCCGCCGCGGCTCGGCACGCCCAGTCCTTCGGCTGGGACACCGCGGCGGCCGCCACGGCGGACGTGTACATGGCCGCGGCCCAGGCGCACCGCCGTCGCGTACGCTCCCACCATGGGTGACGCACAGCAGGTCGTAGCGGATTTCCTCCAGGACGCCGAACTGGAGTGGGAGAGCCCCGAGCCCGGCACGTACGTGCTCAAACTCCCCGGCACCCGCAAGCTGTCCACGACGGTCTCCCTCCGCCTCGGCCGCCACTCCCTCTCGCTCAACGCCTTCGTCATCCGCCACCCCGACGAGAACGAGTCCGGCGTGCACCGCTGGCTCCTGGAGCGCAACCTCAAGCTGTACGGCGTCAGTTACGCCGTCGACCAGCTCGGCGACGTCTACGTCACCGCCAAGCTCCCCCTCTCCGCGGTCACCGCCGAGGAACTGGACCGCCTGCTCGGCCAGACCCTGGAGGCCGCCGACGGCGCCTTCAACACCCTGCTGGAGCTGGGGTTCGCGAGCGCCATCCGCAAGGAGTACGAGTGGCGGGTCTCGCGCGGTGAGTCGACCCGCAACCTCGACGCGTTCAAACACCTGACCGAGCGGACGCCGGAGCGGACGCCGAAGCCGTAAAGGCCTACGCCGAAACCGCAACGGCCTACGCCGTCGCGCTGTCCCGGTAGCGTCCCGGACTCACCCCGACCAACTTCCGGAAGTGGCGGGTGAGATGGGCCTGGTCGTAGAAACCGGCGCCGAGCGCCACGTCGGCGGGCCGGGCACCGGTGAGCAGCAGACGCCGGGCGCGCTCGACGCGGCGGGAGGTGAGGTACTGGTGCGGGGCGATGCCGTAGGCGCCGCTGAACGCCCGTACGAGATGGGTGGGATGGGCGTCGAGGAGCCCCGCGGCCTCCCGCAGTGAGACGCCCTCCACCACCCGTGAGTCGAGGAGTTCGCGCAGGCGACGGGCGAGGTCGGGGTCGGCACGGAGCGCGTCCTCCGGCCGGGCCCGCAGATGCTCCCGCAGCCGCTCCCCGACGAGGGTGAGCCTGCTCTCGGCCTCCAGTTCGTCCCCCGGGCGGGCGAGCGCGGCGTGCAGCTGCCCGACCCGGTGCCGGAGCAGGGGATCACGCAGGTCCGGGGTGTCCACGGCGGCGCCGATGAGGCGGTCGTCGAGCCGGGTGGTGTCGAGGTAGACCACGCGTTTGCGGAAGCCGTGCGGGGTGGCGGCGGAGCCGTTGTGCGGGACGTGCGGCGGCAGCAGGGTCACCGTGTCGTGCGGGGTGCCGTGCTCGTGCCGGTCGAGGTCGTAGCGGACGGCGCCGTCGTCGACGATCAGCAGGGTCCACACGTCGTGGACGTGCATCGGATAGGCGTACTCGGTGAAGTGCGCGTGGAAGACCTCGACGACCCCCGGGACACGGGGACGCCAGGCGGTCACCTCGGGCTGCGCGGCCATGCAAAGAACGTACAAGACGCGGGCGCGGGCCTCCCGGCAGTCTCGGAGCATGAGCGAGCAGCCCTTCCGATTCGACACGAAGATCGCCGTGATCCTGCGCGAGGACCTGGAGCCCTGGCAGCGCCTGAACGTCACCGCCTTCCTGGTCAGCGGCCTCGGCACCCAGGTCCCCGAGGTGATCGGGGAGCCGTACGAGGACGCCGACGCGGTGGTCTACCTGCCGATGTTCCGGCAGCCGGTGCTGGTCTTCGAGGCGACGAAGGAGACCCTGACGCAGGCCCACGCGCGCGTGCTGTCCCGCGCGCTGCCCCGCGCGGTCTTCACCTCCGACCTGTTCACCACCGGCAACGACCGCGACAACCGGGCGGCGGTGAAGGCCGTGTCCACGGCTGACCTGGACCTGGTCGGACTGGCCGTGTACGGCCCGAGGAACGCGGTGGACAAGGTGGTGAAGGGGGCGAGGATGCACCCGTGAGGAGCGAGCCGGGCGCGAGGCCGGTCAGGCGGATGCCGCGGCGGTCCGGGCAGGCGGCGCTTCCGCCACGGTTTCCTCATCCTCCTCGTCGGGCAGCCGCCGCATGAGCAGCCCGTACCCGACCCCGGCCACGGTCCCGATCACGGCACACGCCCCCCACAGCCAGTCGGCGCCGTACTGGTCGATGACATAGCCGGACATCAGCGGGGCGACGAGCGAGGCGACGGCCCAGGACATGGTGTACATGCCCTGGTAACGCCCCCGGCCGTGGGCGGGGGAGAGGCGGACGACCAGGCTGGACTGGGTCGGGGCGTTGATCATCTCCCCGAGGGTCCAGACGCAGACGGTGAGCGCGAACACCCCGACGGACCCGGCGAAGGCGGTGAGCCCGAACCCGTACCCGGCGAGAACGGAGGAGATCACCAGCAGCCGCCGCGTGTCCCGGTGCTCGATGAACCGGGTGAGGGGAATCTGCAGGGCGACGATCAGGAAACCGTTGGCGGCGATGACCAGACCGTAGTCGGCGGCGGAGAACCCGGCGTCGCCCATCGCGACGGGCAGCCCGAGATAGCCCTGCTGAAAGACAAGGGCCACCAGGAACGACAGCCCCACGAGCCCCATGAACCGCCCGTCCCGCAGCACGGTCCCCAGCCCCACGGCGGACTCCTCGCCCTTCGCGGCCGTGGTGCGCTCGGGCCGTGACTCGGGGACCTTGAGGAAGACGACGACCGCGCAGGCGAGGGTCATGGCGCCCTCGATGAGGAAGCCGGCGAGGTAGCTGTACTCGGCGATGAACCCGGCGGCCATGGAGGAGACGGCGAACCCGAGGTTGATGGCCCAGTAGTTGAGGGAGAAGGCCCGGACCCGGTCCTCGGGCCGGACGATGTCGGCCATCATCGCCTGCACGGCCGGCCGGGAGGCGTTGGAGGCCATGCCGACCAGGAAGGCGACCGCGGCGATGGCGACGGGGTGGTGCACGAACCCGAGTCCGACCACGGAGGCGGCGGTGGCGCTCTGCGAGATGAGCAGCGTGGGCCGCCGCCCGAGCCGGTCGGTCATGACCCCGCCCCCGACGGAGGAGATGACCCCGCCGAGCCCGTGGAGGGCGGCGACGAGACCGGCGTAGGAGGCGGAGTAGCCGCGCTCCATGGTCAGGTACAGCGCCATGAAGGTGGCGACGAACCCGCCGAGCCGGTTGACGAGGGTGCTGGTCCACAGCCACCAGAACTCACGGGGCAGCCCGGAGACGGACTCACGGGCGGCACGCCGCAGATCGGCGACGGACATGGGGAACCCCCGGACGTAAGAGGCGGGAAGGGCAAAGACAACTTACGAAGCCGGGGAGCCGAACCTCCACCCAATTAACAGATCCAGTCAACAGTCAGCCGACCGTCCGCGAACCGCCCACCAACCGTCCGCCCACTGGTCGGGCGCGCGATGGATCAAAGGGTTCGATTACGCTCCTTCCCATGGCCGACGCACCGTACAAGCTGATCCTCCTCCGCCACGGCGAGAGCGAGTGGAACGCGAAGAACCTGTTCACCGGCTGGGTGGACGTCAACCTGAACGAGAAGGGCGAGAAGGAGGCGGTCCGCGGCGGTGAGCTGCTCAAGGACGCCGGCCTGCTCCCCGATGTCGTGCACACCTCCCTGCAGAAGCGCGCGATCCGCACCGCGCAGCTCGCACTGGAGGCCGCCGACCGCCACTGGATCCCGGTCCACCGCAGCTGGCGCCTGAACGAGCGCCACTACGGCGCCCTGCAGGGCAAGGACAAGGCGCAGACCCTGGCCGAGTTCGGCGAGGAGCAGTTCATGCTGTGGCGCCGCTCCTACGACACCCCGCCGCCGCCGCTTGAGGACGGCACGGAGTTCTCCCAGTCCGACGACCCGCGCTACTCCTCCATCCCCCCGGAGCTGCGCCCCCGCACGGAGTGCCTGAAGGACGTCGTCGCCCGCATGCTCCCGTACTGGTACGACGGCATCGTCCCCGACCTCCTGGCCGGCCGCACGGTCCTGGTGGCCGCCCACGGCAACAGCCTCCGCGCCCTGGTCAAGCACCTGGACGGCATCTCCGACGCCGACATCGCGGGCCTGAACATCCCGACGGGCATCCCCCTGTCCTACGAACTGGACGCCACGTTCAAGCCGACCAACCCCGGCGGCACGTACCTCGACCCCGAGGCGGCGGCAGCGGCGATCGAGGCCGTGAAGAACCAGGGCAAGAAGAAGTAACCGCCCACGCGTAAGCCCCCTGCCTGCGGTTCTTCCGCCGACAGGGGGCTTTTCGCTGCCTCGGCATCATCGGGCAGATCATGCGACGTCCAGATCCCGCTGCCCGGCCCCCCGTTCAACCGACCTTCTCCCAGGGCTTGCAGCCGGTCGTCGTGAAGGCCTTGTCGCCGGCCGCGATGGTGACAGTGGTGCCGCCCTTGGTGGACTCGTTGGCGATGATGTCTGCGAATTCGCCGGAGGTACTACTCAACCTGGCCCAGTAGCAGTCCGTGATGAGCCCGCCCTGCGGTCCCTCGGTGCGGTATGTGCCTGGCTTGACTTCCTTGCCGACCACGTACGTACCGTCGCCCGGGATATCGGCGGTTCCCCGGCTTTGAGCTGGACTCTGATCGCTCACGGGGGAGTTGCGCGTGTGGGGGGATGTCAGTGTCACGGTGGCGCTCGGTGACGACGTCTGGTTCGCGCTGTCGCCCGCTCCGACATAGCCGGCCAGGCCACCGATGATGAAACCCACGACAGCGGCCGACGCGTGTGTCAGGAAGCTTTTGCTCCGTCTCCATCGCCACGATGGACGAGAGGGGCTGTCTTGCCGCCCTTGCCCTTGCAGCGGACCCTCGGGAGGCCCTGATGGATTGCCGCCCTTCATGTCCTCAGATTGCGCTTGCCGCTGGTCCTCCGCATCTCGTCAACGACGGCGTCGGCGTCGGCTGAGGTGCAGGCGAGGCGTATCCGGGGTGTCGGCCGTCCATCGAATCGGCGGGGTCGAGCCGTCTCCGGGCCCTCCGAGGACGCTCGACAGTGACCGACTGTGACCACCAGCCGAACGGGCAGATCCCTGGCAATGCGCAGGGTAAGAGGGAGCGCATCTGCGTACCGGCGGCTTACCGGAGAGAATCCGCTTCTGCCCCAACTCGCCCCAGATACAAGGTTTCTGACGGGACGATAAGTCCTTGTGGTCCTCGGAGCATGTGCTAGGTTTTTGTTCGATTCCGGTTCGACATCCCTTGTGGCCCCTGACCAGGGCGGTATTGGGAACAGTTCGCCCTGACCCAGGCGGGCCCGAGAGTTGAATCGGAGGGGAGAACGGGGGAGTTCGCTGTGGGGGTACATGTGACGTCGCGCGGCTAGGGCCGTTTCGTGACGTATCTCCGGCTCGTCGGCGTTGATTCGTGCCGTCGCGGGCTTTCTCGTCGCGCCCCGATCCTGTTTGGGCACTCAGTGAATGTAGGGGGAATTCGTGCGTATACGCGCCATGCTGACCGCTGCCGCCGTCGGCTCCGTGGTACTGACCGGCATCACCGTGGCTCCGTCCGTCGCCGCTGAGGAGCAGGGCGAGGTGACCGGCGTTGTGACGGGCGTGCTCACGCCGGAGGAAGAGGAGAAGGTCCACGCCGAGGTGGACCCCACCGTCAAGGTGGACATGTACTACGAGGGCAAGAAGATCGACCCCGCCTCCGACTGGAACGGCGCCGAGGTCTGCGCCGAGGTGTCGGAGGACGGCACCATGCAGTGCTTCGACGACAGCGCCGCCGCCAACAAGCACCTCGCCGTCAACGCGCCCACCGCGGAGGCCCGCGCCGGTGCCAAGAAGGCGCTGAACTCCCGTAAGTACCAGGACTGCCCGAGCGGTTGGGTCTGCCTGTGGCAGGACTCGAACTTCACCGGTCGCCGGCTGCAGTGGCCCACGTACGACACCGCCAAGACGCGTCACCTGGACCAGTACAGCCCCTCCTTCCGCGACAAGGCCAGCTCCGCGTACGTGAACCGTCCGCAGCGCGGTGTGGAGATGTACGACTTCCGCACCGGCATGCCGGACCCGCACATGTTCCTGGGCGCCGGGTACAGCCGGTACTCGAACTTCAAGAACATCGACTACGTCTACGGCGGCTCCTGGAACGACCGGGTCGACGCCATCAAGTTCTGAGCCCGCAAACGAAGTAACTGCCCAACCGACAAGTGCCGACGCCCCCTGCTCGGGGGCGTCGGTACCCTGACCTCTCGCATACCGCCAAGCATGCGACGGAGACCCCAGTGAAGCGCACCCCCCACACCGCCGCCTTTCTCGCCCTCGGTGCCGTTCTCCTCTTCGGAACCGCCGCCTGTACCGACAGCGCCCCGGAAGCCGACGCGGTCGGTGTCGTGGAGAAGCTCCCCGAGGACACCGACTCGGCGCAGTCCGAGAAGAATGCCGCGGAATTCCGGGCCTGGGCCGAGAAGAACGGCAACGCGGAGGAGAAGGACGCCGTCGGGAGGGTTCAGCGGATTCTCGGTGAATGGGATTCCAAGACGGGGAACGCCTATGTCTCCACCGACATCAACGGCGGGAAGAGCGAGGTGAAGGATCCTCAGGGCGCAGCCAATACCATCGCCGAGGCCTTCGCCGAGTGGAAGGACTCCGACCAGGGGTATGTGTCGGTCTACGACGTCTTCGGCAACGCCATGATCACCAACCACAAGTTCTGACGGCGGACTTCAGACCGACAGCGGCACCGAGTGGATCTCGTCCGCCTTGTGCCCGGTCCGTTCGTGGATGCGCTGGACGGCCTCCGCCGACGGCGCCTCGGACAGGCAGTAGACGATGCCCGACTCCGGGTCCGCCCAGGCGCGTTCGAAGTGGACGTTCTCTTCCTTCTCGATGGCCAGGTCCGCCTGATGGGCCTCCATCAGCTGGTCCGCCGTGATGCCCTGCATTCCGCGGTGTACGTCCATGTACTTGCCCATGACGTGCCTCCCTCGACGGTTCTCCTTCCATGCTGCGCCCGGTCGGCGGCCACGGCACGGTGAAGGGCCCCGGCAGCCGCGCCGGGGCCCTTCACCGCCGTAGCGGATTCAGCGGATTCAGCAAATGCAGTGGATTCTGCGGAATCAGCCGCACTGGCACGGGTTGCCGGACTGGCACCCGCAGCCGCACCCCGAGCCGCAGCCGCACGCGGCGATCAGGGTCAGGTTCCTGATCTCGGCCGGCTGCTCGGTCTGCCGCTCCTGCGCGGGGTCGGGGGTGGTTCCGGGGGAGTCGGTCATGGTCCCTCCTCGTCGAGAGGCCGGTGCCTCTTGCCCATTGCATGCCCGCTCCACTGGGCGCATCAACGGCGCACGGAGGCGCTCCCGCACGCCCCGAGTACGCGGAGCACGCACACCTCCGGGCACGCACGCCCCGAGCAGGCGCGCCCAGGGATCAGGCCCGCCCTGGGCTCAGGCCCCCTCGATCCCCGCCACCGGCTGGATGTCCTGCTGGAGCTCGTCCGCGTGCTCCCCCGTCACCAGGAACACCACCCGCTTCGCCACCGCCACCGCGTGGTCCGCGAACCGCTCGTAGTAGCGGCCCAGCAGGGTCACGTCCACCGCCGTCTCGATGCCGTGCTTCCAGCGCTCGTCCATCAGGTGCTGGAAGAGCGTGCGGTGCAGCAGGTCCATCTCGTCGTCGTCGGTCTCCAGCTGGAGCGCCAGGTCGACGTCCTTGGTCACGATCACCTCGGCCGCCTTCGCCATCAGCCGCTGGGCGAGCTGGCCCATCTCCAGGATGGTGGCGTGCAGGTCGTGCGGTACCGCCCGCTCCGGGTACCGCAGCCGGGTGAGCTTGGCCACGTGCTGGGCCAGGTCACCCGAGCGCTCCAGGTCCGCGGACATCCGCAGCGAGGTCACCACGATCCGCAGATCCGTCGCGACCGGCTGCTGCCGGGCGAGCAGCGCGATGGCACGGGCCTCCAGGTCGTGCTGGATGTCGTCGACCTTCTGGTCCGCCTCGATCACGCTCTCGGCCAGTTTCAGGTCGGAGTCCAGGATGGCGGTGGTGGCGCGTCCGATCGCCGACCCGACCAGGCGGGCCATCTCCACCAGGCTGTCGCCGATCGAGTCAAGTTCCTCGTGGTACGCGTCCCGCATGGGGTCCCTCTCGTACGTGATCGTTGGGGTTCCGGGGGCCGGGGCCAGTGTGCACGTCCGCGCCGAACCGGCGCCAACGCTCCCACGTCCACAGCCTGTGACCTGCACGCGTCCGTTTCCGGCATCCCAAATGAACCGACGTCGGCCCCCGGGTGAACTCTGGGCGACGAGTGTCCGAGGTCGCCCCCCGGCCGCTGGGGTGATGAGCGGGGGCGTGCCTAACCTGGAGGCATGGACGTGAACGCGGCGGTCGCCGCAGCGGCAGCGATCGCCGGAGTGCTCACCGGCGTCATCGCGATGCTGGCGTTCCGCTGGAGCGAACGCGACCAGGCACGGCCCACCCGCACCTCCCTGCACACCGACCCCGTCCTGCCCCCGGGCGTGGACACGGTCCTGTCCGTCCTGCGGTCCTCCGCGGTCGTACTGGACGAGGCCGACGCCGTGGTGAAGGCCAGCTCGGCCGCGTACGCCCTCGGGCTGGTGCGCGGTGGCCGCCTCTCGGTGGAGCCGATGCTCCAGATGGCCCGCGACACCCGGCGTGACGGCGAGATACGGCAGGTCGAGCTGGACCTGCCCCGGCGCGGCACCGGACGCGGCGAGGCCCTCGCGGTCTCCGCCCGGGTGGCGCCGCTGGGCTCCCGGCTGGTGCTGCTGCTGGTCGAGGACCTCACCGAGGCCCGGCGGATCGAGGCGGTGCGGCGGGACTTCGTCGCCAATGTCAGCCATGAGCTGAAGACGCCCGTGGGTGCCCTCTCCCTTCTCTCCGAGGCCGTCATGGACGCCTCGGACGATCCGGAGGCCGTGGAGCACTTCGCGGGGCGCATGCAGATCGAGGCCACCCGGCTCACCAGTCTGGTCCAGGAGCTGATCGATCTCTCCCGGGTGCAGAACGACGACCCGCTGGACGACGCCGAGCCGGTCCGGGTGGACGAGCTGGTGGCCGAGGCCATCGACCGCTGTCGGCACGCCGCGGGCACCAAGCAGATCACCATGGCCACCGGCGGCACCGCCGACCTGCGGATCTGGGGCCACCGCGGCCAGCTCGCCGCGGCGCTCGGCAACCTCGTCGAGAACGCCGTGAACTACTCTCCCGCCCGCACCCGCGTCGGTGTCTCCGCCCGCCGGGTGAACGCGCCGGGCGGGGATCTCATAGAGATAGCCGTGACCGACCAGGGCATCGGTATCTCCGACAAGGACAAGGAGCGTATCTTCGAGCGCTTCTACCGCGTCGACCCGGCCCGCTCCCGTGCCACGGGAGGTACGGGGCTCGGGCTGGCGATCGTCAAGCACGTGGCCGCCTCGCACGGCGGGGAGGTCACGGTCTGGAGCCACGAGGGACAGGGCTCCACCTTCACCCTGCGGCTGCCGGAGGCGGGCGCGTCCCGCAACCAGGCCCAGCAGCACTCCGTCCTCGACGACGAGGCCGGTCACCCCGCCGATCCGTCCCACGACACAACCCCCGAGTCAGCCGCGTACCAAACGCTTTCCGCCCCGGAGGCCCATCCGTGACCCGAGTGCTCGTCGTCGAGGACGAGGAATCCTTCTCAGACGCGTTGTCGTACATGCTCCGAAAGGAGGGCTTCGAGGTCGCCGTCGCGGCCACCGGGCCCGACGGGCTGGACGAGTTCGAGCGCAACGGCGCCGACCTCGTCCTGCTGGACCTGATGCTGCCCGGCCTGCCCGGCACCGAGGTCTGCCGCCAGCTGCGCGGCCGCTCCAACGTGCCGGTGATCATGGTGACCGCCAAGGACAGCGAGATCGACAAGGTCGTCGGACTGGAGATAGGAGCCGATGACTACGTCACCAAGCCGTTCTCCTCGCGCGAGCTGGTCGCCCGTATCCGGGCCGTCCTGCGCCGCCGCGGCGAGCCCGAGGAGACCACCCCGGCCGCGCTGGAGGCGGGCCCGGTCCGGATGGACGTCGACCGCCATGTGGTCACCGTCTCCGGCAGCAAGGTCGACCTCCCGCTCAAGGAGTTCGACCTGCTGGAGATGCTGCTGCGCAACGCGGGCCGCGTCCTGACCCGTATGCAGCTCATCGACCGGGTGTGGGGCGCCGACTACGTGGGCGACACCAAGACCCTGGACGTCCATGTCAAGCGCCTGCGAGCCAAGATCGAGCCGGACCCGGGCGCCCCTCGATACCTGGTGACGGTGCGCGGCCTGGGCTACAAGTTCGAGCCCTAGGTCTGACCTAGAGCGACGGCGGTACGACGAAGGGCGGGCCCTCATCAAGAGGACCCGCCCTTCGTGTGTGCGTCGGCTCAGTTGCCGGCCGCGGAGTTCGAGGCCGAGGCGGCGTCGGTCGGGGTGCCGGTCGAGCCCTCGGCGCCCTCGGTGGTCTCCTCGTCGCCCGGCTCGCCGGTGGCCTCGCCCGAGGCCTCGCCGGTGGGCTCGTCCGTCGGGGAGGCGGTCTTCTCGGGCGCGGTCGGGACCTCGCTCGGGCCCCAGCCGGTGAAGTAGCCCTCGGCCGGGACGACGAAGGCGCGCAGGGACACCTCGCCGGTCTCGCTGAAGGTGAAGGTCACCTTCTGGGCGTTGCCGTCCGCCACCTCCTGCGGGGCGGTGGTGAGCACCGCGGCGGCGTTGTCGGCGCCGCCGAGGATCAGCGAGCCGCCCGCCGGGATGGTCAGGCTCTTGCCCTTGGCGGCCTTCAGCTCGGCGGGGCCGGAGGCGCCCTCGACGGTCACCGACTCCAGCTTCTGGGCCTTGGTGCTGTTGTTGAACAGGGTCGCCGAGACGACGGCCGGGCCGGCGGCGTCCTGGTCGGGCTGCGTGATGACGAGAGCGTTCTGGATCTTGATGTCGCCGACGGTCGTCGCGGCGTTGTCCGGCTTGATCTGCAGGGTCTGGGCGTCGTTGCCTGCGGCGCACGCGGCGAGCGGGAGGAGGGAGAACGTGATGGCGGCGGCGGCGCGTACGCCGCGTCGAAGGCTGCTGCTCACGGCGGCGGCAACTCCTTGACTCGAACGGGGCGGGCGCCATAAAGCCGCCCTAAGTGTCTGTCAGCGGCCTTAGGTTACCGAGCCGTTCCCGCGCCGCCGCACCCGACCCTCCCCAGAGCGCGGTAAGAGGCCCGCGCTTCACCCGTCCCGTCCCCCACAAGTGACCCACCGGTCACTTTGCCGCCACCGTCCTCCGGCATTCACATAAGTCCCGTGGGCATACCCAGGACACCGATGCGCGAAATTTCCGTGAAGGAATGTGCGAGCCGCGGGAAATTGATCAACGACTGTGCCTCGACCGCCCCTGGTGATCAATTCGGGAATCGTCCGGTACCCGACTGATGACACCGAACGGAGTAGCGGAAGTCGCACACTTGGAACCGGACATATCGGGATGTTCGCCCTTCCTTTGAAGGCTTCAGGAGTGTGTGACGTGCATGTTTCACCTCCCCCGGAGAGCCGCTCCGACCTGCGAATACCTTCTTCCGGTCGGCCCGCGCAGCACGTTCCGGTTGCTGTTGTCAAGCCCCGAGATATGCCCTGACCTGCGAAAACGCCATTCAGAAGACGCCGTATCCGTGTTACCCTGGATAGCCACGGAAGGGGTACCTGTCACATGACGTTCAAGGTTGGCGACACCGTGGTCTATCCCCATCACGGGGCCGCGCTGATCGAGGCCATCGAAACTCGCCAGATCAAAGGCGTGGACAAGACCTACTTGGTGCTGAAGGTCGCCCAGGGTGACCTGACGGTGCGTGTGCCAGCGGACAATGCGGAGTTCGTCGGCGTGCGTGATGTGGTCGGTCAGGACGGGCTGGACCGGGTCTTCGAGGTGCTGCGCGCGCCGTACGCCGAGGAGCCCACGAACTGGTCGCGTCGTTACAAGGCAAATCTGGAGAAGCTCGCCTCCGGCGATGTCATCAAGGTTGCGGAAGTCGTCCGTGACCTGTGGCGTCGTGAGCGCGAGCGCGGACTCTCCGCAGGTGAGAAGCGCATGCTCGCCAAGGCTCGGCAGATCCTGGTGAGCGAGCTCGCCCTCGCGGAGAACACCAACGAGGACAAGGCGGAGGCTCTCCTCGACGAGGTTCTCGCCTCCTGACGCCGGTCGGCCGGCGCAGGCTCAGCTCACGCTCAGCCCACATCGCTGCGTCAGCTCACAGAAGTGCCGCGGTGCCCGATGACATTCCCACTGTCGCCGGGCGCTGCGGCATGTTCGCTGTGCGCACCGTCACACGCCCTGCGTCTGTCGGCGTCTCTCGGGGACTTCCCCCGATACTTGTGTGGTGCCGGGCTCGGGCTGCTGGCTCGACCAGTGTCACGGAAGGGTCCGGTCAAGGCGTCGCGCCCGGCACTTCCCAGGCCATACCCATGCCAGGCCGACACACAAACCTGACAGGAACCGATGTCTGACGAATCGCGCCCTGCGCCCGCGCAGGCCAGTCCGACCGCTCGCACGGCTGCCGTGATTCCGGCCGCCGGCCGGGGCGTACGCCTCGGTCCTGGCGCCCCCAAGGCGCTGCGCGCCCTGGGCGGAACCCCCATGCTCGTCCACGCGGTGCGCGCGATGGCCGCCTCCCGCGCCGTCTCCCTGGTCGTCGTCGTGGCCCCGCCCGACGGCACGACCGAGGTGAAGTCCCTGCTCGACGCGCACGCCCTGCCCGAGCGCACCGACTTCCTGGTGGTGCCCGGCGGCGCCGAACGCCAGGACTCGGTCCGGCTCGGCCTGGAGGCGCTGCCGCCCGAGTACGACATCGTCCTGGTGCACGACGCGGCCCGCCCGCTCGTCCCGGTCGACACCGTCGACGCCGTCATCGAGGCGGTACGCGACGGCGCCCCCGCCGTGGTGCCCGCGCTGCCGCTCGCGGACACCGTCAAGGAGGTCGAACCGGCCGCCGCCGAGGGCGCGCCCGAGCCGGTGGTGGCCACCCCGGAGCGGGCCCGGCTGCGCGCCGTGCAGACCCCGCAGGGCTTCGACCGGGCGACCCTGGTCCGCGCCCACGAGACGGTCACCGACAACGTCACCGACGACGCGAGCATGGTCGAGCAGCTCGGGCTCACCGTCATGGTGGTGCCCGGCCACGAGGAGGCCTTCAAGGTCACCCGCCCCCTCGACCTGGTCCTCGCCGAGGCGGTCCTGGCCCGCCGGAGGCTCAACGATGGCTTCTGAGGCGCCTCGGGTCCCCGCGACCCCCGCGCAGCCCCTCCTTCCCCAGGTCGGCATCGGCACCGACATCCACGCCTTCGAGGAGGGCCGCGAGCTGTGGTGCGCGGGCCTGAAGTGGGAGGGCGAGGGCAGCGGGCTGGCCGGTCACTCCGACGCGGACGTGGTCGCGCACGCCGCCTGCAACGCCCTCTTCTCCGCGGCCGGCCTCGGTGACCTGGGGCAGCACTTCGGCACCGGACGGCCCGAGTGGTCGGGCGCCTCCGGGGTGGTCCTGCTGACCGAGGCGGCCCGGATCGTCCGCGCGGCGGGCTTCGTCATCGGCAACATCGCGGTGCAGGTCGTCGGCCCCCGGCCGAAGATCGGCAAGCGCCGCGAGGAGGCCCAGAAGGTGCTGTCGGAGGCGGCCGGGGCACCGGTGTCGGTCTCCGGGGCGACGACCGACGGACTCGGCTTCCCCGGAAGGGGTGAAGGCCTGATGGCCGTCGCCACCGCCCTGGTTGCCCGCAGCGCGGGCTGACCGCTGTCCACAAGGTTGTCCACAAGCGTCTCGGGCACTGGCCCGCGCCCACTACCCTTGGACTCGTGACTATTCGCCTGTACGACACCAGCGCCCGGCAGATCCGTGACTTCACCCCGCTCAAGCCGGGTTGTGTCTCGATCTACCTGTGTGGTGCCACCGTGCAGGCGGCACCGCACATCGGCCACATCCGGTCCGGGCTGAACTTCGACATCATGCGCCGCTGGTTCGAGTACCGCGGCTACGAGGTCACGTTCATCCGCAACGTCACGGACATCGACGACAAGATCATCGCCAAGTCCGCGGACCAGGGCCGCCCGTGGTGGTCCATCGGCTACGAGAACGAGCGCGCGTTCAACGACGGCTACACCGTCCTCGGCTGCCTGCCGCCCTCGTACGAGCCGCGGGCCACCGGCCATGTCACCGAGATGGTCGAGATGATGCGCGGCCTGATCGAGCGCGGCCACGCCTACGAGGCCGACGGCAACGTCTACTTCGACGTCAAGTCCTTCCCCGAGTACCTGCGCCTGTCCAACCAGGAGCTGGACAACCTGCTCCAGCCCTCCGGCGAGGGCGAGACCGGCAAGCGGGACTCGCGGGACTTCGCGATGTGGAAGGCGGCCAAGCCGGGCGAGCCGAGCTGGGAGACGCCGTGGGGCCGGGGCCGGCCCGGCTGGCACCTGGAGTGCTCGGCGATGGCCCACAAATACCTGGGCTCCGCCTTCGACATCCACGGCGGCGGCCTGGACCTGATCTTCCCGCACCACGAGAACGAGATCGCCCAGGCCAAGGCCTTCGGCGACGAGTTCGCCCGGTACTGGGTGCACAACGCCTGGGTCACCATGAGCGGCGAGAAGATGTCCAAGTCGCTCGGCAACTCGGTGCTGGTCAGCGAGATGGTCAAGACCTGGCGCCCGATCGTGCTGCGCTACTACCTCGGCACCCCGCACTACCGCTCGATGATCGAGTACAGCGAGGAGGCCCTGCGCGAGGCCGAGTCGGCGTTCGCGCGGATCGAGGGCTTCGTGCAGCGCGTGGTGGAACTCGCCGGGCACGCCGTGGAGCCGGCCGCCGAGGTACCGGCCGCGTTCGCCGAGGCGATGGACGACGACCTGGGCGTCCCGCAGGCGCTCGCCGTCGTGCACACCACCGTCCGGCAGGGCAACTCCGCCCTCGCCGCCGACGACAAGGAAGCGGCCGTGGCCCGCCTCGCCGAGGTGCGCGCCATGCTCGGCGTCCTCGGCCTGGACCCGCTGGCCCCGCAGTGGGCGGGCGAGAGCGACCGCGGCGAGGACCTGAACGGCGTGGTCGACAGCCTCGTACGCCTGGTCCTGGACCAGCGCGAGGCGGCGCGGGCGCGCAAGGACTGGGCCACCGCGGACGCCATCCGGGACCAGCTCAAGCAGTCCGGACTGGTCATCGAGGACAGCCCGCACGGGCCGCGCTGGAGCCTCGGCGCGCGCTGAGCGCAGTGATCGATTGTGCCGCCCGGCCGTCCGGGCGGCACACTGCATAGACGTACGTATTCCACCGCTACACACAGACAGGTAGGTCATGGCCGCGAACAACCGCCGCATGTCCGGCAAGAAGGGCGCGCAGGTCGGCAGTGGCGGCCAGCGGCGCCGGGGCCTGGAGGGCAAGGGCCCGACCCCGCCCGCCGAGATGCGCAAGGGACACGCCAAGCAGCGCGCCGCGCAGGCCAAGGCGCGCCGCGCCCAGGGCCGTACACCGCAGCGGCGCGGCGGCGGGCGTTCGACGTCCGAGCTGGTCGTCGGCCGCAACCCGGTGGTGGAGGCGCTGCGCGAGGGCGTGCCCGCGTCCACGCTCTACGTCCAGCAGTTCATCGACAACGACGAGCGGGTCCGCGAGGCGCTCCAGCTCGCCGCGGACCGCGGTGGCATCAACCTCATGGAGGCGCCCCGCCCCGAGCTGGACCGGATGACCAACGGCCTGAACCACCAGGGCCTGGTGCTCCAGGTCCCGCCGTACGAGTACGCCCACCCCGAGGACCTGGCCGACGCCGCCGCCGACGCGGGCGAGGACCCGCTGATCGTGGCGCTCGACGGGGTCACCGACCCGCGCAACCTCGGCGCGGTCGTCCGCTCCGTCTCCGCCTTCGGCGGGCACGGCGTGGTCGTTCCCGAGCGGCGCGCGGCGGGCATGACCGCGGGCGCCTGGAAGACCTCCGCCGGTACGGCCGCCCGTACGCCGGTGGCCCGGGCCACCAATCTCACCCGGGCGCTGGAGCAGTACCAGAAGGCCGGGATCGTGGTCGTGGGTCTGGCCGCCGACGGCGAGGTCGAACTGGGCGAGCTGGAGGCCCTGGACGGTCCGGTCGTCGTGGTGGTCGGCAGCGAGGGCAAGGGCCTGTCCCGGCTGGTCGGCGAGACCTGTGACTTCCGGGTGCGGATCCCGATGCCGGGCGGCGCCGAGTCGCTCAACGCCGGTGTGGCGGCGGGCATCGTGCTGTACGAGGCGGCCCGCCGGCGCGCCTGAACGCGCGTGCGCACCGTCACCTGTACGGGGTAATCCGGTCGTCGAGGCCGAGCTTGACGCGGTCCGGACAGTTCCGGCACGTCAGAGCCAGTGTCCTAACGTCACGTCACTCGGTTAGATGAGTGTGGACACCAGAACACCCCGCACACCCACGGGGGACCGCTCGTCGGGATTCGACGACGCTCCCGCGCTGAGCATGGTGAAGGTGCCGAGCGATCCGGCGCAGATCATCGTCAATCACGCCAGCTTCCGCGTGCAGTTGGGCGCGTCGACGAGGCGCAGCCAATCGCCGCGGATCGCACGGCACTTGAGCGCCGCCCAGGACACCGGCCGCGTCCCCGTGGCCGGCGCGTCGGCCGGCCGCCGCAGGCCCGTCGTCTGGAGCGGCCGGTCCGCGCCGGACGACACCGGCGCGCACCGGCTGCTCCAGGCCGTGCGGGGCGCCGGGGTCGGCCATCCGGAGGAACCGGCGGCCGACGCGGGCGCCACCCAGGTCATCCCGCGCGTCGACGTGGGCGGCGGCTTCGGCGGGGACGGCTACGACGACCTCGCCCAGACCGTCGAGACGCCCGTCGTCGGCGCCCAGCGCACCGCGCCGGACGACACCGGCACCCGGCTGCTGCCCGACATGCGCCAGGTCGGCAGCGCCTACGACGAGGACCTCGGCTACGAGCAGTACGGCGAGGACCGGTACGCGGACCGCTACGGCGAGGACCGGTACGCAGAGCCGGAGGAGGAGCCGCGGAGCAGGCGGCACTCCGACGACCCGGCGCGGCACGCCTACTACCCCGGCCGCCGGATGAACCTCGGCGTCGTCCTGCTGCCGCTGCGCATCTTCCTCGGCTTCATCTCCATCTACGCCGGCATGGGCAAGCTGTGCGACCCCGTCTACTTCGACGGCGGCAAGCGCGGCTCGATGGTCAAGTGGCTCAACACCCTGCATCCGTGGGAAGTCGCCGAGCCGTTGCGCCAGTTCGCCCTGGCGCACCCGGTCGGCTCCGGCCTGGTGATCGCCTTCCTCCAGGTGCTGGTGGGCGTTCTGACGGTGCTGGGCTGCTGGCAGCGGGTCGCCGCCGTGTTCGGCGCGCTGCTCTCGGCGGCGCTGCTGGTCACCGTCAGCTGGAAGAGCGTCCCCGTCTACGACGCGCCCGACATCATCTACCTCGCCGCCTGGTCCCCGCTGATCATCGCGGGCGCCCCCGTCTACTCCGTCGACGGGCGGCTCGCGGGCAGCGCCTGGCGGCGCCTGGGACCGCGCGCCGACATCTGGGACCTGCGCCGCTACGTGCTGCGCCGCGGCGCGCTGATCACCGTGATCGTCACCGGCCTGACCCTGCTGATCGGCTCGCTCCTCGGCGGCGCCGTCCGCGACGCCGACCGGGTGGTCGTCCCCGGCCCCGGCGAGGCCCCGCGCAACCAGCTCCCCGGCTCCCCGCTTCCCTCGGAGCCCGGCAAGCGCGAGAAGCGCACCCCGTCGGCCTCCGGTTCGCCGACGCAGGGCGCCACCTCGGCATCCCCGACGCCCGGCGCGGCGGCGACGCCGGGCGCCACCCAGGGCACGACCACGGCGGGCACGCCCAGCCAGACCCAGGGCGCCACGGGCGGCGGCCAGGCCCCGCCGCAGCAGACGGCCCCGGCACAGCAGGCGCCCGCCACCAGCGCGGGCCCGACCTCGGGCGGCACCACCGGCGGCGACAGCACGCCGGGCGGCACGGGAGGCGGCGGAGGATCCACCTCCGGTGAGCCGGGCCTCGTGGGTGGCCTGTTGGGGTAGACGGGCCGGTGGGCGGGATCCTGGGTTAGCCCACCGGCGGAAGTTCTCGAACCCATGGAACCCCGCACCCCTCTCAGGGGCGCGGGGTTCTTCTTGCCCCATCGGTTCTTGTCGCCCTATCGCAGGGCGGACAGCTCCTTGGCCGCCTCGGTCAGGTCCTTGGCGGTGTCGATGGCACGCCAGTAGGCGCCCTGGGGGATCGGGAACCCGGCGAGCTTGAGCTCACGGGCGAGCCTCGGGAACGTGGTCCGCTCGTGGTCCCCGCGCTCCGGGAGCATGGCGGCGAACTCGGCGGAGAAGACGTAGACGCCCGCGTTGATCTCGTACGTCGTGGGCGGGGCCTCGATGAAGTCGGTGACGTGTCCGAAGCCGTCCGTCTGCACGGCGCCCCAGGGGATGCGGGGCCGGGCCAGCGCGAGGGTCGCCACGGCGTCCCGCTCGGTGTGGAAGTCGGCCATGTCGCGCAGCGAGAAGCGGGTCCAGATGTCGCCGTTGGTGGCGTACCAGGGGCGGTCGGGGTGCGGCAGGTGCGCGGCGGCGTACTTGAGGCCTCCGCCGCGGCCGAGGGGCTCGGTCTCCACGACGGTGGTGACCCGCAGGGGGAGGTCCGCCCGGTCCAGCCAGTCCTTCAGTACGTCGGCGAGGTGGCCGCAGCTGACGACGACATCGGTGACGCCCTCTTCCGCGAGCCAGGCGAGCTGGTGGCCGATGATCGGCGTGCCTGTGCCGGGGATCTCGACCATCGGCTTGGGACGGTCGTCGGTGTAGGGGCGCAGTCGTGAGCCTTGGCCGCCGGCCAGGATGACGGCTTGGGTGGGGCGGGTGGCGGCACGGGGATCGGTCATGTGCGGAACCCTATGCGCCGCGGGTTGCAGGGGGTGTCAGGGGGTGTCCGGGGTGCGTCGCGGGCTGCGGGACCGGTGGGGGCTGGTTGCGCCCGCGTGTGGGAGCCGCATGTCGGGCACGGCCTCGCGCCCGCGCTTGCGGGGTGCCTCCCCCAGAGGGGGGACCCCCAGCCCACCGGTGCCGCCCCAGCGGCACGGCTGCCCGCAGCTACGCCGGATGCGGGCCGGTGGGGGCTGGTCGCGCCCGCGCGGGGGAGCCGAGTGGCAACCGGGCAAGCCGGACCGCGCGGCGGGCTGGTCGCGCCCGCGCGGGGGAGCCGCATATCGGGCACAGCCCCGCGCCCCTGGGGGCATGCTGTGGCCGGCCCCTGTTGCGGCGTTGCACCCCGGCGCCCCGGTCCTGCCGGGCTGGGCAGGGGCCGGGGTCGGGGGCGCCGGATCAGGGTCAGTGGGCGGCGTTGGCGACTCCCGTGGCGAAGGCCGTGTCGCAGACCGGGCGGGCGTAGGACTGGGCGCGGGTCGGGCCGTAGACGCGGACCGCCGCACGGCCCAGGGCGCGGGCGATGGAGGCGCAGTGGCGGGCGAGCGACGGGCGCTCGTTGACGGCCTGCTGGAGGTGGGTGAGCGCGACGCCCGGGTTCTTCCGGGTCAGCTCGGCGATGAGCTGATCGCGCAGCACGTGCTGCGGGGCGCGGGAGACGGAGCCGGGCTTGGCGTCCGAGACCGACGCGTCCGATGCCGTGAGCACCGAGTCGGAGGTCCCCGACCAGTCGACCCGGGTGACCGCGAGGGTCCCGGAGAGCACCAGGACGACGGGCAGGACGAGGGCGAGTGAGCGGCCGATCCGGCGGGCGGGGCCCCGGCCGCGTCGCGTCTGTTGGTTAGTGGAGTGCTTCACGCGAGTGAGGGTAGCGCCCGGTAATGATTTGGCGACATTTAGTCACCGGTTCGGGGGATGAAGTGATGCCTCTTTTTGGGTAAGGGGTTGACGCGCACTGCTCGAAACGCCCGGATTGCCGGGGTATTTGTCGACAACGAGAAGGGCCCCGCAGCGGTCTGCGGGGCCCTTCTCGTCAACCTGGGTGATTCACCCGGTTCGTGACTCAGTCGGAGAGACGCTCACCCGTGGAGGTGGAGAACACGTGGGTCTCGCCCGGCCGCGGCACGACGTGCAGCTGGGCGCCCTTCTCCGGGACCTGGCGGCCGTTGACGCGGACGACGAGGTCCTTCTTCTCGCCGCTCACCTCGGCGGTGCCGTAGACGTAGCCGTCGGCGCCGAGCTCCTCGACGACGTTGACGGAGACGGCGAGACCGGCCGGGGCGTCGGCGGAGTCCTTGGACAGCGCGGAGGCGGCGCCGCCGTTCTGCTCGACGATGTCGAAGTGCTCGGGGCGGACACCGACGGTGACCGTGCGGTCGCCCTTGTCGGCGGCGGCCTTCAGGGCGTCACGGTTGACCGGGACGACGCTGTTGCCGAACTTCACACCGCCGTCGGTGATCGGCACCTCGACCAGGTTCATGGCGGGGGAGCCGATGAAGCCGGCGACGAAGAGGTTGGCCGGGCGGTCGTACATGTTGCGCGGCGAGTCGACCTGCTGGAGCAGACCGTCCTTGAGGACGGCCACGCGGTCGCCCATCGTCATGGCCTCGACCTGGTCGTGGGTGACGTAGACCGTGGTGATGCCGAGGCGGCGCTGCAGCGAGGCGATCTGCGTACGGGTGGAGACACGGAGCTTGGCGTCGAGGTTCGACAGCGGCTCGTCCATGAGGAAGACCTGCGGCTCACGCACGATGGCGCGGCCCATCGCGACACGCTGGCGCTGACCACCGGAGAGGGCCTTCGGCTTGCGGCCGAGGTACTCGGTGAGGTCGAGGATCTTCGCGGCGTCCTCGACCTTCTGGCGGATCTCGGCCTTCGGGACGCCGGCGATCTTGAGCGCGAAGCCCATGTTGTCGGCGACCGTCATGTGCGGGTAGAGCGCGTAGTTCTGGAACACCATGGCGATGTCCCGGTCCTTCGGCGGCAGGTGGGTCACGTCGCGGTCGCCGATGCGGATGGCGCCGGAGTTGACGTCCTCAAGCCCCGCCAGCATGCGGAGCGAGGTGGACTTGCCGCAGCCGGACGGGCCGACCAGGACGAGGAATTCCCCGTCCGCGATCTCGATGTCGAGCGCGTCTACGGCGGGCTTGTCGCCACCCGGGTAGATCCGGGTCGCCTTGTCGAACGAAACAGTGGCCATGGTGAATGGGCCCCCTTCTACCGGCAGGAACGTGCCGGACGATCCGTTGTAGGAAGGTGGTGGTGTAGTCCATGCGAGTGGACTGACCTCGGACGGTACCTGGCGTTCACCTGGTCTGTCAGCACCTGGACCCCTGTGAACTTCGCGGAAATTTTCGACAGGGGCACGCCGGGACGTGGGTACACTGCACGGGCACGCACGTGCGCGCCTCCTTAGCTCAGCTGGTCAGAGCGCCGCTCTTGTAAAGCGAAGGTCGTCGGTTCGAATCCGACAGGGGGCTCTTTGACTGCCTGCGCGAACGCCCCCGTGACGACCGTCACGGGGGCGTTCGACTGCATTCCGGCTGCATTGCCCGACGGCAACCCGACGGCGGCTCTCCGCCGCTTTCCCGAGGCCCCTGCCCCGACACCCCCCTGCGCCGTACCCTGGTCGGCACAACGGAACCGCGCCGGCTGGGGAGGTCACGGGGTGAGAGGGCGCAGTCCGGAACGGGTTCGCAATGAGCTGCGGGTGGCCATCGTGGACGCGCTTCAGGAGTCGGCGACGGTGAAGCAGGCCACCAGCCGGGAGTTATGGCGGGACATGCTCGCCGACGAGTTGCAGGCGCCGCTGGAGCCGTACGCCGGTGAGGGGGTGCGGCCCTGGCTGCTCAAGCTGGTCCGGACGTGCACGGACGTCGACTACGGCGCGGCCTGTCTGGCGCGGTCGCTGGAGTACGTGGAGCAGGAGTCGGCGAGCGTCGCCGCGTTATGGCCCCTGGTGGACGAGTGGGAGGCCATCGACTTCTTCGACAGCGCCGACCTCGGTCATCTGCGGCCCGTGCTGGAGTCCTTGCGCCCGGCCGAGCTGGCCTCGCTGGCGCGCCGGGCCAGCCGGTCCCGGGTGCAGGAGCTGCCCCGGTGGTGTCAGACCGGGTGGCAGGTCTTCCTGAGGCTGGCGGGGCAGAACACCCCGCCCGACGAACTGCCGCCCAGCATGGCCTTCGTCGCCCTGGCCGCCGACCGGCTGGTGGAGGAGGGGTTCGTCGACGCCGCCGCCGGGCTGCGCCGCTTCAACCGGAGCCAGGCCCAGCGGCTGGGGGTCGAGAACCTGCTCGCCGAGTGGCAGCACGCCGAACTGCCCCAGCCCGCGCCCTCGGTGGTGCCCGCCTATCTGATGATCCAGTTCGAGCCCGACCGCAATGAGGACGGCTGCTTCTACCTCACGCACTGGCGGCAGTCCGACTCCACCGGCTGGCACCCCGTACGGGGGGAGACCGTCCGGCTGTGCCGGGAGGAGCTGGAGGCCGCCGTGGAGCGGCTGATCGAGGAGTCCGAGGCACGCTGGGCCGAGCTGCGCGCGCCGGTCATCCTGGAGTTCATCCTGCCCTGGGAACTCCTCAACGAGCCGGTCGAGTGGTGGTCGAAGGAGTCCGGGCACCCGGATCCGACGCCCCTGGCGATGGACTACCCCGTGCTGATCCGCTCGCTGGAGCGGCTGCAGCGGGCCGCCTGGCACCGGCCCTGGCACGCCAAGTGGCGCCAGCTGAAGGACCGGCCGGGCGACAGCCACTCCCACTGGAGCCGGCCCGAGCCGGACAAGGCGTACTTCTTCCATCTGGAGCGGGAGCTGAAGGAGGACGCGCACGCCGTCTGCCTGGTGCTCAGCGAGCCGCCGGGCGACGACTCGGGCACCGGGCGCCGTGAGGTGCTGGCCGGGCTGCGGGCCGGGGTGCCCGCGATGATCTGGCACCGCTCGGACTGCTCCGACCCCGCCTTCCAGGACGCCATCAGCGAGATCCTCCAGGACCGCGGGCTCGGCTCGCTCACGGAGCGGGTCGGCAGATGGCGCAGTGACGCGCTCGCCCTCGGACCCGAGGAATGGGACGGCCACGTCGGGCGTCATCTGGCCATCCTTCTGGACGACCCGGAGCGCAAACCAGGCCCCACAGGACCGGTGTAGTGGCCATGACTTCGCAGAGCGCGGCGCTGCGCACGGCCGGGCGCCTGTTCCCGAACGGCGGCTTCTTGTCGATACGCGCAAGAGAGTGGCAGACGGCCTTGTGCCCGGCAGGGGGCGGTGCCACGCTGGACGCGAGAAGAGCCCGCGTGCCCGACACCGCAGGGGGCCGTGTTTTATCCGCTGTTCCTTCGACCCTCGATCGACTGTCCAGTTTGTCCTCTCACCCCCTGTGGCCTGCCGTCTTGCACCTTATGGAGACCACTGCCAGGCTTGGCACGTGGATGTCACGCATGCCCTTGCCGGACGCTCCGAGAGCGCTTCATATGCAGTGTGACGATGTCCCACGAACAGCGGCGGAAGCGGCGGCTGACGAAGCGTCACTGGACGCCGTACCGCACGCCCTGAGCGAACTGGCGCGCTCGTCCGCCGCGGACCCGCCGTCCGTACTGCTGGTGGTGGACGATCACGCGACGATGCGGGTGTGGCGGGAGACGGTCGAGAAGCTGACCGAGGATCTGTCCCGCGAGGAGCGCCTGGGCGAGGTCAGCACCGTACGCCTGCTCAGTTCCGACGACACCGAGCCGGCCCGGATCCGGCTGGAGCATCTGCCGCCCTCGGCCTCCGAGCGGCGGGTGGTGCTGGTGCTGACGGACGGTCTGGCCGCGGGCTGGCGCTCGGACGCGGTGCTGCCGCTGCTACGGGAACTGGGCCGGACCGAACCGCTCGCCGTGCTGCATCTGCTGCCGCAGCACCTGTGGTCCCGCGCCGGACTCGATGTGCACCGGATGCGGTTCAGCTGCGTACGTCCCTGGGCGCCCAACGACACCCTGCGCTGGGAGCTGCGTACCTCCCCGCTGGAGGTCGTCGACGACCCGGACGCCCGTACCGGCGTGGTCCCGGTCCCGGTCCTGGAACCCACCGGGCGCTCCCTGTCCGGCTGGGTCCAGCTGGTCACCGGAGGCACCGCCGGCTGGGTGGAGATGCCGGGGGTCCGGGCCCGGGACTGGAAGCGCCGGACGGACGCGGCGCGGGCGCTGCCCTGGGTCGAGGACGTGCCGGACCCCGCCAGTGGCGTACCGCCCTGGGAGCGGGTCTCGGACTTCCGGGCCGCCGCCTCGCCGACCGCGTTCGCCCTCGCCACCCGGCTGGCCGCGGCCCCGCTGACCCTGCCGGTGATGAACGCGGTGACCGCCTCCGTACCGGGGGCCGGGCCCGCCCATCTGGCGGAGCTGCTGATGAGCGGTCTGGTGCGGCCCGCCGGGGCGGAGGCCGAGCGCGTCGCCGATGTGGCGTTCGTCTTCGGGCCCAACATCCGCCAGGAGTTATTGGCACTGTCCCGGCGCCGCGACACCGCCCGGGTGCTGCACGACGTCCGCGGGCTGCTGGTCGCGGAGGAACAGCTGACCGGGCCCGCGACACCGGGCGCCGGGCCCGAGGCCCCCGCGACCGAGGAACCCGCCGAGGCCGACGACCTGCCCGCGGTGACCCGCGCCAACGTCGCCTTCCTGCGCGTCGAACTGGCCGCGCTGCGGGCGCTGTCCGGGAAGTTCCTCCCCAGAGCCGAGCGCCTGGCCCGTGCCCTGCGCGACTACGACCGGCTGAACTCCGTCAGCCTGCGCAAGGGCGGGGGCTCCCGCACGACTTCCCGCCCGAGTGACCGCCACGTCGACGAGCCTGCCCCGACGGGGGCCGGGACAACTTCAGAAGGAGCCACGGATATGACCGCCACACATACGCAGCCCGCGGTGGAAAGCGGGCGTTCGACGCCGCGTATCTGGGGCAACATTCCGCCGCGCAATCCCAACTTCACCGGGCGCGTGGACCTTCTCGAACGTTTGAGTGAGCGGCTGCGCGAGGGCACCACCACGGTGCTGCCCGAGGCGATTCACGGCATGGGCGGTGTGGGCAAGACCCAGCTGGCAATCGAATACGCGTACAGGCACCAGTCCGAGTACGACATCGTCTGGTGGATCCCCGCCGAGCGTCCCGGACAGATCGGCCAGGCCCTGGTGGAGCTGGCCCAGCGGCTCGGGCTGGTCACCAGTTCCGAGGCGAACATCGCCGGTCCCGCGGTGCGCGAGGCGCTGCGCGAGGGCCGCCCGTACGCCCGCTGGCTGCTGATCTTCGACAACGCGGACAATCCCGAGCGGGTGCGCGACTACTTCCCCACCGGGGGCAGCGGCACCATCCTCGTCACCTCCCGCAACCGGCGCTGGAGCGTGGTCGGACCCTCCCTCGAAGTCGATGTCTTCACCCGCGAGGAGAGCAAGGAGCTGCTGCGCCGCTCCGGGCCCGACGACCTCGACGACGCCGAGGCGGACCGGCTCGCCGAGGCCCTCGGCGACCTGCCGCTGGCCCTGGAGCAGGCGGCCGCCTGGCGGGCCGAGACGGGGATGCCGGTCTCGGAGTACCTGCGGCTGTTCGAGCACAAGCGGGCCGAGCTGCTGGACGTCTCGCCGCCGCCGGACTACCAGCTCCCCGTCGCCGCCGCGTGGAACGTCTCCCTCGACCACCTGGAGACCCGCAGCCTCACCGCGCTCAGGCTGCTCCAGCTGTGCTCCTACTTCGCGCCCGACCCGATCTCCCGCTCCATCTTCTCCGGCCTCGGCGGCTCCACCATCGACCCCGAGCTGGACCGGGCGCTGAACGACCCGATGCGGCTGGCCCGCGCCATCCGTGAGATCAACCGGTACTCCCTCGCCCGTATCGACCACCGCACCAACTCGATCGAAATGCATCGCCTCGTGCAGGCCGTGCTGATCCACCGCATGACCCCCGAGGAACAGAAACGCATGCGCAACGGGGCTCACACCCTCCTGGCCGCCGCCGACCCCAAGGGCCCCAACCAGGCGTCCAACTGGCCGCGCTACGCCGAGCTGTACGGCCATGTCATCGCCTCCAACGCGATCGAGTCCGACCAGCCGTGGGTGCGCGAACTGGTGATGAACGTCGCCAGGTACCTCTGGTACTGGGGCGACCACAAGGTGGCGCGGGAGTTCACCGAGCAGGCGTGGCAGACCTGGCAGGCGCTGTTCGGCGAGGAGGACCAGCAGACCCGGCTGATGGGCTGGTGGCTCGGCTTCCTGTACCTGAAGGTCGGCCGCTACGACGACGCCTCCCGCCTGGTCGCGCAGCTCAAGGAGATCTACGCCCGCACCGCGCCCGGCGACCGGGAGGACACCCGCGAGGACGCGCTGGAGGCGATGATGCTGGAGGCGGCCGTCCGCCGCGTCGAGGGCGACTTCGCGGCCGGTGCCGACCTCGACCGGATGGCCTACGACCGGGCCCGCCGCGCCTTCGGCGAGGACGACCCGACGACCCTGGGCACCGCCCACAACCTGGGCGTGAGCCTGCGCCTGGTGGGTGACTTCCAGCGGGCGCTGGAACTGGACCAGCACACGCACGCGTTGAAGACCCGGCTCTACGGCATCGACCACCACCAGTCGCTGATCACCCAGGGCTCCATCGCCATCGACGTCCGTGAGACCGGCGACTACGTCGGCGCGCGCGCCCTCCAGGAGGCGGTCGTCGACGGCTTCCGGCCCGTCTTCGGCGCCGGCAACCCCTCCACCCTCCAGACGCTCCGGCAGCTCGGTGAGGCCTGCCGGAAGGAGGGCGACCACGCGACGGCGCTGGAACTGGCCCGCGAGGCGTTCAACCAGTTCACCCGCCGCTACGGCGACACCCACCCCGAGTCCCTCACGGCGGCACTGGCGCTGTCGGTGGCGCTGCGGCACAACGGCGAACTGGAGGCGGCCCGGGACCGGGGCGCCAAGACCAGTGAGCGGTTCCGCCGGGTCTTCCGGGCCGACCACCCGCACGTCCTTGCCGCGGACGTCGACCTCGCGGTGACGCTCCGGCTGCTGGGGCAGGTCGAGGAGGCGCGGGCGCTGGACGAGGAGGCGCTGGCGTCGCTGACCGAGCGGCTGGGGGAGAACCATCCGATCGCCCTGGCCTGCGCCATCAATCTCGCGAGCGATCTGAGTGCGCTGGGGCAGGTGAGCGAGGCGCGTGAACTCGGGCAGCGGTCGCTGGAGTTGAGCCGGGAGCGGTTGGGGGAGAACCACCCGACCACGCTCGTGTGCGCGGTGAATCTCTCGCTGGACATGGCCGCGCTGGGGGCGGAGGAGGAGTCGGAGGCGCTGCGGGAGGACGCGCTGGCTCGGATGGAGCAGGTGCTGGACGCGCCTCGGCTGCGGGCGGCGGAGGCTGCGCCGCACCCGGCGACGGTGCAGGCGCGGGCCCGGGAGCGGGCGAACTGTGACATCGACCCGATGCCGTTGTGAGGTGACGGGCGGGTCCTTGGGCGCGGGTCCGCTGGGGTGCGGGTGGGCGGGGTTTTCGCTCGCCCGCGCTTGCGGGGTGCCTCCCCCCAGAGGGGGGACCCCCAGCCCACCCGTGCCGCCCTGCGGCACGACTGCCCGCAGCTACGCAGTCACTTCAGTTCGCCAGCCACGTTGCCAGGGCTATGGGGTCCGGTGGGGTTCCCGTTGCCTCGGCTATCGCGCTGTGGACCGCTCGGGCCTGTTCCGGGTGGTGGCGTAGGAAGTGGGCTGCCGCGGGGGCCGTTTGGGTTTGGGTGAGGGCGTGGGAGAGGCCCGACCAGGCCGTGGGGTGGTCCGGTGTGGTCGACAGGTGGGTGAGGTAGGCCGCCCGCGCCGCCTCCGCCTCGCCGGACGCCAGGAGGACGTCCGCCGGTGTCGCCCCGGTCACCGCCGCCTTCTCCGGGTCCTCGCCCGAGAGACGGTGGCGGGTCAGGACCGCCAGGGTGTCCAGCCAGCGGGCGGAGTCGTCGGTGACCACGTCGGGCGGTGCCGCGAGGGAGCGGGGCGGGGCCGGCGTGTTCGCCAGCCAGGCCGCGGCCGCCTCCTCGACGGCCGCGCGCGGCGGGCGCAGATGGTGGGCGCGCCAGCGGGTGGTGTGGTCCGCGGCGCAGATACGGGCCAGGGCCAGCGGGGTCTCGGGCACCGGTTCGTCCAGCCAGCGGGTGCACAGGGCGTACAGGCGGTCCAGGAGCTGTGCGCCGACGGGGGTGAGGCGTTCGTGGCGGTGCACCTGGCGCAGGGCCGTGGCCACATGGGCCCGCCACAGGGCGAACTCGAAGTGCGCCGTGGGCGTCGCGGCACCGGATGCCAGGCGGTGGGTGCGCCAGAAGCGGGCGATGCCGATGAAGGCGTAGATGCCCTGGAGGAGTCCGTCGAGTGGGCGGGGGTCGTCCCGCCAGGGGGCGTACCAGAGTTCGGGTGTCTCGGAGGTTTCCTCGGTCAGCAGCGGCGTCAGGTGCAGCAGGCCGCCCAGTTTGGTGTGCTGGAACTCGTGCACCAGGGTCACCGCCAGTTGCACCGCGTCGTCCGGCTCCGAGGACTCGATGCCGCCGAAAGCGTCCCCGGCGGTCACACTGCGTGGCCGAAACCTTTCCCTCGGCGGGCCCGGGGTCAGTGACAACAGCCCCCGGCGCATCGCCTCCGCCGCGCGCGGCTGTTCGTCCAGCAGGACCGTCCAGGCCCGCTCCAGCACCCGCCGCCACTGCTCGGCCGCCTCCTCGGAGAGCGGGTCCGGCTCGGTGGGCGTGGGGTAGGTCCGGTACGGGTCGATGTCGTCCAGGGCCAGGGTGAGACGGTGGGTCGCGGGGCCCAGCGACAGTCGGCGCAGGGGGCGCCAGCCCGGTGCCGGGGTGTCCGGTGGGCTCGGCACGGTGACCGTGGCACCCGGTGCCGTGACGACCGTGCGGCCCGCCTTCGCGCGTAGCGTCGCCGTGGACCACCGTTCGGTCGTGGGGAGTTCGGCGCAGCCCAGGGTCGGCAGGGTCACCCGGCCGTGCCGTACCGGGACCTCGATGGCGAAGTCCAGGCCGGCGTGCAGCGCGGCGACGGCGGCCAGACAGGAGATGTGGCCCAGGACCACTGACAGGGGCGGCTCGTCCTGCGGGAGGCTGCCGCGCAGTCGGCGCAGCGCCGTGGCCAGCCACATCCCGGCCTGCGGATACATCAGCAGTTCGTCGACGACGTCCGGCGCCCGGCGCTGTGCCGCGCTCAGCAGGTCCCAGGCGGGCCCGAGATCGGTGGCGTCGTCGAGCATCCGTAACAGCAGCAGGCGTCTGCTGCGTTCGGCCGCGAGCAGCAGGTCGATGGTTGCCGGACTGCCCTCGCCGCAGCTCAGTTCCTCCAGGCCGGAGGAGGGCAGACGGTGATGGGGGAGCGTGTGCTCAGCACGCATCGGCGGCCCCGGCCCCCTCAGTCGAACCGCTCCGCGCTGGGGTTGAAGTCGCTGACGCTCGCCTGCGCCAGATCGATGCGCTGGCGCAGCTCTTCCAGGGAACCGGCGAGAATCCGACTGTCCATGGAGCGCAGCGTTTCAAGAGACACCCCCGCGAGATCGACTAGGTTGGACTCGACGGCGGCCACAGACGGCTCCATGACGCCCAAACCCCTTCCCCCCGGCTGTCGTTGCAAGGCGGGTTGCTCACATCCCCCTGATAGATGGCCCGCCCTTCGGGGGATGAAACACCGCAGCCGTGCCGCGCCGCGATATCAGGTCAGCAATGGCGCCGGGACAACTCCACCGCCTCCTGGTCCATTCGGGCGACCCCGACGGATTCGCCCTCCACCAACCGTATCGCGTCCAGGAGTTGGTCCAAGGTCCCCGGATATCGCAGGCAGGTGCGCACGATTCCGAAGATGTCCGGGCGCAGCGCGGGGGAGCGTGGGCTCATGGCCGCGATCACCGGGTCGACGCCGTCGAGGATCAGGGTCAGGCCGTTGCGGTCGCTGACGGAGGGGATGGCGGTCAGGGCGGTGACCAGGCCGTCGAGTTCGCGGGGCGGGAGGTTGGCGGGGAGGTGGGCCAGGACGGCCGGGCCTGAGGCCGTCGGTGGGGTCGGGGCCGGGCGGGTCAGGCCGGCGGGGGTGGCCGGGAATCCGGCGTGCTCGTGCAGCAGGGCCAGTTCGGGTCCGGTCAGCAGGTCGTGCCAGCGGTCGGTGCGGGTCGCGGTCAGGCGGGACGGGTCCGAGGCGCGCTCCTGGCCGCCGACCAGGCCGACCAGCGCGCCCTCGCACCACACCGGCGCGCCGGACATGCCCTCCCAGGGGGAGCGGGCCGCAGGGGGTGGGGGGACGATGAGTTCGAGGGCGGTGCGGCGCGGGCGGAGCCGTCCCGATGTGCGGAAGACCGTGCCGGGGGCGGCCAGGGGGAACCCCGCCGTCGTGAACGGCACACCGGCGTCCGTCTCCGGGACGGTCCCGTAGAGCGGCGGCGGCGCGTCCACGGACGGCTCCAGCAGCTCCAGCAGGGCGGCACCGGCGGCCTCGGAGCAGAACAGGACCCGTGCCGTCCGGCGCGTACCGCCGTCCCGTACGCCCGCGTGGAGAACACCGCGCACCGGATGCGCGGCCGTGAGGACGTACCGCTCGCCCACCCGGTACCCCGAGCCCCGGCGCTCGCCGGAGTCCGACGGTGCCCACACCTCCGTCACCCGGGCGGGGTCCGGTCCGCCGTGCAACTCCTCGACCGATTCCCCGAGTTCTCTCACGCCCGGTCTCTACCCGTACGCCCACTTTTCACTCGACCGGGCTCAATTCCGAGCATGAATCTGTGAGCTGCCTGTAAGAGGTGCGGCGATGCACTAGGGTCGCCGCTGGAAAACCCGTAAAACACCTCAAATAGCAGAAATGGACGGGGTCATGGACAAGTCCGGAGTCGAGTCCGAGCTGATTGACCTCAGCGGTGTTCCGCTGGACGCCTGGCCCTCCCATCCGCTTCCTCCCGGGGACGGCTCCATGCGGCGGCTGCTCAGCCGTATCGACGACCCGGCCGGCAGCCTCGGCGGCTACAACCCCCAGCGCGACGAAGCGTGAGCGGGGCACACGTACTTCCGGCCGAGGCCTTCGACCAACTGCTCGGCGGCGGGGGCGATCCCGCCGCCGTCGCCGGACTCCGGGCCAGCGAACGCAGCTGGCGGCTGCTGGTCGTACGGGCCCTGCTGGACGCCTCCGACGAGGTCCCCGAGGAAGCCTGGCGGCTGCTGATGCGGGCCCGTGCCGCGGACGGGGCCGCCTTCGAGGAACTGCTCGCCTACCCGTCCGTCGGTGTGTGGGCGGCGCACACCCTGCGGCGGCTGCGCGGTTCGGCCGCCGGGGACACCCCTCCCGACACCGGCTATCTGCACGCCGTCGCGGCGAGCGCGGCGATCCGCGCCGGGCTGGACTTCCGGATCGGCGTCCCCGTGCACGAGGGGTGGGCGGTGCTGCCCGCGCTCGGGGCCATGCGGGTCGACGCCGGGCAGGACGCCGTGGAGGTGTCCGCCTCCGGTGGCCGGGCCGAGGTCGGCGGGCGGGCGCTCGACGGGCCCGACTGGCATCCGCTGACCCGGCTGCGCGCCGACGGCTGCGGGCTGGTCCTGGACGACGCCGACCCCTACCGCACGCTGCGCACCCCCACCCGCACCGAGCCCGTGCCCGCGGCTGCCTGGCAGGAACTGTTCACCGAGGCCTGGGACATCCTGCGCGGCCTCGACGAGGAGGCGGCCCGCGCACTCGCCGGCGGCCTGGTCACCCTCGTACCCCGGCCGCGCGCCGAGCGGTTCCGGCCGCACAGCGCCTCCTCCGGGGACGCCTTCGGCGCCGCCCTCGCCTCCCTCCCCGACGACGGCGAACAGCTCGCGTCCACGCTGGTGCACGAGTTCCAGCACAACAAACTCAGCGCCTTCATGCACCTGTTCACGCTCTACGACGACCAGGGCGGCGGGCGTCTCCACTACGCGCCCTGGCGCGACGACCCCCGGCCGCTCGGCGGGCTGTTGCAGGGCGTGTACGCCTTCCTCGGCGTCACCGGGTTCTGGCGGCGGCGCCAACACCCGCTCGGGCGCTTCGAGTTCGCGCTGTGGCGGGAGCAGACGGCGTACGCCCTGCGCGGGATCGGTGACGCCGAGGGGCTGACGGATCTGGGGCGGCGACTCGTGGCCGAACTCCAGGGGCGGCTCGCGCCGTGGCTGGCGGAACCGGTGGAGGGACCCGCCCGGACCGCCGCGGAGCTGGCGGTGGCGGATCACCGGGCGACCTGGCGCGCGTATCACCTGCGCCCCGACCCACGGGTGGTACGCGCACACGCGGAGGGGCGGCCGGGGGACGCCGGCGAACCGGAACTCGTCCCCGGCGCCCCGGCGCGCGGCTTCGACACCCGCGCGGTCCTGCTGCGCTGGCTGCTCGCCGACCCCGCCGGTTTCGACGCCCTGCGCGCGGACCCCGGCGCCACCGTGGAGGGGGCCCGGCCCGAGGACGTCGCCCTGGTGACCGGGGACGCGGAGACCGCGCTGCGGCTGTGCCGGGAGCGGATCGTGCGCGGGGACGGCGACCCGGAGAGCTGGGTCGGGCTCGGGCTCGCCGCGCGTGCGGCCGGGGACCCGGCGGGCGGGGCGCTGCTGGCCCGGCCCGAGCTGGCCATGGCCGTACACACCGAACTCGGCGGCGCCGCGGACCCGTTGGACCTGACCCGGACCCTGCTCAGCTGCCGAGCGTGACCAGCGCCTCGTCGGTGAGCCGGTACACCGTCCACTCGTCCTGCGGGCGGGCGCCCAGCGACTCGTAGAACGCGATGGACGGGGTGTTCCAGTTCAGGACGGACCACTCCAGGCGCTGGTAGCCGCGCTCCACACAGATCCGGGCCAGCTCGGCGAGCAGCGCCTTGCCGTGGCCGGCACCGCGGGCTGTGGGGCGGACGTACAGGTCCTCCAGGTAGATGCCGTGGACGCCGCGCCAGGTGGAGAAGTTCAGGAACCACAGGGCGAAGCCGACCGGTTCGCCGGTGGTGTCGTCGACGGCGAGATGGGCGTAGGCGGCGGGACGCTCACCGAAGAGCGCCTCAAGCAACTGCTCCTCGGTGGCCTTCACCTCGTCCAGGGCCTTCTCGTATTCGGCCAGTTCACGGACGAGGGCGTGGATGACGGGGATGTCGGCGGGGGTCGCGGTGCGGATCATGTGCGGAGGCTAACCGGTGCGGGCGAGCAGCCGCGCCGCGATTTCCAGGTGCTCCGGCAGGGGCGGGTCGCCGTCCTCGATCCGCCACTGCGAGTTCTGCAGGACCCGGGCCAGGGTCCAGGCGCGGGCCCGGTCCCGGTCGAGGCCCATCACTTCCGTCATCGCGTCGAAGCGCCACAGGATCTCGTCGGCGTCGAAACGGTTCCACAGGGCGGGGAACAGCTCGAACCCGGGGTCGCCCGCCAGGGGTTTGGGGTCGATGGCCAGCCAGGGGGCGCGGTCGGCGGCCAGGACGTTCTCGAAGTGCAGGTCCCAGTGGAGGAGGCGGTCGCCGGGGTCGTCCGCGACCTCACGGACGGCCGCGGCGCAGTCCTTCAGGAGGGTGGGGTCGTCGAGCCGGGGAAGGACGGTCGCGGCCTGGTCGAGGAGGCGGCGGGCGAGGTCGGCCAGGCGGCGCAAGGCCGGTGGGGCGGGGGTGGCGGTGAGGCGGGCCAGCAGGCCGGCCACGACGAGGGTGGCCTCCCGGGTGTCGGGGAGGTGGTGCGGGGTGCGGGTGGCGTCGAGGCGTTCGAGGAGGAGGGTGCCGTCCTCGGCCTCGGCCAGGAGGCGTACGGCGCCGTCGCCGTTCCAGGTGCGCAGGGCGAGCGGCTCGCCGACCGTTTCGTCGTCGACGTCCTGGACCTTGAGGGCGGCGGGGGTGTTGTCGGTGCGGCGGACGGGGAGGACGAGTGCGCATCGGCCGCGCATGGGGGGTCCTTCTTGGCGCAGGTCCCACTTTTGGAGGAAGTGCGCGGCGCGTTCGGGCAGCCTGTCCGGGAGGTCGGTCACCGGGCGACCGTAGCCGGGCTGGCGGGGCTCCCACCACGCGATATCGACGGAATCCGAAGGAGACAGCGGTCGGCGGGACGGGTTAACGTCCCGGCCATGAGCAGCTCGGTCAGTGATGTCGTGAACGGTGGCATCTCCTACTGGTACGCGGACGACGGCCTCCCCGCGGTGCGGGAGCCGCTGCCCGGGGACGCCTCGGCGGACGTGGTGATCGTCGGCGGCGGATACACGGGACTGTGGACGGCGTACTACCTGAAGAAGGCGGCGCCCTTCCTCCATATCACCGTCCTTGAGCAGAAGTTCTGCGGCTACGGCGCCTCCGGGCGCAACGGCGGCTGGCTGTACAACGGCATCGCGGGCCGCGACCGGTACGCGAAGCTGCACGGCCAGGAGGCCGCGGTCCGGCTGCAGCGGGCCATGAACGACACCGTCGACGAGGTCGTCGCCGTCGCGGCGGCGGAGGGCATCGAGGCGGACGTGCACAAGGGCGGGGTGCTCGAAGTCGCGCGTACGCCCGCGCAGTTGGCGCGGCTGAAGGCCTTCCACGAGGCCGAGGCCGCGTTCGGGGAGAAGGACCGGGAACTGTACGGGGTCCGGGAGACCGCCGAGCGGATCCGGATCGCGGACGCGGTGGGGGCGTCCTGGACGCCGCACGGGGCGCGGGTGCATCCGGTGAAGCTGGTGAAGGGGCTCGCGGCGGCGGTCGAGGCGCTGGGCGTGGTCATCCACGAGCAGACGCCGGTCACCGAGATCCGGCCCAAGCACGCGGTGACGCCGTACGGGACCGTGCGGGCGCCCTATGTCCTGCGGTGCACCGAGGGGTTCACGGCCGTGCTGAAGGGCGAGCGGCGGACGTGGCTGCCGATGAACTCCTCGATGATCGTCACCGAGCCGTTGAGCGACGAGCAGTGGGAGTCCGTGGGGTGGGGCGGGCGGGAGACGCTCGGGGACATGGCGCACGCCTATATGTACGCCCAGCGGACCGCGGACGGGCGGATCGCGCTGGGTGGGCGTGGGGTGCCGTATCGCTTCGGGTCGGCGACCGACAACGACGGGCGGACGCAGGAGGCGACGATCGCGGCGCTGCGGTCGATTCTGCTCGCGTTCTTCCCGCAGTTGGCGGGGGTGGGGGTCGCGCATGCGTGGTCGGGGGTGCTGGGGGTGCCCCGGGACTGGTGCGCGACGGTGACGCTGGATCGGTCGACCGGGCTGGGGTGGGCCGGGGGGTATGTGGGGTCCGGGGTGGCTACGGCGAATCTGGCGGCGCGTACTTTGCGGGACCTGGTGCAGGTGGACTCGGGGCAGGGTGGGCGGACCGAGCTGACGGAGTTGCCTTGGGTGGGGCATGCGGTGCGGAAGTGGGAGCCGGAGCCGTTGCGGTGGATCGGGGTGCGGGGGATGTACGCGGTGTACCGGGCGGCGGATCGGAGGGAGGCGGTGTCGGGGGCGGCGTCGTCTTCGCGGCTGGCTCGGGTGGCGGATTGGGTGGCAGGGCGGTGACGTAGGCGCATCGTGCGCGGGGGTTGCCGTGGGGGTGGAGGCACGACTGCCCGCAGCGGGGTGCGTACAGCGGTGCCGCCTGTCCGTAGCTGCGTCCCTGGCTTCTACGGTTCCAGTACCACCTTGCCCACCGTCCCCCTCGTCTCCAAAGCTCGGTGGGCCTTGGCTGCCTCTGCCAGGGGGTAGCGCTGGACCGTGGGCCTCAGGTGGCCTGAGGCGGCTTGTGTCAGGGCTCGGAGTTCGAGGGTGCGGACGGGGTTGGGGCCGCCGGCCTTCTGCATCATCACCGGGCCCAGGACCTGTTCCGAGATGCCCTCCACCACGTACGGCTCGCCTCCCTGGATGCCCTCCGCCGACCAGCCGAAGACGACGTGCTTGCCGTTCGGGCCGAGGAGGGAGACGGAGTGGCGGGCCGCGTCGCCGCCGACGCCGTCGAAGACGACCGTGGCCGTGCGGCCGCCGAGCCAGGCGCGGACCTTCTCCGGCCAGTCGGGGTCCTTGTAGTCGACGGCGAGGTCCGCGCCGTTCGCCTGGACGCGGGCCACCTTCTCGGGACCGCCGGCCAGTCCGATGACGGTGGCGCCGGCGTTCTTGGCGTACTGGACGAGCAGGGTGCCGATGCCGCCCGCCGCCGCGGGGATCACGGCCACGGAGTCGGGGCCCAGGTCGGCGAACTGGAGGATCCCCATCGCCGTACGCCCCGTGCCGATCATGGCGACCGCCTCGGCGAAGTCCAGGTTCTCCGGGATTTCGTGCAGCCGTTCGACCTCGGTGACGGTGAGTTCGGCGTACCCGCCGGGTGCGAAGCCGATGTGGGCCACGACGCGCTTGCCGAGCCAGAGGGCGGCGACGCCCTCGCCGAGGGACTCGACGACGCCCGCGATCTCCCGGCCGGGGATGGTGGGCAGTCGCGTCGGGGTCGGGGCGGGGCCCTGCCGGCCCTCGCGCAGGGCGGTGTCCAGGAGGTGGACCCCGGCCGCCTGCACGGCGACCCGGACCTGGCCGGGGCCGGGCACGGGGTCCTCCACCTCCTCGTACGTGAGGTTCTCGGCCGGGCCGAACGCGTGCAGGCGGATGGCGTGCATGAGGTCCCCCAGAGGAGTGGTCCGCGGTGGTTGTTCTCGCTTCCGGGGGCTACTTTTCAACCTCAAGCATGCTTGAGGTCAAGCGCCTTCTTGCCCAGCGCCAGCGACACCGCGGTCAGGGCGCTGTTGAAGGACACCTCCGACAGCACCCCCGGCGCCGCCACCTGGTCGCCCGCCAGGTACACGCCGTCCCCGCGGTCGATCGCCGGGCGGTCCCGCCAGCTCGTGCCGGGCAGGTCCACCGCGCCGGTACGGCCGCCCGCGAGCGCCTCCCGCCGCCAGGTGACCCGGTCCCGCCAGCCCTCGAAGGCGAGGTCGAGCAGTTCCTCGGCGCGGGCGATGCCGTCCGCCTTCGACTCGCCGGGGCCGATCGGGATCTGCCCCTGGATGAGGGACTCACCGGCCGGGGCGAGGGTCCTGTCCTGTGCCGTGAACCGTTCGATCCACCCCGTACGGTCCAGGTCGGACACCGCGAAGGCGTCGCCGCGCCGGGTGCGTACCGCCAGGTCGATCAGTGCCGTACGGCCGCTCGTCCAGGTCAGGCTTTCGTCCTTCAGCAGCCGCCGCGCGGAGTCCAGCGAGGTGGCGACGACGACCGGGGTGTCGGTCGGCAGGGTGTCGACGCGGGACAGGGTCTCCATCCGCACCCCGAGGTTCCAGGCGTGGTCGGCCATCCGCCCGATCACACTGCCCCAGCCGCCGCGCGGGTAGTGCGCCTCCGGGGGCAGCTTCGTGGCGCGGCGCAGCCGCTCCTGCACGAACGCGGCGGACAGCGCGCCCGGGTCGTGGTGGAAGAGAGCCACGGCGGAGTAGTGGGCCGCGGCCCGCGCGCCCTCCTCGCCCGCGATTCCGGTCGCCCAGGTCAGGAAGTCCACGTCGACCGGCGCCTGCGGCAGGCCGCGGCGCAGCAGCTTGAGCATCCCGAAGGGCGGGGTGCGGCGCAGGGCGCCCTTGTGGCGCAGCCGCAGCCGGGCCGCCTCCAGGGGCGGGAGCTGGGCGAGCGGGCCGATGAGACCCCGCTGCTTGAGCCAGGCCCAGTGCGGTCCGCCGTTGTAGAGGGCGTGCGGTCCCTCGTTGGTCCGGTACGGCCCCTCGGCGGTCCGCGCCCGTCCGCCCAGCGTGTGGTGGGCCTCGTACACGGTGACGTGGGCGCCCGCCTCGGCGGCGGTGATGGCCGCGGCGAGTCCGGCGAAGCCGCCGCCTACGACGGTGATGCGGTGCATAGGGGGTCTCCCTCTGCTCGGGGGCGTTCTCTGTGACGGCCTGTTCGGCGGCCGTTCTGCAAGTACGACGCAGCAGCCCCCTCCGAATGTGACATCGGCAGAGACATCGCAGGTCAGGCGCGCTGTCAGTGGTCGGGTGCAGCATGGGGGCATGGTGCGTGCGGGCAGTGGTGACGGCAGTGGTGGCGGTGGCGGTACGCGGGTGAAGGCGGCGCGGCGGCCGGAGGTGCGGTTGCCGGAGCTGGAGGCGTTCGGGGGCGGGGAGCTGGAGCCGGACGGCGACTACGACGGGCTTGAGTTCCGGGAGGTGGATCTCGCCGGGCAGGACGGGAGCGGAGCGCGCTTCATGGACTGCGCGCTGAGCGGGTGCGTGCTGGACGGGACCGGGCTCGGGCACGCCCGCTTCCTGGACTCGGTGCTCAGCGCTCCGCGCGGTGTCGGTACGGATCTGTCCGAGGCGACGTTGAGAGACGTGGAGCTGCGCGACGCCCGCCTCGGCGGGGTGCAACTGCACGGCGCCGCGCTGGAGCGGGTTTTGATCCGCGGCGGCAAGATCGACTACCTGAATCTGCGCGGGGCCCGGCTCAGGGACGTCGTCTTCGAGAACTGCGTCCTGGTGGAACCGGACTTCGGCGGCGCCACGCTGGAGCGCGTCGCCTTCCCCGGGTGTGCCCTCAAGGGGGCCGACCTGACCGGGGCCACGCTTACCGACGTCGACCTGAGGGAGGCGGCGACCCTGGACATCGCCCGGGGCGTGGACCGGCTCGCGGGGGCGGTGATCGGCACGGGACAACTGCTGGACCTGGCGCCTGTGCTGGCGGGGGCGCTGGGGATACGGGTGGAGGACTAGGGAGGGACACGGGCGGCGGGCTAGGGCGGGACACGGGCGGCGGGCTGAGGGCCGTACGGGACGTCAGGGCACTCGGGGGAACCGGGCCTGGAGGGTCCAGATCGCCGGGTTCTCCGCCAGGTCCTCGTGCAGGTCGCACAGGTCCGCGATCAGGTCGTGCAGGAAGTCCCGGGCCTCGCGGCGGAGTTCGGAGTGGGAGAAGGTCAGCGGGGGCTCCTCGGCCGGCATCCAGTCCGCCTCGACGTCGACCCAGCCGAAGCGGCGCTCGAAGAGCATCCGGTCGGTGGACTCGGTGAAGTCCAGTTCCGCGCGCTGCGGGCGGGACGCGCGGGAGCCCGCCGGGTCCTGGTCGATGCGCTCCACGATGTCGCACAGCGCCCAGGCGAAGTCCAGCACCGGCACCCATCCCCAGGCTGTGGACAGCTCCCGGTCCTCCTTGGTGTCCGCGAGATAGACGTCACCGCAGAACAGGTCGTGGCGCAGGGCGTGGACGTCCGCGCGGCGGTAGTCGGTCTGCGGCGGGTCCGGGAAGCGGTTGGAGAGGGCGTAGCCGATGTCGAGCACGTAGGTGATGGTGTCACGGCCCCGTAGGATCGCGGACGTGTCCCGGTTCGTACGGCTGTGCCTGGTTCCCGCCCTGTTCGCGCTGGCGTCCTGCGGAGCCGGCGGCGACGGCTCCCCCGGTGCGCCCGGCGTGGGCGACCCGTACTTCCCGAAGGCCGGGAACGGCGGCTACGACGTGCGCCACTACACCCTGGACCTGCGCTACACCCCGGACACCCGCCGCCTCACCGGTACGGCCACCCTCACCGCCCGCGCCACCCAGGACCTGTCCTCCTTCCACCTGGACCTCAAGGGGCTCGGCGTCGAGGACGTCACCGTCGAGGACGAGGAGGCGGAGTGGGAGCGGGAGGGCCAGGAGCTGATCGTCCGCCCTTCCGGCGGCCTCGACGACGGGGAGGCCTTCGCCGTGCGGGTCCGCTACTCCGGCACGCCGAGGACGATCACCGATCCGGACGGCTCCGAGGAGGGCTGGCTGCGCACCCACGGCGGCGCGGGCGCCCTCGCCCTCGGCGAGCCGAACGGCTCGATGACCTGGTTCCCCGGCAACCACCACCCCTCCGACAAGGCGACCTACACCGTCTCGATCACCGTCCCGAAGGGCGTCGCGGCGGTCTCCAACGGGGAGTTGACCGGCGAACGGACCGGCCACGGCCGTACGACGTACCACTGGCGCACCGCCGAACCCACGGCGAGCTATCTGGCCACGCTCGCCATCGGCGCCTATGACGTCCGCCGCTCCACCGCCGGGGACGTGCCCGCGCACTCGGCCGTCGCGCGCGGGGAGTCGGGGCGGCAGGCCATGTCCGAACTGCCCGGCGTGCTGGAGTGGGCGGAGGAGAGCTTCGGCCCCTACCCCTTCTCCTCCACCGGCGTGATCATCGCCCCGGCCGGCGCCACCGACTACGCCCTGGAGACCCAGAACCGCCCCGTCTTCCCCGGCGCACCCGACACCTTGCTGCTCGTCCATGAGCTGGCCCACCAGTGGTTCGGCAACTCGGTGACGCCGAAGACCTGGCAGGACATGTGGCTCAACGAGGGCTTCGCCACGTACGCGGAGTGGCTGTGGGAGGAGGAGCACGGCGGCGACAGCGCGGAGACGATGTTCCGGGCGCTGTACGAGAGCGACGACGCCGACCTGTGGGCCTTCCCGCCCGCCGAGCCGCCCGGCGCCGGGCACATCTCCGACCGGCCGGTCTACGAACGGGGCGCCATGGTCGTCCACAAGATCCGCGAGACCGTCGGCGACGCGGCCTTCGGCGAGCTGGTACGGGGCTGGACCGCCGCACACCGGCACGGCAACGCGGACACGGAGGACTTCACGGCGTACGTCGAACAGCAGGCGCCGGAGAAGGACTTCGGGCACGTGTGGGCGGACTGGCTGTACGGGGAGGGCAAGCCGGAACACCCGTGAGGGCCGGTCAGGCGGGCGCGCCGGAACGTCTGTGACGGCCGGTCAGGCGGGCGCGCCGGAAGCTCCGTGACGGTTGGTCAGGCAGGGGCGCTCGTCAGGCGGGCGTACCGAGATCCCGGCGCATCGCCGCACGCGCCGCCCACACCGCCTCGGCGTGCCTGAGCCGCCGCTCCTGTCCCGGAACGCCTCCCGTACGCCCTGCTCCCGTACGGGTCGAGCCCACGCCGACGAGGGCGCCGAGGACGGTGGCGGCCAAGGGAGTCCAGTCCATGGCGGGGTCAGACCACGTCGGGGCCGGCGGCGGGCGGGGTCAGCTGTTTGCGCAGCACTGCGCAGGGGCGGGCCTGCTCCCGGTCCGCGCGGCGGTCGACGACCTCGTAGCCGAGGGCGGTCCAGAAGGCGAGGGCGCCGGGGTTGTTGTCGAGGACGGCGAGGCGTACAGCGGTGTGGCCGTCGGCGCGGAAGCGGTCCTCCACGAGGGAGGCGAGCCGGCGTCCATGGCCCTTGCCGTGCAGGCCCGCGTCCACCATCAGCAGGCCGATCCACGGGTCGGGGTCGGCCGGATCGGGGTGCCGGGCCAGGGTGACGGCCACGCCGACGAGCCGTCCCTCGCTGCGGGCGAGCAGCACCTCGGCGCTCGGCTGCGCCAACTCCTCGGCCAGTGCCGCCGCCACCTGTTCCGGCCGGACGTCGTCCGGGTCGGGGAGGTCCCCGCTCAGGGCGAGGTACGCGCGGTTGGAGGCGTAGAGCGCGGTGAGTTCGGTGAGGAGAGGGCCCGGGAGGGCGTGGTCGGGGGAGTGCGGGAGAGGTTCGAGCAGCATGCGGGGGACGCTACTGCGCCGTGCCGCGGGTGCGCCGGGCGAACCCCCGGCCGGAGCCGGGGGTCCGGGGCGCGTCGGTGTCCTGGATCAGACGTTGACGCCGAAGTCCTGGGCGATGCCCACCAGGCCCGAGGCGTAGCCCTGGCCGACCGCGCGGAACTTCCACTCGGCGCCGTTGCGGTACAGCTCGCCGAAGACCATGGCCGTCTCGGTGGCCGCGTCCTCGGACAGGTCGTAGCGGGCGATCTCGGCGCCGCCGGCCTGGTTGACGATGCGGATGTAGGCGTTGCGGACCTGGCCGAAGTTCTGCGAGCGGTTCTCGGCGTCGTAGATCGAGACCGGGAAGACGATCTTGTCGACGTCGGCGGGAAGGCCGGCGAGGTTGACGTTGATGGCCTCGTCGTCGCCCGCGCCCTCACCGGTGCGGTTGTCACCGGTGTGGACGATGGTCTGGTCCGGCGTCTGCTTGTTGTTGAAGAAGACGAAGTGGGCGTCGGAGTAGACCTTGCCCTGCGTGTTGACCGCGATGGCGGAGGCGTCGAGGTCGAAGTCCGTGCCGGTGGTGGTGCGGACGTCCCAGCCGAGGCCCACGGTGACGGCGGTCAGGCCCGGAGCCTCCTTGGTGAGCGAGACGTTGCCACCCTTGGACAGGCTTACAGCCATTGTTGGGAGTCCCTTCCCTCGTTTGCGTACGGCAGTACGGCCTTGAAGCTACAGCTACCCCTATGAACGCGGAGAGGGGCGGCGAAGGTTCCAGGTGTCTTTACTTTCTTTACCGACCGCCATGCGAACGGCGGCACCGCGCGGCGCCCGCGCCGATATTGGGGTGACGTGGACCGGACAGAGCGGGGAACATGGAGCCCATGTCCGGTCCTCACGTCATCCGCGGCTCCGTCTCGCTGCCCGAGGCCGAGCTCATGTGGCGTTTCTCGCGTTCCTCGGGGCCCGGCGGTCAGCACGTCAACACCAGTGACTCCCAGGTCGAACTCCGCTTCGACCTCGCCCGCACCGAGGCGCTGCCCGAGGTGTGGAAGCGGCGCGCCCTGGAACGCCTCGCGGGCCGCCTCGTGGACGGCGTCCTCACCGTCCGCTCCTCCGAACACCGCTCCCAGTGGCGCAACCGCGAGACAGCCGCCGTACGCCTGGCGTCCCTGCTGGCGGAGGCCACCGCCCCGCCCCCCAAGCCCCGCAAGCCGACCCGCATCCCCCGCGGCATCAACGAACGCCGCCTGCGGGAGAAGAAGCAGCGCTCGGACACCAAGCGGGGCCGGTCGGGGCGGGACTGGACGTAGGGGCTCTTGGAGCCAGGAGCGCCGGCGAGGCCTTCGAGCCGACGGCTAACGGAGCCTCAGCACCCCCACCGTCTCCCCTTCGCTCTTCTCCCCGTTCGGTTCGAAGCCGAGGCCCAGGTAGAACTCCGCGGGGCCGTTCGGGCCCTCGTGCCAGGTGACGTACATGTCCTCGCCACCCCGTTCGCGGATTTCGTTCGCCACCGATTCGACCGCGAAGCGGCCGTAGCCGCGGCGCTGTTCCCCGGCGGCTATGTTCAGGCGCCACAGACCGGAGCGGATCACGCTGCCGTCGCCGTGCCAGTCGATGTCGAAGAAGGCCATCACGAAGCCGACCGCGCGGTCGCCGTCGACGATCAGCCGGGGCCAGGCGACGCCGGGCCAGACGTAGGCCTCGGCCAGGGACGTGGCCACCGGATCCGCGGCGAACTCCTGTTCAGGGCGGACCCGGATGGCGAGGGCGGTCTCGATATTCGCCGGGGTGAGGACGTCGAGGCGCGGTTGTACGGCGGTCGTCATGGGCGCACCTTATGGCGGCCCCGCCGAGTCGTCGCCTGAATTCCGCTCAGCCCAATTGGCGATAGCGACCGCGGAAATACAGGAGCGGACCACCTTCCGCGCTCGGTACGCGCGCGGTCAGGACGCGGCCGATGACGAGCGTGTGGTCGCCCGCCTCCACCCGCTGCTCGGTCCGGCACTCAAGCTGCGCCAGCGCGCCGCCGACCAGCGGCGCGCCGGTCACCTCGCCGCGGACGTAGGGAATGTCCTCGAACAGCAGCCGGTCACTGATCCGGCCCTTCATCGCGAAGCGGCCGGCGATGTGCCGCTGGCTCTCGGACAGCACCGAGACCGCCCACAGCGGCTGCTCGTCGAGCAGGTCGTCCATCCGGGCCCCCGTACGCAGGCTGACCAGCACCAGGGGCGGGTCCAGGGAGACCGACAGAAAGGCCGTCGCCGTCATCCCCACGTCCTCGCCCTTGGGGCCGTCCGGGGCCAGCGGGGGTTCGAACGCGGTCACCAGGACCACGCCCGCGGCCAGCCGGGACATGGCGGCGCGGAACTCGTCGTTGCTCACCCCCTCAGCATGCCCGGCGAGGGCGGGCGCGGTGATCGGGGGAAGTGCGGCTGGGGGAGTCTTCGGCACGCTGGAGACGCTAGTCTGCGCTCCGCGGGCGTCGCATCGGGCGGGGGGCCGAGACGGGACCTAGGACCAGCGGAGGATCTCATCGACGGCAACGGTCTCTTCGGTCCGGACGGACACTTTGTGTTCAGTAAACGCACCGGGAAAACACAGAAATCCCACTCAATTGTTCATCTTTCGCTGTGACTTGAGTCACAAGAGCCATTAATTGTTGACCCTGTGTACCGAGTGGGCAGCGCGCTGTGATTCAGTGGCTGGGAAGCTGCCACAACGATACGCCGATGAGAACCCTTGATTCGCTGCGAGGTCTCGGGGGGAGGGCGAGCATGGAGACCGAGTCGGAGCCGTACGTCCGTCTTGCGACCCTGCGACAACTTCACCAGGTCATGGCCGACATGAACACCGCGCGCAGCCTGGCGGACACACTGCAGACCGTTGCCGACGGCGTGGTCACCGGCCTCGGCTACGAGCTGGCCTGCGTCAATCTGGTCCGGCAGGACGGCGACCTGGTCGTGGCCGCCCTCGCCGGCAACCCCGCGGCCGAGGCGCTGATCACCGGCCGCACCGGCTCCCGCGAGTCCTGGGAGCGGCGGCTGAACATGGGCGAGCGCTGGGGCGACCTGGTCTTCATCCCGCACACCGAGGGATGGGTCCTCGACGACGACGACGTCCCGCAGTGGTACACGGACGGCCCCGCGCCCCGCTTCGAGGACGAGTGGCACCCCTCCGACCGCCTTTTCGCGCCGATGTACACCCCCGGCGTGCACGGCGGCGGCAGCGGCGAGCTGATCGGCGTGCTCTCCGTGGACCGCCCGCGCAACGGCCGGCTGCCCGGCGCCTGGGGGCGAGAGGCCCTGCAGATGTACGCGTTCCAGGCCGCCATCGCCATCAGCAACGCGCGTCTACGTGCGAATATGCAGCGGGCACTGGTCAGGCTTGAGCGCGAGCAGCAGGCCCTGCGGGCCAGCGAGGAGAGCTTCCGGCAGGCCTTCGAGTACGCCCCCTCGGGCATGGCCATCGCCGAGATGGGCGGCGACCAGCACGGCCGCATCCTGCGTACCAACGACGCCCTGTGCCGTCTGCTCGGCCGCCCGGCCTCCGCGATGCGCCGCTACTCCTTCTCCGACCTGGTCCACCCCGAGGACATAGGCACCCTGCTGCGGACCTCCGCCGAGGGCGGCCGGGCGGAACTGCGGCTCGCCCGCCGGGACGGCACCTACGTCTGGGTGTCCCTGCGCAACAGCGTGGTCGCCGACGCCGCCGACGGGCCGCGCTTCCTGCTCACCCACGTCGAGGACATAGAGGAGCGCAAGCGCCGCGAGCTCCAGCTCGCCCACCGCGCCTCCCACGACTCCCTGACCGGCCTGCCGAACTCCGCCGAGCTGCGCGCCCGGCTCTCCTCCCGGCTCTGCCAGCGCCCCGCGCACGCCGGCGCGCTGGAATCCCTGGACGCCGCCTACGGCCACCCCGGCTACGACGTCAACGCCCACGGCTTCGACTTCCCCGGCCCGGACGTCCTCGACGGCTACGACCACCACGTGCACACCGTCGCCCCCGAGAGCGGCCGCGACGACGGCACCAAGGGGCTCGCGGTGCTCTTCTGCGACCTCGACGGCTTCAAGTCGATCAACGACAGGTTCGGGCACAACGCGGGTGACGCGGTTCTCATCGAGGTCGCCCGGCGGCTGTCGCGGGGCGTGCGCGACGGCGACACCGTGGCCCGGCTCGGCGGCGACGAGTTCGTGATCCTCGCCGACGGCCTCGGCAAGGCCGACGCCCAGGACCTCGCCGTACGGCTGCGCAACGAGATCATCCAGCCGATCCGGGCCGAGGGCCGGGCCGTGCGGGTGGGCGCCAGCTTCGGCATCGGGTGGGCGCACTGCGGGATGACGGCGGACGAAGTGTTGAAGTCCGCCGACGAACGCATGTACGTAGAGAAACGATCTCGTCCCAAACAGCACAGACGCGCGGGTTGATCCCCAGGTCAGCGAGCTGATGCGGTCCGAGTCACCCGTTTGGGTCAGCTGGAGCGGGTAGGCTCGCCCTTCGTCACACGTACCGAATCCGCCCGCACCTGGTGAGGAGACCTAGGGATGACGTCCGGCAACAACGGCGCCAATACGCCCGAGGACGACGACCCGTTCGGCTACCTCTACGCCGACGGGCAGGCCAACGGGGCCCAGCCGCCGTCCGGGGGCTACGGCTACCCGAACTCGGTCAACCGGGTGCGCTCGGTCGGCCAGCGGCAGTACGGCCAGCAGGGCCAGCAGGCGGCGCCGACGGCCGCGTACGGTCAGGTCCCGCAGCAGCAGGGCGCCTACGGCCAGCCGAACGCCCACTACGCGGCCCCGGAGACCCTGCCCGGCGGCGCTCCGACCACCCAGCAGGCCCCGGCGTACAGCGGCGGCAGCGGCCGGGGCGGCGGCCCCAACACCAAGGGCCTGCTGATCGGCGCCATCGCGGTCGTCGCGGCGGTCGTCATCGGCATCGCGGTGGCCATGGCGGGCGGCGACGACGAGCCCGACGACAACAACCAGGCCGGCGGCGGCTCCACCCCGACCCAGCAGGAGACCAAGGAGTCGGCTCCCTCCAAGGAGGGCAAGGAGGAGAAGCCGAAGGACCTGCCGGAGATCGACGCCAAGGCGCTGCGGCTTTCGCCCGGTGTGACCACGGCGTCGGACGTGCAGGGTGCCAACGCGGGCACGTATGTCACGGGCCTCAACCAGCCCGGCGCCTCGGTCACCTGGACGGTCGACGACATCCCCGAGGACGGCCCCTACACGCTGTTCACGCGCTTCAGCGTGCCCGGCAAGGACCAGTCGATGACGCTCACCGTCAACGGCAAGGTCTTCGGATCCAAGGTCAACTTCGGCAACTTCGCGCACGCCCCCGAGGGCGACTACGAGAAGAGCTGGGCCGACACCTACGTCTGGCCGACGCTCAACAAGGGCACCAACACGCTTACCGTGTCCTGCGCGGACGGCGACAAGTGCGACGTCCTGCTGGACCAGATGTGGATCAAGGCGGGCAACGTCAAGGAGTAGGCCGCGGACTCAGGCCGCGCTGACCTCCCCCGTCACCCGCACCCGCCCCCGCAGTTCCTCGTACGTCCCCCGGTCGAACTCCCCGGCCACCGGGGACAGGACGCTCGCCGCCGACAGGGCTGCCGCGCGGGACAGGCGGTCCGGCCACGGCAGGTTCTCGGCCAGGGCCGACAGCAGGCCCGCCACCGCCGCGTCGCCCGCGCCCGTCGGGTTGCCGGGCAGGGAGGCCGGGGGAGTGGCGCGCCAGCGGCCCTCCGGGGTGTGGGCCAGCAGGCCCTCGGCGCCCAGGGAGGCGACCACCGCGTGGGCGCCCCGGCGGCGGGCGTCCTGGACGGCGCGCAACGGCTCGTGGGAGCCGGTGAGTTCGGCCAGTTCGTCGGCGTTGGGCTTGACGATGTCGGGGCGGGCGGCGATCGCGCGGCGCAGGGGTTCGCCGCTGGTGTCCAGCAGGACCGGGACACCCGCAGCGCGGGCGGTGCGGATCAGGCCCGCGTACGCGTTCACCGGGACGCCCGGTGGGAGGCTGCCGCACAGGGCGACCGCGTCGGCGGACGGCAGCAGGTCGTCGTAGCGGCGCTGGAAGGCGGCCCACTCGGCGGGGGTGACGGCCGGGCCCGGTTCGTTCAGCTGGGTGGTGTCGCCGGTCACGTCGTCCACCACGGCTATGGTGCGGCGCGTGGCGCCGGTGCCGAGCGGGACGAGAGCGTCGTGCAACCCCTCGGTGGCGGCGAGCAGTTCGCGGACCACCTCGCCCGTGGACCCGCCGGCGAATCCGGTCGCCGTCACCTCGTGGCCGAGGGCCGCCAGGACCCGGGCCACGTTCAGGCCCTTGCCGCCGGGGCGTTCGAGGACCTCGGTGACCCGGTGGGAGGTGTGCGGCTTGAGGGCCCGTACGCGATAGGTGATGTCGAGAGCGGTGTTCAGCGTGACCGTGAGGATCACCCCGGACCGACCTCCCCCCGAAAAGCGGTGCTGACTCTTCCGATCCTGATCATGCCAAACAGACGGCGGCCGTCCCAGCCCCGGGACGGCCGCCGTACGTCTGCTGCCGGACGGATCAGACCAGTTGGGGAGCGATCACCCACTCGCCCCGCCGCAGTACGCCCTTGACGTCGAAGGAGGCGTCCAGGACCACCAGGTCGGCGTACTTGCCGGGCTCCAGGGTGCCGATCGAGTCGGACATGCCGAGCAGCCGGGCGGGGGTGGTGGACAGGGCGGTGACCGCGTCCTCGACGGAGAGCCCGTCCAGGGTCACCGCGCGCTTGAAGGCGCGGTCCAGGGTGAGGGTGGAGCCCGCGATCGAGCCGCCCTCCACCAGCCGGGCCACGCCGTCGGCGACCTCGACCTCCAGCGGGCCGAGCATGTAGCGGCCGTCGCCGAAGCCGGCCGCGTCCATGGCGTCGGTGATGAACGCGACCCGGTCGGCGCCCGCGTGATGGAACGCCAGTTGGAGCGAGGCCGGGTGCAGATGCGTGCCGTCGTTGATCAGCTCGACGGTGATCCGCTCGTCCTCCAGCAGCGCCGCGATCGGCCCGGGGGACCGGTGGCCGAGGGCGGGCATGGCGTTGAACAGGTGCGTCGCCACGGTCGCGCCCGCGTCGATCGCCTCCACGGTCTGCTCGTACGTCGCGTCCGTGTGCCCGATCGCCGCGATGACCCCGTGCTCGGCGAGCAGCCGTACCGAGTCCACGCCGCCGGGGAGTTCGGTGGCGAGGGTGACCATACGGGCCTGGCCGCGGGCGGCGTCGATCAGCTTGCGCACCTCCGCCGGGTCGGGGTCGCGCAGCAGTTCCTCCGAGTGCGCGCCCTTGCGGCACGGGGAGATGAACGGCCCCTCGAAGTGGATGCCGGCGATGTCGCCCTGCTCGGCCAGCTCCGACAGCAGCCCGGCGCGCTGGGCGAGGAAGTCCATGTCGCCGGTGACGGTGGAGGCGACCAGGGTGGTCGTGCCGTGCCTGCGGTGGGTGTCGATGCCCGTCAGCACGTCCTCGACGGTGCCGGAGGTGAAGCTCGCGCCGCCGCCGCCGTGGTTGTGAAGGTCGACGAAGCCGGGCACCACATAGTGGCCGGTGACATCGATGACCTGGGCGTTCTCCTGAGCGGTCGAGGCGATCCGGTCGCCCTCGACGACCACCTCGCCGTGGTCGACGACCCCGCCGGGCAGTGCCACCCGGGCACCCTTGAGGATCGTCTGCGCTCCGGTGCGGAGTTGCGTCTCGGCGCCGCTCCGCGCCCCTGGGGGAGTTGCCATCAGGTCGTTACCTCCGTGCCGTCGGTAGTGTCGAGGAGATCCCAGGCCAGTAGCCCGGCGCCGAGGCATCCCGCCGCGTCCCCCAAGGCCGCCGGGACGATCGTCGGAAGCTTCTGGAACGTGACCCGCCGCCGGACGGCGTCCCGCAGCGGTGTGAACAAGGTTTCCCCCGCCTCGGCGAGGCCGCCACCGATGATCAGTGTGCGCGGGTCCAGCAGGGTGAGCGCCGTGACCAGTCCGTCGGCGAGCGCGTCCACGGCCTCCTGCCAGACCCGTACGGCGTTCGGGTCGCCGGACGCGACGGCCTTCGCGCAGTCCGCGGCGTCCGCGTCAGGGTCGCCGCTGGCCGCCGCCCACGCCTCGGAGACCGCCGAGGCGGAGGCCAGCCGCTCCAGGCAGCCGCGCTGGCCGCAGGGGCAGTCGGGGCCGCCGGGGCGTACGACGATGTGCCCGATCTCGCCCGCGAAGCCGTGCGCCCCGGCCTCCACCCGCCCGTCCACGCCGATCGCGCCCGCGATGCCGGTGCCCAGCGCCACGAACAGGAACCGGTCCGCGCCCTTGCCCGCGCCGATCCGGCCCTCGGCGAGGCCGCCGGTGCGCACGTCGTGGCCGAGGGCGACCGGGACGCCGAGCACGGAGGTCAGCAGGTGGCGCAGGGGGACGTCACGCCAGCCCAGGTTGGCGGCGTAGGCGGCGACACCGGCCGCCTCGTCGACGATGCCGGGAACGGCGACGCCGGCCGCGGCGGGGGGCTCGCCGAGGGTCTCGGCGCCGTGGGCGCGCAGTTCGGCGGCGAAGTCGAGGATGTTCGCGACGACCGCGTCGGGGCCGCGCTCGCGCCCGGTCGGGCGGCGCGCCTCGTACAGCAGCGCGCCGTCCGCCCCGACCAGGGCGGCTTTCATCCCGGTGCCGCCCACGTCGAGGGCGATGACATGTCTCACGGGGGACAGTGTGACCCTTGTACCTGTGAGAGGTCTAGTCCACTACGTGGTGTAGACCTTATGGTTTGCTTCGAAATTTTTCGCGACGGGCTGGTTTGGGGCTGAGGTAGAACATGCGGCGTCGTAGCACAGGGATGGTCGCGGTGCTGTCCGCGCTGGGCGTGACGGCGGTCCTGGGCGGCTGCGGGGTGACCGGCGGCTCGGACCCGGTCACGCTGAGGCTGGTCGCCGCGGACTACGGCGACAGCGCGGCGAACAGTTCGAAGAAGTACTGGCAGTCGCTGGCCGAGGCGTACGAGAAGGACCACCCCGATGTCCGGGTCGAGGTCAGCGTGTACTCCTGGACGGACGTCGACCGCAAGGTCAAGGAGATGGTCGACGCCGACAAGGCGCCCGACCTCGCGCAGATCGGCGCGTACGCCGACTTCGCCAAGGCGGACAAGCTGTACACCGCCAGCGAACTGCTCTCCATCACCACCCAGGCCAACTTCCTGCCGCAGCTCGCCTCCGCCGGGGCGGTGAAGGGGGAGCAGTACGGGATGCCGTTCGCCTCCTCCACCCGGCTGCTCTTCTACAACAAGGACCTGTTCGCCAAGGCCGGCCTCCAGCCGCCGAGGACCTGGGCGGAGCTGAAGGCGGCCGCCGCGGCGCTGAAGGCGGACGGGGTGAAGTTCCCCTACGCGCTGCCGCTCGGGCCCGAGGAGGCGCAGGCCGAGACCATGCAGTGGCTGCTCAGCGGCGGGGGCGGCTACACCGACACCAACGCGGGCATCTACAGCATCGACGACCCGGAGAACGTCAAGACCTTCGACTGGCTGAAGTCCGAGCTGGTCGGCGAGGACCTGGTCGGGCCGGTCGCGCCCCGGTCGCTCAACCGCGCGGACGCCTTCGAGGCGTTCACCCAGGGCGACGTCGGCATGCTCAACGGGCATCCCACGCTGATGAAGGCCGCCCAGGCCAAGGGCGTGAAGTTCGGCATGGTGCCGATGCCCGGCGAGGACGGACCGACCCGGATCTCCATGGGCGTCGCCGACTGGATGATGGCCTTCAAGCAGAACGGGCACGCGGAGGAGGCCGGGGACTTCCTGGACTTCGTCTACGAGGACGAGAACGTGCTGGAGTTCTCCCGCCAGTACGACCTGCTGCCGGTGACGACACCGGTCTGGGACGTCATGAGCGAGGCGAAGGAGGACGCGCACCTCAAGCCGTTCCTGGAGGCGCTGCCGACCTCCGAGCTGTACCCGGTGGGCCGTACGTCCTGGGCGGCGGTGAACGCGGAGATCAAGAAGAAGATAGGCGGCGCGGTCGCCTACGGCGGTGACCCGGCCACCGTCCTGGGTGAACTCCAGGCGAAGGCGTCGAAGGAGGAGACGGCGGAGTAGGGCCGCTCCCGGGTGTCAGTGGCGCCGGATACGGTTCATCTTCATGAACCAGGAACCACTGAACCCGAGGGAACAGTCCGTCCTGGCCCTGGAGCGCCGCGGTTTCCCGACCCCCGGCGCGAAGGAACGAGCGATACGCGAGGAACTGGACCTGTCACCGGTGCGCTACTACCAGCTCCTCAACGCGCTGCTGGACGACCCGCGCGCGCTGGCCCACGACCCGGTGACGGTGAACCGGCTGCGCCGGGTGCGGGAGGCGCGGCGGGCCGAGCGATGATTCGCGCGGCGCTGGGTGGATAGGGTCCCCCGTATGGGCAGCCACACGGATTCGACCGCCTTGCCGGAGCCCGCGACGCCCGCCGGGCGGGCCGGGCTCGACGCGATTCTCGCCGATCCGGGGCGGGCGGTGATCGCGCTCGACTTCGACGGGACGCTCGCGCCGATCGTGCCGGACCCCGAACAGGCCCGGGCCCACCCCGACGCGGTGCCCGCGCTCGCCGCGCTCGCGCCGAAGGTGGCCTCCGTCGTGGTGGTCACCGGCCGCCCGGCGGGCGTCGCGGTCCGCTACGGCGGGTTCGCGGGCGTTCCCGGCCTGTCGCACCTCGTGGTCCTCGGCCATTACGGCGCCGAGCGCTGGGACGCCGTCACCGGTACGGTCACCGCCCCCGCGCCCGACCCCGGCGTGGCCGCCGCCCGCGCCGAACTGCCCGGGGTCCTCGACGGCGTCGGCGCCTGGCAGGGCACCTGGATCGAGGAGAAGGGCCGCGCGGTCGCCGTGCACACCCGGCGCGCCGCCGATCCGCAGGCCGCGTTCGAAGCCCTGCGCGGGCCCCTGGGCGACCTCGCCGCCCGCCACGGCCTGATCGTCGAACCGGGCCGCCTGGTCCTGGAACTCCGCCCGCCGGGCATGGACAAGGGTGTGGCCCTGCGCGACTACGTCCGCGAGGCCGGTGCCGGTTCGGTCCTCTACGCCGGGGACGACCTGGGCGACCTCCCGGCCTACGCCGCGGTGGAGGAACTCCGCGCGGAGGGCACCCCCGGCCTGCTGGTCTGCAGCGGCAGCGACGAGGTCCCGGACCTGGCGAAGAAGGCGGACCTGGTGGTGCCGGGGCCGGAGGCGGTGGCGGGGTTGCTGCGGACGCTGGCGGAGGCGCTGTAGGGGCGAGCGGCTACCGCCCCAGGAGGCTTCGGGGCCGACGACCTCACCGGGCAACGCGGTGGCGTCGCGCCGGGCCGCGGTCTGGCGGGCGGGGCCTGAGGGCGCCGTGCCTTGGGCCAACACCGCCCCGCGGCGTCGGCGCCGACCGGCGGCATGGGCCGACGGCTGTGCGGGGGCGCCGTGGGGGTGGGTGCGCTTGCCCGCGCGCGCAGGGTGCCTCCCCCAGGAGGGGGGACCCGCAGCCCACCCGTGCCGCCCCAGCGGCACGACTGCCCGCAGCTATGTGGGTTGGGTAGCGCCGCCTGTCTGGGTGGGCGCCGCGCGCGTAGGACTGCCGGCCCTGGCCCGGGAGGGGGGACCCCGGCCGCGGACGGGTGCTCGTCGTGGCGCGGTGGGCGTGGCGGGGCCCAGGGCCCGTGCGGGGCTTCGGGCCGTATGCGCGGCCCGGCGAGGGCTCGGGTGGCTCAGTTCGTCAGTGCGTGCAGCTGGTCCAGGAACCACTGCTTTGGGGGCAGGGCCGTGGCTGCCGCCGACAGGCGCTTGCTGCGTTCCACGCGCTCGTGCTGGGGCATGACCAGGGCCGTGTGGAGGGCTTCCGCCGTGTCCAGGATGTCGTACGGGTTGACCACCAGGGCGTCCTCGCCGAGCTCCTCGTACGCGCCCGCCTCGCGGGACAGGACCAGGGCGCTGCCCTCGTCCGAGACGATCGGGACCTCCTTGGCGACCAGGTTCATGCCGTCGCGGACCGGGTTGACCAGGGCCACGTCGGCGATGCGGTAGGCCGCCAGGGAGCGGGCGAAGTCGTCCTTCACATGGAGGACCACCGGGGTCCAGGTCGGGGTGCCGTACTCGGCGTTGATCGCGTCGGCCACCCGCTGGACCTCCGCCGTGTAGTCGCGGTAGACCGCGAGGTCCTGGCGGGAGGGGTAGGCGAAGGCCACGTGCGCCACGCGCTCGTGCCACTCGGGGTGGTCGGCGAGCAGTTGGCGGTAGGCCAGGAGGCCCCGGACGATGTTCTTCGACAGTTCCGTGCGGTCCACCCGGACGATCGTGCGGCGCGGTTCGCCGGACGGCGCCGGGCCGATCTCCGCGCGCAGGGCCACGATCCGCTCCTCGACGTCCGGCTCGTGGGACCGCGCCCGCAGGAACTCCGCGTCCGCGCCCAGGCCGTGCACGCCGACCTCCGTGTCGCCGAGGCCGCCCGCCAGCTGTGTGGCGCAGGCCGTGAACGCGTCCGCCCAGCGCTGGGTGAGGAAGCCGAGCCGGTCCGCGCCGAGCATGCCCTCCAGGACCTCCGTCGCCACCCGGTCGGGCAGCAGCCGGAAGTAGTCCACCGGCGCCCACGGCGTGTGCGAGAAGTGGCCGATGCGCAGGTCGGGCCGGAGCTTGCGGAGCAGGCCCGGCACCAGCGTCAGGTGGTAGTCCTGCACCAGGACCGCCGCCCCCTCGGCCGCCTCGTCGGCCAGCGCCTCGGCGAAGGCGCGGTTGTAGCGGCCGTAGTTCTCCCACTGCCGCCAGAAATCGGCGTCGAAGACCGGCTCCAGCGGGGTCTGGTACAGCATGTGGTGCACGAACCACAGCACCGAGTTCGCGACCCCGTTGTACGCGTCCGCGTGCACCTGAGCCGGGATCGGCAGCATCCGCACGCCGTCCTCGCCGACACCGCGGGCCACCGCCTCCCGGTCGCCGTCGGACAGCGCCGAGCACACCCACAGCGCGCCCGCGTCCGGCCCGATGGCCGACAGACCCGAGACCAGCCCGCCGCCGCCCCGTTTGGCGCGCAGCGAACCGTCCTCCTGGACGGCGTAGGAGACCGGCCCGCGGTTCGACGCGACCAGCACCTGGGCGGCTCCTCGGGCGGGGGACACATGCGTGGAAGCCATGTGCTCCAACCTAGCCCGTGCCGTAAACGCTCAAACGTACGAGCCGCCGGACGGGACGAGTATCACGCCGCCACCGCGCGGCGGGCGCGCTGCGTTCACGCCACCTTCCGCGAGGCGTACTCCGCGATCTCCACCATCGGCGGCCGCTCCTCGGTGTCCACCGAGTACGTCCGCGGCTCGAACCCGTCCTCACCGCGCTCGAACTGGATCAGCGAGGGCCGCACCAGATGCCCGCGCGCCAGCCGGAGCTGCGCCGTGCGGTAGATCGCCGCCGACATCCGGCCGAGCGCCTGCCCGTCCTGGTGCCGGTGCTTGCGCACTCCGACGTCCACCTGGGCCAGCGCGTCCAGGCCCACCAGGTGCAGCGCGTCCACCAGCATGCCCAGCTCCACGCCGTAGCCGACCGGGAACGGCAGCTGCTCCAGCAGGGTGCGCCGGGCCGCGTACTCCCCGCCCAGCGGCTGCACGAACCCCGCGAGCTGCGGCCAGTGCATGTTCAGCAGCGGGCGTGCCATCAGCTCGGTGACCCGGCCGCCCTGCCCGGCGGCGCCGCCCAGCGGACGGTCGTACATCGCCTTGACCAGGTCGACGCCGGGGTCGGTGAGCAGCGGGCCGACGATGCCGGAGACGAAGTCCGAGGAGAACTCCTTCAGGTCCGCGTCGATGAAGCAGACGATGTCACCGCGGGTGACCAGCAGCGACCGCCACAGCACCTCGCCCTTGCCGGGCACGGTCGGGATGCGCGGCAGGATCTCGTCCCGGTGCACCACCGTCGCGCCGGCCGCCGCCGCGACCTCGGAGGTGCGGTCGGTCGAACCGGAGTCGACGACCACGATCTCGTCGACCAGCGGCACCTGCTGCATCAGGTCGTGCCGGATCACGGCGACGATGTCGCCGACCGTCTCCTCCTCGTTGAGCGCGGGCAGGACGACACTGACCGTCTGGCCGGTGCGCTGCTTGGCCGCCAGAATCTGATGGAGCGGTCGATCGGTCACCGACCAGGAGCGCTCGGTCAGCCAGCGCTCGACTTCGTTCAGCACAGTGCGCGGCTCCTTCGGGCCGGCCGCGGATGCGGCTTGTGGATGGGCTCGTCTCGCGGTTCGGACGACTATCTCAACTGTCCAGGTCGTCGGTTACAGTCTTGAACAACGCGGATGACCATCGCATGTCCGGGATGGCCCGACGTTCACAACTTCATACCGCTCATCCAGAGGGGCAGAGGGATACGGCCCGATGAAGCCCCGGCAACCCTCCAGTCGGCTCTCGTTCACGCGAGGCTCCCGGCTAGGGAAGGTGCCAAATCCGTCTCACGGCGAGATGCGTCGTGAGGAAGATGAGGAGAAAGGGCCTCGCCTCACATGGCTGTGCAGACTGCCGCAAGCACCGGTACTACCCCCGTCGACCTCGGACCCGCCGCCGCCCTGAGCTGCCGCGAATGCGGTCACCGCGTCCCCCTCGGCCCGGTCTTCGCGTGCGAGGAGTGTTTCGGCCCGCTGGAGATCGCCTACGACTTCTCGTCCTACGACACCGAGGAGCTCCGCAAGCGCATCGAGGCGGGACCCGCGAACATCTGGCGCTACGCGCCGCTGCTGCCCGTCCCCGCGGACGTGGCCGACAAGCCGAACCTCAACCCCGGCTGGACCAAGCTCGTCAAGGCCGACAACCTGGCCCGTACCCTCGGCGTGACCGGCGGTTTGTATGTGAAGGACGACTCCGGTAACCCGACGCACTCCTTCAAGGACCGCGTCGTCGCCCAGGCCCTGGAGGCCGCCCGCGCCTTCGGCTTCACCACCCTGTCCTGCTCCTCCACCGGCAACCTGGCCGGCGCCGTCGGCGCCGCCGCGGCCCGGGCCGGCCTCCGCTCCTGCGTGTTCATCCCGCACGACCTGGAGCAGGGCAAGGTCGTCATGGCCGCCGTCTACGGCGGTGAGCTGGTCGGCATCGAGGGCAACTACGACGATGTGAACCGCTTCTGCTCCGAGCTGATCGGCGACCCGGCCGGCGAGGGCTGGGGCTTCGTCAACGTCAACCTGCGGCCGTACTACGCGGAAGGGTCCAAGACCCTCGCGTACGAGATCTGCGAGCAGCTCGGCTGGCGGCTGCCCGACCAGATCGTGGTGCCGATCGCCTCCGGCTCCCAGCTGACCAAGATCGACAAGGGTCTGCAGGAGCTGATCAAGCTCGGGCTGGTCGAGGACAGGCCGTACAAGATCTTCGGCGCGCAGGCCGAGGGCTGCTCGCCGGTGTCGGTGGCCTTCAAGGCGGGCCACGACGTGGTCCGCCCGCAGAAGCCGAACACCATCGCCAAGTCGCTGGCCATCGGTAACCCGGCGGACGGCCCGTACGTGCTGGACATCGCCCGCCGCACCGGTGGCGCGGTGGAGGACGTGACCGACGAGCAGGTCGTCGACGCCATCAAGATCCTGGCCCGGACCGAGGGCATCTTCGCCGAGACCGCGGGCGGCGTGACGGTCGGCGTCACCAAGAAGCTCATCGAGAACGGCGTCCTCGACCCCACCAAGACGACCGTCGTGCTCAACACCGGCGACGGCCTGAAGACCCTGGACGCGGTGGCCGGCACCGGCCTGACCGCGACCATCCGCCCGAACCTCGACTCCTTCCGAGAGGCTGGCCTCGCATCATGAGCGTCAACGTCCGCATCCCCACGATCCTGCGCACCTACACCGGTGGCGCCGCCGAGGTGACGGCCGAGGGCGCGACCCTCGCCGAGGTCATCGCCGACCTGGAGAAGAACCACACCGGCATCGCCGCGCGCGTCCTGGACGACCAGGGCAAGCTGCGCCGCTTCGTCAACGTGTACGTCAACGACGACGACGTCCGCTTCGAGCAGGGCCTGGAGACGGCGACCCCCGACGGCGCCGGGGTCTCCATCATTCCGGCCGTCGCCGGCGGCTGATCATTACCGTCGGTAAGGTGCGTCACAGAGAGTTCACCGAATTGCCCTCTCCGTAAGAGAAACGGAGGGGGCAATTCTGCATGGTTAGGCGCGGTAGAGTTGGGGAACGCGCTCCTCTTTGCATGCCGGACGCATATGAACGCGCACTCGGCATGCGACAAGAAGTAGCCAAAGTATGCGTGTCTTTTGCGCCTTTCGCGCCTTCTATGGGGCCCGACTTGCCCTGAATTCGGGCGAATTCTTACTACATTCCGGACCGGGTGCGTCCAGAATTCTCGTCCGATTGACCTGTTGCAGACGGCAGTTGGACAGATACATTCAGCCGCGGTCGACGCGTTCCGGCGCACGCCCCCAACGACTGGGGGGTGAGGTCTGACCCGGGTCCGCGAAGTGTGGATCTGTGCAAGGGCCAGTAATAGGGGAGTTAGGCATGGCTCAGGGCACCGTCAAGTGGTTCAACGCGGAGAAGGGGTACGGCTTCATCGCGGTCGACGGTGGTGCGGATGTTTTCGTCCACTACAGCGCGATCCAGATGGACGGTTACCGCACCCTGGAAGAGGGCCAGCGGGTCGAGTTCGAGATCTCGCAGGGCCAGAAGGGCCCGCAGGCCGACATGGTTCGCGTCACTGCCTGAACGCGCGACCAACGAACCGCAAGCGAGTCTTCTGCAGAAGGGCCCGTGCCCAGGGGACCCAACCCCCTGGGTGCGGGCCCTTCCGCGTGCCCTCCGGGCTGCCGGAACACCCTCGGCGCACCCCGCCCGATCCCTGGGAGCCGCTTGCACTCGCAGGGGTCGAGTGCTAATCATTGGCGTTAGCACTCTGAAGGTGAGAGTGACAAAGAAGGACCGGGTCGGTGAGGCCGCAGGCCGGGTGGGGCAAGGAACCACGAGGCAGGCAGGCCGTCCGTCGCGGGCGCGGGCGCGGTCCGAAGGAATCACCCCCAGTCCTGGAGGGACCACTTCACATGGCCAAGATCATCGCGTTCGACGAGGAGGCGCGGCGCGGCCTCGAGCGCGGCATGAACCAGCTCGCGGACGCCGTGAAGGTGACGCTCGGCCCCAAGGGCCGCAACGTCGTCCTCGAGAAGAAGTGGGGCGCCCCCACGATCACCAACGATGGTGTCTCCATCGCCAAGGAGATCGAGCTCGAGGACCCGTACGAGAAGATCGGCGCCGAGCTGGTCAAGGAAGTCGCCAAGAAGACGGACGACGTCGCCGGTGACGGTACGACCACCGCGACCGTTCTCGCCCAGGCACTGGTCCGCGAGGGTCTGCGCAACGTCGCCGCCGGTGCCAACCCCATGGCCCTGAAGCGCGGTATCGAGAAGGCCGTCGAGGCCGTCTCCGCCGCCCTGCTGGAGCAGGCCAAGGATGTCGAGACCAAGGAGCAGATCGCTTCCACGGCCTCCATCTCCGCCGCTGACACCCAGATCGGCGAGCTGATCGCCGAGGCCATGGACAAGGTCGGCAAGGAAGGCGTCATCACCGTCGAGGAGTCCCAGACCTTCGGTCTGGAGCTGGAGCTCACCGAGGGTATGCGCTTCGACAAGGGCTACATCTCGGCGTACTTCGCCACCGACATGGAGCGTATGGAGGCCGTCCTCGACGACCCGTACATCCTGATCGCCAACTCCAAGATCTCCGCGGTCAAGGACCTGCTCCCGCTGCTGGAGAAGGTCATGCAGTCGGGCAAGCCGCTGCTGATCATCGCCGAGGACGTCGAGGGCGAGGCCCTGTCGACCCTGGTCGTCAACAAGATCCGCGGCACCTTCAAGTCCGTCGCCGTCAAGGCCCCGGGCTTCGGTGACCGCCGCAAGGCGATGCTGAACGACATCGCCATCCTCACCGGCGGCGAGGTCATCTCCGAGGAGGTCGGTCTCAAGCTGGAGAACACGACCCTCGACCTCCTGGGCAAGGCCCGCAAGGTCGTCATCACCAAGGACGAGACCACCATCGTCGACGGTGCCGGCTCCTCCGAGCAGGTCCAGGGCCGGGTCAACCAGATCCGCGCCGAGATCGAGAACAGCGACTCCGACTACGACCGCGAGAAGCTCCAGGAGCGCCTGGCCAAGCTCGCGGGCGGCGTGGCCGTCATCAAGGCCGGTGCCGCCACCGAGGTGGAGCTCAAGGAGCGCAAGCACCGCATCGAGGACGCGGTGCGCAACGCCAAGGCCGCCGTCGAGGAGGGCATCGTCGCCGGTGGTGGCGTGGCCCTGCTGCAGGCCTCGCAGGTCTTCGAGAAGCTGGAGCTTGAGGGTGACGAGGCGACCGGCGCCAACGCCGTGAAGCTCGCGCTGGAGGCCCCGCTGAAGCAGATCGCCGTCAACGGTGGTCTTGAGGGCGGCGTCGTCGTGGAGAAGGTCCGCGGTCTGCAGGTCGGCCACGGTCTGAACGCCGCGACCGGCGAGTACGTCGACATGATCGCCGAGGGCATCATCGACCCGGCGAAGGTGACCCGTTCCGCGCTGCAGAACGCCGCCTCCATCGCCGCGCTGTTCCTCACCACCGAGGCCGTCATCGCCGACAAGCCGGAGAAGGCCGCCGCGGCCGCTCCGGGCGGCATGCCGGGCGGTGACATGGACTTCTGACCAACCCCTGGTTGATCCACGTCCTTGCCGAGGGCGGCACTCCCTGTTCGCAGGGGGTGCCGCCCTCGGGCGTGTCCGGGGTCACATCCGGGACCGGGGAGAGGGGGAATGGGCCGCGGGGCCCGGCGGGTTGACGCTGAAGAGCATTTGATGCACGCGCACATACCTTCCGGTACCCCCCAAGGAGCCCCCACGTGACCGTCACCGCATCCGAGGCCGCCACTCGCGCCGCCGAGATCCTCTCCCGCCCGACCTCGATCAACGGCCTGACCGTCCCCAACCGCATCGTGATGGCGCCGATGACCCGCATGTTCTCCCCGGGCGGCATCCCCGGTGAGGACGTCGTGTCGTACTACGCCCGCCGGGCCGCGGCCGGGGTCGGCCTGATCGTCACCGAGGGCACGTACGTCGGACACGACTCCGCCGGGCAGAGCGACCGGGTGCCCCGGTTCCACGGAGCGGAGCAGCTCGCCGGGTGGACGAAGGTCGCCGACGCGGTGCACGCGGCGGGCGGCACGATCGTCCCGCAGCTGTGGCACATCGGCATGGTGCGCGAGCAGGGCCAGCCGCCGTTCCCCGAGGCCCCCGCCGTCGGCCCGTCCGGGCTGCGCATCGGCGCCGACGAGCCCACCGGGAAGGCGATGACCCGGCAGGACCTGGACGACGTCATCGCCGCGTTCGCCGAGGCGGCCGCCGCCGCGGAGCGCATCGGCTTCGACGGCGTGGAGCTGCACGGCGCGCACGGTTATCTGATCGACCAGTTCCTGTGGGCGGGTACCAACCGCCGCACCGACGCCTACGGCGGCGACCCGGTCGCCCGCACCAGGTTCGCCGCCGAGATCGTGGCCGCCGTACGCGCCTCCGTCTCGCCCGACTTCCCGGTGCTCTTCCGCTACTCCCAGTGGAAGCAGGAGGTCTACGACGCCCGGCTCGCCGAGACCCCCGAGGAGCTGGAGGCCGTCCTCACGCCGCTCGCCGAGGCCGGGGTGGACGCCTTCCACGCCTCCACCCGCCGCTACTGGCACCCCGAGTTCGACGGCTCCGACCTCAACCTCGCGGGCTGGACGAAGAAGCTGACCGGCAGGCCCGCCATCACCGTCGGCTCGGTCGGGCTGAACGGCGACTTCCTCAAGGCGTTCCAGGGCGAGGGCGCCGAGGTGGGCTCCCTCGACAACCTGCTGGACCGGCTGGAGCGCGACGAGTTCGACCTGGTCGCGGTCGGCAGGGCGCTGCTCCAGGACCCGAACTGGGCGCGGAAGGTCCTCTCCGGCCGGCTCTCCGAGCTGGCCCCGTACGACCCGTCGTCGCTGACCAAGCTGACCTGACCGCGGCGCACCACACCGACCAGGGGCCCGGTCCTGACCCGGGCCCCTGCTTTTGGCTTTTGAGTAAGTCAGTCACCTGACTTAAAGTTGCCCGAGTCAAGCTCTTCCGTGCATCCCCTTCTCGGCCGACGGAGGCCCTCTCATGTCCGACACGCCCGCGCCGCCGCGGTCGAATGCCGTGGTGGCGGTGCTCGCCCTCGCAGGCATCGTCGTCTCGCTGATGCAGACCCTGGTCATTCCGATCGTCCCCGAGCTGCCGAGGCTGCTCGACGCCCCGGCCTCGGACACCGCCTGGGCGGTGACCGCCACCCTGCTCGCCGCCGCCGTGGCCACGCCGGTCGTCGGGCGGCTCGGCGACATGGTCGGCAAGCGGCGGATGCTGCTGGTCAGCGCCGTGCTGCTGGTCGCGGGCTCACTGGTGTGCGCGCTCAGCGAGTCACTGGTCTTGATGATCGTCGGCCGCGTGCTGCAGGGCCTGGCCTCCGGTGTGATCCCGCTCGGCATCAGCATCATGCGGGACGTCCTGCCCGCCGAGCGGCTGGCCTCGGCCACCGCGCTGATGAGCGCCTCCCTCGGTATCGGCGGTGCCCTCGGCCTCCCGGCCGCCGCGCTGATCGCCGACAACTTCGACTGGCACACCCTGTTCTGGACCTCGGCCGTCCTCGGCGCCGCCGCCACCGTGCTGGTGGTGCTGTTCGTCCCGGAGTCGAAGGTGCGCACGGGCAGCCGCTTCGACCTGCTCGGAGCCGTAGGCATGGCCGCCGGCCTGATCTGCCTGCTGCTGGCCATCTCCAAGGGCGCCGACTGGGGCTGGACCAGCGCCACCACGCTCGGCCTGTTCGCCGCGACGGTGCTGATCCTCCCCGCCTGGGGCTGGTGGGAGCTGCGGGTGGCCCAGCCGCTGGTCGACCTGCGCACCACGGCCCGCCGCCAGGTGCTGGTCACCAACCTGGCCTCGATAGCCGTCGGCTTCGCCATGTTCGCGATGTCCCTGGTGCTGCCCCAGCTCCTCCAGCTCCCCGAGCAGACCGGCTACGGCCTCGGCCGCTCCATGCTGGTCGCGGGCCTGGTCATGGCCCCCTCCGGCCTGGTCATGATGGCCACGGCCCCGGTCTCGGCCGCCGTCTCCCGGGCCCGCGGCCCGAAGGTCACCCTCATGATCGGCGCCCTGATCGTGGCCGCCGGGTACGGCCTGAACATCCTGCTGATGTCCGAGGTCTGGCACTTCGTGCTGGTGTCCTGCGTCATCGGAGCCGGTATCGGCTTCACCTACGGCTCGATGCCCGCGCTCATCATGGGCGCGGTGCCCGCCTCCGAGACGGCCGCCGCGAACAGCCTCAACACCCTGATGCGCTCCATCGGCACCTCCACGGCCAGCGCCATCGCGGGCGTCATCCTGGCCCAGATGACCACGAACTTCGGCGGCTACGCCCTCCCCTCGGAGAACGGCTTCAAGGTCGTCCTCGCCGTCGGCGCCGGAGCCGCCCTGCTCGCCTTCGCGGTCGCGTCCTTCATCCCCCGCCAGGGCGTCCCCCCGACCCCGGTCACGGCCCCGGAGCCCCCGGTCGGGACAGCGGCCAAGTCCTGAGCCTCAGCTCGCGTAATAGTCCCGCTCGGGCAGCTCCACCCAGTGGTCCGGCCGACCGGTGACCGAGCGGGCGTCCACCGGACACAGGCCGGTGTAGGCGAAGCAGTAGTGCACGGCCTTGAGGGTGTACACGTACGAGAAGAGGACCTGCTCCGGGGCTTCGTCCGCGTCGGGGCCACCGCCCGGATGCAGGTCCCAGCCCTCGCAAGTGCCGTTGCGGTAGACGCATCCCTGGTTGCCGCTCGCCGGGTTGGCGTACAGCCCGTAGGCCAGCGTGCCCTCGGACAGCAGCCGCATGGCGACCGGCCGCTGGGGTGCGAAGCCCCAGGGCTGGGCGACCACGCAGCCGCCGGGCACGTCGGTCACGCCGACGAAAGGCAGGACCTCGTCCAGCTCGAACTCCCAGGAGCACTCCAGCAGTTCGGCGATGAACTCCGGATCCGCCGGGGTCACCGCCAGGCGGCGTATCGCCTCCTCGGCGTCGATCCCGGCGACGCAGGCCAGGCCGTAGCCTTCGATGCAGGGTGACCCCAGAGCCGAGGTGAGCCGTCTGCCCTCCTCCGCGACGGCACGCTCGGCGTCCGTCAGAGCGGGCCCGGCCCCCGGGAACAGGTCCGGTTCGGGCCCCGCGAGGCTCAGCCGGGCCGGGGTCCAGCCGCCGAACCCGGCCCACTCGGGGTCCGCGCCCGCGGCCACCAGCACACGCGCGTTCTCCGTGCGCCCGCCCACGACCGCCTCCCACAGCGCGGTCGTCCCGTTCTCCAGCGCGTCCACGTCGGACACCCGCCGCGCCAGCTCGGCGACGACCTCCGGCGAACCGAACAGCGCCGCCAGATGCAGGGGCCGCGCGCCCCCGTACGCCAACCGCTCCGGATCGGCCCCGGCGTCCAGGAGCCGCCGTATCTCCTCGATGTCCTCCCAGTCGGGGTAGGGCACGTCCGTCCAGCCGTGGGTGTCCGCAGTCATACCGACACCCTCGCAGGCACCACTGACAGTCAGCCGCGCTCCCCGGCCGCCCGCTGCAGCCCCCCGAACAGATACGTCGCCCCGAACCCCACCACGTACCCCGTGATCAGGCCGCCCGCGTACACCGTGACCGTTGTTGTCCAGTTGCCGTCGCCGGAGAGCAGGGGGAACAGGGCCCAGCCCGAGGGGCCGATGGCGGTGGAGCCCACGTGGTTGCCGAGCATGGCGAAGGTGCCGATGAAGGCGCCGCCCGCGGCGCCGCCGACGCAGGCCGTGAGGAAGGGGCGGCCGAGGGGGAGGGAGACGCCGTAGATCAGGGGTTCGCCGACGCCCAACAGGCCTGCCGGGAGGGCGGACTTGATGGTTGTGCGCAGGGAGGTGTCGTGGTGGAGACGGACGTAGACCGCGAGGGCCGCGCCGACCTGGCCTGCGCCTGCCATGGCCAGGATGGGCAGCAGGACGGTGTGGCCCTGTTGTTCGATCAGTGTGGTGTGGATGGGGATCAGGGCCTGGTGCAGGCCCAGCATGACCAGGGGGAGGAAGAGGCCGCCGAGGACCAGGCCCGCGAAGGCGCCCGTGGTGGACAGCAGCCAGTTCGCCGCCGTGCCGATGGCGGTGGAGATCTCGCCGGCCGTGTACATGAGGCCGTAGAGCGTGCCGAGGCCCGCGACGAGGACCGTCACTGTGGGGGTGAGCAGGACGTCCAGCGCGCCCGGTACTCGGCCCCGGCACCACTTCTCCACGTACGTGCCGAGCAGCGCCGCCGCCAGGGCGCCCAGGACTCCGCCCTGGCCGGGAGCGAGGGTCACCCCGAACGCGGTCACCTTCGCGACCCCGGGATACACCACGACCGCCGCGACCGCGCCGCCCAGGACGGGGGTGCCGCCGAACTCCTTGGCCGTGTTGTGGCCGACGAACACCGCGATCAGGGACATGAAGGCGGCGGGGAGCACGGACAGTGCCGCTGTCACGCCGGGCAGCCATCCCAGGTTCACCAGCAGGCCGTTGACCCCGGCGAGGATGCCGCAGCCGATCAGCGCCGGGATCAGCGGGACGAAGATGTTCGCCAGGCGGCGCAGCAGGAGTTTGCCAGGGGTCGCGTTGCGGGACTTGGCCTCCGCCTTCAACGCCTCGCCCTTCGCGGCCAGTTGACCGGCGGAGGTGAGCAGCGCCTCGAACTCCGCCGTCACCCGCGCCACCACCCCCGGCCCCAGCACGATCTGGTACGTGTCGTCCTCGACCACCCCCAGCACCCCGGGCACCGCCCGCAGCGCCTCCTCGTCCACCAGGGAGCGGTCGGCCAGGCCCAGCCGCAGCCGGGTCATGCAGTGGGCGACGGAGGTGATGTTCGCGGGGCCGCCGACCAGAGGGAGGAGGGCGGCGGCGGTGTTGTACGAGGTGGTCACCCCCCGAGCGTGCGGTTCAGCCGCCCGCCGCCGCCAGCGCGGCGCGCAGATGGCCGCCGGACTCCTCCAGAAGGCGGGCGGCCGTAGGGCCGTCCAGGCCGGTGACGATCGCCAGGATGGCGTTCTTCACCTCGCCGTCCGTGGCGGCCAGCGCCCGCTCGATCTCCTCGTCGTCCGCGCCGGTGGCCAGCGCCACGATCCGCCGGGAGCGGGCCCGCAGCTTGTCGTTGGAGGCGCGCACGTCGACCATCAGGTTCCCGTAGGTCTTGCCCAGCCGGATCATCGTGATCGTCGAGATCATGTTGAGCACCAGCTTCTGCGCCGTGCCGGACTTCAGCCGGGTGGAGCCGGTGAGGAACTCGGGGCCCACCACGATCTCGATGCCGTGCTCGGCGGCGGCCGCCAGCGCGCTGCCCGCGTTGCAGGACAGGCCGATCGTCAGTGCGCCCAGCGCGCGGGCGTGTTCGACGGCGCCGATGGCGTAGGGCGTGCGGCCGGAGGCGGAGACGCCGACCACCGTGTCCTGGGGGGTGAGCGTGAGCGCGTCGAGGTCGGCGCGGGCCAGCTCCTCGGAGTCCTCGGCGCCCTCGACCGGGCTCACCATGGCCGTCGGGCCGCCCGCGATCAGGCCGACGACCTGGCCGGGCTCGGTGTTGAAGGTGGGCGGGCACTCGGAGGCGTCGAGCACCCCGAGCCGTCCGGCGGTGCCGGCCCCGGCGTAGATCAGGCGTCCGCCGCGGGCCATGCGGGCGGCGACGGCGTCGATGGCGGCGGCGATCTCGGGCAGCCGCTCGGCGACGGCGGCCGGTACGGAGGCGTCCTCGCCGTTCATCAGGCGGGCCAGTTCGAGGGTGGGCAGCCGGTCGATGTCGGCGCGGTCGGGGCGGAACGCCTCGGTGGTCAGCGTCTCCAGCTCGGCGCGCAGCCGACGGGGGTCGGACGTGGAGGTCATGGGCTCTTTCCGGGTGCGGGTGCGTCCTGGCGGTCGGAACTACCGGCGGTGCCGGTGGGCCAGGGCCTCGTAGGACGCCGACAGGGCGGGCGCGGCGGCCTCGTAGGTCCGCTGCGCGACACCGATGAACAGGCAGTCCACGACGAGTAGTTGACTGGTGCGGGAGGACATGGCCGCGGGGCGCAGCTCGCTCTCGCGGGCGGTGGAGGTGGTCAGCACGTGGTCGGCGTACTGGGCGATGGGACCGTCCGGCCGTCCGGTGACGGCGACCGTGGTCGCGCCGTGCTCGAAGGCGACCCGCAGCGGTTCGATCACGTCCCCGGTGGAGCCGGAGTGGGTGAACGCCACGGCCACGTCGCCGCCGCGCAACTGCACGGCGTTGGTGACGGCGAGGTGCGGGTCGCTGTGCGCGTGGGCTATCAGGCCTATGCGCAGCAGCTTCTGCATGAGGTCCTGGGCGACCAGGGCGGAGGCGCCGACGCCGTACACATCGATCCGGCGGGCGTTGGCGAGCGCGGTGACGGCGGCGCCGAGCTGGGCGGTGTCCAGCCCTGCGGCGGTGTCGGCGAGGGTCTGCTGCTCGTCGTAGGCGAGTTTGGCGACGACGTCGGCGATGGGGTCGTCCACCGCGATGTCGGTGGTGAGGGCGGGCGCCCGGCCGGACTGCTGCTGGGCGGCGAGTCCGGCGAGGGCCAGGCGCAGATCGCGGTAGCCGGGGTAGCCGAGCAGCCGGGCGGTGCGTACGACGGTGGCCTCGCTGGTGCCGGTCAGCTCCGCGAGTCCGGTGACGGTGAGCGCGGCGCAGCCCGCGGGGTCACCGGCGACGGCCTCGGCGACCCGCTGCATGGAGCGGGTCATGGACGGCGCCAGGGTCCGCACCTTCGCCGCGAGGGCGGCGGGCGCGGGCGGGGGACCGCTGGGCTTCTCGAAAGTTTCCTTCACGCGCTGGGTCACTGTTGAAAGATATTTTCGCTTCAGTGTCGCGGTCAAGAGTGCGCACAATAGGGGCATGGATCCCTCCGGCAACCCCTCCGGCAACCCCTCCGGCCGCCTCGTCAGCCACTTGGAACAGGCGTTGCACGCGGCGCGTGCGCTGGTCCTCGCCGATCTGGTCGCGGGCCGGGTCGCCGAGGCGGACGTGGTGTCGCTGGTGGAGGAGTCCGTCACGGAGCGGCGCTGGTGGGTGCAGCAGTGGCCGGAGGGCGCCGGGTTCGTCGCCGGTCTGATCGCCCAGGACGTGCAGGACGCCCTGCTGGAGCGGTACGGCCGCTGGCCGCTGTGCCCGGTGTGCGGCTCCGGCGACCCGCACGCGCTGGACGTGGAGCCGGAACTGGGCCCCGATCCGCACTGGGTGTGCCACAAGGCGGGCGTGAAGGTGGCGTCGGTGGGCAACCTGGGCAGCACGACGGGCGGGGCGGGTTCCTCGTGAGCCGCGTGGGGCGGGCCTCGTGACGGTGTACATCGACCCTCCCACCTGGCCCGGCCACGGCCGCATGTGGTCCCACCTGGTCTCGGACGTCTCCTACGCCGAACTCCACGCCTTCGCCGCCGCTCTGGGCGTCCCCCGGCGCGCCTTCGAACGGGACCACTACGACCTGCCCTCCCACCGCTACGCCGACGCGGTGGCCGCGGGCGCCGTGGAGGTCAGCAGCCGGGAGGTCGTCCGGCTGTTGCGCGGGGCGGGACTCAGGCGCCGCAAGTACAGCGCGTAGAGCGGGTAACAGCGCCTAAGCGGACCGCAGATACACATGGAGCGGTTCGTCCGACTCCCGGCTCTCGCTCGTCGCCCGCTCCTCCTCCAGCGTGGCCCGTACGAACCCGGCCCGCTTGACGACCGCCTGCGAGGGCCAGTTGACGTGCTCCACGGTCGCCATCAGGGTGCGTACGTCGTCCCTGGCCAGCGCCCACGCGGACAGCGCCTGGAGCGCCTCGGTGGCGTAGCCGTTGCCGCGCGCCGGTGCCGCGAGGTCGTAGCCGATCTCCACCCGGCCCTCCTCGTCCGGGGCGCCGTGGAAGCCGAGGCCGCCCACGGCGCGGTCGTCCTCCCGGCGGACCAGCACGAACACCCCGAACTCCGGCCGGTGCACACCCGCTTTGTACGCCTTGACCAGCATCCCGGAGGCCTCCCGGGTGCCCTCGTACGGGCCGCCCTCGACCCAGTCGAAACCGCCGTCGCCGCCCGCGGCGAGGTCCGCGGCCGCCGCCGGCGTGATGCCTTCGAGGGTGAGCCGGTCGGCGGGCAGGACGAGGTTGTTCTGCCAGCGCCACTCGGTGACCGGCGCCCGGCCGGGCAGCTCGCCGCGCCCGGTGGCCCACAGCAGGGTGGGCCACGGGGCGGGGCCCGGCTGGACCTGCGGAAAGATCGTGGTGAGCACGTACTCGGCCAGCGCGGCGGGCGGTTCGTACGGCAGTTCCAGTCCCTCGGCGATGTCCCGCGTGTGCAGCAGCACCTCGGCGACGCCCATCGCGGCGAAGCCCTCGCGGTTGGCGGAGCGGAACGGGTAGGGGTGGTAGGCGCGCACCGCGCGCGGGGCGGTGCGCACGGCGGCGACCAGCAGGGCGCCCATGGCCTCGATGACCCGCAGGACGTCCTCGTTGTCGGCGTCGCCGTCGAGGGTGAGGTCGAAGGGGACGGAACTGTCCGCCCGCGCGGCCAGCCGCCCCGCGTACGCGATCAGGTCGTCGGCGATGTGCTCGGCCGTGCGCCGGCAGCTCCACTCCAGTCGCCCGGCGCGCACCGCCGCCCAGTCCCGGTCCACCGCCGTCCCCAGCAGCGCCACCGAGCCCGCCACCGCCTGCCGCACGTGTTCCCCGCCCCTGTGTCCCATACGGGCACACTAAGCGGACGGCGCGGAGGGCAGCGACAGCATTTCCAGCTCCGCCCGCAGGTTGTACCGGGCCGTGGCCTCCCACTTCTCGGCCCCGTACGGCGTCCGGAACAGCCGGGGCAGCTCCAGGAGTTGACGCAGAATCGCCGCCCGCCCGGCGCGGAAGGCGTCGCTCGGCACGAAGTGGTACTCCTCGCGGACGGCGGCCGTGTACGCGGCGTACGCGGTGGGCGGCGCCGCGAGCACGGCGAGGTCGGCGTCGCACAGCACCTGGCCGTCGCGGTCGTCGTCGGCCGGGTCGTGCGTCACGGTCAGCCGCACCAGCCGGGCCACCTCGGCGGTCTTCTCCGCCGACAGTCCCGCCTCGGCCAGCGCCCGCTCGGCGAGCCGCGCGGACCGCTCCTCGTTCTCGGACCGGTCCGGCAGGTAGACCGCGTCGTGGAACCAGGCGGCGAGCCGCACCACGTCCGGATCGTCGGCGTATTCCTCCAGCACGTCGACCCGGTCCAGCACGTCGGCCAGATGCGTCACCGTGTGGTACTTCCGCTGCGGCTCCCGCCACCGCTCCAGCAACCGCTCGGCATACACCCCCGCATCGGGCCCATCCCCGGGCCCGCGGGCGGCGTCGAGAGCGTGGACGAAACGGGAGCGCAGGGCGTCGAGGTCGGCCATGGGGCCATTGTCGCCGCTGGGCGGGCCATCGGTCGGGGCAGGTAGTGTTTCAGGGTGTTTTGTTGGATTTGCCAGGAATTCGGCGAAGTGCCGCTGATCGCACTGCGTGCTGAGCGGCGATGCGCCGATGGCGCGGAGGGGGGCCAGGAGCGTGCCTGACGTCGGGCCTGAAGACGTGTTTGTCGGCCGTGTGCTCGCGTGGCACAGCGAAGAGGGGTGGGGCGTCCTCTCTTCCGATGCCCTGCCCGACCCGGTATGGGCGCACTTCTCGGCCGTCCAGGCCGAGGGCTTCCGGGAGCTGACCGCGGGTCAGCTCGTCTCCTTCTCGGCCGAGGGGGCCGAGCAGGACGGATACCGCTGGCGTGCCATTTGCGTCCGGCCCGACGCCGGAGTGCGCCGTCCTTCGGATGGAGGCGACGGTCCGGGCTACTCGTCCGGGCTGGACATCGGGTTCGATTCCTGATCACGCACGGCTCGTGCGCAGCCCGGTGCGGCCGTGCGTCGATCCATGTTCCGGTCGAAACCGAGGAGATCGGGTGCTCATCCAGGCGGTAGGGGCCGTGCTGCCGGCGGCGTTGGCGGTCGCGCTCAGCCCCTTCCCTCTCATTGGAATTGTTCTGATCCTGTCCGGCGCTCAGGGCCGCCGTAACGGTCTGCTGTTCGCGGCCGGGTGGATCGCCGGGCTGGCGGCCGCGGCGACGCTTGTCGCGGTGCTCTTCGGCGGGGCCGACGCCCCCGAGAGCACCTCGTCGGCGATCGCGGACTGGGGGCGGGTGCTGGCGGGAGGAGCTCTCGTCGTCCTGGGGGTGCGGAAGTGGTGGAAGCGCCCGCGCGCCGGTGAGCAGGCGGAGCCACCGCGCTGGATGGCGTCGCTGGACAACGCCACGGCCGGACGGGCGTTGCTCCTCGGCGCGCTGCTGTCGGGCGCCAACCCCAAGAACCTCGTCCTGACGGCGTCGGCCACAGCCTCGATCGTCGAGGCGGGCGTCCACGACGGCGGCCTCGCCGTGGCGATCGCCGTATTCGTACTCATCGCCTCCTGCACCGTGCTGGGAGCCGTCGGTATGCATCTCGCCGGAGGGCGGCGCGCCGCGGCGTTCCTGGACGGCGTCAGGCGGTTCATGGTCGCCAACAGCACGGTGATCACGGTGCTCGTGCTGCTTCTCCTGGGCGCGAGCGTCCTGGGTGACGGGCTGTCCGGCCTGGGCCGCTGAGCAGGCGGCGGAAGTCGCGTGCGGGGCACCTGCCGGAATCGGGCGGTGTAGCAGGCGTAGTCTTGGAGCAGAATTGGACTAGACCTGTACACCCGCCGAGCTGTAGTCGACCTCTGGTCGCCGACGAAGGGGCCCCATGAGCAAGCGTGCAGTCCTGGAGGTGATCGCCCTCGACGCCGAGGACGCGATCGCCGCCCAGGCCGGAGGCGCGGACCGCCTCGAACTGGTCACCGAGATGGCGGCCGACGGACTGACCCCGTCGCCCGCGACCGTCGCCGCGATCCTGGAGGCGGTGGACATCCCGGTGCGCGTGATGCTGCGCCTGGCGGACGGGTTCGCCGCGGGGGACGTCGACCGGCTGGTGGCGGTCGCCCGGGAGATGCGGGAGACCGGTGCGCGGGAGTTCGTGCTCGGGTTCCTCGACGCGGACGGCACGGTGGACCTGGACGCGGTGGAGCGGGTGGTGGCGGAGCTCGGCGGCTGCCGCTGGACCTTCCACCGGGCCATCGACAACGCGGCCGACCGCGATGCCCTGCGCAAGGCCCTCGACGGGCTCCCCGGCCTCGACACCTACCTCACGGCGGGCGCCTCGACCGGCGTCGACGAGGGCCTGGCCACCCTCCTCGCCGAGGCCGCGCGCGACGGCGAGCCCGGCTACGACCAGCAGGTTTTGGTGGGTGGCGGCCTCCGCCTCGACCACGTCCCCCATCTCCTCGCCGCCGGTATCACCGCCTTCCACATCGGCGGTGCCGCCCGCCCCGGCGGCTGGACCGAGCCGGTGTCCGAGGCGGCGGTGGCCGAGTGGCGCCGGGCGGTGGACGCGGCCTGACCCGCACGCGACGCGCCGGCCGGGCCGGTGTGCGGCGGATTCGGGTCGGCGGCCGGGCCGATCAGCGGCACACCGGTGACCCGGAACCGCCGAACAGGCCCCGCGCGGGGCGCTACTGCGTCAGTTGCCGCGGCAGCGGCGCGCTGTGCGTCACGATCAGGCCCGAGACCGCTCGGGTCAGAGTCACGTACAGGCGCCGCAGGCCCGTGCGTTCGTCGGGTTCGCCGTCGACGACCGCCCGGGGTTCGTCCAGGACCACGTAGTCGTACTCCAGGCCCTTGGCCAGCGAGGCCGGGACCAGGGTGAGGCGGGTGCCGACGGTGGTCTCCTCGCCGGGGGAGAGGTGGCCGAGGCCCGCCTCGGCCAGGGCCGCCGCCAGCTCGGGAATCCTGGCGTCCGCCGCGATCAGGCCCGTCGAGCCCTCGTTGCGCAGCAGCTCCTCGCAGGCGCGCACCACGTCCGCCGGGCCCGACACCCGCCGTACCTCGAACATCCCGGGGTTCTCCCGGACCGAGGCCACCGGGGTCAGTCCCGGCGCGATGTACGGGAGCAGGCGCGAGGCATACGTGATCACATCCGTCGGGACGCGGAAACCCGCCGTCAGCTCCTCCACCGCCCCGTCCGGCTTGCCGAGGTGGGCCAGCGCCTCCGCCCAGCTCCGCGTCGCCCACGGCGTGGTGCCCTGCGCCAGATCGCCCAGCACCGTCGCCGACCCCGTCGTACAGCGCCGCCCCACCGCCCGGTACTGCATCGGCGACAGGTCCTGCGCCTCGTCCAGCACCACGTGCCCGAGCGAGTGCGTGCGCTGGATCAGGTCCGCCGCCTCGTCGATCAGCACCGCGTCCGCCGCCGACCACTTCGCCGACTTCACCGACCGCACCGGCCGCGCCCACAGGATCGTCTTCCGCTCGTCCTCGCTCAGCACGCCCTCCGCGTGCTCCGCCAGGAACTCCGCGTCCGTCAGCAGCCGCAGCACCAGCTTCGCCGGGTCCACGGCCGGCCAGATCGTCTTCACGGCCGCCTTCACCGCCGCGTTGCGCGCCACCGCGTCCTGCACCCGGTCGTCCGGCGCCTCGCCCGACCGCTCCATCTGCACCAGCACCGCGTGCGCGATCCGCTGCGGCAGCGCCTCCCGGGCGGCGCCGTACCGGATGTCCCGGTCCAGCAACTCCCGCACGATGCCTTCCACTTCGTACGACGGAACACGCCACCGGCGCGACCCGCGCACCACCACGACGGCCTCCGTCGGCATGGTCACGTGCGCGTACAGCGCCCGCCGCAGCACCTGCGCCAGCCGCGCGTCGCCCTTCACGAGCGCCGCCGCCGCGTCGTCGGTGCCGCGCACCTCCACGTGCGCCACCAGGTCGTCCACCGTCGCCTGCCGCACCGACAACTCGCCCAGCGCCGGCAGCACTTGCTCGATGTAGTGCAGGAAGGACCGGTTCGGGCCGATCACCAGCGTCCCGGTCCGGGCCAGCCGCTCGCGGTGCGCGTACAGCAGATACGCCACCCGGTGCAGACCGACCGCCGTCTTCCCGGTGCCCGGACCGCCCTGCACACACACCGTGCCGCCCAGCCCGGACCGTACGATCTCGTCCTGCTCGGGTTGGATGGTCGCGACGATGTCCCGCATCGGGCCCACACGCGGCCGTTCGATCTCCTGCTGGAGCAGCTTGCTGGTGCGCGCGGTCTCCGCCGGGTCGGACAGATGCTCGTCCTCGTACGCGGTCAGCTCACCGCCCGTGTACCCGAACCGGCGGCGCAGCCCGATGTCCATCGGGTCCTTCTTGGACGCCCGGTAGAACGGCTGCGACACCGGCGCACGCCAGTCGATCACCATCGGATCACCGTCCGCGTCGTGCACATGGCGCCGGCCGATGTAGAAGCGCTCGCCCTCCGCGCCCTCGGCCCGCTCCACGCCCGGCGCGTGCAGATAGTCGAGGCGGCCGAAGAACAGCGGGGTGTCGCTCAGATCGGCGAGCGCCTTGATCCGCTCGTCGATCTGGTGGGCCAGCACGGCGGCGTTGACCCAGTTCGCGGTGACGTCGGTGATGTCCAGCGCCTCCACGTCCTCGCGCATGGCACGCAGTGCGGCGCGCGAGGCGGCGAGGTGGGAGCGCTCACGGGAAAGGGGGTCGTCGGCGGACGTGGACAAGGGGGTGCCTCCGGTCGGACCTACGGGAACGGGCGCGCACACGGGCGCGGCGAGATGCCGTCCGGTACCGGCCGGACGGCGGCACTCCATGGAGGGAGGCGGGCAAGAGCGGAGATTCTAGGGGAGCGGGCAGGACGGATGCCAACGAATTACGCGCCCCGGTCGCCACCGCGCCCGCCCCGGGCGCCGCCCCCCTCGTGGGTCATCCCCTAGGGGACGCCCCCCTCCTCCCCGAGGGGTACCCCTCGCCCCACAGATGTACGGCGGGCCCGCGCCGATTCGCCCGGTGGACCGATGCTCTCCTTACCCCTGGCGAGCAACCATGGAGACATGAGCGCAGCAACCATCAACCCAGCCCACGGCCCCCATCCGGCCACCGGTGCCACGCCGGTCCTCGGCAGCCACCACCACCGCCTCGGCGACGCCCTGCGAGCCGTGAAGGTCTTCGCCCGCGCCGCCCTCGACGTGATCGTCCTCGGCGAATACGCCGAACAGGCAGGCGTCCACCGCAAGTGACGCCCGCTCCCGCGGGCGCGCCTCAGTCGGCCTCCGGCAGCAGGATGTCCGCGTCGTCGAAGATCCGCAGCATGACCAGCAGCAGTCGGCCGCGGGAGACCATGTACTCCGCGATGATCCGGTGTACAGCACCTCGAAGACACGCTGGTGAGGCACGGATCCCCCTGTGGATCAGCTCTCCGACAGGATCTCGTCCGCGTCCACGATCCGGTACGCGTAGCCCTGTTCCGCCAGGAAGCGCTGGCGGTGGGCGGCGAAGTCCTGGTCGATGGTGTCGCGGGCGACCACCGAGTAGAAGTGCGCCTGGTGGCCGTCGGACTTGGGGCGCAGGACGCGGCCGAGGCGCTGGGCCTCCTCCTGGCGGGAGCCGAAGGTACCCGAGACCTGGATGGCGACCGTCGCCTCCGGCAGGTCGATGGAGAAGTTGGCCACCTTCGAGACGACCAGCACGCTGATCTCGCCCTCCCGGAAGGCGTCGAAGAGCTTCTCGCGCTGCGCGTTGGACGTCTCGCCCTTGATCACGGGGGCGTTCAGATGCTCCCCCAGCTCGTCGAGCTGGTCGATGTACTGCCCGATCACCAGGATCTGCTGCCCCGCGAACCGCCGGACCAGCGCCTCCGTCACCTTCCTCTTGGTCGCGGTCGTGGCACAGAAGCGGTACTTCTCCTCCTGCTCGGCGGTCGCGTAGGCGAGCCGCTCCGAGTCGGTGAGGTTCACCCGGACCTCGACGCAGTCGGCGGGCGCGATGTACCCCTGCGCCTCGATCTCCTTCCACGGCGCGTCGAACCGCTTCGGCCCGATCAGCGAGAACACGTCCGACTCGCGGCCGTCCTCGCGCACCAGCGTCGCGGTCAGGCCGAGCCGCCGCCGTGCCTGGAGGTCGGCGGTGAACTTGAACACCGGGGCGGGCAGCAGGTGCACCTCGTCGTAGACGATCAGGCCCCAGTCCCGGGAGTCGAACAGCTCCAGGTGCGGGTAGACGCCCTTCCGCCGGGTCGTCAGCACCTGGTACGTGGCGATGGTGACGGGCCGGATCTCCTTCTTCGTCCCGCTGTACTCGCCGATCTCGTCCTCGGTCAGCGAGGTCCGCTTCACCAGTTCGTGCTTCCACTGCCGGGCCGAGACCGTGTTCGTGACCAGGATCAGTGTCGTCGACTTGGCCTGCGCCATCGACCCCGCCCCGACCAGCGTCTTGCCCGCGCCGCAGGGCAGCACCACGACCCCGCTGCCACCGTGCCAGAAGTTCTCCACGGCCTGCTTCTGGTACGGCCGCAGCGCCCAGCCGTCCTCCGCCAGCTCGATCGGATGCGCCTCGCCGTCCACGTACCCGGCGAGGTCCTCGGCCGGCCAGCCCAGCTTCAGCAGCGTCTGCTTGATCTGCCCGCGCTCGGAGGGGTGGACGACCACGGTGTCCGGGTCGATCCGGGCGCCGACCAGCGGCGCGATGCGCTTGGAGCGCAGCACCTCCTCCAGCACCGGACGGTCGGTGGTGGTCAGCACCAGCCCGTGCGCGGGGTGCTTGCTCAGCGTCAGCCTGCCGTAGCGGTCCATGGTCTCGGCGACGTCGACGAGCAGCGCGTGCGGCACCGGGTACCTGCTGAACTGCACGAGCGCGTCCACGACCTGCTCGGCGTCATGACCGGCGGCGCGCGCGTTCCACAGTCCGAGCGGGGTCACCCGGTAGGTGTGGATGTGCTCCGGCGCCCGCTCCAGCTCGGCGAACGGCGCGATGGCGCGACGGCACGCGTCGGCCTGCTCGTGGTCGACTTCCAACAGCAGGGTCTTGTCGGACTGGACGATCAGCGGTCCGTTCACGTACGCATCCCTCCGGACTGGTCCAAACGTCCAGTGTGCCGCACTCGCGAACGAACGGGCTCAGTCGTCCGCCAGCTCCGCCACCCCGGTGATCCGGTGCAGGGGGTACGTACGCACCTCGTCGGCGGTGTGGTCGTACGCCGTCACGAAGCCGCCCTCGACGCGGATCGGGGCGATGACGCGCTGGCTGGCGGCGCCCTCGGCGTTGACGTAGCCGATCCACAGGGCCTCGCCGGTCAGCACGGCGGCCTGCATCGTGGCGAGGGTCTCGGCGGAACCGGTGCGGGGCAGCTCGCCGCCCGCGAGCGGGGCCTGCTTGCGCGGGGTCGTGGAGGCCATGTCGCCCGCCCGGATCGCCCGGATCGCCGCCGAGAGGAGCGTGGCGTCCGGCACCGGCGGGCCGTCCGGGACCGGCTCCGGCGCGGTGCGCGGCGGGGTGCGGTGGGCGAGGGCGCGGGTGATCAGCACATCGCCCTCGGCGGACTCGGCGGCCGGGGCGAACCCCATCGCGCGCAGCCCCTCCAGCAGGGTCGACGGGTCGGCCTGCGCGGCGAGCACGGTCGGCGCGAGGCGGCGCAGCCGCAGACCGGCGGAGCGCTTGTCGGCGAGGATCTCGTTGAGCATCGCGTCGTCGTCGCAGCGCACGTACGCCGAGGCCGCGCCCACCCGCAGATGCCCGTGCTTACGGGCCACGTCGTCGATCAGGTACGCCAACGGCTGCGGCACCGGCGTGCGGGAGTGCGCGGCGAGGAAGGCGTGCACGTCGGAGGCGGACTGCCCGGCGTCCAGGGCCCGGCGCACCGACCCCGGCGTGAACCGGTACACCGTCGCGCCGCCCTTCGACTCCACGTCCGCGAGGATGCCGAGCATCTCGGCGAGGGGGCGCCGGAGCGGGCCGGGGGCGACGGCGGTGAGGTCGGCCTGGAGCAGGACGTGGTCCAGGGGCTCGGGGAGGAGCGGGGTCAGCAGGCGGGCCGCCGCGGCCGTCGCGCTGGCCTGCTCGGGCGCGGAGAGCGGGGCCACGGGGGCGGGGCGGTGGTGGTGGACGGGGAGCTTGTCGCCGGGGCCGGTGGGCTCCGCGGCGGGGGTGTGGGCCGGTGCCTCCGGCAGGCCGAGCAGGGCGCGGCCGTGCGCGGAGAGGGCGCCGCGTCCGGTGACACCGAGCCGTTCCGCCTCCGCCAGCGTCCACTCGGCGAGCTGCCTGCGCGGGTCCTCGTCCTTGTTCTGCCCGCGCAGCGGACGCTCCCAGCTCAGCCGGGCCAGCACCGACTCCGGACTCGCGGCGGCGCCCTCCGGCAGGCCCGCGAGCAGCGCCAGCACCCGGTGCCGCACCTCGGGCGCGGCGGAGCGGTCCAGGCCGGGGCCGAGCGCGTTCAGCGCGCGGTCCTTGGCGTCCCGGCCGCCGACCACGCCCGCGACCCGGGTGGCGGCAAGCCACGCCTCCGCCAGCCGGGCCCAGCGCTGCGCCGGGGGCTCCTCCAGCCACTCGTCGTAGGCGGGGGTGGCGGCGTACCGCTCGTCGGCCTCGCCGTCGGAGGCGAGCAGTCCGGCGGTGTAGGCGAGTTCCACCCAGAACGCCGCCTCCGGCTCGGACACGTCCAGGGCGACGGCGGTGCGCTTGAGGTCACGGACGCTGAGCCCGCCCGCGCGCAGCACCGCCGGGCCGCCCTCGTCCCAGTCCTTCAGCAGCTCCTCCACGGTCGCGAGCGCCGTGAACGCCTGCCCGGCCGCGGTGCTGTCCACAACCTGTGGACGGTACGTCGCCGCGGCCTCCACGGCGGGCGGCAGCGGCTCGGTCACGCGGTGCGCGCGACCGCCGCGCAGGTGCAGGGCGACTTCGCGGGGGAGTACGACCGTCCCCGGCGACGTCGGCAGCAGCAGGCCGCGGTCGAGGAGCCAGCGCAGGTGGGGGGCCGGGTCGGCGGTGACCTGGCCGTAGGGCGGGCCCCAGACCAGGCGGGTGAGGACGTCCAGCGACGGCTGCGGGGCCTGGGCGAGCAGGGCGGCCATGCGGGTGCGGTCGGTGAACAGGCCGGTGAGCGCGGCCACGGCGGAGACCGAGTCATGGGTGGACGGCAGCCCCGCCGTGGTGACGATCTCCTGGATACGGCCCGGGGACATGCCCGCCGTCGCCTCCCGTACGGACGGGCCCAGGCCGGTGGGGGAGGGGTGCTGGGGGCTGGGGGTCAGCAGCTCGCGTGCCGTGCGGACCAGGCGGAGGCGGTCGTCGGCGCCCCAGACCAGGGCCTGCTCGCGCAGGAGGGCGACGGCGCGGGGGAGGGCACCCGCAACGGCCGGGTCGCCCTCGTCGCCCGCCATGAGGGCGAGCAGTTCGTCGTACGACGCGGGATCGGCGGCTACGGCCAGGGCCTCGGCGGTCTGGAGGGCGAAGCGGTCGAGGCGTTCCAGGGCGCGGACGACGGAGGCCCTGGTGCCGGCCCTTGTCGCGAGCTGCGTGAGGTCCGTCGGCACCGGGGTGATGAGGTCGGGGCGGCTGCGCAGGAGTACGGCCAGGGAGGCGTCGTCCCGCCCGCGGAGCGCTTCCGCGAGGGACCTGGGCGAGGGTGCCGGATCGCTCATCCGGTCCACGGTAGCGGGTGGGTGGGGGTCTGGGGTTGCTGTGGGTCACACCGCGCGGCGCCGTGCGGGCTTGGGCGGGGGGTGGGAAGCGCAGCCCGGCGCCGACGGGGTGCCGCTGCGCCCACCCGTGCCGCCTGGGGGTCCCCCCTCTGGGGGAGGCACGACTGCCCGCAGCTAGGTGGATACGGCGGTGGCGCTGTCTGGGAGGGCGCCGCCTCTGCGGTACGACTGCCCGCGGCTACGTGGATTTGGGGCGGGGCGCGGTATTTTCGTGGCGCGGGGGTTCAATTGGGGCCACCCCGGAGGGGACTTCGGTGGGTATTGAGAGTGACCAGGTCGTCTTTGAGTATCTGAGCCGCGTCGGAGACGTGGCGCAGCAGCGGCAGTTGCCGTCGGCGACCCGGATGCGGCTGGTGTCGGAGCTGCGCAACGAGATCGACCGGCGCCGCGCGAAGGTTCCCGTCGACAGTCCCGCCGCCGTACGCCGGATCATCGACCGGCTCGGCAGCCCGGACGAGGTCGTCGCCGCCGCCGGGGGCACCCCGGGTGCGCCGCAGGCGCCGGCCGCCGCCGTGCCCGCGCAGCCGGACCGGGTGGAGAAGCGGCCCCGGCGGATGGTGCCCCGGCCCCGGCCCGCGGAGGAGGCCCCCGCCGACGCTCCCTCGCCGCCCCATCTGGCCAGTACCCACGAGCTGGGTGACAGTTCCCTCCAGCCCGACTGGTGGCGGGTGGATTCCGGGCCCTTCGGGGTGGGCGATGAAGTACCGGGGTTCGTCGGGGGGGTGGAGATTCCCGAGCTGCTCAGGCCGCCGCCCACAGCCAAGCCCGAGGAGGACAAGGCACCGGCCGTCGTCGAGCAGGCGGAGGAACCGGCGGAGGAGGAGGCCCCCCGGCGTCGCCTCCTCGGGCTCGCCCTCCCCGTGCGCAAGAGCTGGCAGAACCCCCTTCTCCTGCTCGCCGCCGCCGCGTTGGTCGCCGGTGCCGTGCTCGGCAACCTCGTCGTCCTTGCCGTCGGCTGGCTGCTCGCCTACGGCTCGCGCAGGCTCACCGAGGCCGAGAAGAAGGGCGCCGTCATGGTGCTCCCGGGGCTCGCGGTCACCGCCGGGATCGTGTGGCTGTGGGGCCGTACCGAGGGCCGCTGGGGCGAGCCCATCGCCGAGGGGCACATGAGCGACGCCATCGGGGAGACCTGGCCCTGGGTGGTGCGCGGCGCCGCCGTCGCGTCGGCGCTCTACCTGGTCTGGCGGTCGCAGCGGCAGAAGTAGGTCACGGGGGGCCGGGCCCCGCCACCGGGCACAATGGCCCATATGGCCTCCTCCGAGAACCCCGTGCCCGCGTCCGCCCCGACCGTCGGCTTCGATCTCGACATGACCCTGATCGACTCCCGCCCCGGCATCCACGCCACCTACACCGCGCTCGCCGAGCGCACCGGGACGTACATCGACGCCGACCTCGCGGTCACCCGGCTCGGGCCGCCGCTGGCGGAGGAGCTCGCCAACTGGTTCCCGGCGGAGCGGGTCACCGAGGTCGCCGAGCAGTACCGGGCGATGTACCCGGAGTTCGCCATCGCGGCCACCCCCGCGCTGCCCGGCGCCGCCGAGGCGATCAAGTCGGTACAGGCCGCCGGCGGCCGCGCGATCGTGGTCACCGCGAAGTACGAGCCCAACGCCGAGCTGCACCTCGCCCACCTCGGCATCGAGCCCGACGCGATCATCGGCGACCTGTGGGCGGAGCGGAAGGCGGAGGCGCTGCGCGAGCACGCCGCCTCGGTCTACGTCGGCGACCACCTCGGCGACATACGCGGCGCCCGTGCCGCCGGTGCCCTCTCGGTCGCCGTGGCCACCGGCCCGTACGACGCCGACGCCCTGCGCGCGGCCGGCGCCGACGTGGTGCTCGCCGATCTCACGCGCTTCCCCGAGTGGCTGGCGTCCTACCGGCCCGCGCCCGCCCGCGCCTGACGGCGCCCGGCCGAGACCGACTGGAACACCCCGGCGCCCGCGATCAGGAAACCGACGCCCATCAGCATGCTCAGCCCGAACATGTAGGTCGGGAACGGGTTCGTTCCGAGCAGCAGCGGGGCCACCGTGACCACAGTGGCCACGGCGCCGACGATGAACACGACCCCTCCGACTCGGATCAGTCGGTCACCGGGCGCGGCGGAATTCGTTTGGGTTTTGTCACGCACCGGACCAGGGTAGTTCCCTGCGCGAGGGAACAACCCGGGACGTCTTGTCACCCGCCCGAAGACCATTAGCCTCGATCTTGCGTGACGGTCCGCCGACGGAGTCGGTGGACCGTTTTCGTTCGGAGGGGTGAAGTTGGGCAGGCCGGGGGCCCGAGTGTCGTCTC
>NZ_JBVKBN010000017.1:135250-184062 GCF_055657065.1 Streptomyces sp. NPDC110618 | reverse complement strand
CGTCGCAATCCACACCGAACCGGAAGGCCTTCACCTGTTCAAGATCCCTCAGCCGAGACCTGGCTCACCCGTCCACAACCTCCCGGGACAGAACACCTAGCCCCGCCCGGCCAGCCGCAGTTGCATCAACGTCAGGTCGAACCACCGCCCGAACTTCGTCCCGGCCTCCTTCAGCGTGCCGACGTGCTCGAAGCCCCGCCGCTCGTGCAGCCGGACCGAGGTCTGGTTCCCCGACTCGATGGCGGCGATCATGCTGTGCTGGCCCGTCTCGCGGGCACGGTCGATCAGGGCTGTCAGCAGGGCGCCTCCGATGCCCAGGCCGTGGTACTCGGCGCGCACGTACACCGAGTCCTCCACCGTGTTGCGGTAGCCCTCCAGGGCACGCCAGGGCGCGTAGGCCGCGTACCCCGCGATCTCGCCGTCCACCTCCGCCACCAGCGCCGAGCCCCGGCCGAGGTGGTCCGCGAACCACGCCCTGCCCTCGGCGGGGGTGTGCGGCACCTCGGTCCACAGGGCCGTCGAGTGCGCGACGGCGTGATTGCGGATGGCGACCACGGCTCCGGTGTCCTCGGGCCGGGCCGAGCGGACCGTCACGCCCCCTCGCTTCTCGTATATTGGAATCATGTCTAATATGATAGATCCCCTGGTCGAGCGGATAGCCAGCCGTATCCGTGCCGAGCGGGAGCGGCGCCGGTGGACCCTCGCCCAGCTCGCCGAGGCCTCCGGGGTCTCCCGCGCGATGATCAACCGGATCGAGCGCGGCGAGAGCAACCCCACCGCCGTCGTGCTCGGCAAGCTCTCCGCCGCCTTCCGGATCAGCGTCGCCTCGCTGCTCGGGGAGACCGAGGAGACCGCCGTGGCGGAGACCCCGGCGGGGGTGCGGCGCCGCGCGGGGGACATCGAGTGGACCGACCCCGAGACCGGCTACCGGCGCCGTCAGATCGCCGGGCCGCGCTTCCCGGCCGAGATCGCGGAGATCCGGTTGCCGCCCGGCGCCCGCGTCCCCTACCCGGCCGCCGCCTTCGCCTTCCTCCACCAGCTCGTCTGGGTCCTGGAGGGACGGCTCACCTTCCACGACGGCGACACGGTGCACGAGCTCGACGCCGGGGACGTCATCGAACTCGGCGAGCCCGCGCCCCGGGTCTTCGCCAACACCGGCGCCGACGCCTGCCGCTACGCCGTGATCCTCAGCCGGACCGACCGCCCGTGACCCGTCCCGCACGCCGCGGCACCACCGCCCTGCTCGCCGCCCTGGCCGGTACGGCGATCGCCGACAACTACACGCTCCAGCCCGCCCTCGCGGTCGTCGCCGCCGACCTGGACGTCCCGCTCTCCGCGATCAGCCTGGTCCCGTCCGCCGCGCTCGCCGGTTCCATGACCGGGTTCGCCGTGCTGCTGCCCCTCGCCGACCGCATCGCCCCCGCGCGACTGGTCGCCGCCCACTTCACCGCCCTCGCCGCGGGCCTGGTTCTGGCCGCCACCGCGACCGACGCCGCCGTGCTGATCGCCGCCCACCTGGTCATCGGTGCCGCCGCCTCGGTCGCCGCCCAGGCGAGCGTGATCGCCGGACGCCTGGCCCCGCCCGGACGCCGCGGCTCCGCCGTCGCGCTCGTGGCCACCGGGCTGTCCGCCGGAATCCTCCTCAGCCGACTCGTCGGCGGCGCCCTCGCCGATCTGTACGGGTGGCGGGCGATGCTCGCCCTGTGCGCGGCCGTCGCCCTGCTGTGTGCCGGTACGGCGGCGGCTCTGCTGCCCGGCGAGCGGCCCCGGGCCCGCGATTCCTACCGCGCCGCCCTCGCTGCGCTGCCCCGGCTCCCGGTGCGTGTGGGCCGACTGCGGCGCGCGGTCGTCACCGGCGGGCTGTGGTACCTGGCCTTCACCCTGCTGTGGGTCGGCCTTGCGCTCTACCTCGCCCGGCCGCCGCACTCCCTGGACCCGACCGCGATCGGACTGTTCGGCCTGGCCGGGGTGCTCGGGTTCGCCGTACTGCCGTTCACCGGGCGTCTGGTGGACCGCCACGGCCCGCGCACGGTGATGACCGCCGCCGTGGCGGTCGCGGCGTGCGGGGTGCTGGTGATCGCCCTGGCGCCGGACAGTGTGGTGGGCATCGCCGTCGGGCTCGCGGTGTTCGACGCCGGCTGCTTCGTCGCACAGGCCGCCAACCAGAGCCTGGTGATCGGCATCGACCCCGCCAACTCCGGCAGCCTCAGCGGGGCGTACATGGTGCTCTACTTCGCCGTCGGGGCCCTCGGCACCGCCCTCGCCGGGCCGCTCGTCGACGGCATCGGCATGCGCGGCACCACCCTCGTCGCCCTGGCCCCCCTTGTCGCGGCCGCACTCCTCGCCCGAGTTCCCGAACGGGCTCCCCTGCCCTCGTACGAGTGAGACAAAATGGTGGGAGCCGGGGCAGACCCGGTAGCCCCGGAAGAATGACGATCTCCGAGTCGGTGGCACCCTCAGGAGACCACAGTGGAGTACTACGACCTGGGCCCGCACGGCCGCACTGTCACCACCACGTCCCCGGACGCGCAGCGCTGGTTCGACCGGGGACTGACCTGGACGTACGCCTTCCATCACGAGGAGGCCGTCGCCTGCTTCCAGAAGGCCGCGGCAGCCGACCCCGGCTGCGCCATGGCCCACTGGGGCATCGCCTATGCCCTCGGACCGAACTACAACAAACCCTGGGAGTTCTTCGACGAGAAGGATCTCCAGACCACCGTCGAGCGCACCCATGAGGCCGTGGAGGCCGCCCACGCCAAGGCGGAGGGCTGCACACCGGTGGAGCAGGCCCTGATCAGCGCCCTGCGCGCCCGCTACCCGCAGGCCGAGGCGGTCGAGGACTGCTCGGTGTGGAACGCGCCGTACGCCGACGCCATGCGCGCGGTCTACGCACTCGCCCCGGACGACCCGGACATCGCGACGCTGTACGCCGACGCGCTGATGAACCTCACCCCCTGGCAGCTGTGGGACCTGCGCACCGGGCAGCCCGCCGAGGGCGCCCGCACCGTCGAGGCCAGGGACGTGCTCGAACGCGTCGTGGACTCGCCCGCAGGGCGGCACCACCCGGGCGTGCTGCACATGTACATCCACCTGATGGAGATGTCCCCGACCCCGGAGGCGGCGCTGAACGCCGCGGACCGGCTGCGCGACCTGGTCCCCGCCGCCGGGCACCTGCAGCACATGCCCTCGCACCTGGAGGTGCTGTGCGGCGACTACCGGCGCGTCGTCGCCGACAACACCGCCGCCATCCGCGCCGACGAGGAGATCCTCAGGCGGTCCGGCCCGATGAACTTCTACTCGCTGTACCGGGCGCACAACTACCACTTCCGGATCTACGGCGCGATGTTCCTCGGCCAGTCCCAGGTCGCCTTGGAGACCGCCGACCAGCTGGAGGCCGCCATCCCGGAGGACCTGCTGCGGGTCGAGAGCCCGCCCATGGCGGACTGGCTGGAGGCATTCGTCGCCATGCGGGTGCACGTCCTGATCCGCTTCGGCAAATGGACGGACATCCTCGAACTGCCGCTCCCCGCCGACCCCGACCTGTACCGCATGACCACCGCGATGCTCCACTACGCCCGCGGCGTCGCCCTCTCCGCCCTCGGCCGCGTCCCCGAGGCGGAGGCAGAGCAGCGGCAGTTCCAAGCGGCCCGCGCCAGGGTCCCCGAGAGCCGCATGCTGTTCAACAACACCTGCGCCGACATCCTCGCCATCGCCGACGCGATGCTGGAGGGCGAACTGGAGTACCGCAAGGGCAACTACGACGCGGCGTTCGCCGCCCTGGAACGCTCCATCGACCTCGACGACAACCTCCCCTACGACGAACCCTGGGGCTGGATGCAGCCCACCCGGCACGCCTACGGCGCCCTGCTGCTGGAACAGGGCCGGGTCGCCGAGGCCGAGGCCGTCTACCGGGCCGACCTCGGCCTGGACAGCACCCTGCCGCGGCCCTGCCAGCACCCCGGCAACGTGTGGGCGCTGCACGGACTCCACGAGTGCCTGACCCGCCAGGGCAAGGAGAGCGAGGCGGGCATCATCGCCCAACAGCTGCGCACCGCGGCCGCGTTGGCGGACGTACCGATCGAGTCGTCCTGCTTCTGCCGCCTCGACACCGGCTCGGGGAAGGAAGGGGACTGCTGTCACTGAGGCGCGTGTGCCTACGCTGCCGGTATGAGGGATTCAGCGCAGTCAGCGGCGGCCCGGCTGACCGGCAGGGCGGTGACCGGTGCGCGTCGGCTGTCCGGGGCGCTCGCCGAAGTCACCCTCGACGACGGCACGGTGGTGATGGTCAAGCGCGGCGACGGCGGCCCCGGCGCGACCCGGGCCGAGGCGGCGGGGCTGCGCTGGCTGGGCGCGGCGGGCACGGTCCGGGTGCCCACCGTGCACGGCTGCGACGAGGAATGGCTGGTCACGGACCGGATCCGGGCCGGCCGCCCGAGCCCGCAGGCCGCGCACCGGCTCGGCCGTGAACTGGCCGCGCTGCACACCACCGGCGCGCCCGCCTTCGGTTCCCCGCCGCCGGACGGTCCGCGTGAGGCGTACATCGGTCTGGCGCCCATGCGGAACGTGGAGGGCGCCGACTGGCCGGGCTGGTACGCGGAGCACCGGGTGCTGCCGTATGTGCGCGCGGCGGTCGACCGCGGCACGCTCGACGCCGCCGAGGCCACGGTCTTCGAGCGGGTCTGCGCCCGGCTGCCGGAGTTCGCGGGACCGCCCGAACCCCCGGCCCGGCTCCACGGCGACCTGTGGAACGGCAACGTGCTGTGGGGCGACGACGGGCACGCCTGGCTGATCGACCCGGCCGCGCACGGCGGGCACCGGGAGACCGACCTGGCCATGCTGCACCTCTTCGGGTGCCCGCACCTGGACCGCGTGCTGGCCGGGTATCAGGAGACCGCGCCGCTCGGCGAGGGCTGGCAGGCCCGGATCCCCGTCCACCAGCTCTTCCCGCTGCTGGTCCACGCCGCCCTGTTCGGACGGGGCTACGCGGAACAGGCGCTGGCGGCGGCGCGGTCGACGCCGGGCGGCTGACCGTTCCCCACGGCTCAGGCGGGGACGCGGAGGGTTTCCACGGCCCGGACCAGCGGGGCCAGTTCGGGGTTCTGCGCGGCCTCGTCGAGGGCCTCGCGCAGGGCGCGCTCGTTGGTGGGGCGGGCCTCTTCGAGGAGCTTCAGGCCGGCCTCGGTGACGTCGGTGTAGATGCCGCGACGGTCGGTGGGGCACAGGTAGCGGGAGAGCAGGCCGCGGTCCTCCAGGCGGGTCACCAGGCGGGTGGTGGCGCTCTGGCTGAGGACCACCGCGTCGGCGACCTGCTTCATCTGGAGGTGGCCGCCCTCACCGTTGTGCTGTCGGCTGAGCACGTCCAGCAGGGAGTACTCCCGCACGCTCAGGTCGTGTCCGGCCTGGAGGGCACGCTCGATGTGGGCCTCGATCCGCCCGTGCAGCAGGGACAGGGCGCACCAGCCCTGAGCGAGCGCGGTGAGCGCGGGATCTGTGGCGGTCATGGGCCGTCTCCTCCGTCCGGTGTGACTGGCACCCAGGATATGCCATCCGTGAAATTGTCGTCGTACGCAAGTATACCTCCTCTGCAAATATCTGGCGGTGTCCTGTGCGCTTCCGCTAGCGTCAAGATCCCGTCCGGCCGACTCCGACGACCGGCACCCGCACGGATTGCGCACCGCGATGACCGGCCGCCCGCCCACGACCACGACCCTCTGGCGCCCCACCGGCCCCAAGGAGCTGGACCTGGTCCGCGAGCTGGAGTGGCGCGCCTGGCCGCCGCGCCTTCCCGAGCAGCCGATCTTCTACCCCGTCCTCAACGAGGACTACGCGGTACGCATCGCCCGCGACTGGAACGTCAAGCACGACGGCGCCGGTTTCGTGACCCGCTTCGAGGTCGAGTCGGACTTCCTGCGCCGCTACCCCGTCCAGCAGGCGGGCGGCGAGACGATCCTGGAGCTGTGGGTCCCCGCGGAGGAACTCGACGAGTTCAACGCGCACATCGTCGGCACCATTCGGGTCGTGCACGAGTTCCGGCCTTAGGGCAGTTCCACAGTGAGGTGCGCCGACAGCGAGGTCAGGAAGTCGGCCGCGTCGAAAGCCGCTCCGGCCGAGGCGACTCCCTTCGCGCTCGTCCGGCCGGTGAGGAGGCGGTCGACCGCCTCCACGGCGAGGGGTGCGCTGACCGCGTAGATGTCGCGGCCCCGGGCCACCGCCCGGCGCTCCCGCCCGGCCGAGCGGACGACGGCCTCGACGAGGAACGTCTGCTCGGACCGGCCCTGCTCGTCGGCCGCCGCCGGGGCCGGGGTGTCCGCCGCCGACAGCTCCTCGGCGGCCTCGGCCGCCATGTACGTACGCACCTCGGGCACCGTCAGATGGCTCGGCACCGTGACCACGTCGGCCATGGTGAACTCCGCGACCACCGGCCGGGACCCCAGCGGCTCGGGGAAGGGCCACTGGACGACGGGCAGCGCGTCGTCGTGGTATTCCAGCTGGCCCTTGGTGAAGCGGACCCGGCGGCCCCCGCGCCGGTCCCGGGAGACCTCGCCCGCGAGCCGCGTCCCCGGCGTGGGGTGCCAGCCGCTCAGGCCGTAGGCCACGTGCACCTCGTCGGCGCTCGTCCAGTCGCCCATCGCGGCCGTGACCAGAAGGTCGCCGAGTCCGCCGTAGAACGCCATCGCGGGCACGACCGGAACGCCGGTCGCGCCGGCTCGCTCGGTGAAGTCGGTGAACGTGTCGGCGTTCGCCTCGATCTCCGCCGCCACGTCCACGTACGGGATCCCGGCGCGCAGCGCGGCCTCGATCACCGGGCGCGCGGTCGTCGCGAACGGACCCGCCGTGTTGATCACGGCCGCCGCCCCGGCCAGCGCGCGGTCCAGCGACGCCGGGTCCGTCACGGACGCCGGACGCGTCTCCAGGCCCGGTGCGGCCGACGCCCGCAGCTTGTCGGCGTCCCGCCCGGACAGCACCGGCACGTACCCCCGGTCCAGCAGCTCCGCCACCACGAACCGCCCGGTGTGCCCGTACGCCCCGAACACCACGACCCGCTGACCCTGCTCCATGACAACTCCCCGCTCTCGAAGGACCTGATGAGATCCATCCTGGCCGCGGGGATCACACGAATGTGAGTGTCTGGAACGACACTGCCCATACAATTACGGACATGGACTCCGTGGCGTTCGCTCTCACCGACGGCATGCTTCACTTCGAACTGGCCATCGCCCAGGAGGTGTTCGGCTCCGCGCCCGATGCGGTCCCCGGGCCCTGGTACGACATGAGCGTGTGCGGGTCCGGCCCGGTGCGGGTCGGCCGCTTCCTGGTGGAGCCCGACCACGGGCTCGACCGGCTCGCGCGCGCCGACACGGTGATCGTGCCCGGCTGGGCGGACATCGACGTGCCCCCGCCCGCGGACCTGGTCGACGCGGTCCGCGCCGCGCACGAGGCGGGCGGCCGGGTGGCCTCCCTGTGCACCGGCGCGTTCGTCCTGGCCGCGGCGGGCCTGCTGGACGGCCTGCGCGCCACCACGCACTGGGCGCACACCGACGCCCTGGCCGAGCGCCATCCTCGTGTGACGGTCGACCCGGACGTGCTCTACGTCGACAACGGCACCGTACTCACCTCGGCGGGCAAGGCCGCCGCCCTCGACCTGTGCCTGCACCTGGTCCGCCAGGACCGCGGCTCCGCCATCGCCAACACGGTCGCCCGCAGACTTGTGGTGCCCCCGCACCGGGCGGGCGGCCAGGCCCAGTTCGTCAGCACGCCGGTGCCCGCCCGTGACGACCACCCGCTCGCCGCGCTGCTGCCCTGGGTGATGGAGCGCCTCGACCAGCCGCTGACCGTCGAGGACCTGGCCCGCCGGACGAGCACCAGCTCCCGCACCCTGACCCGCCACTTCCGCGCCGCCACCGGCACCACCCCGCTGCAGTGGCTGCTCACCCAGCGCATCCGCCGCGCCCAGGAGCTGCTGGAGACCACCGACGCCGGTATCGACGCCATCGCGACCGCCACCGGCATGGGCACGGCCACGACCCTGCGCCGCCACTTCCACCGCGCGCTGGGCGTGCCACCGGACACCTACCGCCGCACCTTCCGCGCCGCCCACCCGGGTTAGGGTCTGTCGTCACATTCCCGCCTGCCGCGCGGCGGCTGGTGCGCGCGATCGCCGCGTTGCCGGAGCGCCCACGTGACTCCGCCACGCGGGCACTCCGGCGCCTTGCGATCGCACGCACCAGCCGCCGCGCGGCCCGCCCTCCGGGCGGACGACGGGAATGTGACGACAGACCCTAGGACGCCCCCAACTCCTTGGCCAGGGCCTCCGCGTCGGCTCTGGTGAAGTCGCCGCTGATGTCCACCACACCGCCGGAGACGGCGGCGGCGACGGACGGGGCGCTGATGAGGCGGTCGCCGAGGACGATGGCGATCTGGTTCTGCGGTGCCTGGCGCCGCGCCGCGCGTTCGGTGAGGGACGTGAACAGCTTGGCGTCGGCGTCCCGGAACGTCATCCGGACCACCCAGGCGGGGAGGCGCGTGTCGTACGTGGCCTCCACGTCCTTGAGCTGGGTGACGCTCATCCGGTCCTCGGCCCGCGTGGAGATCCGGTAGCAGACCTTCTGCTCGGCGTCGTGGAAGGTGGGCGGCGCCAACGCGTCGGTGCAGGTGCCCTCTTGGCTTTCCTCCACCATCGCCAGCCGCAGGTCCTGCCGTACCGGATCGGGGGAGCCGGAGCCGCCGGAGCCGTCCCCGTCGCCCTGGAGGGCGTAGACGACACCGCCACCCGCGAGGAGGACGACCAGGCTCAGCGCGGCCCAACGAGCCGTGCGCGGGCTCCTTGTGACCGCGCCCGGCAGGACCCGCGTGGGGGCGCCGCGCCGCGGGGTGTGCTCGGTGACCGCGTCCGGGTCGATCCGGCGCTGCGCCGCGTCGGCCTCCTCGGTGCGCCGCCGCCGGTGCCGCTCGATCGCCGTGGACCAGCCGGTCGGCAGCCAGTCGGCGGCGCCGCCGGCCCCGGGACGCGCCGCGATGACGGCGCCGACCCGGGTCAGCAGCTCGCGCGGCTCGGGGCGGGCGGCCGGGTCGAGGGAGAGGCAGGGCCGGATCAGCAAGTCCAGCTCGGGCGGCAGCCCGGCCAGGTCGAGGTCGCCCTCCGTGGCCCGGACCAGTTGTTCCATCGCGGTGCCCTGGCCCATGTCGCGGTACGGGCTGCGGCCGGTGGCCAGATGGAAGAGTGTGGCGCCCAGCGAGAACACGTCCGACGCCGGTGTCGTCGGTTCGCCCCGGGCCTGCTCGGGGGCGGCGAAGGCGATGGTGCCGAGCGCCGCCCTGGTGCGGGTGAGGTCGGCGGCCTGGGAGATCCCGAAGTCGATCAGCCGGGGCCCGTCCTCCGGCAGCAGCACATTGGACGGCTTCACGTCCCGGTGCACCAGACCGGCGTCATGGATGCTCACCAGCGCCTCGGTCATCCCGGCCGCCACCCAGTGCAGCCCGTCCGGCGGCAGCGGCCCCTGGCTCGCCACCAGCGCCTGGAGGGACGGCGCCGGTACGTACTCCGTGGCCATCCACGGCACCCGCGCCTCGGCGTCGGCGTCCACCACGCTCGCCGTGTACACCCCGCGCACCCGCCGGGCCAGCGCCACCTCCCGGGCGAACCGGCGCCGGTCGGCCTCGGGCACGACGCCCCCGTCGTCGGAGGCCAGCAGCGTCTTCACGGCGACCGTGCGCCCACCGGGGGAGCGGGCCAGATACACCCGCCCCATGCCGCCGCTGGCCAGCTCGGCGAGCACGGTGTACGGCCCGATCCGCTCCCCGGGCCGAACCGGCCCCGCCCACTGCTCCGGCACCCGCTGTCCCCCTGCCTTCCGGTAACTGTCGGCCCACGGCCCACAGTTACCCGGCCAGAGCCTTGGGCCGCATCATCACGCAGTCGAATTCCACCACGCGCCCGGTGGCCGCCTCCCGCGTCACCGGATACATACCGGTGATCTCGAAGCCCCCCGCCTCGTACGTGGCCACCGACTCGCTCATCGGCGGACTGCCCTCGTACAGCCGCAGCACGGCGACCTCCGACTGCAGGCCCACGAAGTCGGCGATCCGCTCACCGCCCCCGGCGTACACCTCCAGGTCGTAGCCCTGGGTGTCCATCTTCAGGAAGGGACGCGGGTCGTCGATGCCGTCGAGAGCCTCGTCGAGTACGTCGTCCAAGCGCCGGACGAGTATCTCCTCCGTGCGGGTGGTGTGGAAGCGTTTGTAGCGGTCGCGGCCGTAATCACTCGCCGGGAGAAGGGAGTTCATGGTGTTCCAGCCGACGTGGATCTCGGCCGTGGACTCCTCGCGGCCCAACCCGCAATGGCGCACGTGCCATGCGGGATCGTTCTCGGCCGCCTTGCTCAGCCGCGCGAAGGCCTCCGCCGTCGGCTCGAAGGAGACGATCCGACCCCGGTAGCCGTGTCTGCGCAGGCGTTTGGCGTACTGACCGTGGTTCGCACCCACGTCCAGCACGCAGTTGACGCCGTACAGCCGGAACATCGCGGTGACGTGCTGCGTGCACAGGTACTCCGACGCCGCCATCTGCAGCTTGCGCTCGTCCGCCGCGGACTTCTCGCCGAGGACGAGCTGCGCCCCGCTGTCACCCAGCGGAACACTGGTCCATGCCTTGGACGGGCCGCGCAGCACCAGCCAGGCGTCCTTGCCCGCGGGCTTCACGGTGTACCGGCCGCGTCTGGAGAGCAGGGCCGTTCCCGGAGCCAGGTCCGTCACGCGCACACCAAGTCGCGGCATCAGCTGGAGCAGTCTGCGGTAAAGGGTCTGCATCCGCCTACCCTGACAGAGTTGACCGGATTCGGTCCCCTGTTTGAAACGCTTTCCCCGGTTTCCTCACCCGTCTCAACACGCCGACCGCGCGCCGGAATTCCGCTTGACTTCGAGAGCGCTCCAGGAACTAGCGTCGTCGGCGTCGACGGCGGTCCGGGTGAGCGGAGAAGGCAATGCGGGTGGGCGTGCACATCAACCGGTTTGAGCACCCCGGGGGCGGCCCCGCGCTGGGCGCCGAACTCGCGGCGGCCGGCCGCGCCGCAGAGGCGGCCGGGGTGAGCTGGCTGTCGGTGATGGACCACTACTTCCAGATGGAGTCCAACGGCGGCGCCGAGGCCCCGATGCTGGAGGCGTACACGACCCTCGGCTATCTCGCCGGCCACACCTCCACGGTCCGGCTCGGCGCGCTGGTCACCGGCGTGACCTACCGCCACCCCGGTCTGCTGGCGAAGATCGTCACCTCGCTCGACGTGCTCTCCGGCGGCCGGGCCACCCTGGGGATCGGGGCGGCCTGGTACGACCGTGAGCACCTGGGCCTGGGCGTGGAGTTCCCGCCCCTCGCCGAGCGCTTCGAGCGGCTGGACGAGACCCTGCGGATCTGCCGCCAGATGTGGGACCCGGAGAGCAACGGCCCCTTCGAGGGACGGCACTACCGGCTCGCGGAGACCCTGTGCGTCCCCGCCCCGGTGAGCCGCCCGCACCCGGAGATCATGATCGGTGGCGGGGGAGAGAAGAAGACCCTGCGCCTGGTCGCCCGCCACGCCGACGCCTGCAACCTGTTCGCGACGACCCCGCGGGAGATCGCCCACAAGCTCGACGTCCTGCGCGGCCACTGCGACACCGAGGGCCGCGACTACGACCGGATCCGCCGGACCCTCCTCTACGCGGGCGAATCCGCGACCAAGGGCGACCTCGACGCCTTCACCCGCGACATCGGCGGTTACGCCGAGCTCGGCATCGACACGGTGATCCTGGCTCCGACCACGGGCGAGGCGGCGGCGTACATCGAGACGTTCGCGGCCGCGGCGGTCGAGCGGCTGGCCGAGCTGGACTGAGCGCGGGACCCTTGAGGACCGCACGAGCGGGGCGGGAACCGCTCCTAACGCCTCAGAGGGCCGCCTGAGGGCTTGAGGACCGCACGAGCGGGGCGGGAACCCCTTCGGTTCCCGCCCCGCTCGTATGCGCCGGGTCAGGCGGCAGCGGCCGCGCCCGCGTGGCCGTGCACGCGCGCGATGACCTCCGTCAGCTGGGCCGCGACCTCGCTGTCGTCGGCCGGGTGGGTCTCGGCGAATCGGGTCACCGAGCCGGGGATGGAGAGCTTGACGTCCTCCAGCACCTTGCCGCCCGCGATGCCGACGGCCTTGCGGGTCTCGTCCTGCGCCCACACGCCGCCGTACTGGCCGTACGCGGTGCCGACCACGGCGACCGGCTTGCCGCCGAAGGCACCGGCGCCGTAGGGGCGGGACAGCCAGTCGATGGCGTTCTTCAGAACGGCCGGGATGGTGCCGTTGTACTCCGGGGAGAACAGCAGGAACGCGTCGGCGGCCTGCGCGGCGGCGCGCAGCCGGGCGGCGGGCTCCGGGACGCTGCCCTCGACGTCGATGTCCTCGTTGTAGAAGGGGATCTCGGCCAGGCCCTCGTAGAGCTCGACCTCGGCACCCTCGGGTGCGAGCTTGACGGCCGCCTCGGCGAGCTGACGGTTGTGGGAACCGGCGCGGAGGCTGCCGACGAGCGCGAGGATGCGAACAGACATGGGGGACTCCAGTAGTGAGACAAGCGGTCGGGGGGACCAATCGGACCGTGGTCCGTTTAGTTTCTAGCACCTTAAGCGGACCACGGTCCAGTTTCATTCCCGATGCTTTACGCTGGCTTCATGTCCGCGCCCTTGCCGCCCTTTCCCGGCCACGAGGAGCCCCCCGCCGACGCGCCCGAACTGCTGCAGCTCGGCTCGCCGGACGACGAGCCCTGCCTGCGCGCCGACGCCGCCCGCAACCGGGCCCGGCTGCTGGAGGCAGCCGGGAAGCTGGTGGCGGAGCACGGCGCGTCCTGCGTGACCATGGAGGCGGTGGCCGCGGCGGCCAAGGTCGGCAAGGGGACGGTCTTCCGGCGCTTCGGCGACCGCACCGGACTGCTCGCGGCGCTGCTCGACCACACCGAGAAGAAGTTCCAGGCCGCCGTCATCACCGGCCCCGCCCCGCTCGGGCCCGGGGCACCGCCCCTGGAACGGCTGAAAGCGTTCGGTCTGGCCCTGCTGCGCCGCTCCGCCGACGAACTCGACCTCCAGCTCGCCGCCGAGCCGTCGGCCGAACGCCGCTACTCCAACGCCCCCCGCCGCTTCCTGCGCGGCCATGTGCTGATTCTGCTGCGCCAGATAGTCCCCGACGCCGACTGCGAACTCCTCGCCCTGACCCTGATGCAGTACCTGGACCCGTCGATGATCCACTACCGCACCCGGATCTGCGGCATGCCGGCCGACCGCGTCGAGGCGGGCTGGCTTGATCTGGTCGACCGGCTCACCCGGTCCGCGCCGTCGGCCTGAGCACCTCCGCCCAACCGGCCCCGCCCACAAGGACGTTCACAGTTTCTGCAAAGATGCCGTACGTCATGGTGCAGATACCGAAAACGCCGCGTTCCGTCCCCACGAGCGCCGATGTGGCCCGGCTGGCCGGGGTCTCGCGCGCGACCGTCTCCTACGTCCTGAACAACACCAGCGCCGTACGGATCAGTGAGCCCACGCGCCGCCGGGTGCACGAGGCGGCCAAGGAACTCGGGTACGTGCCGCACGCGGCGGCCCGCTCCCTGCGCGCCGGACACAGCCGTATGGTCCTCATGCCCGCCCCCGCCTTCCCCGTCGGCCCGCTCTACAGCCGCTTCATCCGAGAACTCCAGTCCGCCCTCGGCCGCCTCGACTACACCGTCGTGCAGTACGGCAGCGTCGGCCTGCACGGCGACGAGGCCGCCCGCGCCTGGGCCGAGCTGCGCCCCGTGGCCGTCCTGGTGCCCGGTTCCGGGCTCGGCCCGCAGGGCGTGACGGTGCTCAAGCGCTCCGGCGCCCGGGTCGTCGTCACGGTCGGCCCGGAGTGCGTCGAGGGCGCCCACGCCCTCCAGATGGACCATTCGGCCGTGGGATTCGCCGCGGCCCGGCATCTCTACGAGCGCGGCCGACGCCGTATCGGCGTCGTCGTACCCGCCGAGGACGGCCTGGAGGCCTTCTCCGTACCCCGGCTCGACGGCGTGCGCCGGGCCCTGACCGGCACCGACGCCACCGTGACGGAGCTCCCGCTCGGCTACGACGAGGGGGCCGCCGCCCGGCTCGCCGCCGACTGGCGCGCACGTGGCCTGGACGCCGTGTTCGCCTACAACGACGAATACGCGATGCTGCTGATGAGCGCGTTACAGGACGAGGGCGTCTGCGTGCCCGAGGAGACGGCCGTGGTCGGCGCCGACGACCTGATGCTGGGGCGGCTGCTCAGACCCCGCCTGAGCACGGTCCACATCGAGCTGCCGTCCGGCCGTGACCTGGCCGAACTGGTCGACCGGGCGGTACGCGACCCCGCCGCGGCACCCGAGACGCGCAAGGTCCTGGGAGCATCGGTAGTGCACCGTGACTCCAGCTGACGCACGGGAGGAACCCAATGCGTACGACCGTCGGCATCATCGGCGGCGGCCCGGCCGGGCTGCTCCTGGCCCGTCTGCTGCACCGCGCCGGGGTCGACTGCGTGGTCCTGGAGAGCCGCAGCCGGGAGTACGTCGAGCAGCGCCAGCGCGCGGGCATGCTGGAACAGGGCACCGTCCACGCGCTGCGGGAGGCGATGGCCGCCAACCGGCTGGACGCCGAGGGCATGGTCCACCGGGGCATTGAGCTCAGGTACGCGCGCGAGAGCCACCGCATCGACTTCCCCTCCCTCACCGGTGGCCGTACCGTCACGATCTACCCGCAGACCAAGATCGTCCAGGACCTGGTCGCACTCCAACTCGCCGACGGGCCGCCGCTGTTGTTCGAGGCCGAGGCCCTCGCCGTGGAGGACGCGGACAGCGACCGGCCGGTGGTGCGGTTCCGGCGCGGGGGCCGGGAGGAGACGCTGACCTGCGACTGGGTGGCGGGCTGCGACGGCTTCCACGGGGTGTCCCGCGCGGCGGTCCCGGCCGCCGTCCGCCGAGAGTACGCCCACGACCACCCGTACGCCTGGCTCGGGATCCTCGCCGAGGTCCCGCCCTCCTGCGAGGAGTTGATCTACGCGCGCGGGGAGCGCGGTTTCGCCCTGCACAGCATGCGCTCGCCCACCGTGTCCCGGCTCTACCTCCAGGTCCCGGTCGGTGCCGACCCCGCCGACTGGCCCGACGACCGGATCTGGGACGAACTCGACGCCCGCTTCGCCATCGACGCCGACTGGGCCCTCAAGCGCGGACCGGTCGTCGAGAAGTCCGTGACCCCCATGCGTAGTTACGTCCACGAGCCGATGCGTCACGGCCGTCTGCTGCTCGCCGGGGACGCCGCCCACATCGTCCCGCCGACCGGCGCCAAGGGCCTCAACCTCGCCGTCTCCGACGTCCGGCTGCTCAGCCGGGCCCTGGTCCGCCGGCACTCCACAGGCGAGACCCAACTGATCGACAGATACTCGGACGTGTGTCTTTCGCGCGTGTGGCAGGCGACCCGATTCTCGTACGACATGACTAAGATGTTGCACGCTCAACCAGACGGGGATGCGTTCGACGAACGGATGCAGCTCGCACGTCTGCGCCGGATCACCGCATCCCGCCACGCGGCCGCCGAACTGGCGGCGAACTACACGGGACTTCCCCTCCCCGAGTGAGTCCCGCGGTGACGAACGGAGAGCCGTCATGTCGTTGCTCGACCCGAAGTCCTGGCAGCCGAACCCCCTCCACGGCGGTGAGCACCCCGTCACCGAGCCCGCCACCGGCGAGGCCCTCGGCACGGTCACCCTCGCATCCCCCGAGGACGTCGCCCCGGCCGCCGAGGCCGCCCGACGGGCGCAGACGGAATGGGCGCGGCAGCCGCACTTCGTGCGCGCCGGGGTACTGCGCCGGGCCGGGGACCTGTTCACCGCACACGCCGACGAACTGCGCGAATGGCTGGTCCGGGAGTCCGGCTCCATCCCCGGCAAGGCCGACTTCGAACTGCACGTCGCCGCCCAGGAGTGCTACGAGGCCGCCGCACTCGCCTCCCGCCCAGCCGGGCAGGTGCTGGCCAGCGAGGCGCCCCGGCTGTCCTACACCCGCCGGGTCCCGGTCGGCGTGGTCGGGGTGATCGCCCCGTTCAACGCCCCGCTGATCCTCTCCATCCGCTCCGTCGCCCCCGCCCTCGCCCTCGGCAACGCGGTCGTCCTCAAGCCCGACCCGCGCACGGCCGTCTGCGGCGGCCTCTCCCTCGCCGCGGTCTTCGCCGAGGCGGGCCTGCCCGAGGGCCTGCTGCACGTCCTGCCCGGCGGCGCCGACACCGGCTCCGCCCTGGTCACCGACCCGCAGGTGCCGGTCATCTCCTTCACCGGCTCCACCGCGGCGGGCCGGGCCGTCGGCGAGGCCGCCGGACGCCACCTCAAGCGCGCGCACCTGGAACTCGGCGGCAACTCCGCGCTCGTCGTGCTGGAGGACGCCGACATCGACGCGGTGATCTCCACCGCCGCCTGGGGCTCCTTCTTCCACCAGGGCCAGATCTGCATGACGACCGGACGGCACCTGGTGCACCGGTCGCTGTACCCGCAGTACGTGGAGCGGCTGGCCGCCAAGGCCGACTCCCTCGCGGTCGGCGACCCGCACCGCGACCAGGTCCACCTCGGCCCGCTCATCGACGAGGGCCAGCTCGCCAAGGTGCACGGCCTGGTCGGGTCCAGCGCCGCGAACGGCGCGAAACTGGCCGCCGGCGGCACCCACGACCGCCTCTTCTACCGGCCCACGGTCCTCGCCGACGTCTCCGACGACACCCCCGCCTACGCGGAGGAGGTCTTCGGCCCGGTCGCACCCGTACGCCCCTTCGACACCGTCGAGGAGGCCGCCGCCCTGGCCGCGCGGAGCCCGTACGGCCTGTCCCTGGGCATCGTCACCGCCGACGCCGCCCGCGGCCTGGACCTCGCCGAGCGCATCCCGACGGGCATCGCGCACATCAACGACCAGACCGTGAACGACGAGGCCGTCGCGCCCTTCGGCGGTACGGCCGCCTCCGGCACCGGCGCCCGCTTCGGCGGCGAGGCCAACCTGGAGGCCTTCACCGACCTGCGCTGGACGACGGTGCGCGGCGACGTGGCGCCGTACCCGTTCTGAGCCCTACTCGCCGTTCTGCTCGGCCTGCGCCTGCTGGGCGGCGACGGCCTTGCGGACCTCGTCCATGTCGAGCTTGCGGGCCTGCCCGATGACGTCCGCGAGGGCGGCCTCCGGCAGGGCACCCGGCTGCGCGAACACGGCGACCTGGTCGCGGACGATCATCAGCGTCGGGATGGACTGGATACCGAAGGCCGCCGCCAGCTCGGGCTGCGCCTCGGTGTCCACCTTGCCGAACACCAGGTCGGGGTTCTCCTCCGCGGCCTTCTCGTAGACCGGGGCGAACTGCCGGCAGGGACCGCACCAGGCCGCCCAGAAGTCGATCAGGACGAATTCGTTGTCCGTGACCATCTGGTCGAAGTTCTCCTTGGTGAGCTCCACGGTGCTGCTCATGGCGTGTTCCCACTTCCTGGGTCGGGGGCGAAGCCGTCCGCACAACACGGTCGGACGGGCAGGTATTCCGCTCGCGCACTGCCCCGCCCGAGGGGCGGCGATCCGTTCGCGAACCGTCATGCTCCGGCGCTCGTACCCGTGTGGCCACGGCGCACACCACCCACCAGACTGACCCCATGACGGAATCGGAATCCATCGCGTACGACGTCGTTGTCATCGGAGCCGGGCCCGTGGGGGAGAACGTGGCCGACCGCACCCGCGCGGCCGGTCTGTCCACCGCGGTCGTGGAGAGCGAACTGGTCGGCGGCGAGTGCTCCTACTGGGCCTGCATGCCCAGCAAGGCCCTGCTGCGCCCGGTCATCGCCCAGGCCGACGCCCGCCGCCTGCCCGGCCTGAGCGCCGCCGTGCAGGGTCCCCTCGACACCGCGCAGGTCACGGCCCGGCGCGACAAGGTCGCCGCCCACTGGAAGGACGACGGCCAGGTCCGCTGGCTGGACAGCGTCGGCGCCGACCTCTACCGCGGGCACGGCCGCATCGCGGGCCCCCGCACGGTGACGGTGACCGGCTCCGACGGCACCGAGCGCGTCCTGACCGCCCGGCACGCCGTCGCCGTCTGCACCGGCACCCGTGCCGTCCTGCCGGACCTGCCCGGACTCGCCGAGGTGCGGCCCTGGACCAGCCGCGAGGCCACCAGCGCCAAGCAGGCACCGGGACGCCTGGTCGTGGTGGGCGGGGGAGTGGTCGCCACCGAGATGGCCTGCGCCTGGCAGGCACTCGGCTCGCAGGTCACCCTGCTCGTGCGGGGCAAGGGCCTGCTGAACCGCATGGAGCCGTTCGCCGGTGAACTGGTCGCCGAGGGCCTCACCGAGGCGGGCGCCGATGTGCGCACCGGCACCTCCGTGCGGTCGGTGACCCGCGAGAACGGCACCGTCGTGGTCGTCACCGACGGCGGCGACCGGATCGAGGCCGACGAGATCCTCTTCGCCACCGGCCGCGCCCCGCACACCGAGGACATCGGCCTAGACACCGTCGGACTGGAGCCCGGCTCCTGGCTCCCCGTCGACGACAGCCTCCGCGTCACCGGCAGCGACTGGCTCTACGCCGTCGGCGACGTCAACCACCGCGCCCTCCTCACCCACCAGGGCAAGTACCAGGCCCGCATCGCGGGCGCCGCGATCGCCGCCCGCGCCTCGGGCGTGCCGCTCCTGGAGACCGACCCCTGGGGCGCGCACGCCGCCACCGCCGACCACGCCGCCGTCCCCCAGGTCGTCTTCACCGACCCCGAGGCGGCGGCCGTCGGCCTCTCCCTCGCCGAGGCCGAACAGGCGGGCCACCGCGTCCGCGCCGTCGACTACGACCTCGCCAACGTCTCCGGCGCCTACCTCTACGGCGAGGGCTACCGGGGCCGCGCCCGCATGGTCGTCGACGTGGAACGCGAGATCCTCCTCGGCGTCACCTTCGTCGGCCCCGGCGTCGGCGAACTCATCCACTCCGCCACCGTCGCGGTCGCGGGGCAGGTCCCGCTCAGCAGGCTCTGGCACGCGGTGCCGTCGTATCCGACGATCAGCGAGGTGTGGCTGCGGCTGCTGGAGACGTACCGGGACAACTGACCGGTCGGCTCAGTCCCCTTCCGGGTCCGCGGGGAGCCCGAACCAGCGCAGGAGTACGGGGCGGGCGTCCGCGGGCGCCTCCTCGGGTCCGCGGGCGTAGCGGGCGAGCAGGGCCAAGTAGTCGTCGTGCAGCGCGTTCAGCTCGTCCTTCGTGAGGTGGACGAGGCTGCGTGACCCCCGCATCCAGCCCTCGGACCCGGCCTGCTCCGCGGTGAACCTCCGCGCGAGCTCGACGTCCTCCTCCAGCCTCAGCCGGTCCAGCTCGGCCGACAGAGCACGCTCGGCGTCCGTCAGCTCCCCCTGCGGCGGGCGGCGGATGTCCAGCCCGCGCACCCCGCGCCACCAGCGCTCCCGCCCGCCCGAGCGCTCCGGAATGTCCTCGATCAGCCCGGCGCGCTCCAGCATGCGCAGGTGATAGCTGAGCGTCCCGGTGTTCTCGCCGAGCGCGGCGGCGAGCGTCGTCGAGGTCGCCGGGCCCTTCGCGCCGAGGTGGCGCAGGATGCGCAGGCGCAGGGGGTGCGCGAGGGCCTTGAGTACCTGGGGACTGTCGACGGTGCGGCGCGTGCCGACGTCCGCTGGTTGTTCGTCCGTACCCCGCTCCTGCTCCTGCGTCATGGCGGCAGTCTACCCGGACGGCGGAATTTTCTCTGCAGACCTTCCTCTGCAGAGATGTCTCTGCAATGCTCGACGCATGAAGACGAAGCGACTGAGCCGAACGAACCGAGCTGTGCTGCCCGCCGTGGGGGCCTTGCTGGCCGGGCTCTGCCTGGGTGCCGCGCCCGCGCACGGCGGTGAACGGGCCTCGGGCCCGCCCGAGTTCGATTTCTCCGCGTGCCCGACGGTCGACGAATTCCCCGCGGGAGCGGACCCTGGGACCTGGCGCTGCGAAGTCATGCACGCCACGGGCCACTTGCGCATGGGCACGGTCGACGTGCCCCTCGCCGAGCCGATGCGGATCACCTTCGCCGAAGGCCGCGTGAACGGCGCATTCGCCCAGGTCTTCGGAGAGATGCAGGCCGCGCCCGTCCGGGTCGGGCGCACGCCGCTGACCCTGACTCCGCAGTACGGCGGCCACTCCGACTTCGAGTCCGACGACACCCGACGCGGCGAGTTCGCCATCACGTTCGCGGTGCGCCCGACGCACGGCCTGCCGGTCCTTCCGCGGGGCTGCTCGGTGGGCCGCGACGCCGCCCCGATCCACCTGATACTCAAGGACACCGAGCCCACCCGAGTGATATCCCCGAACCCCTTGGTCGTGGCCTTCGGCGCCCAGGACACGGAGTTCACCGCCCCGCGCACCAGCGGCTGCGGACACCTGGGCCGGATACTCGACCGTGCCTTGGGCCTGCCGTCGGCGTCGGGGGCGAACTCCTTCGACATGGCTGTCACGGTGGCGATCCGGCCCTACAAGTAGAGGCTCCGGTCGGCGTCGGGTCGGCTCAGCCCGGCAACTCGAACCCGAGCGCCGCCGCGGCCTCCTTCGGAGTCGGCTGGGTCCAGCGTTCCGTCATCGCCTGGTTCGAGGAGAGGGAGCGGGGCTCGGCGCGGTCGATGTAGAGGGTGCCGTCGAGGTGGTCCGTCTCGTGCTGGACGATGCGGGCGGGCCAGCCGGTGAACTCCTCGTCCAGGGACTGGCCGTGCTCGTCCTCGCCGGTCAGGCGGATCCGGGCGGGGCGCGCCACCACCGCCTGCCAGCCGGGCACGCTCAGACAGCCCTCGAAGAACGCGGCGCGCTCGGCGCCGAGGGGCTCGTACGACGGGTTGACCAGCACCCGGAACGGCTGCGGCACCCGGCCGCGGGCCAGCCGCACCTCCTCGGACACCGGTGCCGGGTCCTCCAGTACGGCGATCCGCAGGGGCACGCCGATCTGCGGGGCCGCGAGGCCGACGCCGGGCGCCGTGCGCATGGTCAGCCGCATGGCCTCGATGAGGCGGGCCAGCAGGGCGGGGCCCAACTGACCGTCGTAGCGCTCGGTTCCGCGCCGCAGTACCGGGTCGCCGGCCGCGACGATCGGCAACGGACCGTCCGTGGAGAGGAGTTGTTCGACCAGGTCGACCAGGGGCGCGGGATCAGTGGGGGATGCCATCGGGTCAGGATGCCATGGCGCGGGAGGGTGTGATGCAGGTCACTTTGGCGGTCGGGAACTCGGGCGGGGTGCGGCCCGACTACTGGACCGCTACGCAACCCCCCAGTCAGGAGAGGCCCGTCGATGTCCACCGCTCCCTCGACCACCAAGGACGAGGCCCCACCCTCCGGCTCAGCCCCGGCGCAGGGCGGCCGCACCTGGGCGCCCCTGCGCCCGCTGATCCTGCGGCTGCACTTCTACGCCGGAGTGCTCATCGCGCCGTTCCTGCTCGTCGCCGCCGCGACCGGCTTCCTGTACGCGGCGTCCTTTCCCGCCGAGAAGGTGGTGTACGCACATGAACTGACCGCTCCCGTAGGCGAAAAGAAGCTGCCGATCTCCGAGCAGGTCGCCGCCGCCCGCAAGGCGCACCCCGAGGGCACGGTCGCCGCCGTACGCCCCTCACCCGAGGACGACGCGACCACCAGGGTCATGCTCTCCGGCGTCGAGGGCGTCGACGAGGACCACACCCTCTCCGTCTTCGTCGACCCTTACACCGCCGAGGTGCGCGGCTCGCTCGAACAGTACGGCTCCACCGGCGCGTTGCCGCTGCGCACCTGGATCGACGAGTTCCACCGCGATCTGCGGCTCGGTGAGGCGGGGCGCTGGTACAGCGAGCTCGCCGCGAGCTGGCTGTGGGTGGTCGCGCTCGGCGGCCTGGTGCTGTGGTTCTCCCGCCGCCGGACCCGCCGCAAGCTGCGCGGCACGTCCGGTCGCCGCCGCACCCTGGGCCTGCACGGCACGGTCGGCGCCTGGGCGGCGGCCGGATTGTTGTTCCTGTCGGCGACCGGGCTGACCTGGTCGCAGTACACCGGCGCCAACATCGACGAACTGCGCACCTCGCTCGGCGGGGCGACTCCGTCGGTCTCGGCGAGCGCGGGCGACCACTCCGGGCACGGCGCCGCCTCGTCCGGCGGCACCGGGGGCGCGGCGGACGGTGCCGGCCTGGACCAGGTGCTCGCGGCGGCCCGCGCGAAGGGGCTCGGCGACCCGGTCGAGATCGTGCCGCCCGCGGACGCGGAATCGGCGTACGTGGTACGGCAGATCCAGCGCAGCTGGCCCACCAAGCAGGACTCCGTCGCCGTCCACCCCACCACCGGCGAGGTCACCGACGAACTGCGCTTCGCCGACTACCCGGTGCTCGCCAAGCTCACCCGCTGGGGCATCGACCTGCACACCGGCATCCTGTTCGGCCTGGTCAGCCAGATCGCCCTGATGCTGCTCGCGCTGGCGCTGATCGTGCTGATCCTCTGGGGCTACCGCATGTGGTGGCAGCGCGGCCGGGGCTCCGCCTTCGGGCGTCCGATCCCGCGCGGCGCCTGGCAGCAGGTGCCCCCGCAGATCCTGGTGCCGCTGGCGGTGGCGGTCGCCGTCGTCGGCTACTTCGTCCCGCTGCTCGGCATCTCCCTGCTGGCGTTCCTCGCCGTCGACATCGTGCTCGGCGAGATCGCCCACCGCCGCGGCCGGGCGGCGGCGCAGCCGAGGTAACTACCCAGCCAGGGCGGCGAGTTCGGTGTTGGCCCGCTCGGTGACGAGGGCCAGCACCCGCCTGGCCGCGGCGAGGTCCTCGGCCGGGATGCCGGCGTAGACCCGCGCGGTGATGGGGGCGGTCTCGGCGGACGTACGGCCGAAGAGCTCGCGCCCGGCGTCCGTGATCCGTACGGCGGAGGGCTCCTGGGGTGCCAGCAGCCCTCCGCCGATCAGCTCGTCGACGACCGCCTTGGCCTCCGCCGTGTCGATCTTCAGCGAATCGACGACACCGTCGACGAGTTCGTCCCGCTCGACCGGACCGTCGGCCACGGCGACGAGCCGCAGTGTGACGGACTGCTGGAAGGTGGCGCCGTGCCGCGCCAGCACGTTCTCCAGCAGTGCGCGCGAGGCGTAGTGCGCGAGGGCGATGTCGCGGGGGTTGAGCGGGGGAGTGGACGTGGTGGTCATGACTGCTCCTCGGTCTCAAGGGGTGCGTCGGGATCAAGTGGTACGTCGAGCAAGGTGGCCAGCGTCTGCCGGAACTCCTGGGTGCGCTCGCTGTCCAGGCCGCCGAGCGGGGCCAGCAGTCGCTGGTGGAGCCCCTGTACGACGTCGATGGCCTGGCGGGTGCGCTCGCGCCCCAGCTCGGTCAGCGCGAGCTGTACGGCGCGCGGGTCGCGCGGGTCCCGGGTGCGTTCCAGCAGTCCTGCGCTCTCCAGGGAGCGGGCCAGCTTGGAGACGTACAGGGCCTCCAGTCCGGTGTGGTCGGCGAGCCGTCGCTGGCTGGGCTGCTCTCCGCCGCGCTGCATGCCGTACAGCGAGGCCACCATCGCGTACTGCGCGTGGGTGAGCCCCAGCGGGGCGAGGGCGCGGTCGACAGCGACCCGCCACTTCGTGGACAGCCGCCACACCAGGAACCCGGGTGTGGCCTTCTCGGAACCCTTGCTCATGGCAAATACAGTACATGGCGACTATAGTCATGGCTACTATTTTCCGGACCGGTCACCGAAACCGCCCGGAATGACGGACTGACGGAGTGCCCCCGGCGGGGCTACTTTGGGCGACATGAGCAATCTTGATCGCGAGGCCGTGCCCGCGGTGTGCGGCGGCCGTGGCTTCGTCGTCGCGGAGCCGGTCCGCGAACTCCTCAGCCCGCGCCGGGTCAAGCTCGGCGAGTCCTCCGAAGTCCGCCGCCTGCTGCCCAACCTGGGCCGCCGCATGGTGGGCGCCTGGTGCTTCGTCGATCACTACGGTCCCGATGACATCGCCGACGAGCCCGGTATGCAGGTGCCCCCGCACCCGCACATGGGCCTGCAGACGGTGAGCTGGCTGCACGACGGAGAGGTTCTGCACCGCGACTCCACCGGCAGCCTCCAGCTGATCCGCCCCCGCGAACTGGGCCTGATGACCTCCGGACGGGCCATCAGCCACTCCGAGGAGAGCCCCAAGTCGCACGCCCGCTTCCTGCACGGCGCCCAGCTCTGGGTCGCCCTGCCGGACAGCGACCGCCACACCGAGCCGCACTTCGAGCACCACGCGGAACTGCCGGTCATCACCGCACCGGGCCTGACCGCCACCCTCATCCTCGGCTCCCTGGACGGCGCGGCCTCCCCCGGAACGACGTACACCCCGCTCGTCGGCGCCGACCTCGCCCTCGCCCGCGGCGCGGACGTCCGCCTCCCCTTGGAACCGGACTTCGAGTACGCCGTCCTGTCCATGTCCGGCGAGGCCCACGTCGACGGCGTCCCGGTCCTGCCCGGCTCCATGCTCTACCTCGGCTGCGGCCGCACTGAACTCCCCCTGCGCGCCGAGTCCGAGGCGGGCCTGATGCTCCTCGGCGGCGAGCCGTTCGAGGAGGAACTGATCATGTTCTGGAACTGGATCGGCCGCTCCCAGGAGGAGATCGAACAGGCCCGCCGGGACTGGATGGAGGGGACCCGGTTCGGCGAGGTGAAGGGGTACGACGGGGCTCCGCTGCCTGCTCCGGAGCTGCCGGTGACGCCGCTCAAGCCGCGGGGGCGGGTGCGCTGAGGGTCAGACGCCCCATGGGTGCGGATGCGGCACCGGCACCAGGTGGCCCGCCTTCTCCAGCCGCTCACCCAGCCTGTCGGCGAGAGACCGGCTGAACATCGGCGCCCCCGGATAGTCGGAGGCGAACTCCGCCGGGGGGCGCGCCCGGGTCGCCTGTCCAGGTCGCACCGAACACGGCCGGCGGTTCGGCCTCCGCGCCCCGCAACTGCCAGCGCTTCAGGGCGATCAACGAGTCGTCCAGCCGCAGCGTCCGCAGATTCCTCGCACTCGGCGTGATCCGGTGGGCGGCCAGAGGAGCGGAGTTCGTCAGGGAAGTCATCGAACACCTCCGCCGATTCGAGGCGAGCGCGGAGCCCACGTCGCGCGTACGCTGCGAACAGGGGCCGGTCGGCGGTGGGAGTGCTCATGGGCGCCGTGGATCCACTGATGGCGGGCCGGGAGGCTTACGGGCGGCTGGCCTGGCGGGATGCGTACGAGCAATTGGCGGACGCGGATCAGCAGGCGCCGCTCGACAGCGGGGATCTCGAACGGCTGGCTCAGGCGGCGTACCTGGTCGGGGCCCTCGACGCGGCGACCGATGCCTGGGAGCGGGCCCATCACGCGCACCTCGACCGAGGGGATACGGCGGCCGCCGTGCGCTGCGGGTTCTGGCTCGGGCTGGCGCTCTTCCTGCAAGGGGAGCACGCCCGGGGCGGGGGCTGGCTGGGACGGGGCCGGCGGATTCTCGACAACGCGGCGCTGGACTGCGCGGAACAGGGGTTCCTGCAGGTCCCCATGGCGGTCCGGGCCCTCGAAAGCGGTGATCCCGAGGGGGCGTGGCGGTCGTTCGTGGAGATCGGTGAGATCGCCGAGCGGTTCGACGACGCCGATCTGCGGGCCTTCGGGATCCTGGGGCAGGGACAGGCGCTCGTGGCGCAGGGGCGGGCGGCGGAGGGGGTGGCGCGGCTGGACGAGGCGATGGTGACGGTCACCACCGGAGACGTGTCGCCGATCGTCTCCGGGATCGTCTACTGCGCCGTGATCCTCGCCTGCCGTGGGATCTACGACCTCCGCCGGATGCAGGAGTGGACCGCCGCGCTGAGCCGTTGGTGCGCCGAGCAGCAGGATCTGCGGCCCTACCGGGGGCAGTGCCTGGTGCACCGGTCGGAGATCATGCAACTGCGCGGTGAGTGGGCCGACGCCATGGACGAGGCGGCCCGGGCCTGCGAGCACCTGTCCGCACTGCCCGGCGATCCGGTGATGGGTATGGCGCTGTACCAGCGGGGCGAACTGTTCCGGCTGCGGGGCGAGTTCTCCCGGGCCGAGGACTGCTACCGCGAGGCCCGCGACCGGGGGCACTCCGCGCAACCGGGGATGGCCCTGCTCCGGCTGGCCCAGGGGCGGCCGGCCGACGCGACCGCCGCCGTCCGCCGGACCCTGGTCGAGACCGAGGGAGGCGAGGAGCGGCTCAGGGTGCTCGTCGGGTACGTGGAGATCGAGCTCGCCGCCGGATCCGTGGAGGACGCCCAGCTGGCCGTGGACGAGCTCGGCAAGATCGCGGACGCCTTCGACTCGCCGTATCTGCGGGCGGTCGCCGCCTACGCACACGGGTCCGTGCTGCTGGCGGCCGGTGATCCGGAGGCCGCGTGCATCGCCCTGCGCCGGGCATGGGCCGCCTGGCAGGAGAACGACGCCCCCTACGAGGCGGCCCGCGTACGGCTCCAGATGGCGCGCGCCTACCGCCAGGTCGGCGACCACGACACGGCCGGCATGGAACTGCGGGCCGCCCGCGAGGTCTTCCAGCGGCTGGGCGCCGTACCGGCCCTGGAACAGGCCCGGGAGCTGATGGGCGACGCGGTGCGGACGAGCGCCGGCGGCCTGACCCCGCGCGAGGTGGAGGTGCTGCGGCTGATCGCCACCGGCGCGTCGAACCAGCAGATCGCCGACCGGCTCGTGATCAGCGACAGGACCGTCGCCCGGCACGTCAGCAACATGTTCACCAAGCTCGGCGTCTCCTCACGGGCCGCCGCCACGGCGTACGCCTACGAGCACGACCTCGTGTAGGACGCGTACGCAGAAATACCCACGGGCCGCGCACCCGCACATTGGTCGATACGACCGAAGCGGACACCTCTGCCCGACTCGGACCCTTGCCAGTAGGCACCCTCACAGGCCACCGAGGAAGGAGTCCGTGATGAGCACTCACGACACTCGGGAGCCGTCCACCGGGCAGGAGTACCGCGGCCGACTGCTGGCGGCCATGCCCCTGACCGAACGGCGCATCAAGCTCGGGACCGTCTCCACCGCGGTCCTGGAAGGCGGCGACGGACCTCCCGTCGTGCTGCTGCACGGCCAGGGCGAGTTCGCCGCCGTCTGGCTCATGGTGATTCCCGACCTGGTCAGGACGTACAGGGTGATCGTTCCCGACCTGCCGGGCCACGGGGAATCGGTGGTGAGCGACGGCCTGCTCGACAGCGAGGCCGTCATGACCTGGCTGGACGAGCTGATCGACCGGACCTGCCGGGGACGGCCGCCCGTGCTGGTCGGCCACCTGCTCGGCGGTGCCATCGCCGCGCGGTACGCCGTGCACCACAGCCACCGCATCGCCCGCCTCGTCCTGGTCGACACGATGGGCCTGGCCTGGTTCCGGCCCGCGCCGAGCTTCGCGCTGCCCATGGTGGGCTTCGTCGCCCGGCCGACCGCGAAGAGCCGGGACCGCGTGTTCAAGCGCTGCTTCCTCGACATGGAGCACGTGGGCGAGCGCACGGGGGAGCAGTGGGAGCCGTTGCTGGGCTACGCCCTGGACCGGGCCCGTACCCCGAGCGTCCAGGCGGCACTGCGCACCCTCATCCCGAAGGTCGGCATGCGGCCGATCGCGTCCGCTGATCTCACCCGCATCGACGTACCCACGGACCTGATCCACGGCCGCCACGACCTCCAGGTCCGGCTGCGTACGGCGCAGGCCGCGAGCGCCCGCTACGGCTGGCCCCTGCAGGTGATCGAGGACTGCCGCGACGACCCGGCGGCCGAGCAGCCGGAGGCGTTCCTCCGGGCGCTGCGCACGGCGATGGGGGAGTCACGGGAGAACGGAGGCACGCCATGAACACGCGCATGCTTGAGGTCACCGGCCTCAAAGACAGTCGCGTCGGCCTGACCGCCACGCACATCGAGAAGCTCGGCACCCGGCTGGCGGGCCCGCTGCTCGCGGCCGGGGACGACGGCTGGGACGAGGCCGTCCTGGTCTGGAACGCCATGGTCAGCGCGGTGCCGAGACTGGTCGTCCAGCCGGTCTCGGCGGAGGACGTGGCGACGGTCGTCCGGTTCGCCGCGGACCAAGGTGTGCTGCTGAGCGTCAAGGGCGGCGGCCACAACATCGGCGGCACCGCACTCGCCGACGGCGGGCTGACCCTCGACATGTCCCGCATGCGGGAGGTCACCGTGGACCCGGCCGCCCGGCTCGCACACGCGGGCCCGGGGTGCCTGTTGCAGGACGTGGACCGGGCGACCCAGCGGCACGGGCTGGCGACGGTGCTCGGGTTCGTGTCCGAGACCGGGGTCGCCGGGCTGACCCTCGGCGGCGGATTCGGCTATCTGGCGCGCCGCTTCGGCTGGGCCGCCGACAACCTGGAGCAGGTCGAGATCGTCACGGCGGACGGGCGGATCAGGGCCGCGAGCCGGACCGAGAACCCGGACCTGTTCTGGGCACTGCGCGGCGGCGGCGGCAACTTCGGCGTCGTCACCCGCTTCACCTTCCGGCTGCACGAGGTCGGCCCCGTCATCACCGGCGGCCTCGCCGCCTGGAGCGCCGACCGCGTGGACGACGTCCTCGCGACGTACCGGGAACTCACCGCGAACGCTCCCCGCGAGCTGACGGCGGCTGCGGTCGTACGGCTCGCGCCACCCGCGCCGTTCGTGCCGGAGAAGTGGCATCTCAAGCCTGTGGCCGGGGTGTTGGTGTGCCACAGCGGCAAGGACGCCGAAGCCGATCTCGCACCGCTGAGAGCCCTGGGAGATCCGATCTTCGACCTCATCGGTGAGAAGCCCTACACGGCCCAGCAGTCCATGCTCGACGACACGGAGCCCAAGGGGCTGAACCAGTACTGGAAGGCCGAGTTCCTCCCGGACCTGCCCGCCGACTACCTCCCCACCTTCCGGGACGCCGCCCTGGACGTCGCCTCCCCGCTGTCCTTCTCCGTCGTCTTCCACCTCGCCGGCGCGCTGAACGAGGCCGGTGAGGACGGCGGCGCGGTCGGCAACCGGGACGCCCGCTTCATCAGCGGCTTCTCCGGGGTGTGGCCCCCGGGGGCCGACGGCGAACGCATCGTGGGCGCGGTCCGGGCGGGCTGGGAGAGGATCCGCCCGTTCTCGACCGGCGGGAACTACGTCAACTTCCAACTGCCCGAGGACGGCGCCGACCGAACCGCCGCCGCGTACCGGGGCACGTACGAACGACTCCAGCAGGTCAAGGCGGACTACGACCCCGACAACCTCTTCCGGGTCAACCGCAACATCCGTCCGAGCGGGGTGCTATCCATGCCCCATGAACATTGATCACGCGGACCCCGCAGAGCTGGCCGCGCTCCGTGCCGCCTTCGGCATCCAGGGCACGGGCGCGCCGGCTCTCGGGTGGGAGGCGGTCCGTGCCTTCGAGGCGGAGCACGGGATCGTCCTGCCCGAGCCGTACCGGACCTTTGTCGCCGAGATAGCGGACGGTTCGCCGTCCGGACCACCGGCGTACGGGCTGCTGCCCCTGGCGGAGCTGCCGATCGACTGGGGCGGTGACGCGGAGGAACGCGACCTCGGCAGGCCGTTCCCGCTGACGGGGATATGGGTCTGGGAGGACGACGAGGAGACCCCGGTCGAGGAGCTTGAGCAGCGCATCCGCCACGTGCACGACCACGGCTCGGTCGTGTTGGGCACCGACGGGTGCGCGATGAACTGGCATCTCGTCGTCACCGGGCCGCACTGGGGGCACGTCTGGCAGGTTACCGACGTCGGTGCCCTCCCGTTCGGCACCCCGTTCGGGGGCACGAGCGCGGAGCCCGGATTCGCGGGATGGGTACGGCACTGGGCGGAGAAGAAGGAATGGTTCGACGCCGAGTGACCGATTCCTGATCCGCCTCCTCAACTCCGCCCGGCCGTACCGGCTTTGCGTGCGCGCGGAAGCAATCGCCGGTGCCGCCGGGTTAGTTCAAGGTCTGATCTAGCATGAGGCGCGTGACTGACGAGCTCCGTCCATTGAGCGCCACCGAGGAGAAGGTGCTGCGCACCCTGCCCGAGGCGATCGACGCCCTGCTCAAGGCGTGGGACGAGGACCTCACCAGACGGCACGGCCTCTCGCAGGTCGAGTACACGGCGTTGCGGGTGCTCTCGGAGTCGGACGGGCAGGGCAGGCAGCTCTCCCTGCTCGCCGAGGACTGCCTGCAGTCCCTCAGTGCGATGAGCAGGACCGTCGACCGGCTGGAGGCCCGGGGTCTGGTCGAGCGCAGACGTGGCTCCAGCGACCGCCGGGCCGTGCGGGCGGTGCTCACCGAGCACGGCGCGAGCGTGCTGACGGAGGCGGGGCCGGAGCATCTCCGGCTCGTCCGGCGCACCCTCTTCGACCAGCTCGAAGGGATCGACCTGACCGCGATGGCCGAGGTGCTGAGGAGAATCGTCGAGGGGGCTCAGCGCGCCCGCGCCGTACGGTGACCGCCCTGAGCGGTAGGGCGCTGCGCGCGAGGTACCTTTCGCCGTGATGTACAGGCGGCCGGTGCCGCCGCGCGGAAGGAACCGATCCTGAACACCCAGCTCGCGGAGACGCTGTCCGTGGCCCTGCTCGTACTGGTCCTGGCCGGTGCGATCGTCCGCCCCTTCGGCTGGCCGGAGGCAGTCGTCGCCGTCCCCGCGGCGGTCCTCGTGGTCGTCACCGGGGCGATCCCGTTCGACGCCGCCCTCGACGAAGTGGAACATCTGGCGCCGGTCGTCGGCTTTCTGGCTGCCGTGCTGGTGCTCGCCCAGCTGTGCGACGACGACGGGCTGTTCCGCGCCTGCGGGGCGTGGATGGCGCGCACGGCGGCGGGCCGCCCGCGTCGCCTGCTGGCCCAGGTGTTCGTCGCCGCGTCGGCCATCACGGCGGTGCTCAGCCTGGACGCCACGGTGGTCCTGCTGACACCGGTCGTGTTCGCCACCGCCGCCCGGCTCGGCGCGCGTCCCAAACCGCACGTCTACGCCTGCACCCACCTGTCGAACACGGCCTCGCTGCTGCTGCCGGTCTCCAACCTCACCAATCTGCTCGCCTTCACCGCGAGCGGGCTCAGCTTCACCCGGTTCGCGGCGCTGATGGCACTGCCCTGGGTGGCCGCCATCGGCGTCGAGTACCTGGTCTTCCGCCGCTTCTTCGCCACCGACCTGGACGCCGGGGCGCAGACCGCCGCCGTGGGCGAACCGCCGCCCCTGCCGAGGTTCGCGCTGGCGACCGTGGGGTGCACGCTCGCCGGGTTCGTCCTGACCTCGGCGGTCGGCGTCGACCCGGCCTGGGCCGCTCTGGCGGGCGCGCTGGTCCTCGCTGTAAGGGCCCTGATCCGGCGCCGCACCACGCCCCGGGCCCTGCTGAGCGCCGCCTCGGTGCCCTTCCTCGCCTTCGTGCTGGCGCTCGGCATCGTGGTCCGCGCGGTCGTGGACAACGGGCTCGACGAGGCCCTGGGGCACCTCATCCCCAACGGCACGGGCCTGCCGGAACTGCTGGCCGTCGCCGCGCTGGCCGCCGTACTCGCCAACGTGATCAACAACCTGCCCGCGGTCCTGGTGCTGCTGCCGCTGACCGCCCCGTCCGGTCCCGGCGCCGTCCTCGCCGTGCTGCTCGGGGTGAACATCGGCCCCAACCTCACCTACGCGGGCTCCCTCGCCACCCTGCTGTGGCGGCGTATCGTGCATGCCCACGACGGCGAGGTCGAGCTGCGCGAGTTCACCCGGCTCGGCGTGTACGCGGTCCCGGCGAGCCTGGGGGCCGCGGTGCTGGCACTGTGGGCCTCGCTGGCCGTGATCGGAGGAGGCTGACCCCATGGCCGTGGTCGTCTGGATCGTCGAGGGCACCTGGCCCGCCTGTGTGGACGCCGCCCGCGCCCACACCCCGGCGGACACCGACATCGTCCTGCTGCACGTCACCGGCGCCGACGTCCCCGGTGCCGCGCACGGCGCCTTCGCCGGGCTGCTCGGCCGCGGCCACCCCGAGCGCGACCCGGGCACCCGCGTGGAACAGCTCGCCGCCACCTCCGCGCAGGAACTGCTCCAGGCGGCCGCCGACCGGCTGGGCCGGGCCTGCACCCGGATCGAGCGCACCGGGCGGGTCGAGCGCGAGGTCGTCGCCGCCTCCGAGGGCGCGGACCTGCTGGTCCTGGCCCGCGACGGCGACCGCACCCACCTCGGCCCGCACAGCCTCGGCCCGGCCAGCAGGTTCGTCGTCGACCACGCGCCCTGCCCGGTGCTCCTGGTCTGGCCGGAACCGCCGCCGGGCCTGCCGACCTTGCCGCCTGACCCTTAAGCGCACGCCGCCAACGCCGCCTCCATGCCGCCTGACCCTTAAGCGCACGCCGCCAACGCGGCCTCCATGCCGCCCGACCCATAAGCGCACGCCGCCAACGCGGCCTCCATGCCGCCCGACCCTTAAGCGCACGCCGCCAACGCGGCCTCCATGCCGCCCGACCCCTAAGCGGACCCCGCCAACGCGGCCTCCACCTCCGCCAGTTCCTTCGCCGGGTCGGCCATCCGGGCCATGACGACGAAGTCGTCCGGGCTGTAGCGGGAGCGCACGTCCTCGTCCCAGCGCGCGGCGGCCGTGCGCAGGGGCTCCAGGGCCTCCGCATGCCGTCCCAGCCGGTGCAGCACGAGCCCGTAGTACCCGGCGGCCTCGGTACGGAACGACGTGCCGCGGTCGTCCTCCCAGACCTGGCGCAGATACGGCTCGGCCTCGGCGTACGCGCCGCGCTGGGCCTTCAGCTTGCCCGCCAGCATGGCGTTCAGCGACGACCCGTCCTCGGCGGCCCGCACGTACCAGCGCTCGGCCTCCTGGTAGTCCCGGTGGTGCTCGGAGAGCCAGCCCATCTCGTTGCACGCGTCGTGGTGCCCCGCCTCGGCGGCCCTGCGGTACCAGTCGTCGCGCACCGCGGGCTTGTACCGCATCGCCCGGTACATCTCCGCCAGCTCGTACGCGGCCTCCGGATCGCCCGCCTCGGCGGCCGGCTCGATCCACCGGACCACGTGCCGCTCCGAGGCACCGCCCCAGTCGCGCAGGATCTTCCCGTACGCGTACCCGGCCCCGACGTCCCCCGCCTCCGCGCGCTCACGCAGACCCGGCAGCCGGCGCAGGTCCTTGCCGGGCGCGATGCTCCCCGACTCCCGCAGCACGGCCAGCCGTTCGAGCTGCGTGACGGCGTCCTCGTCGTCCTCCGCGAGCCGCCGGAACCAGTGCTCCGCCTCGTCGTAGCGTCGCTGCCGCTTGCACAGCAGACCGAGGCTGTACTGCGCGGCCGGATGCCCGAGACCGGCCGAGAGGACGTACCAGTGCTCGGCGTCGGCGAGGGCGCCGCGCTGTTCGTGCCCGAGGCCGAGCACGAACGCGGCGCCCTGGTGGCCTTCCTCGTGGGCCCGGGTGAGCAGTTCGCACGCCTTGGCCCAGTCCGCGTCGTCGCCGGTCTCGTCCAGGAAGACGGCGTAGTCCACGCGGGCCGACACACTCAGCTCACCGGCCCGCAGATAGTAGGACTCGGCCTCGGCGGTCAGACCGGGGTAGGCGCGGAAGTGCTTCTCCAGGTCGAACAGCGGATGCAGCGCCGCCGCCGCGGCATCCGCGTCCCCGTCGGCCTCGGCGGCGTCCAGCGCGGCGGCGACCCGGTCGAACTCCTCGCGGATCGACTCGAACAGCTGCACCCAGCGGAACACCGCGATGTCACCGATGTCGACATTGCTCATCAAGAACTTGGGCGCCTCGTCGAGTTGCCCCTCGGCGGCGAGCAACTTGCCCAGCTCGATCTTGCAGTTGAGGTCGCGGCCGTTCTCCCAGCCGCGCCGGAACCACTCGGCGGCCTCCGGGGCCCCGATCTCCTTGAGCAGGATGCCCAGTCCGTAGGCGCTGCCGGAGTGGCGGTCGGCGACGGCGCGGTAGAGGGCCGCGGCGGCGGGCCGGTCGCCGCGGATCTTCCGGTACCGCGCGAGGGTGTAGTGCGAGAACGCGTCGCCCGCCGCCACCGCCTGCTCCCAGTAGGGGATGCCCTCGTCCACAAGGTGGTTGAGCACGAAGTAGTCGGTGTACCGACGGGCGGTCTTCTCGTCCCCGGCGCGTGCGGCGGCGACCAGTGCCTCACCGCGCTGCTGTATCTCCTGTGTCACGAGCAACATCGTTTCACGGAGGCCCGGTTCAGCCGTCCGCGGGCAGCTTCGGCACCCCCGCCCCGTCGAGCAGCGCCCGCATCTCGGCCACGGGCAGCAAGGGGTTGGTCGCCGCCGACCGGCACACATCCGGGTCGTCGAGCAACTCGACGACCCGGTGCACCGGAAGCCTGGTGTCGCAGGCCGCCGTCTGTCGCACCCAGGCCGAGTGGTCCCGGCTCAGGCGCTCCACCAGGGCCGGTGAGGCGTCCGGGTCACGCAGGGCGAGGGCGCGTTCCCGCGGGTTCTCCGCGTCGGCGCAGCGCGCCGCGAGACCCGCCGAGGGGAACTGCGGCCGGGAGGTGAGCATGGCGGCGGCGCCGTGGGCGCGCTCCACGTACAGGTCGAACAGCAGCTCCGGCGGCGCCTTCGGGTGCCACTCGGCGAGCAGCAGCCGTACGGCGTAGGCCGCGTCCTCGGCGAGGAGTTGGACGCAGTCCTCGGGCAACTCCTCGCACACCGCGGCGCTCCGGCGCAGCCAGGTGTGCTGGGAGTGGGCGCAGCGGCGCAGCACGTCCACGTCATGGCGGGCGCGCCGCACCCACCCACGAGGGCGTCGGACTCGGGGCCGTCCAGCAGCTTGGCCTTCAGTTCGGGGGAGCCGGCCCAGCTTCCCGCGAGCAGGCGGCGCACCCGGCGGTCGGGGTGCCTGACCATCGCTTCTCCGACCTCGTCCGGCAGCGACTCGCGCCAGGTGATGCGATCCACGATCCCGTAGTCGAATTCGTCCGACAGGAGGCGCAGCAGGACATCGGCGGGCGCGGACGGGTTGGAGGCAAGCCCGGTTATCGCGTCACACGCGGTCATGCAGGATCCCCTTGCGACGAAGCAGATGCGAGCCGTGCCCGAAGCGGCGCGGCCAGACCCCATGATCCCAAACGACGGCACTCTCGGCGGTTACGGTCGGCCCTATGCACGGTGATCCCCGAGGCTGGCGGGCCTGCCTGCTCGCCGGAGCGGTCTTCGCGGTCTGTATGGCCGGGACCACGCTCCCCACCCCGCTCTACGGCCTGTACCAGGAGAAGTTCGGCTTCTCCGAGCTGACCGTCACGGTCGTCTACGCCGTCTACGCCTTCGGGGTCATCGGCGTCCTGCTGCTCGCCGGGAACGCCTCGGACGCGGTCGGCCGACGGCCGGTGCTGTGGTGGGGCCTGGTCTGCTCGGCGGCCAGTGCCGTCTGCTTCCTGTTCGCCACCGCGTTGGGCTGGCTGTATGCGGGACGGCTGCTGTCGGGGCTGTCCGCGGGCCTGTTCACCGGGGCGGGTTCGGCGTACGTCATCGAACTCGCCCCGCGCGGGTCGCCGCGCGGCACGCTGGTGGCCACCGCCGCCAACATGGGCGGCCTCGGCTGCGGGCCGCTGCTCGCCGGGGTGCTGGCGCAGTACGCCGACCGGCCGCTGTACTTGCCGTTCGCCGTCCATCTGGCCCTGGTCGTCTGCTCGGCGGCGGTCCTGCTGCGGCTTCCGGAGACCGTGCGGGAGCGGCGGCCGCTGAGCACCGTACGGCCGCAGCGCCCGAGCCTGCCGCCGCGGGTGCGGCCGGTGTTCGGTCCGGCGGCGACCGCGTCCTTCGTGGGGTTCGCCCTGTTCGGGGTGTTCACCTCGGTCAGCCCCTCGTTCCTCGCCCAGTCCCTGGACGTGCACAACCATGCCGTGAGCGGACTCGTGGTCGCGCTGGCCTTCTTCTCCTCGACGGCCGGTCAGCTCGCCGTCGGCCGGGTCGGGGTGCCCCGCTCGCTCCCGCTCGGCTGCACCCTGCTGCTCGCCGGACTGGCACTGCTCGCCGGCGCCTTGCACTGGGATCTGCTGCCCCTGGTCGTACTGAGCGCCGTTGTCGGCGGCACCGGACAGGGGCTGTCCTTCCGCGGTGCCCTGGCGGCGGTGGCGCAGGTGTCCGACGACGACAAGCGGGCGGCGGTGATCTCGGCCCTGTTCGTGGTGGCCTACGCGGGCATCTCGGTACCGGTCATCGGCGTGGGCCTGCTGGTGGCGCCGCTCGGACTGGAGGGTGCTGGGCTGGTGTTCATCGCGTGCATGGCGCTGCTGGTGTCGGCGTCGGGCATGTACCTGCTGCGCCGCCCGGTCCCGGAACCGGGCGGCGCGGGGTAGGTCAGACCGGGGGCATCTCGCTCTCGCGGGAGTCCAATCCCGTGCGGTGGTTGACCCAGGCGCCCCGGGTGAAGTCCGGGACGGCGACCGGACGGCCGCCCGTGGCGAGGGACTTGGCGCTCAGGGGGATGGGCGAGCACCACACCGCCGAGTCGTAGACGTCGATGTCGGGCACGAGCCCGGCGCGCATCTGCTGCACGGTGCGCCACTGCAGGACGTAGTCCATGCCGCCGTGCCCGCCGTTGTTCTCCGCGTCGTCGCCGATCTTCAGCCACAGCCAGTGGTCGAACTCCTTGCGGTAGGCGTCGAACGCCCGCCAGGTGTGCCCGCCGTGGTCCGGCTCCAGATAGACCCGGCCGCCGCCCGCGGAGTCGACGCCCGCGTAGTCCTCGAAGATCCCGCGGCTGCCGGCGAGCGAGTTGATACGGCTGTACGGCCGCGGCGAGCTGACGTCGTGCTCGGCGCGGATCACCCGGCCGTGCGCGGTGTCGATGAGGCAGGTGACCAGGTCACCGTTGATGTAGGTCTCCTTCCAGCTCGGGTGGCCCTTCGGTACGTACCGCTCGCGGTAGTCGGCCAGCCCGCGCGGCTCGGTGGAGGTCGCCCGCAGGGCCGTCATGCGGTCGCCGCGATTGATGTCCATGGCGGCGGCGATGGGCGCCAGACCGTGCATGGGGTAGAAGGAGGCGGTGCTGCGGGTGTGCCAGAGCCTGCGCCAGGCGTCGGTGTAGTACGTGTCCGAGAACAGCAGGGCCCGCAGGTCGTGCAGGTAGCCGCCGTGGCCGTTGGTGACCTCGCCGAACAGGCCGTCGTGGGCCATCTTCAGCATCGCCAGCTCATTGCGGCCGTAGGAGCAGTTCTCGGAGAGGATCAGGTGGCGGTGGGTGCGCTCGCTGGTGTCGACGAGGTCCCACAGCTCCTTGAGCTCGGTGGCGATGGGCAGTTCGACGAGTACGTGCTTGCCTGCGAGGAGGGCGGCGCGGCCCTGTTCGTAGTGGAACTCCCAGGGCGTGGCGATGTAGACGAGGTCGATGTCGTCCCGGCGCAGCATGCGGGCGTAGGCGTCGGCGGAGCCGCCGTACTCCACCGGCCGGGGGCGCCCCTCGGCGACCAGTCGGTCGGCGGTGCGTCTGGCCCGTTCCGGGCGGATGTCGCACACCGCCCGGACGGTGCAGCCCGGGACGGCGGCCCAGCCCGAAGCCATGCCGTGACCTCGGTTGCCGAGCCCGATGAGCCCGACGCGGACGGCGGGGTGCTCCTGGAACGGGACCCCGATCATCGACCTCTGGCCCGGTCGGCGTGAAGGGGCGCCTTCCGCAGCGGCGCTTTCCGTGGGGGCGGCGGGTGCGGCGGTGGCCCCGGAGCCCAGTCCGGCGACCACGGCGCCGGAGGCCAGGGCCCCGCCCATGACGGTTCGGCGTGAGACAGCAGCGTTTTCAGGCATGGCGAGGATCGCTCCCTAATGCGTGGCGGCCGGCTGCTCTTGCTGCCGCATGACTCTGTCCATGCCAACCCGGTGTGTCAATAGGTGCTTGAAAAGAAGGAGTTGCGAGCACGATCGAGCAAGTCTCGTGCGGTTGGCTGATTCTGGTGCCCTGTCAGCCCTACGCCGAACGCGGGACAGTCACGGAGCGTAGGCGCCGCTCGATGGATGGCGATGGATACCGTGCGTAACGGCCATCGAGCCGGACCTCACCGGCAACCCCGTGCCGCGCACCGCCCACGCCTCCGGCCCGACCGGGCGGCGGCGACGCCGGGAGCCGAGGCCTCGGGTGGACTCGTCCCTCGCCCCGATGGAAACGGAGACGCACGGTGATCGAGAAGTTGTGGCTGTACCCGCCGCTGGCCTTCGCCCGGCTGGGTCCGTCCCCCGAGCCCTGCGAGAACTACCGCTACGGGCCCAACGACCTGACCGCCCGGGGCACCGGCAAGACCGTCGCCCAGCCCGCCCCCTCGCTCGTCGTCGCCGAGGACGGCACACTCACCGAACGTCCGCCCCGGGGCAACCGGGTCCGCTTCAAGGACGAGCGGGGCTTCCGGCCCATCTGCCCGTTCTTCGAGGTGCACGGCACCTGGGTCGTCGACGGGGAGCGCGACAACGGGCCCATCACCAGGCAGGTACTGGACGCCTTCGGGCTCACCCTCGCCGACGTCGAATGGAAGGTGGAGGTCGCCAACCTCAAGGCGCACCACTGCACCCGTTCCGACGACGACCGCATCGACGCCACCGTGGAGATCCCCGGGAACGAGCACCGGCGGCGCCCCCTGGAGGGCCGCTCCCCGCAGGGCGCGGCCCGGCCCCTGGTACCCCCCGGACGCCACATCCCCCTCGGGTCCGTCCACATCCCGCGCCCCAGCGACGATTTCCCCGAACTGCGCCTGCGCTTCACGCCTGCCGCCGGACTGGTCTACGGCCCGACCGACCTGCTTGAGCGCACCGACCGGTACCCGCTTCCCGCCGAGCGGCTGTTCCTCTCCCCGGAATCCCGCTGGTGCGAGTTCCGGGCCGTCGGCTTCGACCCGCGGACCGCGCCCGCCGGGCTCTACGCCGGGGCGTCCGACCAGGACGGCGGCACCTGCTTCGGACTCGTCGACGACGTCTGCGACGGCCTGGTCGGTGTCACCATCGGTGACCTCACCGCGCGAGCCCGCGTCGTCGTCACCCCGCCCGACTTCGCCCCCGACCGCAGGCCCTTCACCTCCCTGGCCGACGGCCTCGCCGACCGCGTCAAACGCGCCGAGGTCCGCGACCCCGCCTACATCTCCGCGAACCCGCAGCTCACCGCGCTGGAGGTGCGCGACCTGTTCGAACGGGCCCTGGAGGCCATGGAATCCGTCAACGTGGACGCCCAGAACCAGCGCGCCACCGGCGAGAACATCGCCAACGCCCAGGCGGAGGGCAGCCCGGTCGCCGAGGCCCGCGCCCGCACGTTCCCGCCGCCGGTGCCCCTGGCCGGAATCACCCTCCCGCTCACCGAACGCGGCCGGCGCAAGCACCGCCGCTTCCTCGCCCTGGAGGTCCTGGAGGACCTCATCCGGGAACAGCCCGACTTCATCCAGCGGTTCGTCCGGCCGCCCGGCCTGGAGGAAGCCTGGTACGACCGCCGCATGCCGGTCGCCAACCGCGGATCCGACGCCTTCCCCATGCATGTCACCCGCCGCCAGTACGACCTGCTCACCGCGTGGGCCGCGTCCGTGCGCGCGGGCGTCGAGGAGGGGTCGTGACCGTCCTCCTGCAGATCGGCCGGCGTCCACCCGAGCCGGGCCCGGTCGGCTCGCCCGGCCTCGCCGCCGAGACCAGGGTCTTCCGCAGCGCCCACGGCGCCCACCTGTTCGTGGCCGACGGCAGCCGCGTCTACGACCTGCCCGAGACCACCGCCGCCCGGCTGGAGGCCTGGACGGCGGCCGCCGACACGGCACGCCACGACCCGGCCGCCGAGACCGCCCTCGCCGCCGAACTGGGACTGCCCCTGTGGGGCGACGCGGGCGTCCCCGCCCCGCGCATCGACGGCACTCCGGCCGAGGTCCCGCCGCTCGCCTCCCTCTCCCTCAACGTGATGCAGGCCTGCAACCTCAGTTGCGGACACTGCTACGCCGACGAGGGCCGCTTCGGCGGCTCCGCCCGCGCCATGCCCCGCGAGACGGCTTTCGCCGCCGTGGACCGGCTCCTCACCGAAGCGGCACCCGGCGCCTCGGTCGTCGTGGGCTTCATGGGCGGCGAACCGCTCCTCGCCCGCGGCCTCGTCCACGAGGTCGTCGACCACGCGACCCGGGCGGGCGCCGCCACCGGACACCCGGTCCGCTTCGCCCTCACCACCAACCTGACCACCGTCCGGCCCGAGGACGCCGAACTGTTCGCCGCGCACCCCTTCACCGTCGCCGTCAGCCTCGACGGCGACCGCGCCGGACACGACGCCCTGCGCACCGCCCCCGGCGGCGGCAGCGCCTACGACAGGCTGCGCGCCGGACTCGACGTGCTGAACCGGCACGGACGCCCCCGCCACCTCTCCGCCCGGGTCAGCGTGACCCCGTACACCGGGCGGCTGAAGGACGTCCTGGAGCACGGGATCGGTCTCGGCTTCGACGAGGTCGGCTTCGCCGCCGTGGTCAGCGCCCCCGACCCGGCCTACGAGATCGGCGCCGAGGCGTTCGCCGGATTCCTGGAGCAGATGACCGAGTGCGGCGAGGCGGCGCTGGAGGCACTCGCCGTGGGCCGCCCGTACCCCTTCGGCAACTTCCAGACCGCGATGCTCGAACTCCACACCGGCGGCCACCGCCCCTACCCGTGCGGAGCCGGGGCCGGCTACCTCAGCGCCTCCGCCGAGGGCGGCCTGTACGCCTGCCACCGGCTCGTCGACGACCCCGAATTCCGTATGGGCTCGGTCGCCGACGGACCGGACCGGGCGGCGCGGGCCGAGCACCTCGCGGCCCGCCACGTGGACCGTGCGGAACCCTGCCGCACCTGCTGGGCCCGCTACCTGTGCGGCGGTGGCTGCTACCACGAGGTGGCCCGGCGGGGCCGCCCCGGCTGCGACTACATCCGCGGCTGGCTCGCCTTCTGCCTGCGCGCGTACGTCGAACTCCTCGAACGCGCACCCGAGTTCTTCCGCCGTACGACACCGTCCGACCTGCCCGATGACCCGGCCGGACTGGCCCGCTGACCGTATCCACGCCCCCACCCGGACGAAGGAGCCGACCGTGAACAACCCGATTCCCGGCAGCGTGGACCTGCCCGTACCCGAGGGGAAGGTCTTCCCCCGCAACCTCACCGCGCGGGCCGACTACGCGGTGCGCGGCAACCCCTCCGGCTCCCGCCCCGAGAGCGGCGTGGACAACTGCTTCCCCGGCCTCGAATTCGACCAGCGCAACCTGGACAAGGCGTTCTTCCCCGGGCTGCTCTTCGACTTCCACCACTTCCGCGGTTCACGGCTCATCCGGGTCACCGAAGGCGACCCGGCCGTCCTGGACCTGACCAACGCCGACCTGGGCGCGGGCACCGAGAGCGATCCCTGGCGGCTGCACCTGTGGGCGGTGTGCGGACGCACCACCGTGGACCAGACGGAGGCGCAGGCCCCCGTCTTCCACGCCACCGAGCGCTCCGGGCTCGCCCTGTGGCGCCGGGTGCACGACCTGCTGCCGGGCCGGATCGCCATCCTGCTCGGCCCCACCCCGGGCAGCGAGTCCCCGGGCGCGAACATCGTGCCCGGCGGCCTCAACTCCTGGCGGACGCAGAACCGCACCACGGTGCAGCGCGGCGACGACGGAAGGGTGGAGGCCGCCGTCCTCATCGCCGACCGGGCCGCCTACCTGGACCCCGACGGAGTCATCGACCCCGAGGTCTACCTCCCCGGCGACCTCACCCGCAGCCTGTGTGCCCCCTGGCAGTACGACTTCCGCGAATGCGGCTGCTACTACTGGGCCGCGTCCAAACCCGACATCTCCGCCAGCCCCGACGGCCGCTTCCGCCCCCTGAACTTCCAGCGCGCCGACCGCTCGACCCCACCCCCGCTGGACACCCCGAACATCGCCCAGCGCGGTCCCCTGGAACTCGACCACCCCGAACTGATCACCAACTGGAACGTGCTCCCGGTCGTCCTCAACGGCCGCGAGGACGACGCACTGGGCCCCGGGGCGCCGTTCGAGCTCCGGGAGATGTCCCGCGAGGAGGTCATCGCGCGACTGGAGCACCTCGCCGACGTCGAGCACGCCCTGTGCCTGGAGTATCTCTACGCCCACTACTCGCTGAACGCCCCGGCGGTCCTCGCCCCCGGCACCAACCCCCAGTCGCCCGTCGCGCGGTTCCACGCGGCCGCCGCCGAGGTGTTCTCGGTCGCCGTGGACGAGATGCGCCACCTGCGCTGGGTCAACGAAGCCCTCGGCGTGCTCGGCAGGCCGATCAAGCTCGACCCGCCGCCCCCGGACCTGGTCATCCAGGAGCAGACCGGGCAGGTCTTCGAGCTGAAGCCGCTCACGGCCCAGCAACTGGACTGGTTCATCAGGGTGGAGAAGACCAGCGACCAGCTCGACCTGGACGGCATCGACGGCATGTACGTCCGCCTCCACCACACCATCGTCGAGCGGCCCGACCTGTTCCCCCAGTCCGACCGGCTCGCGCACCTGATCAAGCTCATCATCGACGAAGGCGTGGACCACTACGAACGGTTCCGGGCGGTCAAGGGCCACCTCGCGGAGTTCGCCGAGGAGGAGTACCTGCGCCGGTTCGACAAGACCCCGGACGCGCTGGACCAGCGCCTGCTGGAACTCGCGGACCTCAACTACGCGGTGCTGCTCGGCACGATGAGGCAGACCCTGGAGCTCGGCGACCGCGCCGGGGGCGTCCTGATCGAGCACGCCCGGCGCGCCATGAACAACCTGCACGAGGTCAACCACCTGCTCGCCTCCCGCGGTGTCGCGCCCCGCTTCCGGCTCCCGCAGTCCGGGGCCACCGCGCTCGCCGACGGCCAGGCCACCCTCGCCGCCGCCCGGGCCGCCCGGCAGGCACAGGAGACCATCGGCTCCCTCGACGGCGCCGAACTGAGCGGCATGATGATCCGCCACCGGGCCACCACCGAGGCCCTGATCGCGGACCTCATCCTGTGAGCCCCGCCGGGCGGCCGGTCGTCGCCACCGTCGCCGGATCCGGACTCGCCGAACTGACCTGCGCCCGGCTGCTGCTGGCGCGGGGTCACCGGGTCCGGCTCCGGCCCCGGCCGCCCGGCGGCCCCCGCCTCCTGCTGCTCGGCGACGACACCCTCGCACTGCTCAACTCCCTGTGGGAGATCGGGCCGGGGGAGAGCCCGACCGCCGACAGCCACCGGCTGACCCACCGGCACGCCCACTGGGAAGCCGACAGCGCCGCCGACCCGCCCCTGCACCGGCCCGCGGCGGTCGTGGACGGCGCCCGGCTCGCCGAGCGACTGCTCGACCGGCTCACGGCCCGGTACCCGGACGCGGTCACGTCCGACGGGCCGGCCGACCCGGCTCCGGCGCACTGGACCGTCACCGCCGCCCCCCAGGGCGCCTACTGGACAGCCGGACGGCGCCACGTGCTGGCCGGGGAGGCACCCTGCGCCCACGCGGACGACCACACCACCGCCCGCCTGGAACGCACCGACGACGCCTGGCTCCACCTCATGCCGCTCGGCGACGGCACCGCCCTGCTCCAGGCCATGGTCCCCGGACCGGTCGAGCACCCGGCCCGGTACCTGGGCCGCCTCCTCACGCGAAGCCCGCTGGCGGAACGGCTCGCGGCACCGCCCGCCACCGCGGTGGCCGTGCCCGCCGCGCCGCGCCTCAACCGCACCCCGGCGACCCCGCCGACCGCCGGCGCCCCCGGAGCGCTGCTGGTCGGCGCGGGTGCCATTCGTTACGACCCGCTCAGCGGCACGGGTACCGCCCAGGCGCTGCGCACCGCCGTGCTGGCCGCCGCCGTGATCGACTCCGCCGCCGCGGGCACCCCCGCGGACCGGCTGTGCGCGCACTACACGGCCCGACTGCACACCGCGTTCCGCGACCACCTGGCCACCTGTGCCAGGCTCTACGCCCAGGCGTTCCCGGCGCCCGCGTGGCGGCACGAGATCGACGCTTCGGGAGCGGCCCCGTCAGCTGCCGTCGGCGCGTGAGAGCACGTCCGTGATCTCCTCGCGGATCCGGGCGCGCACCTCGGCGGGGAGGCCGCCGATGTCCGTGGCCTCGACCGCTCGCAGGACCGCATCGAGCCCGGGGGCGCACAGCGCGGTGGCGGTCAGGAACTCGTAGCCGTCGCGCACCGCCAGGCGCAGGTGGTGCGCGCCCTCGGCGTCGGCGTGGACCGCGGTGGCGATGACCAGGGGCGGCGGGCCGCCCGCCGGGGCGTCCTCCTTGAAGTAGCCGCTGACCAGCGGGGTCTGCCAGTTGATGCTGAGCAGCACGGGGCGCTTGGCCAGGAGTTCGGTGAGGTCGGTCTCGTAGACGCCGGCCGAGTCCAGGACCGTGGCGCGGGCGTTGAGGACCAGCGCGGCGGGGAGCAGACAGCGCAGGGTGCTGCCGACGATGTTGCCGCCTACGGTGGCCGCCCGGCGCACCGCGCCGGTGCCTATCGTCGAGGCCGCGCGGCGCAGTACCAGCGGCACCCGGTCGTCTATGCGCTGCAGGACCACGGCGGAGCCCAGTGTGTCGGCTTCGAGGACATTGGCCTCCGGGAGGTTGCGCAGGGAGACGGCCCGGTCGGGGAAGCCGTCCCGTTGGAAGGTCGCCCACACCAAGGTCGCGCCGCCGATCGGCAACGCCCCCTCGGCGATGTGCTGCTGGACCTCGGACACGGACGTGGGCAGATGCAACAACACGGAGCGGCCCTGCTTTCCGATCGATTCCGGTCAAACGCCGACCGCATTCTCCCCGCGGGACAGGGGGCGCATGCAGGGGTCACGGATTCACTCCATGCGCCGCCGGGACGCCGCGCTCGCGCCGGACGCTGCCCTTCTGTCACCCGTATGGCGGTGCCGAGTGGACAGGCGGAGGATGGAAACCTGGGCAAACAGCGCGGCCGGAAGGAGAGCCGTGATGATCGAAGTGAAGACGCTCGACAAGCCGGACGAGCGACGCGATTTTCCCCGCGGGCACCTGGAAGCCGTCCACATGACCGGTCTGGATTTCGCCGTGGCCACGTTTGAACCGGGCTGGCGCTGGTCCGAGTCCATCGGCCCCATCGCGGGGACCAAGAGCTGCGAGGTCCACCACAACGGCTATGTGGTCCAGGGCCGCATGCACGTCACGGTGGACGACGGCGGCGAGGCCGAGGTCGGCCCCGGCGACGTGTTCGTCCTCTCCCCGGGACACGACGCCTGGGTGGTGGGCGACGAGCAGGTGATCGTCTACGACTTCGCCGGCGCGATGGCCAAGGAGTACGCCAAGGCCAAGGAGTGACGGCCGGGCTCAGACGGTGATGACGACCTTCGCGCGTGCGTGCTCCACCTCCACGTACCGGATGGCCTCGGCCGCCTCGCTGAGCGGGTACGTCCGCTCGACGACCGGCGATATGCGCCCGGATTCGGTCAGCTCCCGCAGGGCGGCCAGATTCTCCCTGCTCTGCCTGGCCGGGAGTTCGAGCAGCCGCTGACGCGCGAAGGGCGCCATCAGCCGCCGCTTGATGAACAGCCCCATGGGACCGAGGAGGCTCCCGCCCTCGTAGATCCCGCCCCCGGACAGCACCAGGGTGCCGGACGGGGTGAGCGCGCGCCGGAACGCCGTCAGTGAGTGGTTGCCGACCAGGTCCAGCACCACGTCGTAGCGCCGGCCGGCACGGGTGAAGTCCTCGCGGGCGTAGTCCAGGACGTGATCCGCGCCCAGCGACCGGGCGCGGTCGGCGTTGCGCGCGCTGCACACCGCCGCGACCTCGGCGCCGTACGCCTTGCCGAGCTGCACCGCGAAGGTGCCGACCCCGCCGGAAGCCCCGTTGACCAGCAGCGTCTGCCCCGGCTGGACGCCCGCGACGTCCCGCACGCCGATCAGTGCCGTGTTCCCGGCGAGGGGTATCGCCGCGGCCTGCTCGAAGGTGAGGTTGGACGGCTTCGGGCCCACACAGTGACCCGGCGCGCACACGTACTCCGCGAAGGAGCCGTCCGCCTCCCCGTACACCTCGTCCCCGGGCGCCAGGCCGTCGACGCCGCTGCCCACCGCCTCGACCACACCCGCGAAATCACGGCCCCGTATGCGTGCCTTGGGACCGCGCCAGCCCATCATCGCGCGGGCCACCACCGGGTCGCCGTGCAGGAAGTGCCAGTCGTAGGCGTTCACCGAGGCCGCGCGCACCCGCACCAGCACCTCGCCGGGGCCGGGTTCCGGCCGCTCCACGTCCCGGAACTCCAGCGCGTCCACCGAGCCGTACCGCTCCTGCACCACTGCCTTCATGACCGCCCCCTTCGTCATCTTCGACAGTAGGGATCCAGGCACCGCAGGGCATCGGGGGCGAACCCTGATTCGTCCCGGGGAGCCGCCGGGGAAGGCCCTGAGGAAACCGGTCGGTTCTCTCAGGGCCCCGGTCCCTCAGGGCCCCGGTCCCTCAGGGCCCCGGTCCCTCAGGGCCCCGGTCCCTCAGGGTCCCGGTCCCCCAGGGCTCGGTCCCTGAGGGTCCCGGCCGGCCTCACACCGGCAGCAGCCGTGCCACCAGCTCGCTGAGCTGGCGGGCATTGCGGCACTCGTGCATCTCGACCAGCGCCGCGTACTCGGGCGCGGCAGAGTCGCCCGTGCCCCAGCTGCTCATCGGCTCGGGGTTCAACCAGTAGACACGGCGCGCCCGTTCGGTGATCTGACGGACGGCCGCGAGATTCGGGTCGCTCATGTTGGTGCGCGCGTCACCGAGCACGAACACCGTGGTGCGCGGGCCCACCGCGTCGCCGTACCGCTCGGCGAACTCGCCCAGCGCCATGCCGTAGTCACTGCTGCCGTGCCAGCCCGTCAGCGTGGCCTCCGCCTGGATGCGGGAACCCAGGCCCTGCGGGTCCGCCCGACCGTGCACCAGCATGCCGGTGACCTCGTCGACCCGGTTGACGAAGGCGAACACCCGCACCTTGCTGAACTGGTCGTGCAGCGCCTGCACCAGCAGCATCGTGAAGTCCGAGAACCCGGACACCGAGCCCGACACATCGCACAGCAGCACCAGCTCCGGCCGCGCCGGGCGCCGCCTGCGCAGCACCGGCTTCATCGGCACACCGCCCGTGGACAGCGAACCGCGCAGGGTGCGCCGCAGATCGATCGAGCCCCGCGCGGCACGCCGCCGACGAGCCGCGAGCCGAGTCGCCAGCTTGCGGGCGAGCGGCTGGACCGCCCTGCGCAACTCAGCGACCTGCGCCTTCCCGGCGTACAGGAAGTCCACCCGGTCCGCGGTCGGGGCCACCGCCCGCCGGGCGATCTCGTCCCGCCCACGCCGCTCCGCCACCCGGCGCCGCGCCTCCACGGCGACCATGGCCCGGAACGCCTCGATGCGCCGCCGGATCTCGTCCTCCAGCAGCCGGTCGGCGAACCCCGCGCTCCCGCCCCGCGCCCGGATCTCGTCCCGCACCCGGGCCAGCAGCGTCTGCGGGCGGATCCGGTCCAGGGTCTGGTACGACGACCAGCCGTCCGAACCGGGGGAGGAGCCGTAACCGCCGTACCCGTCGACCGCCTCCACCGCGAGCCTGCCCATCAGCGCCCGGTCGTCCGCGGCGAGCGCCGACGCCAGCCGGTCCCGGAGGTCCTCCCGGCCCGCCGCCTCACCCTCCGGTGCGCCGACACCGCGCGGGAAGTACAGGTCGAAGACCGGGTCGAACACCGGCCGCTGCGCCGGGCTGTGCAGCAGGGTCGCCGCCAGGCCCTCGCGCAGCAGCTCGCGGTCGGTGAGCCCGAGCGCCGCCACCGCCTCGGCCGCGTCCACGGTCTCCCCGGTGCCGATCCGGATGCCGTGCGCGCGGAGCGCCGCGACCAGCGACGTCAGCCGGTCGGCGACGCCGGTGGCCGGGGCGGTCGGGCCGGCCGGGGTGGTCACAGGGCGTCCAGGTCGAGCTTGGCGGTGGCCTTGAGCACGTCCTCGTGGTGCTTGAGCAGGACGCCGAGGCTGTCCCGTACGACCGTCTCGTCCAGGGTGTCGGCGCCGAGCGCGAGCAGGGTGCGCGCCCAGTCGATGGTCTCGGCGACCGACGGGAGCTTGCGCAGGTCCATGGCGCGCAGGGCGCCCACCACCCGGACCACCGAGCGGGCCAGCGCCTCGTCGAGACCGGGCACCTTCAGCCGCACGATCCGGCGCTCCAGCTCCTCGTCGGGGAAGCCGATGTGCAGGAACAGACAGCGGCGGCGCAGCGCCTCGGACAGCTCACGGCTGGCGTTGGAGGTGAGGACGACGAAGGGGCGGCGGGTCGCCGTGACGGTGCCCAGCTCGGGGACCGTGACCTGGAAGTCGCTGAGCACCTCCAGCAGCAGGCCCTCGACCTCGACGTCCGCCTTGTCCGTCTCGTCGATCAGCAGGACCTTCGGGTCGTCGCCGCGGATCGCGGTGAGCAGCGGGCGGGGGAGCAGGAACTCATCGCTGAAGATGTCCGTGCGGGTCTCGTCCCAGGTCTCGTCGCGGCCCGCGCTGATCCGCAGCAGCTGCTTGGCGTGGTTCCACTCGTACAGGGCGCGCGACTCGTCGACGCCCTCGTAGCACTGCAGGCGGACCAGCCGGGCCCCGGCCACCTCGGCGACGGCCTTGGCCAGCTCGGTCTTGCCGACCCCGGCGGGGCCCTCGACCAGCAGCGGCTTGCCGAGCCGGTCGGCGAGGAAGACGGTCGTGGCGACCGCGGGCGAGGCGAGGTAGCCGGTCTCGGCCAGACGCGCGGTGACGTCGTCGACGGAAGTGAACACGGTGCCTCCTGCTCGGGTACTCCCTCCTATCTAAGCGCTTGTTCAGTCCATCTGTCACGGGACGGTCCGACGGACCCCGGCCGACGGCCGCAGGGTGACGCTGCCCACGGGCCCCGGCCGACCGGCCGCGGGATGACGCTTCCGACGGGCCCCGCCGACGGCCGCAGGGTGACGCTTCCGACGGGCCCCGGCCGACCGGCCGCGGGATGACGCTTCCGACGGGCCCCGCCGACGGCCGCAGGGTGACGCTGCCCACGGGC
>NZ_JBVKBN010000017.1:0-135156 GCF_055657065.1 Streptomyces sp. NPDC110618 | reverse complement strand
ACGGGCCCCGGCCGACCGGCCGCGGGATGACGCTTCCGACGGGCCCCGGCCGACCGGCCGCGGGATGACGCTTCCGACGGGCCCCGGCCGACCGGCCGCGGGATGACGCTTCCGACGGGCCCCGGCCGACCGGCCGCAGGGTGACGCGCTCGTGACAACCGTCACCGACCTGGTGCGGCGCGCCGCCTTCCCGGGGTGTCGTGTGCGGGGGTACAGCTACCTCATGACGGTCGACGGGGGACGCCTCCACACCACGTGGTGGCAGCAGATGCGTGAGTCGGTCGAGGGGGCGGACACCGAGCTGCGCCCCGAGGGGCTCACCGATGTGGTACCGGCCGGACTCGGCCCGGCGTACGCGAAGTTCAGCGACCTCTATCCCGAACAGCAGCTCCAGCTCCAGCTGTTGTACGGCGCCTCACAGCGGGCGTTCGAGCGCAACACGCGGGTCGCGGCGCGCGTCACGGTGGAGCGCGTGCTCGCCAACGCCCTGCGCGATCCGCGGATCGACGACGTCAAGCCGAACGAGCACCTCACCGAATACCTCGACGAGGAGATCGCCGACCTGCGCGGACGGCTCGCGCAGGACAGCGCGACCGCCGTCAGCCGGGGCCTGAACGTCGGTCTCACCCTCGGCTCCGCCGCCAGCCTGGTGCTGCTCACGGCGCCGCTGCTGTGGGGCGTCGATCTGCTGCGGGCGCTCGGCGTCACCCTCAACTGCACCAACCGCTGGCATCTGCTGGGCGCGTTCGTGTGCGGCGGGGTCGGCGCCTTCGGCGCCGTGCTCAGCGTGCTGGTCCGACTGCGCGGCAACGGGGAACAGTTGACCAGACGTCAGAACAGCTCGCGGGACGGGTTCGTCGTGCCGGGGCAGATGGCACGCGGTATGCGCCACGAGGGCGTGTACCGGGTGTGCGTCGGCTGGATCCTCGCGCTGGCCGTGTACTTCCTGCTCAGCGGCGGCCTGGTGCCCGTGTTCGAGGTGCCCGCCACCGCCGCCGAGATCTGCGCGGCCCCGGGCAGCCCCGGATCGGCCGCCAAGGGCACGGACTTCTGGGGCTTCTGGTGCGCCATCGGCTTCGTCGCGGGCTTCAACGAGCGGTGGGCCTTCGGCATCCTGGGCCGCGAGGCGACGCGGCGGCCGAAGGGTGCCTGACGATCAGGCACCGGCGGACACCAGCACCACCTCCAGCGTGCGCGGCCCGTGCACCCCCTCCACGCGGTCCAGCTCGATGTCACTGGTCGCCGAAGGGCCGGAGATCCAGGTCAACGGACGGGCGGGGTCGAGGCGTTCGAGGGCCTGCGGCACGGACGAGACCACCTGATCCGGAACCCGTACGACACAGATGTGATGGTCGGGCACGAGCGTGATCCGCCGTCGCCCCTGGTCGGGGGAGCCGTCGAGGACGATCGTGCCGGTCTCGGCGATGGCCACGGCACAGCCGGTGATCACGCTCTCCACCTGGTCCAGCTCGTGCGGAGTGCTGACCGCGCGGTCGTGGACCCGCGTGGCATCGGCGGCCGACATCCACCGCGGCGGCAGGCCCGGAGGAACGAGCACGGACCGCGAGCCACGCTCGGCGAGCAACCGCATGATCAGGTACGGCAGTTCCTCCGCGTCCGTCCGGTGCACGACCGCCTGATAGTCCGCCAGATTCTCCGCCAGCAGCTCCACCGTCTCCGCCGTACTCAGATCGCCGTGCTCGCGCAGATACCCGCGCTCGATCGGCGTGTCCTCACCGGGCGGCACGTCTGCCAGCGCGCGCCGCACTCGCCCCAGGACCCGTTCCCTGCTGCTCACTTGGCGCCGCCCTTTCCGCCGTGCGTACGCTGCCACCAGTCCCGGAACGGCTCCGACGGAACCGCGGGCAGGTCCCGGGTGCCGGTCCACGCCCTGCCGGGGCCGGGCAGGGTGCGCGGATGCAGGCGCCGGGTGCGCGAGGCGAGCCGCTGGCCGGCGCGCAGGGCGCCGGGGCGGGCCAGCGCCCAGCCCGCCGCCCGCATGGCCGCCCGCTCCGCCGCGTGCCCCTTGGCGGGCTTGAGTACGACCTTGTTGCCGCCCCGGATCACCTGCCCGCCCTGCACGACGCGTTCCCGCAGATGCACCAGCACCTCGGGGATGTCGATGGCGACCGGGCACACTTCGTAGCAGGCCCCGCACAAGGAGGACGCGTACGGCAGGGAGGCGTCGATCTCGCTTGCGGTGCCCCGGAGTTGAGGGCTGAGGATGGCGCCGATCGGGCCGGGGTAGACCGAGCCGTAGGCGTGGCCGCCCGCTCGCTCGTACACCGGGCACACGTTGAGGCAGGCCGAGCAGCGGATGCAGCGCAGGGCCTGGCGGCCGACCTCGTCGGCGAGGGTGTCGGTGCGGCCGTTGTCGAGGAGCACCAGGTGGAAGGCGCGCGGGCCGTCGCCGTCCGTGGTGCCGGTCCACATCGACGTGTACGGGTTCATGCGCTCGGCCGTGGAGGAGCGGGGGAGGGTCTGCAGGAACACCTCCAGGTCCTGCCAGGTGGGCACGACCTTCTCGATGCCGACGACCGAGATCAGCGTCTCGGGCAGGGTCAGGCACATGCGTCCGTTGCCCTCGGACTCCACCACGACCAGGGTGCCGGTCTCGGCCACCATGAAGTTGGCGCCGGAGATGCCGACCTTGGCGCGCAGGAACTTCTCCCGCAGGTGCAGCCGGGCCGCCTCGGCGAGTTCGGCGGGCGTGTCGGTCAGGCCCTCGGGGGCGGGGCGGCCCCACTCGCCCATCTCCGCGCGGAAGATGTCCCGGATCTCACCCCGGTTGCGGTGGATCGCCGGGACCAGGATGTGGGAGGGCCGGTCCTTGCCCAACTGCACGATCAGCTCGGCGAGATCGGTCTCGTAGGCGCGGATGCCCTCCGCTTCCAGGGCCTCGTTGAGTCCGATCTCCTGGGTGGCCATGGACTTGACCTTGACGACCTCCGTCTCCCCGGTCGCCTTGACCAGTTCGGCGACGATCCGGTTCGCCTCGTCCGCGTCGGCGGCCCAGTGCACGACCCCGCCCGCCGCGGTGACCGACTCCTCCAACTGCACGAGATAGCGGTCGAGATGACGGAGCGTGTGATCCTTGATCCGCGCACCCGCCTCCCGCAGCTCCGCCCAGTCCGACACCTCCGCCACGGCCTTGGCTCGCTTCGCGCGGATCGTGTGCGTGGCGTGCCGCAGATTGCCCCGCAGCGTCGCGTTGTGCACGGCCTCCCGTGCGGCCTCGGGGAAGGCCGGCATACCGACGAATGTCCCGCTCACAGAGCCGGTTCCTCCTCCGTGCTCGCCAGGATCTCGGCGATGTGCACCGGCCGCATACCGGTGCGCAGCCGGGCCATCGTGCCGCCGATGTGCGTCAGACAGGAGTTGTCGGCCGCGCACAGCACCTCCGCCCCCGTGGACTCGGCGTTGCGCACCTTGTCCGCGCCCATCGCCGCCGACACCTCGGCGTTCTTCACCGCGAAGGTCCCGCCGAAGCCGCAGCACTCGTCCGCGCCCGGCAACTCCACCAGCTCCAACCCCTGCACGGCCCGCAGGAGTCGCAGCGGCCGGTCACCCAGCCCGAGGCCGCGCAGGCCATGACATGTGGGGTGGTAGGTCACTTTGTGCGGGTAGTACGCGTCGACGTCCGTCACCCCCAGCACGTCCACCAGGAACTCCGTCAGCTCGTACGTCTTGGGCACCACGGGCGCGAGGGTGGCCGCGAGGGAGTCCCCGCGCCCCTCCGCCCGCGCCCGTTCACCCATCCGCGGATACAGCTCCCGCACCATCGCCCCGCAGGACCCCGACGGGGTGACGATCGCCTCGTACGCGCCGAAGACCTCGGAGAAATGCCGGGCCAGGGGCTCCGCGCCGTGCCGGTAGCCGGTGTTGTAGTGCGCCTGCCCGCAGCAGGTCTGCGCCATCGGGAAGTCGACCTCGACCCCCAGCCTGGTCAGCAGCTTCACCACGGCGCGGCCGGTGTCCGGATAGAGCGTGTCGTTCACGCAGGTCAGGAACAGGGCGACACGCATCGCGGCTCCCTCTCTTCGATCATCGGACGGTTGCAGGGTAGTGCGGGCCCACGGCCCCGGCGAGACCACTCACCGCCCGGCGAGCCGGGCCTCCGCCTCCCGCCACCGGTCGGCCCGGCCGCGCGGCTCGTAGCGGGTCAGTGGCTGGGTACGGGTGAGCAGGCGCCGCCCGTCGGCCAGGTCGCGCACCAGGCCGTGCGGCCGGGCCTGGACCAGGACGTTACCGAGTGCCGCGGCCTCCGTCGGGCCCGCCACCACCGGCAGCCCGCAGGCGTCGGCGGTGAGCTGGCAGAGCAGGGCGTTGCGGGTACCGCCGCCGACCACGTACACCACGTCCACCGGCCGGTCGGCGAGCCGCTGGGCGTCCGCGACGGCACGCCGGTGGGCCAGGGCGAGCGAGTCGAGGATGCACCGCGTGATCTCGGCGGGCGACTCGGGCACCGGCTGCCCCGAGGCGCGGCACGCCTCGGCGATCCGCTCCGGCATCCGGCCCGGCGCCAGGAACGCCGCGTCCCCCGCGTCCACCACCGACCTGAGCGCCCGCACCTTGGACGCCTGAAGCAGCAGCGCGCCCAGGTCGGGCTCGCCCCAGGCCCGTACGCACTCCTGGAGCAGCCACAGGCCCATGATGTTGCGCAGATACCGGACCGTGCCGTCCAGCCCCAGCTCATTGGTGAAGTTGGCGGCGCGGCTCTCCTTGGTCAGTACCGGCGCGTCCAGTTCGAGTCCGGCCAGCGACCAGGTGCCGGTGCAGATGTACGCGAACCGCTCACCGGCGGCGGCCGGGACCGCGGCCACCGCGGACGCCGTGTCGTGCGAACCGACGGCGGTCACGGGGACGGGCCCTGACAGCCCCGTCTCCTCCAGCACCTCGGGACGCAGGAACCCGGCCGCCTCGCCCGGCTGTCGCAGCGGTGCGAACAACTCCAGGTCGATGCCCAGCCGTTGGGCCAGGTCCGCCGCCCAGTCGCGGGTGCGGGGGTCGATGAGCTGGGTCGTCGAGGCGTTGGTCAGCTCCGTGCCCTGCTCACCGGTCAGCCAGTACGTCAGCAGGTCGGGGATCAGCAACAGCCGGTGCGCACCGGTGAGTCGCTCGGCCTTGAGCTGGTACAGGGTGTTGAAGGGCGCGTACTGCAACCCGGTCGCCGCGTACAGCTCCTCGGCGGGCACGCTCGCCCACACCTTCTCCGCCACACCCTCCGTACGGGTGTCGCGGTAGTGCACCGGATTGCCGAGCAGTGCCCCGTCGGCATCCAGCAGGCCGTAGTCCACGGCCCAGCTGTCGATGCCGACGGAGTCCACCTGACCCGCCGCGCGCAGTCCGTCCAGCACCCCCGCGTACAGCCGGAGGACATCCCAGCGCAGCCCTTCCGGCACGCGCACCGGACGGTTCGGGAACCGGTGTGCCTCGGCCAGTTCCAGGCTGTCCGGCCCGACCCGGCCGACCATGACCCGCCCGCTGGACGCGCCCAGGTCGACCGCGGCGTACGTCTTCACAGACCCGCTCACCGCAGGAAGGCGGCGGCGACGCCGGCGTCGACGGGGATGTGCAGCCCGGTGGTGTGGGTGAGATCGCCGCCGGTCAGGGCGAAGACGGCGGCCGCGACATGCTCGGGCAGCACCTCTCGCTTGAGGATGGTGCGCTGGGCGTAGAACTCGCCCAGCTTCTCCTCCTCCACCCCGTACACGGCCGCCCGCTGGGCACCCCAGCCACCGGCGAAGATGCCCGAACCGCGCACCACGCCGTCCGGGTTCACGCCGTTGACCCGGATCCCGTGCTCCCCCAACTCGGCTGCCAGCAGCCTCACTTGGTGAGCCTGGTCGGCCTTGGTCGCGGAGTAGGCGATGTTGTTCGGCCCGGCGAAGACGGCGTTCTTGGAGGCGATGTACACGATGTCCCCGCCCAGCTCCTGCGCGATCATCACCCGCGCCGCCTCCCGAGAGACCAGGAAGGAACCGCGCGCCATGATGTCGTGCTGCAGGTCCCAGTCGCGCGCCGAAGTCTCCAGCAGCGGCTTGGAGATGGAGATCCCCGCGTTGTTGACCACCAGGTCGACCCCGCCGAAGGCGAGCACGGCGGCCTTGAACGCGTCGGCGATCTGTTCCTCGTCGGTCACGTCGACGGTCACGGCCACAGCCTTGTCCGGCCCGCCCAACTCCTCGGCCACGGCTGCCGCGTTGTCCCCGTTGAGGTCGGCCACGACGACACAGGCCCCCTCGGCGGTCAGCCTGTGCGCGATGGCCTTGCCGATCCCGCTGCCCGCCCCCGTCACCAGCGCGACCCGCGTGGCGAGCGGCTTGGGCCTCGGCATCCGCTGGAGCTTGGCCTCCTCCAGCGCCCAGTACTCGATGCGGAACTTCTCCGACTCCTCGATGGGCGCGTACGTCGACACCGCCTCGGCGCCGCGCATCACGTTGATGGCGTTGATGTAGAACTCGCCCGCGACCCGCGCGGTCTGCTTGTCCTTGCCGAAGGAGAACATGCCCACGCCGGGAATCAGCACGATCGCCGGGTCGGCGCCGCGCATCGCGGGCGAGTCGGGCAGGGCGTGCCGCCTGTAGTAGGCGGCGTACTCCTCGCGGTACTCGGCGTGCAGCTCCTTCAGCCGGGCGATCGCTTCGTCGAGCGGAGCGGTCGGCGGCAGGTCGAGGACGAGCGGCCGGACCTTGGTGCGCAGGAAGTGGTCCGGGCAGGAGGTGCCGAGGGCCGCCAGCCGCGGGTGCTCGGCGCGCGCCAGGAAGTCCAGTACGACTTCGGCGTCGGTGAAGTGTCCGACCTGGGCCCGGTCCCGCGAGGCCAGGGCGCGTACGTACGGCGCGAGCGCGGCGGCCCGCTCCCTGCGCTCGCCCTCGCCGAGTGCCTCGTAGCCCTCGATGACGGGCCCGAAGGGCTCGGCCCTGCCCTTCTCCGCGAGGAACCGCTCGGCGGTGCGGATGATGTGCAGGGAGTTGCGCTCGCACTCCTCGGAGGTGTCGCCCCAGGCGGTGATGCCGTGCCCGCCGAGCACGCACCCGATGGCCTGCGGGTTGGCCGCCTTCACCGCCGCGATGTCCAGCCCCAGCTGGAACCCGGGCCGCCGCCACGGCACCCACACCACGGTGTCCCCGAAGCACTCGGCGGTCAGCTTCTCCCCGTCGGCGGCACAGGCGAGCGCGATGCCCGAGTCCGGGTGCAGATGATCGACGTGAGCGGCCTCGACCAGCCCGTGCATGGCGGTGTCGATGGAGGGCGCGGCACCGCCCTTCCCGTGCAGGCAGTAGTCGAACGCGGCGACCATCTCGTCCTCGCGGTCGACACCGGGGTAGACGTCGACCAGCGCCCGCATGCGGTCCAGGCGCAGTACCGCCAGTCCGCCCTCGGTGAGCGTGCCCAGGTCACCTCCCGACCCCTTGACCCACATCAGCTCCACATCGCTCCCCGTCACGGGGTCGGTGGCGGTGCCTTTGGCGGAGGCGTTGCCGCCGGCGTAGTTGGTGTTGCGGGGGTCGGAGCCGAGGCGGTGGGAGCGGGCGAGGAGGGCGGCGGCTTCGGGATGGGTTGACATAGTGAGGAGTTCCTTACGAAGAAGCGGTGAACCTGCTCAGGGGCGCGGGGCTGTGTGGATGTGCGACTCCGCCGCGCGGGCGCGACCGGCCACGACCGGCCCGCACCCCGCGACGGAATAGAAGCCGGCGGACGCTTACGCCCCCCACCCGGCCTGCCGGCCCCCAACCCGCTCGGCGACAATCCGCTCGGCCCACCCGGACCGGGCGTACGCGGCGATCGGATCGGGGTCGAGTCCCATCTCCTCGCGCACTTCCCGGAGCAGCGGCCGCACGTCCGTGTTGAACGCGTCCATCAGCACGGCGTTGGCGCCCAGTACATCCCCCGCGGCCTGCGCGGCACCCAGCGCCGCCCGATCCACCAGCAGCGCCTTCGCCGTGGCCTCCTGCACATTCATCACCGACCGGATGATCGCCGGGATCTTCGCCTCGATGTTGTGGCACTGGTCGAGCATGAACGCCACGTCCGGTGTGAACCCCCCGCCCCGGACCACCTCGTACATGATCCGGAACAACTGGAAGGGGTCGGCGGCGCCGACCATCAGGTCGTCGTCGGCGTAGAACCGCGAGTTGAAGTCGAACCCGCCGAGCTTCCCCTCCCGTAGCAGCGTGGCGACGATGAACTCGATGTTTGTGCCCGGCGCGTGGTGCCCCGTGTCGACCACGACCTGCGCCTTCGGCCCGAGCTTGAGGCAGTGCGCGTAGGCCGTGCCCCAGTCCGGGACGTCCGTGGTGTAGAAGGCCGGCTCGAAGAACTTGTACTCCAGCAGCATCCGCTGCCCGTCCCCGAGCCGCTCGTACACCTCCGCGAGGCCCTCGGCCAGCCGGTCCTGCCGGGCGCGTATGTCGTCCTGGCCGGGATAGTTCGTACCGTCCGCGAACCACAGCTTCAGATCCCGGGACCCGGTGGCGTCCATGATGTCGACGCACTCCAGGAGATGGTCCACGGCCTTGCGGCGCACCGCTGCCTCCGGGTGGCAGATGCTGCCCAGCTTGTAGTCGTCGTCCTGGAAGGTATTGGAGTTGATCGCGCCGAGCGCCACGCCCCGTTCCTCGGCGAACTTGGCGAGCGCCGCGTAGTCGTCGACCTTGTCCCAGGGGATGTGCAGCGCGACCGTCGGCGCCACTCCGGTGAAGGCATGGACCTGGGCCGCGTCCTCCAGCTTCTCCCGCGGGGTGCGCGGGACTCCCTGCTGGGCGAACACCTTGAACCGGGTCCCGGAGTTCCCGTACGCCCACGACGGCGTCTCGACGGCCTGGGTCTTGAGCGCGGCCTTCACCGCGGCGAGCTCGGTCACTTCGGGCTCCTGTGACGTCGGTTCGGAAAGTCTTCAGAAACGCATCGCTGTGAAACGATTCAAGACGGGAAGCTATGAGCCCTCCGGAGGGGTGTCAAGCCCCATGTCGCAGGCGATCGCTCGTGACTCTGCCGTGACCTTCAAACCTCGAAAGTTTTTCGATACGGACCCATTGACGTGACATGCGCCGCGTGCCTAACGTCCCGGCAACCGAGTTGAAACCTTTCACGACGTCGCGAGGGCCGTCCCGCCGACGTCGTCGAGGAGCCCCCATGACCCACCCGTCCACCACGGGTCCGGCCCCGGTCCTGGCGCTCAGGGACGTTTCGAAGTCCTTCGGCGCGGTCCGCGCCCTGCGGGACGTCTCCCTGGAGCTGTTCCCCGGGGAGGTGCACGCCCTCGCCGGAGAGAACGGCGCGGGCAAGTCGACCCTCATCAAGACCCTCGCCGGAGTGCACCGGCCGGACTCCGGCCAGGTGCTGCTCGAGGGCGCGCCCGTCGTCTTCCACGGCCCCGGCGACGCCCGCGACGCCGGCATCGCCGTGATCTACCAGGAGCCGACCCTCTTCCCCGACCTGTCGATCGCCGAGAACATCTTCATGGGCCGCCAGCCCCGGCGCGCCCTCGGCCGCATCGACCACAAGGCCACCCACGCCGCCACCCTGGCGCTGATGCGGCGCCTGGACGTCCAGCTCGACCCGGACCGGCCGGCGCGCGGACTGTCCATCGCCGACCAGCAGATCGTCGAGATCGCCAAGGCGCTCTCCTTCGACGCCCGCGTCCTGATCATGGACGAGCCGACCGCCGCCCTCACCGGCAGCGAGGTCGCCCGCCTCTTCAACGTCGTCCGCACCCTGCGCGAGCAGGGCGCCGCCGTCCTGTTCATCTCCCACCGGCTGGAGGAGATCTTCCAGATCTGCGAGCGGGTGACGACCCTGCGCGACGGCGCCTGGATCGCCAGTGAACCGCTGGAGGGGATGACCGAGGACGACCTGGTGCGCCGGATGGTCGGCCGCGACCTCGACGAGCTGTACCCCAAGCAGGACGTGGTGCCGGGCGAGGTCGCGCTGAGCGTGCGCCGGCTGACCCGCGAGGGCGTCTTCACCGATGTCTCCTTCGAGGTGCGGCGCGGTGAGATCGTCGGCCTGGCCGGGCTGGTCGGCGCGGGCCGCACCGAGGTCGCCCGGGCCGTCTTCGGGGTCGACCGCTGGGACGCCGGTGAGGTCAGCGTGGGCGGGAAGGCCCTGGTCAACGGCGCCCCGTCGACCGCCATGGCGGCAGGTCTCGCCCTCGTGCCGGAGGACCGGCGCGCCCAGGGCCTGGTGATGGACATGTCCATCGAGCGGAACATCGGACTCACCGGACTGCGCACGACCGTGAGGGCCGGGCTGATGGACCGCGGCGCCGAACGCAGCCGCTCGCTGGACTGGGCCGTCAAGCTCCAGGTCAAGTACGCCCGGATCGCCGACGCCGTCTCCACCCTCTCCGGCGGCAACCAGCAGAAGGTCGTCCTCGCCAAATGGCTGGCGACCCGGCCCGACGTCCTCATCGTCGACGAACCCACCCGCGGCATCGACGTCGGCACCAAGGCCGAGGTCCACCGGCTGCTGTCGGAACTCGCCGCCGACGGCGTCGCCGTCCTGATGATCTCCTCCGACCTGCCCGAGGTGCTCGGCATGGCCGACCGCGTCCTCGTCATGCACGAGGGCCGCCTCACCGCCGAGATCCCCCGCTCCGAAGCCACCGAGGAAACCGTGATGGCCGCAGCCACCGGGAGGGCCGCCGCATGACGGTGACCACCCCCGAGCAAGCCCCCGTCGCCGAGGCGCCCCAGCAGGGCGCGACCCGGCTCGTCGACCGCGTCTTCAAGATGCGCGAACTGGCCATCCTGATCGTCTTCCTGGTGATGATCGCCGTCACCCAGGCCGGCAACAGCGAGTTCCTCACCGAGCAGGGGATCAAGGACCTGCTCCTCAACGCGACCATCCTGGTACTGGTCGCCGTCGGCCAGTCCCTGGTGGTCATCACCCGCAACGTCGACCTGTCGGTCGGCTCCACCCTCGGCATCACCGCCTTCGCCGCCGGTACGTACCTCCAGGGCGGGGGAGATCCGGTTGTCGCCGTGGCCCTCGCCGTGCTGCTGGGCGTCGGCTTCGGGCTGCTCAACGGACTGCTCGTCAGCCTCGGCCAGGTGCCCGCCCTCGTCGTCACCCTCGGCACGCTGTACATCATCCGCGGCATCGACTCCATCTGGGTCGGCTCCCGCCAGATCACCGCGGCCGATCTCCCCGACGGCTTCGTCGACTTCGGCTCCGGCGGTATCTCCGCCGTGCCCTACCTCGCGCTGATCGCCCTCGCCGTCCTGGTGGCGACCGCCTACTACCTCAAGCACTACGGCAGCGGGCGCGAGTTGTACGCCCTCGGCTCCAACCCCGAGGCCGCCCGCCTCGCCGGCATCCCCGTGCGCAAGCGGATCCTCGCCGCGTACACCTTCTGCGGCGCGGTGACCGGGCTCGCCGGGGCCATGTACCTCGCCCGGTTCGGCAACGTCGACTCCGGGACCGGCAGCGGCTACGAACTCACCGTCGTCAGCGCGGTCGTGGTCGGCGGCGTCGTCTTCACCGGCGGCTCCGGCAGCGTCTACGGCGCCGCCCTCGGCGCGATGCTGCTGACCTCCATCAACAGCGTGCTGCCCGCCCTCGGCGTCAGCTCCGTGTGGGTACTCGCCATCAACGGCATCCTGCTCATCCTCGCCATCGCGGTCGACCGGATCGTCGCGCTGCGCGTGGCCTCGGCCCTGAAGAAGAGGAACGCCCGCCATGCCTGACTCCCTCACCCGCGCGGTCCGCTGGGACACGGTGGTCGGCGCCCTTCTGATCGTCGTGCTCCTGCTGTCCTTCGGATTCGTCGACGGTTTCGGCAACGCGCTCAACCTGTCGTTCCTGATCGGGAACACCCTTCCGATCGCCTTGATCGCCCTGCCGATGACCCTGTTGGTCGTCTCGGGCGAGATCGATCTCTCGGTCGCCTCCACCGCGGGCCTGTCCGGTGCCGTGATGGGCGCCCTGTGGAACCAGGGCATGACGATCGAGACGATCATTCCGATCTGTCTGCTGCTCGGAGTGGTGTGCGGACTGATCAACGGTCTGCTGGTGACCAGGCTGGGGCTGCCGTCGCTCGCCGTGACCATCGGAACGCTGGCCGCCTACCGGGGCATCGCACAGATCGTGCTCGGCTCCGACGCGGTGACCGACTTCCCCGCCCCGTACCTGGACTTCGCCTCCGGTCGGATCGGCGACACGTTCATCCCGTACGCGTTTTTGCCCTTCCTCGTGCTCCTCGCGATCGCGGTGATCGTTCTGCACGCCATGCCCTTCGGACGGTCGCTGTTCGCGATCGGGGCCAGCGAGGAGGCGGCGCGGTTCGCCGGGATCCGGGTCAAGCGGCAGAAGCTGATCCTGTTCACGGCCACCGGGGTCATGGCGTCGCTCACCGGGATCTTCTGGGCGCTGCACTACGCGTCCGCCCGGTACGACAACGCGACCGGGCTCGAACTGTCCGTCGTGGCGGCCGTCTTGCTCGGCGGGATCGACTTCGACGGTGGCAAGGGAACGCTCGGCGGTGCGATCGCCGGGGTGTTCCTGCTGGGTGCGCTGCAGAACGTCATGAGTCTTCAGGACGTCTCGGCGCAGACGCAGATCCTCGTCACCGGTGTGCTGCTCGTGCTCTCCGTCCTCGGGCCCCGGGTCGCCCGGCAACTCGCCGTCGCACGGGCTCAATCGTCCGGCTGACCACTGACCACTGCCCTGCCCGCTCACCACTGACCGCCGTCCGCGGCTGCTCGCGCCCCGCGCGGCGGAGCCGCACCTCGACACGCGCCCCGCAAGGGGGCGCGCCTCCCCCTCCCCTCGTCCTAAAGGAACCCTTCCATGCGTAAGTCATCCCTCCGTCGCGCTTCCGCGGCGCTCGCCGCCGCCACCTCCCTCGCCCTCGCTCTCACCGCCTGCGGCGGCACCACCAAGGAGGACGTCGCCAAGGAGGACGCCTCCGCCGCGAGCGCCGGCAAGGCGGACCCCAACGCCGAGCTGAAGAAGGGGCTGACCGTCGGCTTCCTGCCCAAGGCGGTCAACAACCCCTACTTCACCTCCGCCGACAAGGGCGGCGAGGCGGCCCTGAAGGAACTGGGCTCCAGCTACAAGGAGGTCGGGACGTCCAGCGCCACCGACACCGCCGGACAGGTCTCCTACGTCAACACGCTCACCCAGCAGCAGGTCGACGCCATGGCCGTCTCCGCGCAGGACCCCGGCGCCCTGTGCACCGCGCTCAAGCAGGCCATGAAGAACGACATCAAGGTCGTCACCTACGACTCCGACACCAAGGCCGACTGCCGCAACGCCTTCGTCTCGCAGGCCAGTGCCGAGGACCTGGGCCGCACCGAGGTGCAGCTGCTCGCCGAACAGATCGGGTACAAGGGCGAGATCGCGATCCTGTCCGCCGCGCAGACCGCGACCAACCAGAACACCTGGATCGAGTTCATGAAGGACGAGCTCAAGGATCCCAAGTACAAGGACATGAAGCTGGTGAAGGTCGCCTACGGCAACGACGACGCCCAGCAGTCCTTCCAGCAGACCCAGGGCCTGCTCCAGGAGTACCCGAACCTGAAGGGGATCATCTCCCCGACCACCGTCGGCATCAAGGCCGCCGCCCAGTACCTGTCGGGCTCCAAGTACAAGGGCCAGGTCAAGCTGACCGGCCTCGGCACCCCCAACGACATGCGCAAGTACGTCAAGAACGGCACCGTCGAGGCCTTCGAGCTGTGGGACCCGGCCAAGCTGGGCGAGCTGGCCGCCCGTACCGCCGTGGCGCTGGTGTCCGGGCAGATCACCGGCAAGGAGGGCGAGACCTTCACCGCCGGGGACATGGGCGAGTACACGATCGGCAAGGACGGCGTGATCAGCCTCGGCAAGCCCACCGTGTTCGACGCCAAGAACATCGACCAGTACAACTTCTGATCCCCAGGGGGCAGTTGATGCAGCGTGTGTGCTTCGTGCTGAAGGTCCGGGCGGACCGGCTCGACGAGTACCGCGAACGGCACGCCGAGGTGTGGCCCGAGATGCGCGCCGCGCTCTCGGCCACCGGCTGGCACAACTACTCGCTCTTCCTGCGCGAGGACGGCCTGATCGTCGGCTACTTGGAGACCGAGGACTTCGCCGCCGCCCTGGCCGGCATGGAGGCCACCGAGGTCAACGCCCGCTGGCAGGCCGAAATGGCGCCGTTCTTCGAGCAGTTGGACGGCGCCCGCCCCGACGAATCGATGAAACCCCTCACCGAAGTCTTCCATCTAGCCTGAGCCGGAGCCGCTTTCCATGAGAAGACGCACCGTACTGGCGACCGCCCTGCTCGCCGCCGTGGCCACCCCGGGCACGGCACGGGCCGCCGATCCCGGGCCGTCCGTCACCCCGACCGGCACCACCACCCTCGACCCGCAGGCCATCTTCTTCGTCTCCTACGACGGCCTGGTCAACAACAACTCCTTCCAGAAGAACGCCCTGTTGACCTACCAGGGCCACCAGTACGCCGTCTGGTACAGCGCCGACCGCAACGCCGTCGTCGGCCGCCGCCCGCTCGGCTCCAGCACCTGGTCGACGGTGAAGGTCGGCCACACCCTGCGCTACAACGACTCCCACAACGTGATCTCCATGGGCGTCTCCCGCGTCGATGGACGCCTGCACCTGAACATGGACTCCCACAGCGACGGCTTCACCTACGTCAAGTCGGTCGCCGGGCTGATGGACAACCCCGGCGGACTGTCCTGGACCGCGAGCCGCTTCGGCGCACCCCAGTCCACCCTGGACGGCGTGACCCTGACCAGCCAGTTCACCTACCCGCAGTTCATCGCCACCCCCGAGGGCCGCCTCCAGCTCAGCTACCGGGCCGGGATCTCCGGCAACGGCCGCAATGCCCTCGCCGAGTACGACGGCACGAAGTGGACCGCGCTGGGGGAGTGGACCAGCTCCACCGGCACGTACAGCAGCGAGCACGGCTCCTCCACCGCCCGCAACATGTACCTGCACGGCATCGACTACGACCGCAACGGCCGGCTGCACGCCTTCTTCACCTGGCGCGAGCAGAACGGCGCCGTGATGTGCAACGGCGGCGGCATCACCAACCACGACACCGGCTACGTCTACTCCGACGACCGTGGACGCACCTGGCGCAACAACGCGGGCACCGTCGTCGGCACCACCGGCGGCTCCGACCGGGTCGCCGTCACCGACGCCGGACTGGTCGTCGACCCGCTCAACCCGGACCACTCCCTGATGAACCAGGAGAGCCAGGCCACCGACTCCGCCGGCCGCCCGCACGCGATCGTCTCCTACGTCCCCGGCCGCTTCGGGCAGTGCACGACGAACTACGTCGCGAACCGCACGGCCAACGGGCGCGCCTTCCACGTGCGGAGGAACGCCTCCGGCACCTGGCAGAAAACCGAGATCCCGGTCCCGCTGAATTCCAGCCAGCGCACCAAGCTGATCCTGGACAAGTACGACAACGCCTATGCGATCCTCCCCTTCGGCCGGATCGCCGGAGCCTCCAAGTCGTCCGGGTACAGCGACTGGACCCTGCTGTACGACGGGGCCGGGCTGAACGCGTTCGGGGAGGTCGTGATCGACGAGACGCGGGTCGCCCAGGACAACGTGCTGTCGGTGATGTACCAGGTGAAATCCACCGGAACGACACCGTCGGCGCTCCGTGTCGTCGACTTCCGGCTCCCCGCCTGACCCATGCCGTACAAGGGCGGCGTGACGGTAATGTGAAGACCCTCCCGCCCGCCGCCCCTCGTTTTCCCTGGAGGTCCCTGCCCGATGGCCCAGTCGGTGGGTATCAAGGATGTCGCCCGCGCCGCCGGAGTCTCCGTCGGCACGGTCTCGAACGTGATCAACCGTCCGGACACGGTCGCCACCGAGACCCGCGCCCGGGTGCTCTCGGCGATCGACCGGCTGGGCTACGTCCGCAGCGAGTCCGCGCGCCAGCTGCGCGCCGGCCGCAGCAGGATCATGGGGCTGCTCGTCCTGGACATGGGCAACCCCTTCTTCGTCGACGTGGCGCGCGGCGCCGAGCGGGCCGCCCGGGAGGCCGGGCTCGGCGTGATGGTCTGCAACAGCGCGCAGAGCGCGAGCGAGGAGGCCGAGTACCTGTCGCTCTTCGCCGAGCAGCGGGTGCGCGGGGTGCTGCTGACCCCGGCGGACGCCACCGGCCGCAACATCGAGACCTTCCGGCGGCACAACATCCCCTTCGTCCTCGTCGACCGGGTCGCCGAGGGCACCACCGAGTGCTCGGTCTCCGTCGACGACGTCGCGGGCGGCGCCCTCGCCGTCCGGCACCTGGTCGACGCCGGGCACCGCTCGATCGCGTACGTCAGCGGTCCGCCCAGCCTCAACCAGGTCCGCGACCGCCGTACCGGCGCCCTGAACGCGCTCGCCGAGGCCGGGCTCGGCCCCGAGGCGCTGCGCGAGCTGCCCACCGAACGGCTCGACGTGGCCGCCGGCCGGGACGCGGGCGCCCGGCTGCTGGGCCTCGCCGACCGGCCGACCGCCGTGTTCTGCGCCAACGACCTGCTCGCCCTCGGCGTCCTCCAGGCCATGTACGCGGCCGGGGTCTCCGTCCCCGACGACCTCGCCATCGTCGGCTACGACGACATCGAGTTCGCCGCCGCCGCGGCCGTCCCGCTGACCTCGGTACGGCAGCCCGCCGTCACCATGGGCGCCCTCGCCGCCGAGCTGCTGCTGGAGGAGACCGAGGGCGAGGAGGGCGCGCGCGGACACGAGCACCGCCGGGTGGTGCTCCAGCCCGAACTGGTGGTGCGGCGCTCCAGCCTGTCGGCCCGCTGATCGGTCGTTCAGTACAAATTCATGATCGGGGGATCGGATATCGGACGGACATGTGCTGAACTGGGACGCGTCCCGCACCATCCGTCCGTCCCGGGAGCCCTGTTGACCGCGACTTATCGCCAGCCCGGCGTCGTACTGACCGACCGCCGCTTCACCGTGCCCCTCGACCACGACGACCCGGCGGGGGAGACCATCGAGCTCTTCGCCCGCGAGGTGGTCGCCGGTGACCGGGCGGGCCAGGACCTGCCGTGGCTGGTCTACCTCCAGGGCGGCCCCGGCTTCGGCGCGAACCGGTTCGTGGGCAAGCAGGCCTGGCTCGGCCGGGCCCTGAAGGACTACCGGGTGCTCCTGCTCGACCAGCGCGGCACCGGCCACTCCACGCCCGCGAACCGCCAGACGCTGCCGCTGCGCGGCGGCCCCGCCGAGCAGGCCGACTACCTCACCCGCTTCCGCGCCGACTCCATCGTCCGGGACTGCGAGGCCATCCGGCCCGCCGTCACCGGCGGCGCCCCCTGGACCGTCCTCGGGCAGAGCTTCGGCGGCTTCTGCACCGTGAACTACCTGTCCACCGCCCCCGAGGGCCTCAGCGGCGCCATCATCACCGGCGGCCTGCCCTCGCTCGACGCCCACGCCGACGACGTCTACCGCGCGGCCTACCCGCGCATCGAGCGCAAGGTCACCGCGCACTACGAGCGCTATCCGCAGGACGTGGAGCGGGTCCGCCGCATCGTCGACCACCTGCTCGGCCACGACGTGGTGCTCCCGAACGGCTACCGGCTCACCGCCGAGGCGTTCCAGTCCGTCGGCATCATGCTCGGCGGCGGCGAGGGCAGCCACCGTCTGCACTTCCTGCTGGAGCACGCCTTCGTGCGCACCCCGCAGGGCATGGCCCTCTCCGACGCCTTCCAGGAGGACATGCAGAGCCTGCTGTCGTACGCGAGCCACCCCCTGTACGCCCTCGTCCACGAGGCGATCTACGCCCAGGACGCCCGCCCCACCGCCTGGTCCGCCGAGCGGGTGCGCGCCGAGTTCCCGCAGTTCGACGCGGCCAAGGCGCTCGCCGGGGACGGACCGGTGCTGCTGACCGGGGAGACCATCCACCCCTGGATGTTCGAGTGCGACCCCGCGCTGCGCCCGCTGCGCGAGACCGCCGAACTGCTCGCCGCCCGCAGCGACTGGACCCCGCTGTACGACCCCGCGCGGCTCGCCGCCAACGAGGTGCCGGTCGCGGCGGCGATCTACCACGACGACATGTACGTCGACACCGCCCACTCCCTGCGCACCGCCCGCACCATTCGTGGCCTGCGCACCTGGGTCACCGACGAGTTCGAGCACGACGGCGTGCGCGCGGGCGGACCCCGGGTGCTGGACCGGCTGCTGGCACTGATGCGTGACGAAATGTGAGGAAACGGGGGGCTGCGCTGACTAGTCTGCGGGCATGGCAGATCCGATGATCACCCGACTCCGCCCCATGCCCGAGGACTGGCAGCGCGCCCTCGCCGTGGTGGCCCACCCGGACGACCTGGAGTACGGCTGCTCGGCGGCCGTCGCCGCGTGGACCGACCAGGGACGCGAGATCGCGTACGTCCTGGCGACCCGGGGCGAGGCCGGTATCGACACCCTCGACCCCGAGCGCTGCGCCGTGCTGCGGGAACAGGAGCAGCGGGCGAGCGCGGCGGTAGTCGGGGTGTCGGTGGTGGAGTTCCTCGACCACAAGGACGGGGTGATCGAGTACGGCACCGCCCTGCGCCGGGACATCGCCGCCGCGATCCGCCGCCACCGGCCCGAACTGGTCATCACCCTCAACCACCGGGACACCTGGAGCGGCGTCGCCTGGAACACCCCCGACCACGTGGCGGTGGGCCGCGCCACGCTGGACGCCGCCGCCGACGCCGGGAACCGGTGGATCTTCCCCGAACTGGTCGAGCAGGGCCTGGAGCCCTGGAACGGCGTCCGCTGGGTCGCCGTCGCCGGTTCCAGCTCGCCCACCCACGCCGTGGACGCCTCAGCCGGACTGGAGCGGGCGGTGCGCTCGCTCCTCGAACACCGCACCTACATCGAGGCGTTGACGGACGAGGACCCGGAGACGTACGCCCGCCGCTTCCTCACCGAGACCGCGACGGCGACGGGGGAGCGGTTCGACGGGAAGCCGGCGGTCACCTTCGAGGTGTTCGCCCGCTGACCCCAACACTGCCACACGACAACAGCGCCCCCGATCCTTGGACCGGGGGCGCCGCAGCCCGACCCCACCGCGTGGCAGCTGGTATTGGGGTGGGCCGTCCATGAGTGACGATCTTGTGCTCAGCGGCCGTTCGTCCTACCGCTGGAGCTGCGGGCGGGCCGGGCGCCTGCGGGGTGCGGTCGTGGCCCTGCCCGGGTTCCACAGCCGGGCCAGGGGGCCGATGTGTGTGGCGCGCCCGCAGTCTTCGCACGAGGCGATGACGGTGCCCTGGTAGAGCGTGCCGACGGTCTTGCGGCTCCTGCACTCCATACAGGGGGTGCCGCCGTACCTGCGCTCCACGAACATGAACGCCCGGTCGGTCGTGGCGCTGTCCATCAGGTGGCGCTGACCGCGCCCGCCCCGGCGCCCTCCAGGTCGGCGTCCGTCGCCATCAGGTCGTCGAACTCGCCGTCCTTGACGCCCTGGCAGAACTTGGTGAACTCCACCCGGGTGAACGCCAGGACCGGGGCGGCCGGGTCCTTGGAGTCTGTCACCTCGATCATGCGGGTGCCGTCGCTGACCTTCGGGTGCGGGTGATCCTTGGCGTGCGGCCCTGCGGCGACCAGGACGCAGTCCTCGTCCGGGATCATTGGCCCGAGGTCGGTGCGGGACGCCTTGCGCCACGACCGGCCGAGCGCGTTGGCGTTCTCGAACGGGAGGGTGACCTTGCCGTTGGTGATGCTGCCCATCGGGTATCCCTTCTTCGTGTTCCTGCAGTGCCCGTCCTGCTGTGGCTTGCGGACCGGCGGCGGGAGGGGAGTGCACGGGGGTCAGTGCCCGACGTGCTCGTAGTGGTCGCACAGGGCATCGAGGGAGCGGGCCAGGCGCCGCGCGTGCCCGACCGGGCCGTTGAACCGTGGGCTCGGTGTTTTGCGGAGTCTGCCGCGAGCCTCCCCAGCGCAGGCGAGCAGGCAGTAACGCGGGATGCTGCCGCTCGGTAGCCGTTTGGCCACCTGCTCGACCTCGGGCAGGAGCAGCGCGATGTGGCCGCGGAGCTGGCAGGTGAGCGTCTCCAGGTCGGCGGGTGCCGGCGGGAGCGCTTCGGGTGCGGCGTCCGGGTGGAGGAACTCGTCGACGACGGCCCGCATCGTAGCGATGTCCGGCGGGCTCTGGTCCTGCCCTGACGCCGAGGGCGCGGGGATGCTATCTGATGCCATGTCGACGCTCGCAGCAGCGTTGGCCACTCCGGGGCCGGTCGCAACGGCCGCCGGGTTCCGTCGTTTCCACCGACCATAGGAACCGGATCATCCGGCAGGCCACGAAGTTGCACGGAATTACATGGCAGTTTTAGTGCGCTGGTCATGGCTGACTTGTGCTCTTGGCCATAGGATGCGCGAGGGCTGACTCAGATGTAAATCGCTGCAACCGCCTAGCGCCGGAGGCCAGCCACCATGACCATTCACTTCGTCGGAATTGACCCCGAGACAGACGAGGACGGATGCCCCACAGTCTGGGTGGACACGCAGACCGACGACCTGCTGATCCAGCGCTACAAGGCCGACGCCGAAACCACGGCGACCTGCGACGCGCTGTCCCCGGCGAGGGCCCCGATCCCGCCAAGCGAGACAATCATCCGGATCCCGGCCCGCATGATCCACATCATCAGGAAGGCGTGCAATGAGCTCGATCCCGGGGTTCGCTGAACTCCTCGACGACACACGCAAGTCGGCGGTCCATCTGGAAATGCGGGACGCCTACTACAGCAACCCCCGCTTCGAGGCATGGCAGGACGGGCACCGCGTCGACTGGGATGACAGGGCGTCCTGGTGGCGGCCCTACCACCAGAACATCGCCGACGCCGTCGCCCGAGGTGTGACCGTGCGCCGCGCCCGCATCGTGTCCGAGCCGGTCAGCGACTACATCCGATGGGAGCACTACCAGACCCGCGCCAACCTGGAGGCCGGCGAACAAGTCCGGTGGCTGCCCCGGCACCTTGCGTGGAACCTGCTTTTGCCTGGCGCCGACCTGTGGATTTTCGACGGGCGGCTGATGCGCGTGCACCACTTCTCGGGCGACGGCGAGTGGATCAGCAAGGAGCTGTGCGACGACCAGGACGTGGTGGACCAGTATGCCGCGGCGTTCGAGCGCGTCTGGGAGCGGGCCATCCCGCATGACCAGTACGAGGTCAAGTAGCCAGCAATGTCCACATTCCCCACGTCCAGCGTGCAGGAAGCGCGCGCAGCTCTCGCGGCCAGGCTGCGGGAGCTGCGCCTGGACGCGGGAATCACCAGTAAGGAACTCGCCCGCCTCGCCGGATGGTCCGTAGCCAAGTCCTCACGGATCGAGAATGCCGTCACGGCCCCCGCCGACTCGGACATCCGCGCCTGGTGCACTGCCTGCGGCGCCGACCAGGAGGCCGAGGACCTGATCGCGGCCAGCCGACAAGCGGACGCCATGTACCTGCACTGGAAACGTCTCCAACGCACGGGCATGAAGCGGCTCGCAGAGACCTCGGCCAAGCTGTACGAGAGCACCCGGCTGTTCCGCGTCTACGCCTCGCACGTGGTGCCCGGCTACCTGCAGACGCCCGGCTACGCGGCAGCGCTCATGGGCACCATCGCGGGTTTCCGCGGCACCCCGGACGACGTCTCCGAGGCAGTCGAGGTGCGGATGCGCCGGGCCCGGGTAATCCACGAGGGCGACCACCGGTTCGCGACGCTCATCGAGGAGAACGTCCTTCACCACATGGTGGGCGGACCAGAGGTGATGGTCGGCCAGCTCGGGAACTTGCTCGCCGCTATGCCACTCCCGTCCATGTCGCTCGGCATCATCCCGGCCGCAGCCCCAAGAGAAGGCGTGATGTGGCCGCTGGAACAGTTCACGGTCTTCGACGACGCACGCATTCACGTTGAACTGCTCGCCGCGAAGGTGACCGTCACTGCCCCCGGCGAACTGGACATCTACCTGCGGGCGTTCGCCCGGCTGACTGAGCTGGCCGTGTACGGAGCCGAGGCCAGGGCACTGATCGTGAAGGCCATCGAGGCCTTGCGCTGAACCCGGGCACGACGAAACGCCCCCTTGCACTCGCGAGCACGCTGTCCGGGCCCTCACGGAGGGGGTCGTTGCGGGGGTTGCCAGCCACGGGCACCCTCCGAGCGCCTTCTGGCAGTCGGCGGCGATTTCTTCTTCGGACTTGCCGCAGGCTGCGGTGAGGGCTGCGAGGGTGAGCAGGGGGCGGTGAGTGTTCTTCGGGCGTGCATGCTTTCCCCAGGGATGTCGTGGCACTGACGGGGCGTCACGACGCGTTGTGTGCACAGCATGTGCATGGTGCGACGGTGCTGTGGCGTGCCGTCGTCTGGGGTGGTTGTGGTGGCTGCCCCGTACCTGGCTGGTACGGGGCAGCGCTTGGGTCTACTGCTGAACGGTGCCGTTCAGTGCTTCGGCGACCTTGGGGGCGAGGCGCTTGCTGTCGTCGCGGGCAGCCTTGTCGCGGGTGGGCAGGCTGACGGCCCAGGTGTCGCCGGTGACTGCGACGCCGCCGAACTGCTTGGACAGGGGGATCCATGCGGCCAGCGCCTCGGGGTTGGGGAACATGTTGATGCCGGCGTCGCTGGCCGCCTCGTCCTGGTCGGTGACGGTGAAGGTGTACGAGGTGCCGCCGACTTCGGTGATGTACGAGGCGTCTGTGTCTTCCTCCGGCGCGGAGACGGTGAGCCCCGCGTCCTTGAGCGCGTTGGAGATGTCCTGGGCGCTGTCGTAGCCGTCGGTGCTGTCGCCTGCCGCTGCTGCAGCGGTCTGAGAGATGGCGGTGTTCGGCTTGGCGTCGGCCTGACCGTCGCTGTCCTCGCTGCTGCAGGCGGTGAGGGTGAGAGCGGCGAGTACAGCGACGGTGGTGATGCGGTCGCGCATGGTTTCCCCTGGGAGTGCTGGTGCTGGCAGGGGCAGCATGTCGTGCGTGCAGGGCTGGAGTTGACGCTGTGACGGGACCGTTACTCTGCGTTCGGGTGCCGATGGTTACTGGGCGCCAATACGAGCCGTGGCTGAAGCTCAGCCGCACCGACACCGAGGAGATCCGCAACCTCGGCGGCTGGCTGACCACGGTGGTGGGCCGGGTCTGCCTGGACCTGCTGCGTTCGCGCGCCACGCGGCGCGAGGACCCGCTGGACGACACCCTCGTCCCCGACCCCGTGATCCGCCCGCTGCCCCGGACCGACCCGGAGCAGGAGGTGCTGCGGGCCGACTCGGTGGGGCTGGCCATGATGGTCGTCCTTGAGACGCTGGAACCCGCCGAGCGGCTGGCGTTCGTGCTGCACGACATGTTCGCCGTGCCCTTCGACGACATCGCGCGGATCGTGGAGCGCAGCCCGGCCGCGACCCGCCAGCTCGCCAGCCGCGCCCGGCGCCGGGTCCGCGGCGCCACCCCGCCCACCGAGCCGGACCTGGGACGGCACCGCCAGGTCCTGGACGCCTTCCTGACGGCCTGCCGGGCCGGGGACTTCGACGCCCTGCTGGAACTCCTCGACCCCGGGATCGTGCTGCGTGCCGACTCCGGTCCGTTGGTCGGCGGGGCGGCGGCGTCGAAGATGGTGCGGGGCGCAGCCGGTGGCCGAACAGGCAATGCTGTTCCGCGAGTTCGCGCGGTACGCGCCGGTCGTGCCGGGGGTGGTCGCGCCCGACGGCAAGCCACTGTCGGTCACGGCGCTTACCGTCACCGACGGCCGGATCACCGGTATGTACATCCTGGCCGACCCCGCGCGGCGGCCGGGCTCGACCTGTCTGACCTGGCCGGATAGCGGCGCGCGGACGCCCGTAGGCTGGTCGGCATGCGAGATCTGCCCCTCGACCCGGCCGGCCTGCGCGGCGACTGCGCGAACTGCTTCGGACTGTGCTGTGTCGCCCTGCCGTTCGCCGCGTCCGCCGACTTCCCCGTCGACAAGCGGGCCGGGACGCCCTGCCGCAACCTCCAGGACGACCACCGCTGCGGCATCCACACCCGGCTGCGGGAGCGGGGCTGGTCCGGGTGCACGGTCTACGACTGCTTCGGTGCCGGTCAGCGGGTCTCGCAGGTCACCTTCGGCGGCCAGGACTGGCGCACCGGTCCCGCCGAGCACGCCCGGCGCATGTTCGACGTGTTCCCGGTCGTCCGCCAGCTCCACGAACTGCTCTGGTACCTCACCGAGGCCCTGACCCTCCCCGCCGCCCGCCCCGTCCACGCCGGTCTGCGCCGCCTGCTGCGGAAGACGGAGGACCTGGCGGCGGGCACTCCAAAGGAGCTGTCCGCCCTGGACGTGGGCCCCCACCGCCAGGAAGTGGGCATGCTGCTGCTCCGGGCAAGCGAACTGACCCGGGCGAACCTGCGCGGCCGCCGCAAGGACCGCCGGGGCGCCGACCTGGTGGGCGCCCGTCTCCAGGGCGCCGACCTCCGGGGCATCAGCCTCCGCGGCACCTACCTCATCGCGGCCGACCTCACCGGAGCGGACCTGCGGGGCGCGGACCTGCTGGGCGCGGACCTGCGCGACGCGGATCTGACCGACGCCGACCTGACCGGCGCGATCTTCCTGACCCAGCCGCAGGTGAACGCGGCACGGGGGAGCGGCGGGACCAAGCTGCCGGGGGCGCTGGAGCGGCCCGCGCACTGGGCCGCCGCGAAGGGCTGACGGTCAGCCCTCCACCCCACTGGCGGGACAGCGTGCCTCCGCTCCGACCGGACCGGCAGTCCTCCGCTCCACTCCCATCCGCAGCCCGTCCGGCATCAGGGTCAGCCGTTCCGTCACCCGGAGCCGATAGCCGGGGTCCGGCCGCAGGGTGTAACGGCGCAGCAGCAGACCCAGGACCAGCGTCGCCTCGTGCAGGGCGAACTGGCGGCCGATACAGGCGCGGGCGCCGGTGCCGAAGGGCTTGAAGGTGTGCGGGGGCCGGGACCGTACCGCCTTGGGGTCGAAGCGGTCGGGGTCGAAACGCTCGGCGTCCGGGCCCCAGGCCGCAGGATCGCGGTGCAGCAGCGGGGTGAGGACCAGCGTCCAGGCGCCGCGCCGCATGGGGTGCTCCCCGGCCAGCACGGTGTCCTCCCGCGCCTCCCGGCCGAAGGCGGGCGCCGTCGGCCACAGCCGCAGCGACTCGTCCAGTACGCGGCGTACGTACCGCAGCTTGGCCACCTGGTCGTAGCCGGGCCGTTCGGTGTCGCCCCACACCTCGTCCACCTCGGCGCGGGCTCGGGCGGCCACCTCCGGGTGCCGGGCGAGGTAGTACAGCGCGAAGGACAGCGCGCCGGAGGTCGTCTCGTGGCCCGCGACCAGGAAGGTGATGACCTGGCGGCGGACGTTCTCGGGGGCGAGGCGTTCCCCGGTCTCGGGGTGGGCGGTCTCCAGCATCCGGTCGAGCAGGTCCCCGCTCCCGCCGGAACCGCCGCGGCGCCTGCGGACCAGGTCGTCGACCGTGCGGTGGAGGTAGGCGATGTCGGCGTCGTTGCGGCGCGCGGCGGAGCTCAGCAGGAAAGGCGCCGGGACGGTGTTCAGCCGCTGGGCGTAGGCGAGCACGCCGACCATCGCGGTGACGAAGGGGTGCGGACGGGACCGTTCGAAGGAGTCGAAGTCGTGCCCGAACCCGGTGCGCGCGATGGTCTCCAGGGTCAGCTTGGTCATGTCGCCGGGCACGTCCACGGTCCGCCCGGCCAGGGCCGCCCGGTCCCAGTGGTCGGTCAGCCGCCCGGCCACGTCCAGCATCATCGGGTGGTACCCCTCCATGGCCTCCCGGCTGAACCCGGGCGCCAGCACGTCATGCGCGAGCTGCCAGTTCGGCTCGTGGTTGTACGCCGTGAACAGCGCGTCCCCGACCACGGGCCGCAGGTTCGCTATGCCGAGGCCGACGTGCTTGGCGAACCGCGTCTCGTCCGCGAGGTCGGCGGCCAGCGCCGCGCCCCACACGAACACGAACTCCCTGTTGAACGCCTTGCGCCGGAAGATCGGCCCCAGTTGGCGGCCCAGGCGCATGGAGTCCTGGAGCGGCGTGGACCGGTTGGCGCCCAGCACATCGCCGAGCAGCGGGAGCCGGCGCGGCGGGTGCGGGATGCGGTGCAGTGCGGGCCAGCCCTGGCCGGCGCCGCGGAAACCCTTGGGCGACGCGGACCGGGTCGTCGTCTCCGCCATGGCGCGATCTCCCTTGATCCTCCGGCAGATGGGGTCTGTTGTACGTCGGTTCAATAGCGCGCGGCCCCAGTCTGATCCGGTTGTTGAACCCGCGTCAAGTAAGGTGCGGGCATGAGCGCGAACCAGGGCGGCGCGCGCACCAGGCGCCGGCTCAGCACCGAGGAGCGCAGGGAGCAGCTCCTCGCCGTCGGGGCGCGGCTGTTCTCGGAGAGCCCGTACGACGAGGTGTGGATCGAGCAGGTCGCCGAGATCGCCGGGGTGTCGCGCGGGCTGCTGTACCACTACTTCCCGACCAAGCGGGACTTCTTCGCCGCCGTGGTGGAACGGGAGAGCGAGCGGATGCTGCGGATGACGGCGGCCGTGCCCGGCGTCCCGGTCCGCGACCAGCTCACCGCGAGCCTCGACACCTACCTGGCCTGGGCGGAGGAGCAGGCGCACGGCTTCCGTGCCTTCCACCGCGCCGAGGCCTCCGGCGACCCTGCCGTGCGCAAGGTCTACCACCGCGCGCTCGCCGCCCAGGAGCGGCAGATCCTCGCGGCCATGGCCGCCGACCCGGAGTTCGGCCCGGTCTGCGAGGCCCGCCCGGACATCCGCCTCGCCGTGCGCGGCTGGCTGGCCTTCACCACCGCCGTCTGCCTGGAATGGCTGCGCGGCTCCGCGGACCTGACCCGGGACCAGGTCCGCGACCTGTGTGCTCGCGCGCTGTTGGGTGTCATCGGCGCATAACCACCAAAGGCGGGAGTGACTCCGCGCACGATCGCGCGGGGTGGTTGGCGCGCGCCCCGATCTTCGGTAGGTTAGGCAAGGCTTACCTAAGGAGGTTCGGGAATGGGTGACAGCCAGAGCTGGACGGCCGCTCCGGCCGCGGCCGAACGCGCCCGGTCGGTGCTCGCCACCGCGTGGTCCTGCGCGGTGACCGCGGAGGGCACCCGGGAGGAGTTCGTCGGCGCGCACTCCGTGACCGACGACGGCCGGATACTGCTCGCCGTACCCGAGGACAGCGTGCTGGCCGCGGCCGCGATCTGCGCCCCGCGCGGAGAGCCGTCCGCCGTGCTGGAGTTCGCCGACGTCGCGCCCGTCCCCGTCCGCAACCGCATCCGGGCCCGGCTGTGGCTGGCCGGGTGGTTCGCCCCCGAGGACGGCCACCTCGTCTTCCGGGCCACCCGCGTCGTCCTGCGGCAGCCGAGCGGCGCGGTCATCGTCGAACTCGACGAGTTCGCCGCCGCCCGGCCCGACCCGCTCGCCCTCGCCGAGGCCAGACTGCTCACCCACCTCGCCGACTGCCACCCCGACGCCGTCGAGCGGCTGACCCGGCTGGTCGAGCCGGACAGCCTGCACGGCGCCGTCCGCGTCCAGCCCCTCGCCGTCGACCGGCACGGACTGACCCTGCGCATCGAGCGCGCCCGCGCCCACGGCGACGTACGCCTGCCCTTCCACCGTCCGGCCGACGACATCGCCCAGCTCACCGAGCGCATGCACGTCCTGCTCGGCCAGGCGGCCGCGGTCACCTGCCCGCGCCCCCTACAGCGGCAGCGCGCAGACCGCGACGGGTGAGGCGAACGGCGCGCCCGCGCGCCGCAGTTCACCCTTGTCCTCGTCGACGTGGAACACGGTCACGTCGCCGGACCGCTGGTTCGCCGCGAAGAGCAGCCCGCCGTCCGGCGACAGGGCGATCTGCCGCGGGAAGTCCCCGCCCACGGGCACGGTTCCCAGCAGCCCGAGCCGGGCCCCGTCCGCCTCCACCGCGTACCGCGACAGGCTGTTGTGGCCCCGGTTGGCGAGGAAGGCGTACCGGCCGTTGGCCGTCACCACGAACTGCGCCGGGTAGCTGGTACCCGACCCGGTGCCCGTGGACTGCGCCTCGCCGACGGTGACCCGCCCGCTGCCGGGGTCGTAGGCGCAGACCGCCACGGTGTTGTCGACCTCGTTGGCGAGATAGGCGTACCGCCCGCCCGGATGAAAGGTGAGATGGCGCGGCCCCGCGCCCGGCCGGGTACGGGCGCGCGCGACCTCGGCGAGCGTGCCCTTCGCCTCGTCGAGGTGGTACGTGTACACCGTGTCCGTGCCCAGGTCGACGGCGAGGACATGGCCGCCGTCCGGGCTGGTGATCACCTGGTGGGCGTGCGGGCCCCGCTGATCCGGGCCCGGCGCGGGGGAGGAGTGCGTGACCAGGTCCGTGCGCTCGCCCAGCGCACCCGAGGCCGCGACCGGGTGCACGGCCACACTGCCGGTGCCGTAATTCGCGCTGAACAGCCAGCGCCCGCTCGGATGCACCGACAGATGACACGGCGCCGACCCGCCGGTGCTCCGGCTGCCCAGCACCTCGCGGTCGGCGAGCCGTACCGCGGTCACGGCGCCGTCCTCGCGCTCGTTCACGGCGTACAGCGTGCGCCCGTCCGGATGCACCGCCAGATACGACGGATCGCCGACGCCCGCGATCGTGCCGGAGCCGGTGATCCGGCCGGTCCGCACGTCGTACGACGCGACCCCGATGCCCTCGCCGCCGCCCTCGGCGGACGTGTACGTGCCGAGGTACAGCGCGCGGGGCCCCGGCGCGGCCTCCCGGGAAGGGCTCGGTGCCGGGGTGCCCCGCACCGGAGGCACCGGAGGCACCGGAGGCGACGGAGGCGGCGCGTTCTCGCACCCCGCCAGGGCCACCGCGGCGGCGCTTCCCGCGACGGCGCCGACGAACCGGCGCCTGCTCACGCCCCCACTGCCCATGCCCACACCCTCGGGTCGTCCGTACTCCGGCGCCTGCCACCCTGGCGCGGATCACCGGCCCGGTGCAACCGAGGGCGCTGCGACCGAGGGCGCCGCCGCTACCAGTCCCCGTCCTCGACCGGCTGCCCCTTGAGGTGCTTCACCTGGCCCGGCACGGGAGCCTCCCAGGGCTCGTGGTCGTCGCCGATCCACTCGCCGACCGGCTTGACCGCCTCCAGCGTGCCGGTGGGGTCCAGATCCTGGGCCGCGTCGTCGTAGTAGTCGAACCAGGGCAGCCCCGCCCGCGTGTACGCCGCCCGGTCCACGGGCGACGGCGGCGGCTCCTCGCCGGTGATCCGGCGCCACTGCGGGGGCGTCACCAGATGGACGAAGACCCGCCCCGCCGGTTCCTCGGCCCAGTCCGACGCCGGGCGGTCGTCCCGGTAGACCTCCTGGCGCATCGAACCGCCCACACCGAGCCCCATGGCCGGAGCCGACCGGGGTGCCGCACCCGGCGCGGCCGCCGGTGCCGCCGGAGCCATCGGCGGCGCGCCGAAGGGACCCCCGGCCGCCGTGAACGCCCGTCGCCGCTCCTCGCGCAGCCGCTCCTCCTCACGCCACCGCGCCAGCGCCTCGGCGCCCAGCGGGAACGTCTGGAGCTGGACGCCGCCCCAGACCTCCTCCCCGGTCACCTGGCCCTCCACGGTGGCCCCGAGCCCCAGCGGCACGGCCACGAACTGGCGGACCGTGCCCTTGCCGGAGTTGATGCCGTCCAGCCACGGCTGGCGGGGGAGGACGAGGTAGTTCTGCGGGTCCCGGGCGAGCCGGTCGCTCCACGGCTTTCCGGAGACCGCGCACACCTTGCCCACGCCGACCTGCAGAGCGGCGGGCTCGGCGGTCCCGGCGAAGCTCAGCCACATCGCCTCGCGCAGATACACCGGCAGCATCACCCCGCCGCGCGCCCGCCACTCCCGCGGAACCGTGTCCGGGTAGTCCGCCACCCGCCGCAGCGGGAACTCGCCGAGCCCCGGCGGCAGCGGATGCGTGCCCGTCTCGGGCAGCCGCAGCGTGCGGATGAACCGCACCGCCGCCCCGCCCGGCAGCCGCAGAGTGTTCCCGTCGATCCGTACGCCGTCGCCCACTGCCCGTGCCCCCCTGTCGATGACCTTGTCACCGGGGACGACGGACCGAAGCCAGCCGGTTCCGGCCGACCCGCACCGTCTCCTGGAGCCGGGTCAGCCGCGGCATCCGCTCCCGCTGCTCACTGGAGACCCGGTCCAGCTCCTCCAGCAGCCGGCGCGAGCGGTGCTCGGTGTCCATCTCGTCGAGCATGCGGGTGACCTCGGTCAGCACCGCGCCGTGCAGCTGCCACTGGCGGGCGTCGCGCTGGACCTCCTCCAGCAGCAGCTGGGCGAGCTTGTCCCGGGTCGCGGCGGCCTGCCGCAGCTCGGTGGCGAGCCGCTCCTCGGCGGACTCGGCGTTCTCGCTGACATGGGCGGTGACCAGCACCGCGAAACTCACCACCGCGTCGGCGACCTCGGAGAGCACCTGCTCCACGGCGGCACCGATCTGCGGTGCGAACAGCGGATCGGGGTCGCGTTCCTTGGCCAGGTCGGTGAGCGTGCGGGCGATCACCCGCAGTACCACCGTGCAGATCTCCAGGGTGTCCAGGCCGGTCCGCAGCACCACCCGGTGCAGCAGCCCCTCGCGCACCCGCGGATTGAGCCGCAGGCTGTCCTCGGCCTGTCGGAGGGCCGCGTCCACCTCGACGATGTCGTGGTCGAGCCGGCGCGCCTCGTACAGCCGGGCCGTGGCACGCTCCACCGGCGTACGGCCGGCCGCCTCCTCGCCCATGCTCAGCATCAGCTGCCGGACCCGGCGCGCCAGCCCCTCGATGGACTCGCCCGCCTCGTCCACCCAGACCGGCGGCGCGAGCAGCAGATTGCAGCCGAGCCCGACGACCGCGCCGATCAGCGTCTCCAGCACCCGCGCCCACGCCGTGTCCCCGACGGAGGTCACCCCGAGCACCAGCATCGCGCTGATCGCCACCTCGGGGACGTACTCGTCCACCCGGACCAGATGCCCCACGGCCAGCGAGGCCAGGATCACCAGCGCCAGGCTCCACCAGGTCAGACCCACCAGCAGACTGAAGGCGACGGCGACGAGGACCCCGGCCACCACCGAGTTCACCCGGCGCACGCCGTTGGTGAGGGTCGCGTAGAGGGTGACCTGGACGACCAGCAGGGCCGTCAGGGGCGCGGTGAGTGGGGCCTTCTCGGGGCTCAGGTGCAGGGCGATGACGTAGGCGACCGTCGCCGCTGCCGTCGAGCGCAGCATCTGGACGACCGCGGGTTCCCGGCTCAGCTTCAGCAGCCGCTCCCGCGACACCCACTGGCGTACGTCAAGCATCCTTGCGCTGTTCCCCTCTCACGTCTCACGAAGCTCCCACGGAGCGACGAACATGATCACGCGGTCCACCGAGCGGACCGCGACAGTCCGCAAGGAGGCCCAGAGTGATCGACTCGGGGTCGCCTGACAAGAGTCGGCGGCGGAAAGAAGGAGGAAATCCCCCCGATCCGACCGCCGGAGACCCGCACCCGCGGACGGGGGCCGGCCGGATGGTGTCCGGCCCGGCCGCACGCGAGCCTGGGATCATGAAACGGCACCGGACCGCGACGGCCCTGACCCTGTTCATCATCCTCGGCACGACGGCGTCCGTCCTCCCGGCGGCGGCCTCCGCCCCGCACGGGCGCGCGGCCACGGCAACCGACCGCGACGAGGCCGTGGTGGACGCCCTCGCCCGCGCGGCGCATCCCCTGCGCAGCGTCGAACCCGGCGGCGACACACGGGACCTGCGCGCCCTGGACCGCATGATCGGCGACGCCCGGGTCGTCGGCCTCGGTGAGGCGACCCACGGTTCCCACGACTTCTTCGCCCTCAAGGGCCGCGTCCTGCGCCACCTGGTCGAGGAGCGCGGGTTCCGCGCCTTCGCCCTGGAGGCGCCCTGGAGCACGGTCGCCCGCCTCGACGCCTACGTCGTACGCGGAGAAGGCGATCCGCGGCGCATCATGCGGGACGAGTTCCAGCGCGACTTCCGGTGGTGGAACAACACCGACTACCTGCGGCTGATCGAGTGGACCCGCGCCTACAACCTCCGTCACCCGGCCGACCCGGTCCGCCTGGTCGGCGACGACATCGCCTGGTCCGGTCCCGAGTTGTACGACGCGGTCACCGCGTACGCCGCCGAGCGCGACCCGAAGACCGCGGCCCGCCTCGAAGAGTTCTACCGCGGACTGCGGCCCACCGAGCAGACGGGCGCCTACATCGAGCGGTACCTCGGCGAGCCGTACACCGTGCGCAAGGAAAGGGCGGAGCGCACCGGACAGGCCCTGGAACTGCTGCACGGCTTGGCGCCGGGCAAGGACCGGGCGGCGTACGAGCGGGCGGTGCAGGACGCGAGGGTGATCGACCAGACGGCACGGCAGTACGCCTTCGACTTCACCGACCCCGCGCAGGTGTCCGAGGCCATGCGCTACCGGGGCGAGCAGATGGCCGCGAACGTGCTGTGGTGGCAGCGGCACACCGGTGCTCGGATGCTGCTCTCGGCGCACAACAACCACGTCGGCTACGTCCCGGACATGCCCGCCCAGTACCTGAAGGTGCAGGGCGCCTTCCTGCGCGACGCGCTCGGCGCCGGGTACGTGAGCATCGGCCTGACCTTCGACCACGGCTCGTTCCGGGCCACGGGCACCGACGACGAGTCGGTCGTGCGCCGGTGGGCGGTGGGGCCGGCGGGCCCCGGCACCAACGAGGCCGTCCTCGACCGGGTGCCCCACCGGAACTACCTGCTCGACCTGCGTACGGTCGGCTCCCCGGCCCGGGAGTGGCTGCGCCGGGAGCGGCCCACCCGCAGCGTGGGCACCGCCTACCCGGACGGCCCGCACGACATCGCTCTCGCCCGCAGCTACGACGTCCTGATCCACCTGCACCGGGTCTCCGCGGCCCGGCTGCTGGAGCGGTGAGCCGGGGGCTCAGACCCCCAACTTCTCCAGGAAGGCGCTCAGATTGCCCTCGGTCCGCGCGATCTGCTCCTCCAGGGTGAGGCTCTCCTCGATACGGATGCCCGAGTCGGGGATCTTCTTGCCGCGCAGGTAGAGGGAGCAGGCGAGGTCGGTGCACATGTACAGGCCGACCGAGTTGCCCTCGCGGCCCGCCGGACCCGCCTTGCGCGCGGTCATCAGGGAGACCCCGCCGCCCCGGTGCGTGGTCAGGCACAGCGAGCACAGGCTGCGGTGCAGGAATCCGCGCTGCTGTGAAGGGAAGCGCAGCGTGACGCCGATCAGCCGTCCGTCCCGCTCGGTGACCAGATAGCTGCGGTCGGGCGCCCCAGGATCTCGCCAGCCCAGGAAGTCCAGGTCGTCCCAGGGGAGTTGGTCGAGGTCCCTGGGGACGCTGAGCCTCTTGGCCTCGCCCTTGGAGCAGTTGACGAACGAGGAGCGGATCTCGGACTCGGTGAGTGCTTTCATGGGGGCCTCCTGAGGGGGTGTGCCGACGTCGATACCTAGGCTCCGATACCTAGGGCTCCTAGGTTTTCGCCTAAGGCTAGGCGTCGTATGCCTGTAAGGGCCAGCGAATATTCAGTGGGAAGGGGCGGGGCATGGGGACGGACTCCCGGAAACGGGCCGAGCGGATGCTGGACGCGGCGGGACTGCCGCCGGGCGACCTGACGGCGGTGCGATCGCTGTCGGGCGGCACCTACAACACGGTCGAGGAACTCCTCCTCGCCGACGGCACCCGGTACGTGCTCAAGGTCCCGCCCGCCGAGACCGTCCCCGGGCTGAGCCACGAGCGGGCGCTGCTGGTGTCCGAGGCGGAGTTCTACCGGGCCGCGGCCGCCGTCGGGGTCGCGGCGCCCAGGGTCGTCGCCTTCACCGAGGGCGCCCTGCTGATGACGGCGTGCCCGGGGGAGGCCTGGGACGACTCGCTCACCGATGCCGAACAGCGGGACCTGCGCACCGAGCTGGGCCGCCAGGTGGCCCGCCTGCACACCGTGACCGGGCCGGGCTACGGCTACCCCTCCGGCGCCCTCGGCCCCCTCGCCGCCGACTGGCGCACCGCGTTCTCCGTACTGCTCGACGCCGTCCTCGACGACGCCCGCCGGTACCGGCCGTGGCTGCCGCGCTCCGTCGAGGAGACGGACCGTACGCTCCGGGCGGCCCTGCCCGCGCTCGACGAGGTCAGCGAGGCGTGCGCGGTCCACTTCGACCTGTGGCCCGGCAACATCCTGGTCGACCGCTCGGCCGGGACGGCCCGCATCGGCGGGATCATCGACGGGGAGCGCATGTTCTGGGGCGACCCCGTCGCCGACTTCGTCTCGCTGGCCCTGCTCGGCGACATCGAGAAGGACTCGGCCTTTCTCGACGGCTACCGCGAGGCGGGCGGCCGGGTCGACTTCGGCCGGTCCACCCGGCTCCGGCTGGCCTGTTACCGCGCCTACCTCTACCTGATCATGCTCACCGAGACCGTGCCGCGCGCCGTCGACGAGGGGCGGTCGCGCTGGACCCGCGAGACAGTGGGGCCGGAACTGGTCGCGGCGCTCGACGCGATCACGGAACTGAGCCGCTGACCCGGTATCTTCCAGGGCGTCCAGGTCGGACGGCGTGTTGACAGGGGGAGCCAGATGGTGGGGCGGAACAGGCGGACGGTACGCGATCTACGGCGGGGCAACCGCGCGGCGGTCCTGCAACGCCTGTACTTCGACGGCCCCCTCAGCCGCTTCGAGCTGGGCCCGGCCACGGGACTCAGCTCCGGCTCGGTCAGCAACGTGGTCGCCGACCTGCTCGCGGACGGGGTACTGGAGGAGGCGGGCAACGTCGAGTCCGACGGCGGCAGGCCGCGCACCCTGCTCCGGGTGGCCCCGGGCGGCGGCCACATGATCGGCGTGGACGTCGGCGAGACCCGGGTGCGGGTCGAGCTGTTCGACCTCGCGCTGACCGAACTCGGCCGCACCGAGCGGGTCCTGGGCGCCGAGGGGTACGCGGTCGAGGTCGTCGTGGGGTACATCCACGACGCTGTCGCGGAGGTGCTGGCCGCCGCCGATCTCGCCCCGGAACAGCTGCTCGGCATCGGCATCGGGGTGCCCGGCATAGTCGAGCACGACCCCGAGCGCGGGGCCGTGGTGCATGGCCAGACCATCGGCTGGGACGCCGTCGCACTGGAGTCACTGCTGCGGGAACGGTGCGAACTGCCCGACAGCATCCCGTACTTCATCGACAACGGCGCGCGCACGCTCGGCCAGGCGGAGATGTGGTTCGGCGCGGGGCGCGGGGCCCGCAGCGCGATCGTGGTGCTGTTCGGCTCCGGGGTCGGCGCGTGCGTGGTGACCCCGGAGGCGGGGGAGGGGCGCGCCGTCGAGGGCGGGCACCTGACCGTCCAGGTCGCGGGGCGCCGCTGCCGCTGCGGCGCGCCGGGCTGCCTGGAGGCGTACGCCGGCGCCGAGGCGCTGCTGGAGCGGTGGCGGGAGGCGGGCGGGCGGCCGCCCGAGGGCGCCGACCAGGAGAGCGCGCTCGCGGCGCTGATGTCGGCGGCCGCCGACGGCGACCGGGTGGCGCGGGAGCTGCTGGCGGAGACCGCCGAGTACATCGGCGCGGGCCTGTCCGACCTGATCAACCTGTTCCGGCCGGAGCGCATCCTGATCGGCGGCTGGGCGGGTCTGCGGCTCGGCGCGGCGCTGCTGCCCGACATCCGGCGGCATGCGGCCGCGTACGCGCTGCGGCACCCCGCGGAGCGGGTCGGCATCGACCTGGGCGGGCTCGGACCGGACGCGGTCACCGTCGGGGCGGCGATCCTCCCCCTCGCCGCCTTCTTCGCCCTCGGCGGCCGGCGGGCCGAGCCCGCCCCCGAGGAACCGCGGCCCGTCTGGCACGCGGCACTCGCGGACCGCGCACCGCGCTGACGTTTCGCGACGCCCGCCGGCGGTACTCGCGGGACGCCACGCGCCGCGAACGGACGCCGCGCGTCACGAACGTAAGGAGGCGCCCCGTGAACAGCCAGAAGGGCGAGCCCGTGCCGAGGGACCTGCCGGACCAGCTGGCGGGGGCGGGCGAGGACCCCTGGGACGTGAACCCCGAGGACCTGGACACCGCGCCGGAGGACACCCCGGAGTCGGACGAGGCGGGCACGGGCCGCAAGGGGTCTCGGCGGGACGCGAACGTCCACCCGGAGCATCCCGCGCCGGACGAGTCGACGGCCTAGCCGGGCCTAGCCGAGCCGAGCCGAGCCGGGCGGCCGAGCCGGGCTGAGCGGGGCCTGGCTGGGCCGAGCCGGGCGGGGCAGCCCCGGGGGAGCCGACCCGGGTGGACTGGAGGCCCCCGATCAGCCCGCCTTGCGCCCCCGCATCGGCTCGGTCGCCTCGCCCGCGCCCGACCGCATGCCGTGCAGGAACTCCTCCAGCACCTCGGGGGCCGAGCGGCGGGGCTGCCAGTTCAGCTCGGTGCGGGCCCGGGTGCAGTCCATCAGGGGCATACGCAGCACCGCGTCGAACAGGTGCGGTGAGGCGGGCAGCAGATGCAGGCCCCAGGCCGCCGCGACCGCCGAGCGGGCCGCCGTGGGCGACAGACGTACCGGGCGGGCGTCGAGCAGCTCACCGAGCAGGGCCGCGTCCACCGGGGGGTCGGCCGCCAGATTGAAGGCGCCCTTCACCTCCGCGCCGATCGCCAGCCGGTACGCCTCCGCCGCGTCGTCGGTGTGCAGCGCCTGCACCCGCAGCCCGGGGATGTCCGGCAGGAACGGCAGCAGCTCCGGCCGGGCCAGCTGTCCCGGCACAAAGCGTCCGCCGAAGATCCTGCGCTGCTCGCTCGCCGACTCCCGCTTGAACAGGAACGCCGGCCGCATCCGGACCACCCGCACCTTGCGGTGCCGTCGCTCGAAGGTGTCCAGGGTCCGTTCCAGATACGCCTTCTCCCGGCAGTAGGCGGCGCCGGGCCAGCCGTGCGTGGGCCAGGACTCGTCCACCGTGTCGTCCTTGGGACCCGGCGAGTACGCGCCGACCGACGAGGCGTGCACCAGCGTCGGCACCCTGGCGGTGGACACCGCGTCGAAGACCCGGATCGAGCCGAGGACGTTCGTGCGCCAGGTCGCCGCGGGATCGTGCGTCGGCTGGAAGGCCCAGGCCAGATGGACGACCGCATCGGCGCCGGAGAACTCCTGCACCAGATCCGTCTCCTCGGAGGCCAGGTCGGCCGCCGACCACTGCGTCTTCGGCGGGAACCAGTCCGGGATCCTGCGGGCCAGGCCCAGCACCGACCCTACGGAGGGATCCTCGGAGAGAAGGCGCACGAGGCTCGTACCGACATTCCCCGTGGCCCCCGTGACGACGATCCTGCTGCCCTGTGTGCTGCTCACGGTCGACTCCTCTCCGCAAAGGGGAGCAGCCGAGTACCCCGCGCCGGGAAGAGGAAAGCCCCGACCGCGACGGGGGAATCACGGTCGGGGCGGATCAGGGGGCACGTACCGTGCCTGCATCAAGTTCAACGGAGAACCATCCCGTGCTGTTCCCCTGCCACCGGTGACGCGTGTCACCGCTTCTCGGCTGCCCCTTCCAGTGTCACCCCATCCGGGCGAACGGGCTGTCGCCGAGCGAGGCCAGCAGGTGCGCCGGACCGTCGTACACGGCCTCGGCGCCCGCCTTCTCCAGATCGGCCCGCGCGATGCCCCCGCACAGCACGGCCACGCACCGCACCCCCGCCCGGCTGCCCGCACGCATGTCCCACACCGTGTCCCCGACGAACACCGCGTCCTCGGCGGACGCCCCGGCCAGCTCCAGCGCGTGCTCCACGGGCTCCGGCGCGGGTTTCCCCTGTTCCACGTCATCGGCGCTGGCGGTCGCGGCGATGGCGTCGTCCGCGTCGATCGCCCGCCGCAGCGCGCCCAGCTCCGCGCCGCCCGCCGAGGTGGCCAGCACCACCGTCCAGCCGTCCCGGTGCAGTCGCCGCAGCAGCTCGCCGGAGTCCGGCAGGGCGGGCAGCCGGTCGAAGTACTGCCCGTACAGCGCCTTGTGCGCGGCGCTCAGCTCCTCGTCGCGGTCCTGATCCCGGTCGTCCCCGAGCAGGTGCGCGATCAGATCGCCGGAGCCGAGTCCGACGGCGCGGTGCACGGCGTGCATGGGCACCCGGTGGCCCGCCTGCCGGAAGGCCTCCCACCACGTGACCACGTGCAGATGATTGGTGTCGACGAGTGTGCCGTCCACGTCGAACACAGCCGCGCGTCCCATACGCCCGTCCCTCCGCCGTCCTGTTCAGCCGGACCGTCCGAGTACCACGTCAGGACCCCGTGACGCGTGCGGGCAGGCGCCGCTCGCGCGTCCAGGCCAGCAGCTCCTCGCGCGTCCACGTGGTGACCACGCGCCCGGCGGGCACCCCGCACTCCTCGGCCCGGGCGCAGCCGAGCACCTGCCAGTCCAGCTGTCCGGGCGCGTGGGCGTCAGTGTCGATCGAGAGCAGCACCCCTGCGGCCACCGCCCGGCGCAGCAGCCGGCGCGGCGGGTCCAGGCGTTCGGGACGGCTGTTGATCTCCACCGCGGTCCCGGTCTCCGCGCACGCCGCGAACACCTCGTCCGCGTCGAACTCGGACTCCGGCCGCCCCCGCCCGGTGATCAGCCGCCCGGTGCAGTGCCCCAGGACGTCGGAGTGCGGATTCCGTACGGCGGCCACCATGCGCCGGGTCATGGAGCGGGCGTCCATGCGCAGCTTGGAGTGCACCGAGACCACGACCACGTCGAGCCGGTCCAGCAGCTCGGGCTCCTGGTCGAGGGAGCCGTCCTCCAGGATGTCGCACTCGATGCCGGTGAGCAGGCGGAAGGGCGCCCAGGTCTCGTTGAGGGCCGCCACCACCTCCAGCTGCTCGCGCAGCCGCTCAGCCGACAGGCCCCGGGCCACCGTCAGCCGGGGCGAGTGGTCGGTCAGCACCGCCCATTCATGGCCCAGCGCCTGCGCCGTACGGCCCATCTCCTCGATCGGACTGCCGCCGTCCGACCAGTCGGAGTGCAGATGGCAGTCGCCGCGCAGGAGTGCACACAGGCCAGTGCGGTCCGCCGGGTCAGGCTCCTCGGCCCGCAGCTTCTCCAGATAGCCCGGCACCTGCCCGGCCAGCGCCTCCCGGGCGACCTGCGCCGTCTTCGGCCCGACCCCCTTCAACGACTCCAGCGTCCCGGCCACCGCCCGCTCCCGCAGCTCCGCCTCCGGCAGCGCCGCCAGCGTCCGGGCGGCGGTGCGGAAGGCCCGTACCCGGTAGGTCGGTGCCAGGGACCGCTCCAGCAGGAAGGCGATCCGCTCCAGGGCCTCGACGGGATCCATCGCCACCTCCGCCTCCAGGGTTGCCCAGCAGGCGGAGGCCCGCACGGCGGGCTCGACAGGTTCGGAATGGACAGATCCGCTTTACTCTCGTTGCATGACCGAAATCGCGAGCCCGTACATCTCCCATCCGCGGATCTTGGTGCTCGGGGTCCAGCCGGGCACGCCGCCGTTCCGCATCGTGGAGATCGACGGTGAAGTGGTGGGTGAGGCGAAAGCCGTCACCGATGTCCTGTCGGCCGCCGCCGCGTACGGCATCACCGTCCATGACCTGGACGACCCGGATGTCGTGCGCTGGGTCGGCGGCGACAAGTTCACCTGGACCCTGCACTAGGACAGGGCCCAGGGACCGAGGTCCGTCGTAAAGAAGGGTCTCAGCCGACCGTCCACTTCTGGTTGGCGCCGCCCGTGCAGCTCCAGATCTGCAGCCGGGTGCCGTTGGCCGGATTGTTGCCGGTCACGTCCAGGCACTTGTTCGCCTGGGGATTGACGATGTCGCGTGCCGCGGTGACGGTCCAGCGCTGGTTGGGCCCGCCGGTGCAGTCCCACAACTGGACGGTGCTGCCGTTCGCGGTGCCGTTGCCGGTGACGTCCAGGCACTTGCCGAGCGCCCGGATGGTGCCGTCGGAGCCGACGGTCCACTGCTGGGCCGAGGTGCCGTTGCAGTCGTAGAGCTGGACGGGGGTGCCGTTGGCCGGGTTCGCCCCGGCGACGTCGACGCACTTGCCGGCCAGGCCCCTGATCGCGCCGCCCGCGGGGGTGTCACCCGTGCTCACGGTGACGTGGTCGACGACCATCTGCTGCGGGAAGACCGTGGAGCCGTCCGGGTCGCCGGGCCAGTAGCCGCCCACCGCGAGGTTCAGGATCAGGAAGAACGGCTTGTTGAACACCCACTGCCTGCCGCCGAGATCGGCGGGCGTGCGCCGCTGGTAGACGTTGCCGTCCACGGACCAGGTGATGGAGTCCGGCGCCCAGTCGATCGCGAAGGTGTGGAACGCGTCGGCGAAGGCCTGGCCGTTCGGCAGCGTGTACGCGGCGCCGATGCCGCCCGAGCCGAAGTAGCCGGGGCCGTGCAGGGTGCCGTGGACCGTGGCGGGCTCGAAGCCGACGTTCTCCATGATGTCGATCTCGCCGGAGGCGGGCCAGTCGACGGGGGTGCCGAGCATCCAGAACGCGGGCCACATGCCCTGCCCCCGCGGCACCTTGATGCGCGCCTCGACGTGTCCGTACTGCGCGGTGAACTTCCCCGCGGTGTTCAGCCGGGCCGAGGTGTACTCGCATCTGCCGTACCAGCACTGGTAGTTGGCGGGGTTCTCGCGCCGGGCGGTGATCACCAGATGGCCCTGGCCGTCGAGGGCGGCGTTGCGGTTGCCGTCCGTGTAGTACTGCCGCTCGTGGTTGTTGACGTTGTCGCCGGTCTCGATGTGCCACTTGGCGGAGTCGACGGCCGAACCGGCGGGCCCGTCGAAGGTGTCGGAGAACGTCACTGCCCTGACGCCGGGCCCGTCGTCGGGCTCCGCCCGGGCGGAGCCGGTGGCGGCGGTCGCGACGAGGGCGGCGGACAGGGCGGTGAGCAGCCAGGCGCGCAGGGCGCGGAATCTGCGGGAAGCGGGCACGACTCTCCTTCCGTCGGCATGCCGTGGGGAGCGCGGGCCGACCGAGGTGGGGGTGAAGGTGTGTCGCTTCTTGACTTAAGGCGTGAGGTAAGAGGGCGTCAATACCTTGGTACGGACCAGTAGTCGAGAGGGGTGCGCGTCGCTCCCCGTGACACTTCCGGCCCGCCGTCCGATGACTCTATGTGCACGTCGGGTGCCAACTCCCGTTGCATTCCGTGCAGATGATGCAGGAGATGTGACGACCTTCACCCCGATGTAGCCGAAAGTGATGAATTCCTTACGTAACAGACCCGTAAGGGACTGTACGCAGGTACAGCGCGACCTTTGGAGGTATCCGTGCGACCGTTCACGCTCAACTACGCCTGTCCGCAGGGGCCGACGACCACCCTGACGCCCTACAGCTTCGACAGCGCGCGGCAGTTGAACGTCCTGCCCGACGGCCGACCCGCCGTCATGGACCGGGAGCTGCTTCTCGCGGCCGGGACCACGACGTCCACCGCGGGTTCCCAGACGCACTTCGACGACTGAGGTCCGTCCTCGCGATGACCGTGCTCATCCTCACGTCCGAGGAGGACGTCACCGCCGACATGGTGGTGGCCGGACTGCACAGCCTGGGAACCCCGGTGCTGCGGCTGAACCCAGCCGATCTGCCGGGGAAGGCCGTCCTGTCCGCCGACTACGCACACGGCGACTTCACCGGCCACCTCTCGGTCAACGGCCACGTCCTCAGCATGGGCGGACTGCGTTCCGTTTGGGTACGAAGACCCGGCGAGCCGGCCGCACACGCGCCCGAGCCCTCGCCGTGGCTGACCGCCGAGACCCGGCAGGCCCTCTACGGCATGCTCTACTCCGCCACCGCGCGCTGGATGAACCATCCCCGCGACGCGGAACGGGCCCGTCTCAAGCCCTGGCAGCTGCGGGTCGCCCACCTCAGCGGATTCGCCGTGCCGCCGACGGTGTTCACCACCTCGCCCCGGCTGGCGCGGGAGTTCGCCGAGGAACACAAGGACGTGGTGGTCAAGTCCGCCTCGGGGCCGCCGCCGGAGGAACCGGGGATGGCCCTGCCCACCACGCTGATCGGGCCCGAGGCGGACTTCTCCGCCGTCGCGGCCGGTCCCGCGCTGCTGCAGCGGTATGTGCCCAAGCGGGCCGACATCCGGCTCACCTGCGTCGGCACCCAGCTCTTCGCCGCCCGCAAGGCGGCCGAGCCGGGCCAGGTCGACGGCCGCTACGGCGACACCGGGCACCCCTGGCAGCCGGTCTCCGTACCCGGCCGTATCGCCGCCTCGGTCCGCGAGTACGCCGCCCTCGCCTCCCTCGCCTACGCCGCCTTCGACTTCGCCGAGGACGAGGACGGCGTCTGGTGGTTCCTGGAGTGCAACCAGGGCGGCCAGTTCGGCTTCATCGAACTGGAGACGGGCCAGCCCATCGCGGAATCGGTCGCCCGCTGGCTGTCCCATGTGCCGGCGCACCTGCGGCCGGCGGGGCGCCGGTGAACGCCCGGAGGTGGTCGAGGAGGCCGTCGTCAGGTGGCGTGCTGTGCCGCGCTGTGCCGGCAAGTGGTCCTCGTGCAGACGGGGCCGTCACCGACGTATTCACGGCAGTTGCCGCACTGGCGGCACTTCGTGCCGAAGAAGTTGTCGGCGATACCGGTCGGCCCCGACCGTCTGATCATGTCCGTGGCCTCGCGACGCGCCCTGATGACCAGCAGCGCGGCCTCGTCCAGGATGTCCGTCCGTTCGGCAGGCTTCGTCATCGCGGAAACACCTACACCTTCGCCGCACCCCGAGCACACTTCCATCGTCGGCCCGCCGACCCGGGCCTGCCACTGCAGGATGTGTCAGCCCGCGTGCACCGCACGCCCCAGCCGCCGCCCCAGCAGCGCATAGCCGAGCAGGGCGCCCGTGGTGTTCAGGATGACGTCGTCGATGTCGAAGGCGCGGCCGGTGACCAGGGCACCCTGGGCGCATTCCACCAGCAGCATCACCGTCGCCGTCAGCAGCACGACGCGCAGGACACCCCGGGCCTGCGGGGCGAGCATCGGCGCGAGGACGCCGAACGGGACGCCCAGGAGCAGGTTCCCGCCGATCTGGCGGACCGCGTCGCGCAGTTCGGGCTGGTCGAGGTAGGCGCGCAGGGAGCGGCCGGGGTGCAGGTTGGTGTGGGTCAGGGACTCCGAGGCGGGGGACGGCTCCAGGGTTAGTCTGGCCAGGACCACAGCGAAGGCCACCATCAGGGTGAACGCGCACAGCATCGCCAGCAGGCGGGCCAGGACACGGAGCAGATCGGGGGCCGCGCGGGCCATGTGGTCCTCCAGTCCTCAACTACCTTCAGAGACAGGCCGGTTACCCCCTGCGCCGCCTACGATGCCGCCCCGTAGTCGACCTTCACCTCCGTGAAGCCCAGCGAGTGCAGCAGCCCCTTGAGCATGTCCGTGGTGTTCGCCTCGGCCCGCTCCGTCAGCGCGCTCTCCTTTGCCGCGTCGCCGATGTGCCGGGCGGCGAGTTTCTGTACCGCCTGTTCGCTGTTGGGGTTGTCCGAGAAGAGGTCGCCGATCCGGTCGAGCAGCCCGCGCCGCTTGGAGACGGCGTAGGAGCGGTCCGGGTCGAGCGCGGGCTCCCCGAGCGCCGCGTGCGGCAGCCGGAGCGTGGCCGACGTACGGTCCTTGTCGACCGTCACGTCGTCCGCGCCGACCTTGCCGAGATCGACGTACGCGTCCACGGTGCCCGCCCCCACGTACAGCGTGCGCGTACCGCGGAGCGCGTCCGGCAGGTACTTGGCGTCCTTCTCCAGGTCCACCACCACCTGGAAGTTCCCGGAGGCGGCGTCGTAGCGGCTGATGTCCTGGACGGACTCCAGCAGCGCGGGCCCCGAACGGTCGTGGGTCTCGGTGCCGAACAGGTCCTTCAGCCCCGGCAGCACACTCATCGCGAGCCCGGCGAACAGCACGGCGAGCACCAGCACGACGGCGCTGACGGCCTTCGCCCAGCCGGGTACGAGACCAGCGAGGCGCCTGATGGGAGTCGTCATGGCGACGGCCCTCCTTCCTCCTGTCCGGATGCCCCCGAACGGGCATATGAGACAGGGTGGTTGGCCGCTACCGGCGGCTGACGGAAGCACAGGGGGCGCACGAAGCACCGGACGGAGTGCGACCCGTCGGCCCAGTAGCATCGGCCCGGCAGCAGAAACGATCATGCGAGGAGCGGATCCGTGCGAGACATCGCCGTGTTCAGCGGTAGCGCCCACCCCGAACTGGCCGCCGAGGTGTGCGCGCACCTGGATGTGCCCCTCAGCCCCACCCGGGTCAGCCGGTTCGCCAACGACTGCCTGGAGGTGCAGCTCCAGGCCAACTGCCGGGAACGGGACGTCTTCCTCGTCCAGCCGCTGGTCGCCCCGGTTCAGGAGCACCTGGTCGAACTGCTGCTGATGTGCGACGCGGCGCGCGGCGCCTCCGCCGGGCGGATCACCGTCGTCATGCCGCACTATTCCTACGCCCGCTCCGACAAGAAGGACGCCCCGCGCATCTCCCTCGGCGGACGTCTGGTCGCCGACCTGATGGTGGCCGCGGGCGCGAGCCGGGTCCTCGCCATGACCCTGCACTCGCCCCAGGTGCACGGCTTCTTCTCGGTCCCCGTGGACCATCTGCACGCCCTGCGCGAACTGGCCACCCACTTCCGCCAGTACGACCTGTCCCGCACCACCGTGGTCTCGCCCGACCTCGGCAACGCCAAGGAGGCAGCCGCCTTCGCCCGGATGCTCGGCGCCCAGGTCGCCGCCGGCGCCAAGCAGCGGTTCGCGGACGACCGGGTCAGCATCAACTCCGTCATCGGCGAGGTCGCGGACCGCGATGTCATCGTGCTCGACGACGAGATCGCCAAGGGCAGCACGGTCCTGGAACTCCTCGACCGGCTGCGTGAGTTGGGTCCGCGCTCGATCCGGGTGGCCTGCACCCACGGCCTGTTCACCTCCGGCGCCCTGAAGCGGATCGGCGAGCAGCCGGACGTGCTGGAGATCGTGTGCACCAACACCGTGCCGGTGCCCGAGGAGGAGCGCACCGACAAGCTCCGGGTGCTCACCGTCGCCCCGCAGCTCGCCGAGGCGGTTCGACGCATTCACAACGGTGAGTCCGTCAGCGCCCTGTTCGACGCGCCGTCGAGCGAATAGACAGGAAGGCACAGCCGGGAATGGCCCGGCCTCACTCACCCGATGAGGAGGCCCCGCAGTGGCGAAGGCGAAGTTCGAGCGCACCAAGCCGCACGTGAACATCGGCACCATCGGCCACATCGACCACGGCAAGACCACCCTCACGGCGGCCATCACCAAGGTGCTGCACGACCGCTACCCCGACCTCAACCCGTACACGCCGTTCGACCAGATCGACAAGGCGCCCGAGGAGCGGCAGCGCGGCATCACCATCTCCATCGCCCATGTCGAGTACCAGACGGAGACCCGTCACTACGCCCACGTCGACTGCCCGGGCCACGCCGACTACATCAAGAACATGATCACCGGCGCCGCCCAGATGGACGGCGCGATCCTCGTCGTCGCGGCCACCGACGGGCCGATGCCGCAGACCAAGGAACATGTGCTGCTCGCCCGCCAGGTGGGCGTGCCGTACATCGTCGTCGCCCTCAACAAGACCGACATGGTCGACGACGAGGAGATCCTGGAACTCGTGGAGTTGGAGGTGCGCGAACTGCTCACCGAGTACGAGTTCCCGGGCGACGACGTCCCGGTCGTCCGGGTCTCCGCGCTCAAGGCACTGGAGGGCGACGAGCAGTGGGCGCGGTCGGTGCTCGATCTGCTGGACGCCGTCGACTCGGCGGTGCCGGAGCCGCAGCGGGACGTGGACAAGCCGTTCCTGATGCCGATCGAGGACGTGTTCACCATCACCGGCCGCGGCACCGTCGTCACCGGCCGGATCGAGCGCGGCACCCTGCGCGTCCACAGCGAGGTCGAGATCATCGGCATCCACGAGCAGAAGACGAAGACGACCGTCACCGGCATCGAGATGTTCCGCAAGCTCCTGGACGAGGGCCGCGCCGGGGAGAACGTCGGCCTGTTGCTGCGCGGCGTCAAGCGCGAGGAGGTCGAGCGCGGGCAGGTCGTCATCAAGCCCGGATCGGTCACCCCGCACACCGAGTTCGAGGCGCGGGCGTACATCCTGTCCAAGGACGAGGGCGGCCGTCACACGCCGTTCTTCGACAACTACCGTCCCCAGTTCTACTTCCGCACCACCGATGTCACCGGTGTGGTCTCGCTGCCGAAGGGCACCGAGATGGTCATGCCCGGCGACAACACCACCATGACCGTCCAGTTGATCCAGCCGGTCGCCATGGAGGAGGGCCTGAAGTTCGCGATCCGTGAGGGCGGACGGACCGTCGGGGCCGGTCAGGTCACCAGGATCTTGAAGTAGCCCTGTCGATCTGTCGCTCTGTCGACCTGTCACACCGAGCCGGACGTGGCCTCGGGCTGGCCCAGGGCCGCGTCCAGCGTCGGATGCGGAGGAAGCAGCAGGGCGAGACCGGTGATCCGCATCATGCGCAGGGTCAGCGGATGGTCGCAGACCAGCTGGAGCTGCCCGCCCTGGTCCAGGACCCGGGCGCGCGCCCGGTACAGCAGCCGCAGCCCGGAGCAGTCGAAGAACTCCACGGGACGCAGGTCGATCACGATCCGCGCGTGCGGACGGGCCGTCACCCGGTCCAGCTGGGGGAGGAGTTCGATGGCGGCGGCGATGTCGATCTCGCCGAGGAACTCCAGGACCGTGTGCCCCCGGTCCTGGCGGGCACGCAGGTGGCGGGAGAAGAGTGCAGGTTCCTGCTGCACGACCACATCGCCTCCAACCTGCGCCCTGGGGTGTCGGGGGTACCGGCGGACGACCGGAAGCAGAACCGGTCCCCGCACTGCAAGTTACCCTCGATGGAGGCAATCTGAGCATGTTCGATTGACATATGTCTTTGAATTGCGCTCCGGCGTACGCGGGTTGGCGCTCAGGGACCACAACTTCGGCCGGTTCACTACGCCGTGCGACCCGGTGCCGGACGAGGAGCGCCCCCGTCCGGCACCGCCTGTGTCACTCGCCCAGCAGGACCAGCTTCCCTGCCGTACGGCCGGTCCCGCCGAGCCGGTGCGCCTCGGCGGCCTCGGCCAGCGGGAAGGTTTCGGCGATCGTGGCGCGCAGCGCGCCCTGTTCGATCAGCCCGGCGATCGCCCGCATCCCGGAGTGCGAGGCGTCCACCAGCATCCGCACCGCCCGCACCCCGAGCCGCTGCGCCTCCTCGTAGAACTCGGCGGAGCCCACCGGCAGGATCGACACCACGATCCCGCCCGGCCGCAGCACCCGCAGCGAGCGCAGGCTGTAGTCGCCGCCGATCGTGTCCAGCACGACATCGACGTCCTTCGCCACCTCGGCGAAGTCGGCCGACCGGTAGTCGATCAGCTCGTCCGCGCCCAGCGTCCGCAGCAGCTCGTGCTTGCCCTCGCTCGCCGTGCCGATGACATGGGCGCCGCGCGCCTTCGCGATCTGCACGGCCACATGACCGACCCCGCCGGCCGCCGCGTGGACCAGCACCCGCTGCCCCTCCTGGAGCCCGGCCGTCTCGACCAGCGCCTGCCACGCGGTCAGCGACACCAGCGGCAGCGCGCCGCCCTGGACGTGGTCGATCACGGCGGGCTTGAGTGCGAAGGCACGGGCCGGGCCGGTGACGTACTCCGCGTGCGAGCCGTGCCCGTACGGGTACGGCAGCATCCCGAAGACCTCGTCGCCGGGCCGGAACCGGGCGACCCCGATACCGACCTCCTCCACCACCCCGGACACGTCCCAGCCGAGGACGAACGGCGGCTTGCCGAGGAACCCGCCGTTCTCCCGGTGCTTCCAGTCGGTCGGGTTCACTCCGGCCGCCCGCACCCGGACCAGGATCTCGTTGGGGCGCGGTGAGGGCCGCTCCCGCTCCACGACCTTCAGGACCTCGGGACCGCCGAGGACGTCCTGACTGATGGCTCGCATCGTCTGCACAGTGCTCATGGTCCACCAGCCTGCCGTCGGTCCGCCTCCCGGGAAATGGCACGATTGCCAAGCTTCGATAGGATCGTGCCATGGTCAAGGAACGCGTGGTCGTCCTGGCGCTGGACGGCGTCTACCCCTTCGAGCTGGGCATTCCTGCCCGCATCCTCGGCGCGGCCGGGCGCTACGAGGTGCTGACCTGCTCGGTGGACGGCCGCCCGGTGCGGACGAACGCCGACTTCACGGTCGGTGTCGAGCACGGGCCGGAACTGCTGGCCACCGCCGACACCGTGGTCGTCGCCGCCGTCGACCCGTGGTGTCTGACCGAGCGGCTCCCGGACGAGGTGACCGAGGCCCTGGCGCTGATCCGTCCCGAGGCCCGGATCGTCTCGATCTGCACCGGTGCCTTCGTCCTGGCGGCGGCCGGGCTCCTCGACGGGCACCGGGCCACCACGCACTGGCACCTCGCCGACCACTTCCGGCGGCTGTATCCGCACATCGAGCTCGACCCCGACGTGCTGTTCGTCGACGACGGCCGGATCCTCACCTCCGCCGGGGCCGCATCCGGGGTCGATGTGTGCCTGCACATCGTGCGCAAGGACCACGGCAGCGAACTCGCCAACTTCGTCGCCCGCAGCTGTGTGGTGCCGCCGTTCCGCGAGGGCGGACAGGCGCAGTACATCCAGCAGCCGGTGCCGCAGCCGGGCGGCTCCAGCACGGCCGCCACCCGGGCCTGGGCGCTGGAACGCCTCGGCGAGCCGCTGACCCTGGCCGATCTCGCGGCGCACGCCCGGATGAGCCTGCGCACCTTCGCGCGCCGCTTCAACGACGAGGTGGGCCTGAGCCCGGGGCGCTGGCTGATCCAGCAGCGGGTCGCGCGGGCCCGGCATCTGCTGGAGGTCAGCGATCTGTCGGTGGACCACATCGCGGGAGAGGTCGGCTTCGCCACGGGGGCCTCGCTGCGGCAGCACCTGCATGCCGCGATCGGGGTGTCGCCACAGGCGTACCGGCGCACGTTCCAGGAAGCCCGCCGCGCCTGAACGTTTGGGGATGCCGCCGCGTCGGAGGGGTGCAGATACAAGCGGCGGACCAGGGGTGGGCATGCGTACCAGGCTGATGGCGGTGGCGTTCGGGGTGTTGGCGGTCGGGGTGACCGCGGTGGGGTGCGATGACGGTGCGGAGGGGGCTGTCGACGACAGGGCGTCGGCTCCGGCCACGGTGTACTCCGGGTCGCTGCGCGACTCCGCGGAGCGGGCGCTGGAGTGCGACGGCAAGGTCTTCTCCAAGGGCGGCGCCGACCGGTGGGGCGAGGGCGACGCGGGCGCGACCCCGGAGGAAGGACTGAAGCTCTACTTCGAGTTCGAACAGCCCGATGTGCCGCCCACCGGTTACCGCGAGGAGCGGCGGGAGGGGGATCGGGTGCTCTATTCCCTTGACGTGGACGGACGTACCAAGGTCGCGGTGATCGTCGCCAAGGGCGGGGAGGGGCGACCGGGTTGGGGGCCGGAGAGCAGTGCGCAGTGCGATCCGGCCGAGCTTCCGGAGAGCTATGACAGTCCGTTCGAGATCTGGACCGATGAGCGTGGGCGGCGCGTACCCGTCACCGAGGTGCACAGCAGCGTGGGTGCCGAGCACTGTGGCTGGCAGGAGGCGCACCTTCTGTCGACCGGGTGGGGGAAGGGGGGCCGTCTCTTCGCCCGGGATCCGGAGGGGGTGCTGCCGCCGGGGTCTTTGACGGCTCGCTATGACGGTTCCGCCCGTCTGCCGGGCGATGCGCGGGACACCGGGTACCGGTACGGGGACTGGGAGTTGTGGCTGAGTGACGCCACCCCGACCAAGGCGTACGTCCGCACGCCGGACGGGGTGGAGGTGTGGCCCGCGACGAAGAAGGGCTTCGGCTGCCGGTAGTTCGCGCCGCGAGGCTTTTCCTCGCCCCCGCCGCCCCTACCCTCCCCCAGAGGGGGGACCCCCACCGTCCCCTGGGGGCTCCGCCCCCCAGACCCCCAATCGGCCCTGAACGGGCCTCGTCCTCAAACGCCGGACAGGCTGAAAGCGGGGGCGAAGCCCCTGACCTCAGGGGCGCGGGGAACTGCGCGAACAACCCCCACCCACCCGCACCCGAAACACAACCCCTCGGGGTCGAAGGGGCGAAGCCCCTGGAGGACGGGTCGGGTAGGGGCGGCGGGGGCGAAACACCTCCGGCTCACCGACTGCGGTGCAGCGCCACCAGCAACTGCCAGACCTGGTCCGCCACTTCCTCCGCGGGCGCCTCGATCAGGCCGTGCAGCCAGTCGGCCAGGACGCCCGCGAACGTGGCGGTGACCGCCGAGGCGACCAGAGGGGCGTCCGGCGCGCCGACCAGCTGGCGTTCGCGCAGGCTGTAGGCCCTCAGGTCGTGGTGGAGCATACGGCCGAGGGGCCCGCCACCGCCCGGCGCGAGGAGTTCCCGGTACAGCCCGGCATGCGGAGCCAGCGCACGGAAGAACTCCACCAGCGCGGGCGGCGCGTGCACCGGATCGGGCCGCCCCCGCCAGGCGTGCAGGGCCTCCACGGCCTCGCGCACCACGTCCGCGCAGGCGTCGACGGCGAGCGCCTCCAGGCCGTCGTAGTGCAGGTAGAACGTGGCCCGGCCGACGCCGGCCCGCCGCACCACCGCGGCCACCGAGACCCGGGAAAGCGGTCGCTCGGTGCACTCGTCGAGCAGCGCCTGCCGCAGCCGCTGCCGGGTGCGCGCGGCCCTGGGGTCCTCGGGCCCCGTCGTGTCACTCACCCCGCCGCCAGGACCGCGGCCAGAGCCAGCGCGCCGGGCAGCGCCTGGGCCAGCAGGATCCGCGGGTTGGCGGTGGCCCCGCCGTACACGCCCGCGACCACCACGCAGACGAGGAAGAAGATCTGGACGTCGTGGCCCGTGGGGTCGGCCGCGATCAGGCCCCAGACCAGTCCGGCCGCCAGGAAACCGTTGTAGAGGCCCTGGTTGGCGGCCAGCGGCGCGGTGGTCCGGGCCAGCTGTGGATCGAAACCGTGGAGTGAACGCCCCGGTGCCTTCTGCCATAGGAACATCTCCAGCACCAGGATGTAGAAGTGCAGCGCGGCCACCAGCCCCACCAGCACCTTCGCGAGTGTTTCCACGGAATTCCCTCTCCTCGACTCATGGACAGGTGTCCACTATAGCTGGACATCTGTCCAGGATCGATTCCGACTGATTCCTGGCAGAGAGTGACGGAACGCTCACCTCCACCGACCGGGCCTGGTTGATCCTTTTGCCCTCGAACCCGATAAGCTCCCCCACGGCGCCGCGAGTTGACCCGTCACCCCCTGGGTTCGCTCGTGGTGCGTACTCATGAGTGCGTCCCCCCTTGCACGCCCCCCTTGTTCGATCGTGTTGGTTCGAAGGATGCAGATGGAACTCGCCACTCCGCCCCCGGCGGCGCGGGCCCCTGTCGCCTGGTACAGCTGGTGGCTGATGCCGCTGGCTTTAGGAGGCGGGACGGTAGCCGCGACATTCATGAGCTCCGAACGAATAACCGCCGCGGTCGCCGGCGCCGCGGCCACCGCGGCCGGCACCGCGTGTGTACGGCTGCTGCTCCGCACCCGGACCCAACTCGGCCGCGCCGAAGCCTCCTTCCGCGCCCAGCAGGCCGAGCACTCCCAGCAGTGGCAGCAGCATGTGGCGGGCCTGGAGCGGAAGTTCGCGGCCGAACGGGTGGCCCTGGACGGTGAACGCGCCGCCATGGAGAGCCGCCTGAACGAGCAGGCGGGCGAGTACGAGGCCCGGCTCGCCGAACAGACCCGGCTCTTCGAGGAGCGGCTGGCCGGACAGGCCAAGGCCTACGAGGCCCAACTCGCCGACCAGGCCGAAGGATTCAAGGAACAGCTGGCCGACCAGCACGAGGCCGTCGCCCGCCTCGCGGCGGAGCAGCTTCCCCAGACGCTGGAGCGGTTGCGCGCCGGTGACGCCGTGGACGACCTGCTGCCGGTCGTCAGTGAGCACACCAAGGTCAGCAAGGAACTCCGGGCCGAACTGCGCAAGGTGCTGCGCACCTCCCTGATCGGCGTGGAGACGGAGTTCAACCGCTCCACCTCCGCCGAACAGGCCGTGATCAGTATCGGCAACCGGATCCACGTCCTGACCAGCAAGCTGCGCGGACGCCTGCACGAGATGCAGGGCGAGCACGGGCGGCTGCCGTCCGTGGCGCGCGGCCTGATGGAGCTGGACCAGGCGATCGGCCCCGCCGACTGTCTCGCCGCCAGCGTCGGCGTGCTCGGCGGCTCGGACCGCCCGGGACGCCAGTGGCAGGAGCCCCAGCGCCTGCTCAGCGTGGTCCGCGGCGGCATCGGCCGGATCAAGGACTTCCACCGCGTCGAGGTACGGCATCTGCCCGACCTCGGCGTCGACGGCGGTCTGGTGGACCACCTCACGCTGATCTTCGCCCACCTCCTGGACAACGCGGCCCGCTACTCGCCGCCCACCGAACCGGTGGTCGTCTCCGGCAAGGAGGTGCCGAACGGCGTCGGCATCGAGATCCAGGACTCGGGCAAGGGCCTGAGCGAGGAGAAGAAGCGCGAGGCCGAGCACGCGCTCGCCGGCACCGCGCCCGGCGCGGGTCTCGGCGGTATCTCGGAGGACGCCAGCATCGGCCTCCGGGTCGTCGGCACCCTGGCCCGCCGCTACGGCATCCGCGTCACCTTCGCGGACTCCCCGTGGCTGGGCACCTCGGTGGTCGTGGTGGTCCCGCACAAGTACTTCAGCCCGCTCCCGGCGTCCGCCGCGGCCACCGCTCCGGCGGCCCCGGCGGCGACGGAGTCCGCGTCCCGTACCGCCGTCGCCCCCGCGCCGGCCGCCACGGTCGCCGCCGACGACGTCGACACCACGCCCGGAGGACTGCCCCGGCGCCGCAGCAGGCGGAGCGAGGCGGCCCGTCACGAGCCGGCCGAACGCACCGAAAGCAGTGAGGGGACCGCGGTCGCGGCCGTCCCGCCGGACGCCTCCTTCGCCGGCCTGGCCGCCTTCGCCACCGCCGGCCGGGAGTCCGCAGACGGCGACAGCGGGTCCGGCGCCGACGTCACCGCCGGACGCGAGTCCACCGAGCACCACACCGAAGAGAGCGACAAGTCCGTATGACGCAGCAGGGAACCGACGTGAGCTGGGCGCTCCGCGATCTCGTGGAGTCCATCCCGGAGATCCGTTTCGCCCTGGTGGCCTCCAGCGACGGCAAGGCCATCACCTCCTACGGCGCCGAAGACCCCGACGACGTCGACCGCTTCGCCGCCGTGGTGGCCGGCCTGCAGGCGCTGGCCCAGCCGGTCGCCGAGCAGTTCCCCAAATACGCGGGGCAGTTGCGGCTGGCGATGATCGAGGTCGACGGCGGTCACCTGTTCGTCGTACGGGCCGGGGTGGAGACGTATCTCGGCGTCCTCGCCCGTGAGGGCCTCGACCAGGGGCTGCTCGGACACCAGATGCGGGACCTGGCGCGCAGAATGGGCGAGTTGCTGGGCACCACCCCGCGCCTGGAGGAGCACTCTGGATGAGTGCTCCCCGCCGGCCCACGGACCCGTCCGGTCTTGAGCGCTACTACGTCCTGACGAAGGGGCGCAGCGGACCGGGCGGTTCGGCGTCGAGCCTTGACGTGGCGACCCTCATCGTCTCCCGCGTAGCCCCCTTACCGGGCATGCAGCACGAGCACGAGGAGATCCTCCGGCGCTGCCGTGATCCGCTGTCGGTCGCCGAACTCGGCGCCCACCTCGGATTGCCCTTCAACATTCTCGCGGTGCTGCTGGCGGATCTGCTGGAGGCAGGTCGCGTCGAAGCCCGAGACCCCATTCCGGTGCACGGCGCCGGCCGCGGGCCCGACCTCGCGCTCCTTGAGGAGGTACTCAGTGGACTTCAAAGGCTTTGATCACCCCGGCGAGCTGTCGGCCGGTGGGACCCGTTCGGTGAAGGTGATGATCGCCGGCGGGTTCGGCACCGGGAAGACCACGATGGTCCGCTCGGTCAGTGACATCAAGCCGCTCACCACGGAGGAGACCCTCACCCAGGCGAGCGCCGACGTCGACCATCTGATCGGGGTCGCCGACAAGACGCAGACGACCGTCAGCCTCGACTTCGGCAAGATCAGCATCAACGACTCACTGATGCTGTACCTGTTCGGGACCCCGGGCCAGGAGCGCTTCTGGTTCCTGTGGAACGGCCTGTTCAAGGGTGCGCTCGGCGCGGTCGTGCTGGTCGACACCCGGCGGCTGGCCTCCAGCTTCCGGGCGATCGAGGAGATGGAGCGGCAGAACGTGCCGTTCGTCATCGCCCTCAATGTCTTCCCCGACTCCAAGGACCACCCCATCGAGGAGATCCGGGACGCGCTCGACATCTCGCCGCAGACGCCGATCGTGGTCTGCGACGCCCGCGACCGAGCCTCCAGCCGTGATGTGCTGATCACCCTGATGCGTCATCTGATGGAACGATCCGCAGCCGCCCTGGAGCCCCGATGACCGACCAGACCTTCGACAGTCCCGACGCCCCCCGCGGCTGCCCGGTCGCGCACGGTTCGGCCGACCTGGTCCGGCTGTACGGGGACGAGGTGGCCACCGACCCGCGAGGGATCTACGAGCGGCTGCGCAAGGAGCACGGCTCGGTCGCCCCGGTCTTGCTGGAGGGCGACATCCCGGCCTGGCTGGTCCTCGGCTACCGGGACAGCCGGCGGGTGCTCGACAATCCCCGCCAGTTCGCCCGCGACGCGCACTTCTGGCGGGACATGCGCGAGGGCCGGGTGGCGGAGAACTCCCCGCTGGTCCCGATGCTCGCCTGGCGCCCCGACTGCGTCTCGCAGGACGGCGAGGCGCACCGCAGGCTGCGCGGCGCCGTCAGCGACGGCCTCCAGGCCGCCGTGGACCGCGGCATCCGGCGCCACGCCACCCACTTCGCCAACAAGCAGATCGACACGTTCGCGCACCTGGGCCGTGCCGATCTGGTGACGGACTTCGCCGATCTGCTGCCGATGCTGGTGGTCGCCCGCATCCTCGGTCTCGCCGAGGCCGAGGGGCGGCGGCTGGTCGAGTCCTGCGCGCAGGTCATGAAGGGCGGCGAGGACGCCGTCACGCACGACGGCGTGATCCGGGAGATCTTCGGCGAGCTCGCCGAGCGCAGGCGCACCGAACCCGGCTCCGACCTCGCCACCAACCTGCTGGAGCACCACGCGGGGCTCGACCACGACGAGGTCGTGATGCACCTGCGCGCGATCCTGATCGCCGCGCACGTCACGACCAATCTGCTGGCCCGGGTGCTGGAGCTGGTCCTCACCGACGCCTCCCGGCTCTCCGGGCTGATCAGCGGCCAGCTGAACATCTCGGCGGTGATGGAGGAGGCGATGTGGAACTCCCCGCCGCTGGCCGTGCTGCCGGGCCGCTTCGCCGCCAGCGACGTCGAGCTGGGCGGGCACCGCATCGGGGAGGGTGACCTGCTCGTGCTCGGTCTCGCGCCGGGCAACCTCGACCCCGAGGTCCGGCCCGACCCGAGCGTGTCGGTGCACGGCAACCAGGCGCACCTGGCGTTCGGCTCGGGCCCGCACGAGTGCCCCGGGCAGAGCATCGGGATGTCCATCATCGAGATCGGCGTGGACATCCTGCTGCACCGGCTGCCGGGCCTGCGCCTCGCGGTGCCGCCGGAGGAGCTCACCACAACCTCCTCCACCTGGACCTCGCCGCTGGACAGCCTGCCGGTCGAGTTCGAGGTGTGACGCACCACCGGACGAAGAAGGCCGCTGCCCGACCGGGCAGCGGCCTTCTCCGTCGTGCCGGGGGGCTCAGCCGTCGAGCCAGTCGCCCTTCAGGTCCGCGGGACGGTACCCGGTGGCGTTCCACAGGAAGTGCGGGTGGGCGCAGCCGAACATGTAGGCCAGCAGCGCGGTGTCCTCCCGGCCCGTCTCCGGCTCGTACATCGTGTAGAAGAACTCCGAACCGACCACGCCGGAGTCCTGCTGCACCTCACGGGCGCGGTCCGGGCCGGCCTCGGTGCGGGACGCCTCCACGGCGGCGATGTAGGTACGGCGCAGGATCGACCAGACGGTGTCGGTGTTGCCGTGCCAGGGCCCGTGCAGCGCCTCGAAAGCGTGCAGCTCGGCGTCGAACAGCGGCCAGGCCCCGGGGAAGTGGACACGGCAGCGCTCGGACAGCTCGGCGGTCCGCGCGCTGAGCGACGGTGCGCTGCGCCGCGGGCTCAGCGTGAGCGTGGTGCCGTGCGTGAGGATGCCCGAGCAGGCGTTGGGCTGGAGGTCGCACAGCGCGCAGTCCTGGGCCGGAGCCAGGCCCTGGGTGATGCCGTCGAACCACAGGGCGTGCCGCCCGGTGAGCGCCATCCAGACGATGGTGCTGGGCATCAGCCAGGTGTTCCACATCGAGGAGTGCGCCTCGGGCATGCAGCCGTACTTGATCAGCGCGATCGCGCTCGCCGCGTAGAGCGCCTTGGTGTGGGCGGACATGCCGGAGAGCCAGAAGTTGCTGATCTCGCCGGTCAGGGCGTCGACGCGGACGTCGGTCATGTCGTCCACGACCCGGCACAGCAGCAGGGAGGCGAGATGCTCCTCCTGCCACAGCTCGCTGTCGGGCGAGACGTGCCAGAACAGGCAGTCCATCATCTGCAGCGCCGAGTAGGTGCTCTGGCCGAGCGGGTTGGTCTGCGGGAGCACCACGGTGCCCGTCTGGTGCTGCTGGAGCCAGTGCTCGTCGGCGGATCGTTTGTGCGCCGCGTACAGGCCGCAGACCAGGGCCCGCGCGGTGTTGGTGCTGAAGTCCTCGGCCAGCCGGTCCTCGATGAGCCGGGTGAGGTGATCGGTGTCGATGGTGTCGATGACCCGCTTGTACTCGTGGAACAGCAGGATGTCGTCCTCGAAGCGGTGCCGGTAGCCGAGATCCCGCTCCAGATCGTTCATCACCCGGACCACGGACCAGCCGCCGGTCAGCACGCTGTCCAGCTCCCGGCGGTACGGCCAGGTCTTCACGGCGAGGGGCAGTCCCGCGCTCTGCCGCCAGCGGTAGTCGGCCAGGGTCCGCTCGGGTGCGGCGGGCAACTGGCGGCACAGGGCGCAGGAGCAGTCGGCGGCCTGCTGTGCGCGGGGCGGGGCGAGGGCCCGGCTGCGCCAGGCGCCCTCCAGCATCTCGCAGGTCAGACGGCACACTTCGATGTCGGTGCCGACCTGCGGGAAGGCCTCCTCGATCAGGCGCAGGCTGGCCTCCAGCCGGCGGAGCCGGGCCTGCCCGGCCTCGTCCGGCGGGAGGTAGGCGTGCGGCGTCGGCTGGAGGGCTCCCTCCAGGTGCAGCGTGGTGCCGGGGTGGGGGGAGCCGAGCGCGTCCAGCCGCTGCTGGGCGGCGGCCTGGCACTTGCGGTCCTCCTCGGTGCGGCCGCGGATGTGCCGGCCGAACAAACGGGCCAGGGCGATCCCCGCCTCCGCCGTGGATATCTCAGGACCACCGCCCACGACTCCAGATTTCACACCGGTCTCCCTTCAAGCAGTGGTCCTGGCAACGGAATCGAAGGCCGTGACAGTCGGCCGGGGGCGGCCGCTCTGCCGCCCCACAGATTCGAACTCGCCTTCCCGATGCGTAAGTTGAATCGAGAAGCGGAACGAGACTGCCCAGAGCGTAAATGATCTACACCGTGACCCGGCCGTGATATCCGTTACTGTTCAAGCCACTTGAGCTGCGTATACTCGCTCGCCCCCCACATAGGTCAGCGCCACCCGTGTCGAGGCCAGCTCCTCCGGCGGAACGGCGAACGGGTCCCGGTCCAGAACCACCAGGTCAGCCAGTGCACCCGGCCGCACCGCGCCGGTGTCGTCGAGGTGGTTCACATGCGCCGATCCCGCCGTGTAGGCGGTCAACGCCTCGGTGAGCCCGATGCGTTCGCCCGGCAGGAACACCGGCGCGGCGCTGTCCGGCGAGACCCGGTTGACCGCCACATGGATGCCCGCCAGCGGGTCCGGACTGCTGACCGGCCAGTCGCTGCCCGCCGCGAGCCGGGCGCCGGAGCGCAGCAGCGCGCCGAACGGGTACTGCCACGCGGCCCGTTCGGGTCCCAGGAAGGGAATGGTCAGCTCGTCCATCTGCGGTTCGTGGGCGGCCCACAGCGGCTGGATGTTCGCCGTCGCGTCGAGGAGGGCGAAGCGCGGCACGTCCTCCGGGTGCACGACCTGGAGATGCGCCAGGTGGTGCCGCGTGTCGCGCCTCCCGTTGGCCGCCCTCGCCGCCTCGATCGCGTCCAGCGCGTCCCGTACCGCCCGGTCGCCCAGCGCGTGGAAGTGGCACTGGAAGCCCAGCGCGTCCAACTCGGTCACGTACTGGGGGAGTTGGCCGGGGTCGACAAAGCTGGTGCCCAGGTTGGCGGTGGCGCAGCCGCAGCCGTCCAGGTACGGCTCCAGCAGTGCGGCTGTACCGTTCTCGGCGACCCCGTCCAGCATCAGCTTCACGGTCCCCGCCCGGAACCGTCCGTGGCTCAACGCCGCCCGGCGCTCGACGAGTTCGGGGATCTGCTCGGCGCCGCGCCCGCGGTCCCACCACAGCGCCCCCACCACCCGCGCGGTCAGCGACCCGTCGCGGGCGGCGGCGAGATAGGCCTCGGCCGGGTCGTCCATCCCGGCGAACTCCCCGACCAGCGCGTCCTGCCAGGCGGTGATGCCCAGGGACTGCAGATGGCGCTGGGCGCGCAGCAGCGCCGCGACCCGGTCCTCCTTCGTGGCCGGCGGAGTGAGCCGACCCACCAGCCGCATGGCCCCCTCCTGGAGGGTCCCGCTCGGCGTCCCCGAGGCGTCCCGCTCGATCCGTCCGTCCGCCGGATCGGGCGTGTCGCGGGTGATCCCGGCGCGTTCCAGAGCCCGGCTGTTGACCCAGGCCCCGTGGTGATCACGGTTGGGCAGATACACCGGCCGGTCCGGTACGACCGCGTCCAGCAGCTCCTTCGTCGGCGTACCGCCCTCGAAGGCCTCCATGGACCAGCCGCCCCCGGTGATCCACTCCCGCTCGGGGTGCGCCTCGGCGTACGCGCGTACCGCGGCCACGGACTCGGCGGCCGTCCGCGCCCCGGTCAGATCGCACTGCGCCAGTTCCAGCCCGGCGGGTACGGGATGGACGTGCGCGTCCTGGAACCCGGGCAGCAGCAGCCGCCCGTCCAGCTCGACCACTTCGGTGCCCGGTCCGGCGAGTTCCCGGACCTCGTCGTGTCCCACGGCGGTGATCCGGCCGCCGGTGACGGCCACCGCGGTGGCGGTGCGGCCCTCGGGGGTGAGGACGGGGCCGCCGGTGAAGAGCAGGTCTGCGTGCATGGTCCGTCTCCTAGTGGGGTGTCGGGAGCAGGCGCGGGGACTCGGAGTCGGTGCCCTCGCCGGTGCGGAAGTACGGGGACTTGCGGACCCAGCGGGCCCAGGCGGCGGCGACGAAGCCGGACGCGATCATCGCGAGCGGGGTGGCCAGCAGGAACCAGCCGTTGTCCGCGCGCAGTTCGAAGTGGTCGGCGGAGTCGTAGAAGGACCAGCCGAGATAGCCGCCGAGGGCGATCAGGACGAGCGCGCTCAGGACCGGCAGCACCACCGCCCGGACCCCTTGCCACAGGTCCTCGCGCAGCAGGGAGCGGAAGCGGACGGCGGCGGCGAGGGCGGTGAGCGCGTAGGAGAGGGTGACGATGATGCCCACGGCGGTCACGGTGGCCATGATCATGTCGGCGAGGCGCGGGATGACCAGGGAGAGCGCGGCGACCGCCGCCGCGAGCGCGCCGATCAGCACGGTCCCGGCCGCCGGAGTGCCGTACCGGGGGCTGACCCTGGACCACACCGGGCCGAGCGTACGGTCCCGGCTCATCGCGAACATGCCCCGGGCCGCCGGGATCACCCCGGCCTGCAGCGAGGCCACCGCCGAGAACATCAGCGCCACCAGCGGCAGCACCGACAGCGGCTGATCGGCGAGACGCTCACCGAAGAAGGCCAGACCCTCGGCGCCGTGGCCCGCCAACTCCTCCTCCGACAGGACCCGTTGGAAGGCGACCGAGCCGAGCAGGAACAGCCCCAGCATGGTGAAGAGGGTGGTGAAACCGGCCCGCGAGGCGTCACGGGGGTCGCGCACCTCCTCGGTGACGGTGAACGCCGCCTCGAAGCCCCAGTAGCAGAACACCGACAGCAGCAGTCCCTGGGCGAGCGCGGTCGGGGAGGGGATGGCGAAGGGGTCGAACCAGCTCAGGCTGAAGGGGTGCGGGCCGGTGACGATGCCGTAGCCGCAGAAGCCGAGCAGGACGACGTACTCGAAGACCAGCAGCCAGCCCTGGAGGCGGGCCGCCTTGCGGACGCCGGTGACGGCAGTGAGGGTGACCCCGGCCAGGACCACCAGGCCCACCGCCGTGGTCTGCGCCGTCGACCCCGGGTCGAGGCCGAGGCCGCCCACCCGGTGCACACCGGCGTCCCCGGCGAGCTGGATGAGAGCCGAACCGGTGACCGCCGTGGTGTAGGCGAGGAACGCCACCACCGCCACGATCGTCACCCAGCCGACCATGAAGCCGAGCCAGGGGTTGAGTGAACGGCCCACCCACACATAGCCGTTGCCCGCGTTGGGCTCGACGCGGTTGAGGCGGGAGTAGGCGCCCGCGATGCCCAGCACCGGCAGGAACGCCAGCAGCATGATCGCCGGCAGGTGCAGGCCGACGACGCCGGCGGTGACGCCGAGTCCGATGCCGATGCTGGTGGTGGCCGCCGTGCTGGAGGCGGCGATGGCGACCCCGTCCAGGACGCCGAGGGACTTGCGCAGAACGGGTGGGTCGAGGGCCGGGGGAGTGTCGGTCATGGCGTGCTCCGCTCGCACCAGGGGGCCTGGCAGGCCCCGGTGACCGCACATGAAACTGGCCGGGCGCTTCACAGGTCAACGGTGTTGTCATAAGGTGCCGCCACCGGCCCGGAACCGCCACCGACCCGGCCGCCACCGGCCCGCGTGGGAAGGAACAGCCATGACCGAACGCGTCGTGCCGCCCGCCGAGCGGCGGCGCAGACGGCCCACCAAGCAGGGCGTGGTGCTGTCCGAGGAGCTGATCGTGGCCACCGCGCTGCGGCTCATCGAGGAGCACGGTGCCGAGGCCCTGTCCGTACGCCGCCTGGGCCGCGCCCTGGGCGCCGACCCCAGCTCGCTGTACCGGTACTTCCGGCACACCGACGACCTGCTCCTCGCCGTCGCCGACGAGCTGATCGGCCGCACCCTGCGCGACTGGCGGCCCACCGGCGACTGGCGCGCCGACCTGCGCGACCTGGGCCTGCGCATCCACTCCGGGGCGCTCGGCCACCCGCGTGCCGCCGTGCTCAGCGCCTACCGGGTCACCGGCCGCGTGCACGAGATCCAGGCCGTCGAGACCATCCTCGGCGTGCTGCGCGGGGCCGGGTTCCCCGACCCCGAGGCGGTCCGCGTCTACCACGCCTTCGTCGACCAGGCCCTCGCCTTCAGCGCCCTCGACGCGGCCGGAGCGGCACTGCCGAAGCCCGCGCGGGACGCCGAGAACGCCGTATGGCAGGCCACGTACGCCCGCCTCCCCGCCGACACCCACCCGAACATCGCGGCCAGCGCCCGCCACCTGGTCGCCGACATGCGGCACAGCTCGTACCCGACGGCGCTGGAGATGCTGCTGAGCGCCGCTGAGGCACGGCTGTTCGAAATCCGGGGACGTGCATGATCATCCACTGCCACACTGGGCAGCGACCGACCGTGTTCCGACAGGAGGCCGTCCCACGATGACCAAGCCGCCCGCACGCCCCGCGCAACAGCGCAAGCTCGACACCCTGCACCGCCTGGAGCACGACGAGGACGTATGGGTCGCCACGGCGGGCCCCGACGGGGGAGCACCCTACCTCGTACCGCTGTCCTTCCTCTGGGACGGCGAGACCCTGCTCCTCGCCACCCCCGCCGCCAGCCCCACGGGCCGCAACCTGAAGGCGACCGGGACGGTGCGCCTGGGCGTCGGGCCGACGCGGGACGTGGTGATGATCGAGGGCACGGTCGAGACGCTCACCCCCGCGGAACTGCGCGAGGGCGAGGGAGACCGCTTCGCCGCGAAGACGGGCTTCGACCCCCGCGAACTCACCACCGAGTACCTGTACTTCAGGGTCCGTCCGCAGCGCGTGCAGGCCTGGCGCGAGGCCAACGAACTCGCCGGGCGTGATCTGATGCGCGACGGCACCTGGCTCGTCGCGGACTGATTCCGGCGCACCGGGACACCCGAACGGCACAGGGCGGCGGGGCAGTTGGGTCCCGTGCCCGCGACCGTACGGAGGAGCCATGGCCCTGGTGAAAGCGGGCGTCGTCGTGCTCGACTGCGCCGAACCCGAGAAACTCGCCGTGTTCTACCGGGAGTTGCTGGACGCCGAGCAGATCCACGAGAGCGCCAACCGGGTGGAGATCAGGAGCGCCGACGGCACCCGGATGGCCTTCCGCCGCGACATGAACGCCACCGCCCCGAGCTGGCCGCGCCCCGAGAACTCGCTCCAGGTCCACCTCGACTTCGTGGTCGACGACCTGGACGAGGCGGAACGCAGGGTCATCGGCCTGGGCGGCCGCGCCCTCGACACCCGGGACACGGCGGGGCCGTTCGAGGAACGGAGCTACAGCGACCCGGCGGGCCATTCGTTCACCCTGCTGACGGGGCCCTCCGCGGCGCCGAAGCGGGGGTAGCCCGTGGACGACCCGGGGGCCGGTACCGCTCGCGGCAGCGGCCCCCCGGTGTCCCGGGCGGCGGCGCCTACGCCTCCGCTGCCGCCTTCGCCTCGACCTTCTTCTTCACGTCGCCCGCCGGCCACACCCCCGTGGACCGCTCCACGGCCTTCGCGCCCGTGCGGTTCACGGCACTGCGCACCACCGCGAAGATGGCGCCCTGGATGGCGGAGGCGAGGAGGATCTCGCCCCAGCCGCGGTCCTGGTCGAGGGGGTCGGGGGCGTCGTCCTCGTGGCGGAGGGCCTTCCAGGTGGTCTGGAAGACCAGCCCGGCGACGGTGCCGCCCACCCAGCCGATCGCGAACCCGAGGGGCTTGTAGGCGAGCGGGAGTTTCAGCTTCTTCTGCTTCTTCTTGGCCACGTCTGCCTCCATTGGGGTCAGGGCTGTGCGGTGAGGTCCAAGACCGCCTCGGCCGCGGGCACCGGACCGGGCGGGGTGCCGGTACCGAAGGGACGACCGCCCAGCCTCTCGCGGCCGTGCGGGCTCCGCCAGCCGGAGAGGTCCGGGCCGAGGGGCACGATCCCGGTCGGGTTGATACCGGTGTGCACCTGGTAGTAGTGCCGTTTGATGTGATCGAAGTCGACGGTGTCACCGAACCCGGGGGTCTGGAAGAGATCGCGGGCGTACGCCCACAGCACCGGGTTCTCCGACAGTTTCCACCGGTTGCACTTGAAATGGCCGTGATACACGGCGTCGAACCGCACCAGCGTGGTGAACAGCCGGATGTCCGCCTCGGTGATCGTGTCGCCCACGAGATACCGCTGTCCCGCCAGCCGCGCCGCCACCCGCTCCAGCCGCCGGAACACGGCCGTACAGGCCCCCTCGTACTCCTTCTGGTCCACCGCGAACCCGGTCCGGTACACCCCGTTGTTGACGTCCTCGTAGACCTCGGCCATCACCCGGTCGATCTCGCCCCGCAGCTCGCGCGGGTACAGATCCGGCGCCCCCGCCCGGTGCAGAGCCGTCCACTCGGTGGCGAGGTCGAGGGTGAGCCGCTGGTAGTCGTTGGTGACCAGCTTCCCGCTCGGCACGTCCACGACCGCGGGCACGCTCACCCCGCCCGGGGCCCCCTCCTCCCGCGCCTCGTAGGCCTCGGCCAGGAACCGGATGCCCAGCACCGGGTCACGCCCGCCCGGGTCCAGTGTGAAGCGCCAGCTGCGGTCGTCCTGAACGGGGTCGGCGACAGCCATCGGCAGCGCGTCCTCCAGGCCCAGCAGCCGCCGCGAGATCACCGCCCGGCTCGCCCACGGACAGGCACGGCTCACCACCAGCCGGTAGCGCCCCGCCGCCACCGGCCAGCCGTCCCGCCCGTCCACGGTGATCCGGTCGGCGAAGTGACTCTTCGACCGGGCGAACGAGACATGGCCGTACGCCGCGTTGCCGTCCTCGGGCATGGGTGCCTCCTCATGGTCGGACACCCACCGGGTCCCCCGATTTCGCCCGACGGCACACAGGTGATCCACCGCGTCCCGGCGAGTTGCGACCGTCGGACGTCGGTGAGGCACGGCAGGGCCCCGCCGCGACGGGGGAGCGCGGCGGGGCCTGACGCACGTGTGCCCGGGGGCGGTGCGTTCATGCGTCCGGTCGTGAAGAAATCTCCGGACGAGGACGCTCAGCTCTCGTCGACCCGCTCCAGCACGAACACCGGAATCTCCCGGTCGGTCTTCTTCTGGTAATCCGCGTACGGCGGATACGCCGCGACGGCCCGCTCCCACCACTCGGCCTTCTCCGCGCCGGTGACCTCGCGGGCGGTCATGTCCCACTGCTCCGTACGGTCCCGCAGCTCCACCCGAGGATCGGCCTTCAGGTTGTGGTACCAGACCGGGTGCCTGGGGGCCCCGCCCTGGGAGGCCACCACCGCGTACCGGCCCTCGTGCTCGACGCGCATCAGCGGGGTCTTGCGGATCTTCCCGCTCTTCGCGCCCCGCGTCGTCAGCAGCACCACCGGCAGCCCGGTGTCCCGCAGCGTCGTCCCCTCGGTACCGCCGGAACTCTCGTACAGCTCGACCTGCTCCCGCACCCACCGGGTCGGGCTGGGCTCGTACTCACCCTCAAGAGGCATGGCATCGATCCCCTCGTCGTTGTGCGACTGCCTACCCTGCGACAACACCCGTGCGCGCACGATTCATCCAGCCCAGTGGAGCGAATCGGGCCCACGAAATCGCCGACACGGGCACCGAATGCCGCCGTCCGCCGCACCTCGCGGCGACGCTCCCGTCATGCACATCGACATCGACAGGCACACCTGCATCGGCGCCGGCCAGTGCGCGCTGGCCGCCCCCGCCCTCTTCACCCAGGACGACGACGGCCTCAGCACCCTGGTCCCGGGCCACGAGAACGGCACCGACCACCCCATGGCCCGCGAGGCGGCCAGGGCCTGCCCGGTCGGCGCGATCAGCGTGTCGCCGCCGAGCCACTGACCAGGGCCCACGCAGGCTTCGGGCATCGGCCCTTCAGTACGCTGCCGGGATGACCGAACAGCCCCGCAAAGCCTTCCTCTACGTAGTCGTCTGTGCCGCCGGAATCGCCTCCGGCGTGGGCAAGTTGGTCAGTGCCGCGCAGGAGCGGGGGTGGGAGGTCGGGGTCATCGCGACGCCCGTGGCGATGAACGGCTTCTTCGACACGGCCGCCGTCGAGGCGCTCTGCGGACGGCCCATCCGCTCCGCCTGGCGCACCCCCGCCGATCCCCGGCCCTTTCCTCCGCCGGACGCGGTGATCGCCGCCCCCGCGACCTTCAACACCGTCAACAAGTGGGGCGCGGGCCTCGCCGACACCCTCGCCGTGGCGACCCTGTGCGAGGCCCCGGGGCTCGGTGTCCCGGTGGCCGCGCTGCCCTGCGTGGCCGACGCGCTCGCCGCCCACCCCGCCTACCGGGAGAGCCTGGACCGGCTCCGCGGCATGGGCGTCCGCTTCGGCGAGCCGTACTCCGGCGAGCCCCAGGAGGACGGGCGGCGGCCGGAGTTCGGCTGGGAGCGGGCGCTGGACCTGATCGAAGCGGACGGATCCTAGACGCACTCCACCGTCGGCCCCGCCACCATCCCCCCGGTGTACAGCGCCTGGCCCTGCGGCATCCAGTACCCCAGTTTGGACACGACGCTCGAGCAGGCCTCGCGCGGCGTGACCCGGACTCGCACTGTCGCCGGGGCGCCCGGCTGGAGGTCCGTCAGGGCGCAGTCCAGCGCGAACAGGTGACGTTCCTTCGATGGATGACGGCCGATCAGCGGATTCACGCACCGCGCGTCGTCCGTCGCCAGCTCGATCCCCGAACCCTCCTCGCCGATCAGCCCGAACCGCGCGCTGCCGTCCCCGCGCTCGCTGTCGCGGTACACGGTGTACGTCAGGGTCGTCGTACCGCCGCGCCGCACCGGACCCCCGTCCACCTCGACCCGGTGTGTCGGCGGAGCCTTCGGTGCCGTCAGGGTGAGGGTGGCGCGGACCGTGCCGCGCAGGTCCACGCCCGCGGGGTCGGAGCGGACCCGGACGTCGGCCTCGATGTCGTACGTGCCGGGGCCGGGGTACTCCCGTGAGCCGGGCAGCGTGCCGGTGGCCGCCACCTCGCCGTCGCGGCGGGCCGTCCAGGTGCCCGAGGTCAGGCACGCGGGTCGCGTAGGGGAGTCGTCGCGGTGGCAGACGGCCGGTGCCGAGACCGCCGTCATCGGCGTACCGCTGCCCAGGCACAGCGACACCGACGCCCGCTGCCCGCCCGGCCCCCGCAGGATTCCCGCGGGCGCGCACAGCGTCGCCGGCTCCGCCGCGACCGGCGCGGGCGCCGACGGCGGGTCCGGCAGCGCCCACGCGGGCGCCACGAGGGCGAGCGGCAGCGCCGCCGCGCCCAGCAGAGTCCTCGGCCTGGTCCGACGTGTCCGCACCGTCCGCCTCCCGTACGGCTCCGACCGGCCCGGCGCCGGTCACCGCACCGAGCATGCGCGCACGCCCCCGGCGCACGGACGCTCCCACGCCGTACGGTCACCCCGCGGACGCCCCTGCGCACCGCCCGCCGGGTACGTACGCTCCACCTGGTACCCACCCCGAAGGCAGGAGCAGCAACGATGCAGTACGTGAAGCTCGGTTCGACGGGCCTGGACGTGTCGCGGATCTGTCTGGGCTGCATGACCTACGGGCTGCCCGACCGAGGCGTGCACGAGTGGACGCTCGACGAGGAGGCATCCCGCCCGCTCATCCGCCAGGCGGTGGAGGCGGGCATCAACTTCTTCGACACCGCCAACGTCTACTCCGACGGCACCAGCGAGGAGATCGTCGGGAGGGCGCTCGCCGACTACGCCCGCCGCGACGAGATCGTCCTGGCCACCAAGGTGCACGGCCGGACGCACCCGGGTCCCAACGGCCGCGGCCTGTCCCGCAAGGTCATCATGGCGGAGATCGACCACAGCCTCAGCCGCCTCGGCACCGACTACGTCGACCTCTACCAGATCCACCGCTTCGACCCGCACACCCCGGTCGAGGAGACCATGGAGGCGCTGCACGACCTGGTGAAGGCCGGCAAGGTCCGCTACCTCGGCGCGAGTTCGATGTACGCCTGGCAGTTCTCCAAGCTGCAGTACACCGCGGAGCGCCACGGCTGGACCAAGTTCGTCTCCATGCAGAACCACTACAACCTGCTCTACCGCGAGGAGGAGCGGGAGATGCTGCCCCTCTGCGCGGACCAGGGCGTGGGCGTACTGCCCTGGAGCCCGCTGGCCCGCGGTCGCCTCACCCGCGACTGGGGGACCGTCACCGAGCGCAGCGCGGGCGACAACTTCGGCAGCCGTCTGTACCTGGACAGCGACCGCACGATCGTCGAGGCGGTCACCCGGGTCGCGAACGACCGTGGCGTTGCGCGCGCCCAGGTCGCCCTCGCCTGGCTCCTCCAGCGGGAGACCGTGGCGGCGCCGATCGTCGGCGCGGCCCGGCCGGGACACATCGAGGACGCGGTGGCGTCGGTGGAACTGACCCTGAGCGAGAAGGAGATCGAGGAACTGGAGCAGCCCTACACGGCACGTCCGATCGTCGGCCACTGATCCCGGCCGAAAGGCCATGAAGGGGTCCGTGCGGCGCCGCGAGCTCCGTGCTGAAGGCCCTGATGGGGTCCGTGCGGTGCCGCGAGCTCGGTGCCGAGGCCCCTAATGCGGTCCGTGCGGCGTCGTGAACTCCGTGCCGCACGGACCCGCGCCCTCGCTCTCCGCCAGCACCACCCGCTCGCCCCGCATCGACAACGTCCGGTAGTAGCCCCCGATCCGCTTCGCCGACCGCCCGACGTAGTGGCCGATGAACGAGCGCCGGAACCGGTCGGCGCTGCGGTTGGGCCGGGACCCGTGCACCAGGCTGCCGTTGAAGAACAGCACGTCCCCCGGCGCCATGTCGACCGGCACCGCGGTGAGTCCGGGCGGCGGCGGAACGTACTCCCGCGCGAACGACACGTCCGCGTCCGCCTCCTCGGGACAGAACAGCTCCATCCGGTGCGTGCCGGGCACCACTTCGAGGCCGCCGTTGGCCCGGTCGATCACATCGCAGGCGATCCACGCGGCGGCACACGTGCCCGGTTCCACCCGGAGATAGAAGTTGTCCTGGTGCAGCGCCTGGCCCCGGGCGCCGGGCGGCTTGAAGTAGAACATGCTCTGCGCGGCCAGCACTTCCTCGCCGAGCAGTTCCTCCAGCACCGCGCGCAGCCGGGGGTCGAGCAGGGTCCGCAGCGACAGTTCGTCGATTTCGTGCGGCTGCATCACCCTCGGGTACGCCCGCAGCGGATCCCCGTCCCCCGGCCGCGGCTCGAAGTGCCCCGGCACCGGACCCGCCGCGTGCAGCCGCGCGAACCGCTCGCACAGCCGGTCGATCTCGTCGGCGGCGAACAGCCCCCGCACGACCACGAACCCGGCCTCGTGGAACTGCCGGACTACGGCGGAGATGTCCGTGACTGTCATGCGCGCACTCCCTCGCGTCGGGGCCCTGTGTGCGTCACGCTAGGCCGACGCCCCGGTGAGGAGGATGCCCATGCGTGCCGGCGGATTGCCCGACACCGCTGCCGGTGACCCCGCCCCGCCGCCCGGCCTGGTGGTCGTCGGACGCTTCGACCGGCCGCCCGGATACGCCGTGCACCGGCCCCTGGGCGCGGACAGCTGGCTGTTCACCTGGACCACCGGCGGCCACGGAAGACTCCGCCAGGGCGGCACCGGGGCCCGCGCGTCCGCGGGACACCTGGTCGTCCTCGCCCCCGGCGTCCGGCACCGCTACGGCGTCGACCCGGGCGCCCGCCACTGGCGGTTCTGGTGGGCGCACTGCCAGGCGCGCCCGAACTGGCAGGACTGGCTGCGCCCCTACGCCGCCGGGGACGGCCTGTACGTCGTCCCCCCGGCCCCGGACGCGCCGCGCGCCCGGATCGAGGCGGCGTTCGGGCGGATGCTCGCCGACGCCCGCTGGACCGGGACCGGCGTGCCGCCCGGCGAGAGCGGCGCCGAGGCCGAACCGGTGGCCGTGGCCCACAGCTCCGCCGCCCGCGAACTGGCCCTGTGCGCCCTGGAGGAGGCCGTCCTGCTGGCCGCGGCCGGCGCACACACCGCCGCCGCGCCCTCACCGGGCGTCGACGAGCGCGTACGGCGCGCCGAGGCCCTGATCGCCGCCGACCCCGGCGCGCCGCACACGGTCGCCTCGCTCGCCGCACACGTCGCCCTGTCGCCGTCCCGGTTCGCCCACCTGTTCACCCAGCAGCTCGGCCGGTCACCGATGCGCGCGCTGCGCGAGGCGCGGCTGCGCCACGCCGCACGTCTGCTGGAGGGCACCGACCTGCCGGTGGAACGGGTCGCGGCCGCCTCCGGATTCGCCAGCCCTTTTCACTTCAACCGCGTCTTCCGCGAACGCTACGGCACACCACCCGGCGCCTACCGGGCCATAGGCCGCTGAGCAGGCGCTCAACCGCTTATTGAATACCGTTGTCCCGTCCGGCCGCACGGGAACGAGTCTTTACTGACAGAAGTTCAATTCGACGCGCCGGGTGCCCTTCGCGCAAAATGACGGCAAGTCTTGTTCCAGGCCGTTGACCTGTGCAAAGGTGTGCCTCGCTCCCTTGAGTCGCACGCTTGGTCAGAGCCGCGCCCGGAGCATACCCATTGGTATGGACCATCAAATGCCGCATGCCCTCCGGAGGAATGCCGCCGTGCATGACGCAGGCTCGCCGAATTCCGCAGGAAACGCCCGCTCCATTGAATTGACGGACGCGCAGCTGAGCGCCGAACTCAAGAAGTGGACCGGAGCGTCGCCCGCGCTGCAGCCGGTGGGCGAACTCCTCGACCGGCACTGGGCGGCGGGCTTCGCCTACGCACGGCTGTGCACCAGCTCGGCCCGCGCCGCCGGCATGCTCACCACCGCGGCCTTCACCCGGCTCTTCGGGCAGACCCTGCGGCAGAACGGGCCGACCTCGGCGTGGCGGCCCCAACTCCTGCTGACCGTACGGCGTGTCGCGGGGGAGTGGGACACCGACCAGCAGCGTGAACTCCTCCACCCCGAGCTGCGCTCCGACCCCGCGCACGGCGAGCGCGCCACCGCCCGGCTGCTCCCGCCCGCGCACCGCAGGCTGCTGTCCGGCGCCTTCCAGCGGCTGCCCCAGTCGGCCCGCTGCCTGCTGTGGCACACCGAGGTCGAGGCCGAACCCCTGGACATACCCGCGGCTCTGCTGGGCCTGGACGTGGAGGGCGCCCGCGTCGAACTCGGCCGCGCCCGCGACCGGTTGCGCGAGGAGTGCCTCCAGGTCCACCAGGAACTCGCCCCCGACCAGGAGTGCCGCCGCTATCTGCGGCTGCTCGACGTCACCTACCGGCGCGGCGGCGTCGACATCGACCCCGACCTGCGCGATCACCTCGAGGGCTGCCGCCACTGCCTGGAGACCGCCGACCAGCTGCACTGCTTCAACCACGGCCTCGGCCTGGCGCTCGCCGAGGCGGTACTCGGCTGGGGCGCCCGCGCATACGTGGAGTCCCGCGCCCTGAGCGCCGACGAGGAGAGCGTGCCGGAGGAAGCCGCACCGCCCCTCGTCGGGGAGGACTTCGGCGCCGACCCGCTGCCCCAGGCACCCCCGGCCGACGCCCCGGTTCCCGCGTGCAGCCGCAGGGCCCGCAAGGCCGCCCGGCGTGCCGTACGGCGCCGCAATCTCACGGTGGCCGTCGTGACGGTCGGCACCCTGGTCCTCGTACCGCTGGTGCTCTGGTCCGCCAAGGGCTCCGAGGACGGCACCGCCCCGGCCGGGGCGAGCCGCCCGACCGACGCCGCCGGGTCCGACGGCGCCACACCCACCCCCAGCCCCTCCTGGGCCGGGGCAAAGGAGGCGGCCAAGGGCAGGCTCACCGGACGGCTGCACAACCTCGCCTCCGGACTCTGCGTCGCCGTCGTCGGCGGCAAGGTCGTCAAGGGCGCCGAGACCGAACTCGCCGAATGCTCGGCACGGGCCGAGCAGCAGTGGGTGTACGAGACCGACGGGCGGCTGCGCAGCGCGGCCGAGCCCGATCTGTGCCTGGACTCCAAGCTCGGCTACTCGATACGGCTCGCCCCCTGCACCGACACCCGCCGGGTCCGTTACGACTTCACGCTCCAGGGCACCCTCGTCCCGCGCTGGGACCAGGACCTCGCCCTCAGCCCCGCCGCCACCGACGGCTCCGGCGCGCTCGTGCTGAAGACCCGCAAGGACGACGGCGCCCAGCGCTGGGTCATCGACACCTCCAAGCCCGAACTCCAGATGGAGGCGGTCAACTGGGGCGAACCCAAGAGCGGTTCCCCGACGCCGACACCCGAGTCCACGCCCAGCCCCAAGGCGTCCAAGTCCCCGAAGGCCACGGCCACGCCTTCGCCCACACCGACGCCCTCGGCCGAGGACCCCTGCGCCACGGACCCGTACGCGTGCTCCTGGGACGACGACTGGGACGACGACTGGGGTGACGACGACGGCTGGGGCGACGGCTACGGCCGCGGCCGCCGCTGACCCGCAGGGCCGTCCGGAGCCATCCGGAGTCTTCGGGGATCCTCGGGGATCCTCAGGGACCTGAACCCGCCGCGAACACCGTCACGTGGACCGTCGAGGCGTTCCCGGACACCGGCACCGCGCCCGCCGTCCACGGCACCTCGATGGGCCTGCGCTCGTCCGGCGGTGTCACCAGCAGCCCGGCCGGGCGTTCCGTGCGCGCCCCGCTGATCTCCGGGCTGGAGAACGACAGGCCCGCCCAGGCGCTGTCGCCGGGTGCCAGGGTCACCCGGGCCGGTGAGCCGGGAGCGCGCCTCGGGTCGGGACCGAGCCGCCTGCCGGACGCGTCCACGAAGGCGGCGCCCGGATAGCCGTACAACGTGCAGGTACGCGACGAGGTATTGGTCAGCACGATCGGGAAGTTCCGCTGCCCGGCGCCCGGGTCCACCGGGCCGACCTCGGCACGCAGGTCCGGGGTGCGGCAGTGGGACGGGGTGGTCGGGGAGGTGCGGCGAGCGGTCGCCGTGGTGCCGTCGTCGGTGCCGCACGCCAGGAGCGGGCCGAGCAGGGCGACGGCGCTCGCCCGCAGAGCGGCCCGGCGCACGTGTGAGGAGAGGGTCTGCACGCTTCTGAGGGTTCGTCATGACCCCGGGCGTCGGGCCGAGGACAGCGGGAAACCCCGCGTACTACGCCCGTTCAGCCCTCGTCCAGCAGGGCCAGCTCCGCCCAGATCGTCTTGCCGGTCGCGGTGTGGCGGCTGCCCCAGCGCTGGGTGAGCTGGGCGACCAGCAGCAGCCCCCGGCCGCCCTCGTCCCAGGTCTTCGCCCGGCGCAGATGCGGCGCGGTGTGACTGGCGTCCGACACCTCGCAGATCAGCGTGGCCCGGTCATGGATGAGCCGCAGCCGGATCGGCTTGGAGCCGTACCGGATGGCGTTGGTGACCAGTTCGCTCACCACCAGCTCGGCCGTGAACGAGGCGTCGCTCAGTCCCCAGGTGGCGAGCTGATCCACGACCTGCTTGCGGATCGGCGCGACCAGCGCCGGGTCGGCGCGGATGTCCCAGGTGGCGACCTGGGAGGCGGGCAGCCCCCGGGTCCGGGCCAGCAGCAGCGCCACGTCGTCCGCGACCCCGCCGGGCGGCAGCAGCGTGTGCAGGATCCGGTCGCAGGACTCCTCCAGCGAGCCGGAGGGGGCGGCCAGCGACTCCAGCAGCAGGGCATGGCTGGCGTCGATGTCGCGTTCGCGGTTCTCGATCAGACCGTCGGTGAAGAACGCCAGCACGCTGCCCTCGGGCAGTTCGACCTCGGCCGACTCGAAGGGCAGCCCGCCCAGCCCCAGGGGCGGTCCGGCGGGCAGGTCGATCGGCCGGGGCTCGCCCCCGGGCGGCACCACGATGGGCGACGGCAGCCCCGCCCGCGCCAAGGTGCAGCGGCGGGACACCGGGTCGTACACGGCGTACAGACAGGTCGCGCCGACCTCGCCGGGCCTGCCGTCCCCGGCCTCCTCGGAGAGCCTGAGCACCAGGTCGTCGAGGTGGGTGAGCAGTTCGTCGGGGGCCAGGTCGATGTCGGCGAGGGTGCGTACGGCGGTGCGCAGCCGGCCCATGGTCGCCGATGCCTGGATGCCGTGCCCGACGACGTCCCCGACACACAGGGCGACCCGCATCCCGGACAGCGGGATCAGGTCGAACCAGTCGCCGCCCACGCCGAACCGGGTCGCCGGCAGATACCGGGAGGCCGCCTCCACGGCCGGTGTCCGCGGCAGCCCGCGCGGCAGCAGACTGCGCTGGAGGGCGAGGGCGGTCTCCCGCTCCCTTGAGTAGCGGCGGGCGTTGTCGACGCAGACCGCCGCACGTGCTGTGATGTCCTCCGCCAGCAGCACGTCGTCGGGTGTGAACGGGTCCGGTCGGCGGCACCGGGTGAACACCGCGACCCCGAGCGTCACACCCCGCGCCCGGATCGGCACGGACATCGTGGAGTGCATGCCGTACTCCCTGACCCAGGCGCTGCGCGCCACGTCCTGGCTCAGCCAGGCGTCGAGGTCGCCGGAGTGCACCGAGGCGACGACGGTGCGCCCGGCCGTCAGCGAGGAGGCATGCGGCGACTCGGCCGGGTACAGCTCCAGGCGCCCCGGCTCGGTCACCGCCTCCGGGCAGCCGGGGGTGATCGACCGGTGTGCGGCCCGGCGCAGGCCCACCGGCGCCGTGATGTTCACCGACGGGGCCGTGCCCTCGCTGTCCGGGTCGAGCAGGTCGACGCTGACGAAGTCGGCCAGCGCGGGCACGCACACATCGGCCAGTTCCTGTGCGGTCCGGGTGACGTCGAGGGTGGTGCCGATGCGCACGCTCGCCTCGTTGACCAACTGCAACCGCTCCCGGGAACGGTGGCTCTCGCTGAAGTCGTGGGCGGCCACGCACACCCCGCGCACCCGGCCGTCGGCGTCCGTGACCGGCGCCATCCGGGCCAGCCAGGCGTGCGCGCGCTCCTCGCCCCCGGCGCGCATGAAGGTCTGCACATCGCGGGACCGGCCGGTGGCCAGTACGCCCGCCATCTGTGCCTCCAGCTCCTCGCTCTGCGCCTTGCCGCCGATCTCGGAGACCCGCAGGCCCCGGATGCGCTCCTCGGGCAGCCCGATCACCCGGGCCATGGCGTGGTTGAGGCGGCGCAAGCGCAGCCGCTCGTCGTAGACGGCGATGGCGCACGGGGACTGGTCGAGCCCGGCGGTGGCCAGCGGATCGTCGGTGTCCCCGGGGCCGGTGGGCTCCAGCGGGGTGACCACGAGCCAGCTGCCGGGTGCGCCGTCGCGGGGCGGCCGGTGGTGGGCGAGCAGCCAGACGCGTACCCGGTGGCCGTCCTGGTGGCGCAGCGGCACCGTGCCGTCCCAGCGGGGGCCCGCCGGGACGGGCAGCTCGCCGTCGGCCAGCAGCCGCGCGACGGGCCTACCCACGACCGCGTCGGCCGGCCAGCCCAGCAGACGCCGGGCACCCGCGTTCCACTCCAGCAGGGTGCCGTGCTCGTCGACGACGGCCCGAGCCGTCGCGGCGTCGTCGAACGGGTCGTGCGGGGTCATCGTCGCCACTCCAACGCGGACACTCACGGTGACCGGTGGTCACGTGGCTACCAGCCTAGTGCTTCCCGGCCCCGGACGGCTGGGGAACCGTTGTGCGGCCGGTCGAACAGTCAAGGGTGAAATCCGGCCGATGTGGGATCAGGGGGGCAAGCGCTTTCCGATGTCCCGCCCGGCGTGATGGCGGAGGTGTCGCGCACCCGGAGGGGAGGCGGGAGTGCCCGTGCCGCGACCAACCCGCTCCGCCCGGACGACAGTTCGTCCTGTCCCGACCGTTGACGCGGCGTCACACGGGCCACAAGCATGTCTTGCGTCCGCATCTGGGAGCGCTCCCACGCGAGCGTCACCCGCACTCCGCCCGAGGAGCCCAGACGTGAAACGACGCAGAACCGCCCTGCTGTCCCTGACCGCCCTGCTGGCGACGGGACTCACCGCGCTGCCCGCCGCGCAGGCCGGAGCCGAGGAGGTCGAGCAGCTCAAGAACGGCACCTTCGACACCACCACCGAGCCCTGGTGGACCACCAGCAACGTCACCGCCGAACTGTCCGACGGACAGCTCTGCGCCGACGTCCCCGGCGGCACCGCCAACCGCTGGGACGCCACCGTCGGACAGAACGACATCACACTGGTCGAGGGCGAGTCGTACCGCTTCTCCTTCAGCGCCAACGGTGCGCCCGAGGGCCATGTGGTGCGCGCGATAGTCGGCCTGTCGGCGGCGCCCTACGACACCTACTTCGAGGTGACGCCGCAGCTGAGCGTCTCCGGGAACGACTACACGTACACCTTCACCGCGCCCGTCGACACCACCCAGGGCCAGGTCGCCTTCCAGGTCGGCGGCAGCGCCGACGACTGGCGGTTCTGCATGGACGACGTGTCCCTGCTGGGCGGGGTGGCACCCGAGCCGTACGAACCGGACACCGGCCCCCGGGTCCGCGTCAACCAGGTCGCCTACCTGCCCTCCGGACCCAAGAACGCCACCCTCGTCACCGACGCGACCGGGAAACTGCCCTGGCAACTGCGCGACGCACGCGGGAAGACGGTGGCGCACGGCTGGACCGTGCCGCGCGGCACCGACGTGTCCTCCGCGCAGAACGTCCACTCCATCGACTTCGGCTCCTACCGCAAGCGCGGCAGCGGACTCACCCTGACCGTCGACGGCGAGACCAGCCGCCCCTTCGACATCGACGCGGACGCCTACGAACAACTCCGCCTGGACGCGGCGAAGTACTACTACACCCAGCGCAGCGGCATCGCCATCCGGGACGACCTGCGGCCCGGCTACGCCCGCCCCGCCGGCCACGTCGACGTGGCACCCAACAAGGGCGACGGCGCGGTGCCCTGCCAGCCGGGGGTCTGCGACTACACCCTCGACGTCACCGGCGGCTGGTACGACGCCGGGGACCACGGCAAGTACGTCGTCAACGGTGGTATCTCCGTATGGGAGTTGCTCAGCACCTACGAGCGCGCCCTGCACGCCCGCAGCGGCGACCCGGCGGCCTTCGCCGACCGGACCCTCGCCATCCCCGAGAGCGGCAACCGGGTGCCGGATCTCCTCGACGAGGTCCGCTGGGAACTGGAGTTCCTGCTGAAGATGCAGGTGCCCGAGGGACAGCCGCTGGCCGGGATGGCGCACCACAAGATCCACGACGAGCAGTGGACCGGTCTGCCCCTGCTGCCGAGCGACGACCCGCAGAAGCGTGAACTGCACCCGCCGTCCACCGCCGCGACCCTGAACCTGGCGGCGACGGCGGCCCAGGCGGCCCGCCTGTACAAGCCGTACGACCGTCAGTTCGCCGCGAAGGCCCTGGCGGCGGCCCGCAAGGCGTGGGCGGCGGCGCTGGCCCACCCCGACCGCTACGCCTCCGAGAGCGACGGCATCGGCGGCGGCACCTACGCCGACAACAACGTCACGGACGAGTTCTACTGGGCGGCGGCCGAGCTGTATCTCACCACCGGCGAGAAGGAGTTCGCCGACCGGGTCCTCAACTCCCCGGTGCACACCGCCGACATCTTCGGCCCCCTCGGCTACGACTGGGCCCGCACCGCGGCGGCGGCCCGCCTCGACCTCGCCACCGTGCCGAACCGGCTCCCCGGCCGCGACAAGGTCCGCAAGTCCGTGATCAAGGGCGCCGACGGCTACCTGGCCACCCTCAAGTCACACCCCTACGGCATGCCCTACGCCCCGGTGGACAACCTCTACGACTGGGGCTCCAACCACCAGATCGCGCACAACGCCGTCGTCATCGCCACCGCCCACGACCTCACCGGAGCCGCCAAGTACCGGGACGGCGCGGTGCAGAGCATCGACTACCTGCTCGGCCGCAACGCCCTGAACATCTCCTACGTCACGGGCTACGGCGAGGTCAGCGCGCAGAACCAGCACGCGCGGTGGTACGCCCACCAGCTCGACCCGAACCAGCCCAACCCGCCCCGCGGAACCCTGGCCGGCGGGCCCAACTCCAGCATCCAGGACCCCTACGCACAGAGCAAACTCCAGGGCTGCGTCGGCCAGTTCTGCTACATCGACGACATCCAGTCCTGGTCGACCAACGAGCACACGATCAACTGGAACTCGGCACTCACCAGGCTCGCCTCCTTCGTGGCGGACCAAGGATGACGCGCTGAGCCCGCTCGGGCGGCACACTGGGCCCATGAACTCGCCCTTGCCGCAAGCAGATCCCCGCCGGACCAGCGTCGTGGTCGTGGGCCTGGACGCCTACGAGGCGGGCGCGCACTGGGCCCTGGACGGCCCGGTGTCCGACGCGCTGCGGTTCGCGGACTGGTTCCTCGACCGCGGAGTGCCGCCCGAGCGCATCACCGCCCTGCTCTCCGCCCCGCCCGGCCGGGCCGACGCGCTGCCCGGGGTGCCGTACCTGGTCCTCGGCGCGGACCGGGCCGGCGTGCACCGCACCCTGCTGCGCACGCTCGGGGCGGAGGAGAGCGAACTGCTGTGGGTGGTGTGGGGCGGTCACGGCGTCGTGGACCCCGAGGGCAGACGGCGGCTCTTCTACGCGGACGCCACCGAACAGGACCCCCTCAACCTGGACTTCGACGCCCTGCTGGCCCACTACCGGGCTGCTCCCCGCCACCCCCGGCAGATCTGGCTGGTCGACGCCTGCCAGCAGCTCCACAACCCCTGGCGGGCCCGGCGCAACCTGCCCCGCGAGGACTACGGCACCCCCATGCCGCGCACCGCCCGCGACCAGGCGGTCCTGTTCGCCACTCGCCCCGGCGAGGCCGCGCGCAACCTCTCCGGCACGCGCACCGGCCTGTTCAGCCGCGAGGCTCTGGACGTCCTCACATCCGACCCGGAGGTGTCCAAGGGCTGGCCCCCGGACCCCGCCCTGCTCATGGACCGCCTGCGCGACCGCTTCACCCGCCTGCGCGCCGACGGCCTGGCGGCCCAGACCCCCACCTACGTCTGGTCCCGCACCTGGGACGGCGACGAGGGCCAACTGCTGTCCAGGGGCAGCCCCGAACCGGACGGCGCCGCCCCGTCCCCCGACCTCACCCCCGAACGCCTGCGCACCCTCACCGACGCCCTCCTGGCGGTGGGCGAGTTCGTGGAGCCCCAGGGCCGCGAGGAGATCCTCGGCCTGCTCCGCATAGGCGTCCGGGCCGCCATTCCCCGCCATGCCCGTCCCCGCCTCGACGCCATCAGCATTCTGCGCACCTGCGCCCGACGCCCCGGAGCACTGCGCGAGTTGGGCGAGGCGGTGCTCCTGTGCGCCGGGGGGAGTGCCGAGGCGGAGAGGGCGCATCGGTTGTTGGGGGACGCGGGGGCGTGAGGCGTCTGCCGGTTCGGGGGACGCGGGGGCGTGAGGCGTCTGCCGGTTCGGGGGACGCGGGGGCGTGAGGCGTCTGCCGGTTCGGGGGACGCGGGGGCGTAAGGCGTCTGCCTGTCTGGGGGAAGCCGGGGCGTGACGCGTCTGCCTGTCCGGGGGCCGATAGGGCCGTAGCAGCCTTCCACGTACCTTAGGATCGGGAGCCATGTACGAGTCCCGTGATGCGGCGGAGTCCGCGAGCGTCGAGTCCTGGCTCCCGCGCCTTTCCCACCTGTCGCTGGACGAACTTCCCGAGGTCGGGCACGCCGCGCTGCGGCCCGCGATGGACACGCTGCTCGCCGGTGTCGACCGGCCGTTCAGTACCCGGGGCGGCAGCGAGCCCAGCTGAGGAAGGACGTGTTCGTGCACGCTTCGGACGCGGCCTCCGAGGGCTCCGGAAACAGCGCCCTGCGCCCCCACCGCCTCGACGAACGCACCCTCGCCGAGCTGTGCTCCGCCGGGGAGTCGCCGAGGGCGACCCGGGCCCTGCTGGACGCCGAGTACAGCCGACGCCTGCTCCTCCTGCGCGCCCTGGTCGACGAGGTGTCCTCCCGCCCCGCCGGGACCGGCCCCCTCCCACCCGCGCGCGCCGCCTGGGACCTGCTGGCCCGCTCCCAGCGCGAGAACCCCGAGGCCGTGCACCGGTTGCTGATGGACCCGCAGACCGGGCTGTGGGCGGCCCAGGCGCTGCGCCGACTGCGCGGCTCGCAGGAGGCCGACGGACCGCTCTGGTGCGAAGTGGGCCAGTTGCACGCGCTGGCCGCCGCCGCGGCCGTACGCGCCGGACTCGGCTTCCGGATCCGGGTCCCGGCAGTCGGCGGAGCGGTGCTCCTCCCCGGACTCGGCCGGGCGCACCTGGACATCCCCGAGCCGTGGACGACGGCCGAGGTCCACCGACAGGACGGCGTCACCCGCATCAGCACCAAGGGCGCGGTCGTGGACGTACCGGCGCACGCCGCCGAGGACGCGCCCCACTGGTGCGGCCTGCGCCAACTGACCCTGAGCCACCGGGGACTCACCCTCGACCTCACCTTCGACGACCTGGCCCGCTACCCCGTCATCGCGGGCACCGCCGCCCCCGAACGCCTGGACGAAACGGCTCTACGGCACTGGCGGCGCGGCCTCGAACGGGCGTGGGCGATGCTGGTCGACGACCACCGGGACAGCGCCGAGGCCCTGAGCGCGGGACTGTTCTCCCTCGTGCCGCTGCCGCCCGCCGACCGCTTCCGGCCGCGCAGCGCCTCCGCCTCCGAGGCCTTCGGCTGCGTGACCATGTCCGCGCAGCACCCGCACATCCCGGACGACGAGGCCACGGCGGAACTCGCGGTCACCCTCGTCCACGAGTTCCGGCACACCCTGCTCAACGGGCTGATGCACCTCACCCTGCTGGCCGAGGACTGCCCCGACGTCTTCCGGGCGCCCTGGCGGGACGACCCCCGGCCCCTGACCGGGGTCGTCCACGGCGCCTTCGCCTTCTCCGGCGTCGCCCGGTTCTGGCGGACCCGCGCCGAGCGGGATCACGGCAGCGCCCGCGACCGCGCCCGCTTCGAGTACGCCCTGTGGCGGCGCGAGTCCCGCGCCACGCTCGAACTCCTGCACCCTCACCCCGCGCTCACCGACACCGGCCGCCTGCTGGTGCGCGGCCTGCTCGCGGACCTGCGGTCCTGGGAGTCGGACCGGGTGCCCGAGTCGACACTGAGCCTCGCCGAGCAGGCCGCGGCCCACCACCGTGCCGCCTGGCGCGCCCACCACCTGGTGCCGGACGAGTCGGCCGTCCGGGCCACCGCCGACTCCTGGCTGCACGGCACCCCGCCGCCCCGCCCGGCGGCCGAGGAGCCCGGGAGCGTCGTCATCGATCCCGGCGGCTGCCGCATCGACGCCTACGCCCATCTGGTCCGCCTGCGCATCACCGACCCGCCCGCCTTCGCGGAGGCCGCCGACGGCGGCCCCCGCCCGAACGGCGTCACTCCCGCCGACGTGGCCCACGTGGCGGGCGACCTGACCGAGGCGGCCCGCCGGTACGCCGAGGACACGACACGCCCGGCCTCCTGGGGCGGCCTGAGCCTCCTCCTCGGCGCCGAACGCCCCGAACTGCTGCGTGCCGTCTCCCGGACGGTGACCCGTAGGACCGGACGGCCGCCGCACCCGGCGGAGCTGACCCGCTGGCTGGCCGGGGCCGAGGACGCCTACAGGGGGAGCGGGTCTATGTCGCAGTCCGCCCGGGTCTCCCAGTCCACGGCCTGACGCACCGCCGGATGGTCCGCTCCCAGCACCCGGTTCAGCCGTTCCGCCGTAGCGGTGTGCAGCCGCTCCGCCTCCTCGTGCTCGCCGAGGGCCCGTAGGTCCAGCGGGAGGTTCGCCGCGCAGGCCAGCGTGGAGGGATGGTCCGCGCCCAGCACGTCGGTGGAGAGCGCGAGAGTCCGTTCGTCCAGCTCCCGGGCCGCCGCGTACTCGCCGAGGGCGTAGAGGTCACTGGCCAGGTTCGTGGCACAGACCAGCGACGAGGGGTGGCGCTCGCCGAGCGCCCGGTGGAAGGCGCCCAGGGCCTGTTCGTCGATGGCCCGGGCGGCCTCCGTCGCACCCATGTGCCGCAGCGTCACGGCGAGATCCACCTCGGCCGACAGGGTGTGCGGATGGGTGCTGCCGTACGTCTCGGCGTACTGGACGTGGATACGGGTGCCCAGCTCCCGCGCGGTGGTCAGTTCACCCGCGTGCCGGAGGTCGATGGACAGCTCCAGCGTCGAGGCCATGGACCCCGGATTGTTCGCGCCGTACCGGGCGACGAGCGCGTCCTGCGCCTGCTCGGCGGTCTCCCGCGCCTCCTCGTGCCGGCCGGCCTTGCGCAGGGCCACCGCCAGGTGGCGGTGGTTCGACAGAGTGAAGGGGTTGACCTGCCCGAGCAGCCGCTCGCACCGGTCGGTGAGGTCCCGCTGATGGGTCAACGCCGCGTGGTAGTCGCCCAGTTCACGGTCGTCCAGGATCAGGCTGAGCCAGGTCACCAGGCTCAGCACATGATCCTGCCCGTACATCTGCTGCTTGCTGTGCCAGGTCCGCGCGTCCAGTCGGCGCGCCCGCGCGAACTGCCCCGCGAGCCGGAGGCTGACCCCCAGGTTGTGCGCCGCGCGCAAGGTCTCGGGGTCCTCCTCGCCGAGCTGGCGCAGATAGCGCTCGTGCACCGACTCCGACAGCTCCAGGGCGGCGCCGAAGTCGCCCTGTACCCGCTTGTCGATGGCCACGTTGCCGAGGGCGTCCAGGGTGTCCTCGTGGTCCTCGCCGACGGTGCGCCGGTACGCCTCCAGCACCCGGTCGTTGACGGCGGACGCCTCGGCATAGCGGCCCATGCTCAGCAGCACCGCGCCCATCCACTTGGACAGCTCCAGCGTCGTGGGGTCGTCCTCCCCGTCGCCCCGGCGCCAGGCCTCGTAGGCGGACTCGGACAGGTGGAGCGCGGCCTCGTAGTTGCCCCAACGCAGTAAGTACCGCACCTCGTTGATGATGAGTGTGCGCACGTACGGGTTGGTGGAGCCGACCGCCTCGGAGACGACCAGATGCGGGTACAGCTCGCCGTAGCGCGGCCACTGGTTGGCGTTGTACGGGTCCCGGGGATCGTTGGCGGCCAGCAGCAGGTGGATGCCGTTGCGGATGCGTTCCTGCTCGGACTCCGTCATCCGGGCGATCAGGGCCGTCTGCACGAGCCGGTGCATCTGGAGGGAGTTGGCGCGGAAGTCGAAGCGGGCCAGGGAGTAGCGGCCGATCTCCCGGATGGCCTGGCCGAGGCGGATCGGATCGCGCAGCACCAGGTCGAGTTCGGGGGTGATCGAGGCGCCCGGCAGCCCCGAGAACAGATTGCGCGAGATCGACTCCGGCGCGCAGAACGCGCACAGTTGCAGCAGTTGCATGGCGGCCGGGTTCCGCGTCTCCAACTGGTCCAGGGACACGTTCCAGGCGGCGATGACCGGCAGTTGGTAGTCGAGCGGCGGCGCAAGACCCAGCAGGTCCACCTGCTTCTCCTCCAGCAGGCGCAGGTATTCGTCCGCCGGCATCCCGGTCTCCGCCCGCCAGGCGGCGGCCTGTTCGAGGGCCAGCGGGAGATCGCCGAGCGCGGTCGCGAGCCGGTCGGCCTCGTCGTCGGTGATGTCCGGCCCACGCCGCCGCAGCAGCTCCACGCTCTCCTCGCGCTGGAAGACGTTCACCTCCAGCGGCTTGGCCACGCTCGCCCACTGCGGATTGCGGGAGGTGACGAGGATGTTCCCCGGCCCGCCGAGCGGGAAGTAGGGGCGCACCGCCTCCGGGCTGTCGGCGTTGTCGAAGACCAGCAGCCAGTTGGCGTACGGCTCCCCGCGGCGCAGCGCCTCCAGCACCGCCGCCACCGACCAGGACGCCTCGTTCCCGGCCTCCAGACCGAGATGGGGGGCCAACTCCACCAGGGACAGCGCGATCTGGGCGGTGCGCTCGGCGGAGATCCACCAGACGACGTCGTACTCCGCGAGATGCCGGTAGACGTACTCCACGGCGAGCATCGACTTGCCGACGCCCCCCATGCCGTGCAGGGCGTTGGGGAGGACGGCCGTCGCCTTCTCCTTGCGCAGCCTGCGGTGCAGGGCGTCGAGCAGCTCGGCCCGGCCGGTGAAGTTCGGGTTGCGCGGCGGTACGTGGCCCCACACGGCCGGGCTGCTGTTGCCCCGCCGTTCGGTCGTCGGGGCCGCACCGGACGGGACGTCGGTGCGCGGCTGCTTGGTCGGCTGGTTCACCAGGTCCTCCTGCTTCCGCAGGTACGAAGGGGACGGGCCGCAGGCCGGGGTGTCGGGCGGCCGGGGCTCGGCGGTCAGTTGCTCCAGCGCCCGCGCCTGGGCGGCGTGCGGGCCGGATACGGCGTGCAGTACGGCGATCTGGGGTTCCGCCCAGGCGCGGGCCTCCGCGCCGGGCCTCAGCGGAATGAACGACTCCGCGCCTGTCAGCAGCGCGGGCACCTGCCAGCGTCCGCGCGCGTATTCCCCGAGCGCCTCCCCGACCAGGTCGACGACCAGCCGGAGTTCCTCGGTGCGTCCGGCGGCCAGCAGTTCGCCGCGCACACCGGGTGCGAAGTCGTAGGCGAGCGGCGGGCCTTCGGCCGGGGGCGGTCCGGTGCGCGGGCGGATCAGCCGGTGGGTGAGCAGTTGGGTGAAGTCGAAGATCCGTGCCTCGGGGCGCAGCCGGGCGAGCACATGTCTGATCACCGGCACCGCGAGGGGCACGGCGGCGAGCAGGGTGGCGACGGCGAGTACGTCGGGCGTGACGGACCGGCGGAACGCGGCGACGCGTTCGGCGGGCCGGGGCTCGGGGCCCGGGGGCGGCGCGGGTTCGGGGCACGGGGTGGCGAACGTCAGCGGCAGCCGGGCCCGGGTGCCCCGGGCGCCCGTGACCAGCCGTACCCAGGAGCGCAGGCTGCGCGGTGCCGGCTCCAGGACCGGCACCGGGAGGGCGGGGCCGCCCTCGTCGGGCGCGCCGAGGCTGAGGTGGCGCGGGCCGGTGCCGTGGGCGCGGTTCGGCGCGCCGGGTCCCGCGGAGCGAAGCGACAGCGGCCAGGTCGGTACGCCGGTCTCGGGCCAGGCGTGGTGGGGCAGCAGATGCACCACGGCCACCGGTCCCGCGCCCGCCCACCGGTGCAGGATCCGGGACCGGGCGCCGGAGCGCCAGGGGGGCGCGTTGCCGTCGGTGACCACGAGCGTCAGCCGGTCGGCGCAGCCGCCGGCGGGCGGCAGCGGTCCGAGACGGCGGCGGTCCACCCGGCGGAAGACGCGTGCGCGCCGCAGCAGTTCGGTGAACTCCACGACCGTGTCCTGCCAGATGGCCATCCCGGGGTCCGGGTCCACCGCGACGAGCATGTCCCAGCCCCGGCGCGGGCCGCGCCCGCGCAGTCCGCCGAGGGCCCGCACCACGCCGTGCGGGTCGGTGATGTCCGACCAGCGCGTGACCGGGTCGCCCGCGTCGAGGCTTGTCATGACCCCTCCATGGCGGCCCAGCTCCAGAGGGTGTCCAGGGCCGCGCTCCCTTCCCCGTCACGTTCCCGGATCGCGGCCAGGGCACCCGTGGCCACCAAGTGCAGCACGTCCAGGAGCTGTTGGGCCGACGCCGGTTCCGCGGCCGCCCGGTCGAGGAGCGGTTCGAGCACGTCGTCGGCAACGGCCGGGAAGCGGGACCTCGCCAGCTCGGCCAGCCGCTCCCGGGTCGGCGGCGGCAGCTCCAGCCGGACGCAGGCCCGCACGAACGCGGGCGGCAGCTCACGCTCCCCGCCGGTCGTGGCGACGACGACGGGCAGCTCCCGGCAGCGCACAAGCCCGTCGCGGAGCGCCGCCGTGCCGCCCGGCTCGCAGGTGTGCACCGTGGCACTGCCGGAGCCGAGGAGGCCGGGGACAGTGAACTCCCCGTCGTGCAGCACCGCCAGCAGTTCGTCGGGGAGGTCGAAGCCGCCCCGGTCCAGATCGTCGACGAGGACGACGCGGGGTAATCGGCGCGGGAGCAGCGCCGTGCCGAGCGGACCCAGGCGCACCCGTCCGGGCGCCGTCTCTGCGTACAGGGCCTCGGCGAGCGTGCTGCCGCCCGTCACCGGCCAGCGCAGTACCGAGCCCAGGCCGAGCTCCCGGGCGATCCGGTGGGCCAGCGCCGACTTGCCCACGCCCGGTTCACCGCCGACGAGCAGCGGTCGGCGCAGCCGCAGCGCCGTGTTGACCCGGGCCACCTCCTCGGGGGCCGGGGTCCTGGGCGTGCCCGGCGGACCGAGGACCCGGGCGGCCGTGTCGTCCCGGGCCGGTGCCGGGGGCTCGTCCGGCGGGTGACCGGCGTAGGCGCGCCAGGGCGGCGGTGCGGGCCAGCGGCGGTCCCGCTCGACCGGGTCGAGCGGGATGCCCGTGCCCCGGTACAGCCACCAAGTGTCCATGGACGTGTCCTCCCTGCGCGGTGATGTCACGGTCACAGCGGTTTGCGGTCGGGGTCGTCCCACAGCACCGCCAGATGCCGGCCTATGTGGTGCTCCGGCGTACCCGCGCCGAGCGCGGCGGCCTGCCGCCGGAAGCGGGTGATGCGCGGCAGCAGGTCGGCGAAGCCACCGGCGAACAGCTCGCTGATCACCTGCCGGAACTCCGTCGTGGACTCACTGGTGCGATGCCAGACGACCACCGGATAGCCCATGCGGAGCGCGGTCTTGAACTCCTTGCGGCCGTGCGGGCGGCCCTCCTCCGGGGGTTCGCTGAGCACGGCGGCGACATGCTCCTCGTCCAGCAGTCCGGGCAGGCCCGGGTGCCGGCCGTTGGCGCCGGGGATGCCCATGTAGACGGAACCGGCCGCCGGTTCCTGCCGCAGCCTCTGCCAGCGCAGCCGCCATCTGCCGTGCCAGCTCTGGTCGAGCAGCCGCTCCAGGCTGCGGATCACCACCGCCGGGTAGGTCATGCCGAGCGGCAGATGCGGGTCCTCGGCAGCGTCCAACGGCCAGGACTCCACCGGCAGGTTGATCAGTTCCAGGGGCAGTACGAACTCCAGCCGAAGCTGCCCGGGTCTGTCCCCCTCGGCGCGCTCCACCTCGCAGATCACCTCGCTGACGCTGCGCTGGAGATCGTCGAAGGGGATCACCGCGCTGTCCCGGCGGCCCTCGAAGTCCGGCCCCCGAGCGTCGGAGTGGAACCAGTACGACACCGTGTAGTGGCCCTCGTCGAACGGCGCGGGCATGATCCGGATGGCCAGGTGCTCGTCATGGGTGGCGGGCTGCCGGTCCGCGCCGCGCGTGTAGCGCAGGCGGTCGAGGGTCTGCGCGATGCCCCAGCGCGCCGCTCGCCGTCGGTTGAGCGCCCGGATCTCCTGGGACGCCCCCGCGTCCGGGAGCCAGTCGGCCGTCTTGTCCAGGTAGGCCATCCACGGCGGCACCCGTTCCGGCGCGGAGTTCTGCCCCACCAGGTACAGGAAGTCCGACCAGGGAGTGGTGGAGTGCGGGGGCGGGTCGGTCAATCGGCTCTCGGTCGCCAGGGACAGCAGCCGCCGCCGTTGGTCGGCGGGCAGCGGCAGGGGTTCCAGGGAACGCGTCAGCAGCTCCCAGACATCGGGGTACTCGGGCGGCAGGCTGCGTACGGCCCGCCACTCGTCACCGAGCCGGAACATCTGCAGCGCTTCCGCCGAGTCGGGGTCCAGCAGATCCACCGTGGCGGCGAGGCAGGACAGGCCGTCCGGTGCGTTCTTCATACAGAGCCTGAGCAGGGCCACCCACTGACTGCGCGGTACCGAGTGCCGGGGGAGCTGACCGCCCCGCCCGAGCCGGTCGAGCACCAGATCCAGGAACTGCTCCCGGTCCTCGGGCGCCCGCGCACCGTCCCAGCCGACCAGGACGTCCACGGAAACGCGCCGTATCCGGTCCTCGATCTCCTCGCGCAAGGAGGCCCCCCTCCGGCGCCCCCGTCCCGGGGCGCGCTCCCTCGCCCTGCCCGACGACCCCCGTTGGTACCGCCGGTGACACAAGATTAGGGGCCACGGTCGCCGACGGAAGGGGATCGGCGGACAGGGCGGGCGTGTGCTAGGGGATCTCCGCCCGGGACTCGTGTTCGACGAACTCCCCAGGCCGTTCGTGCGCCGTCAGTGTGTGGAGGCGGCCCCGGTCGAGGGGCTCGTGGATCTCTGCGTACTCGCCGTGCGGGAGGCGTTTGACGATGCCGGTCTCACGGCCGTGGGCGACCAGTTCACGGTCGCGCAGTTGCAGGCCCAGGCAGATGCGGCGGGTGAGGACGTAGACCAGGACGGGGACGACGAAGACGGCGACGCGGATGGTCCAGGTCACCGTGTTGATGGACAGGTGGAGCCGGGTCGCCACGATGTCGTTGCCGCCGCCCGCCAGCAGGATCAGGTAGAGGGCGATCCAGGCCGCGCCGAGGCCGGTGCGCACCGGGTGGTTGCGGGGGCGGTCGAGCAGGTGGTGCTCGCGTCGGTCGCCGGTCACCCAGGACTCCACGAAGGGGTACGCGCCGATCAGGACCAGGAGCAGGGGGAAGACGACGATCGGGATCAGGACACCCAGGACCAGGGTGTGGCCCCACAGCGTGATCTCCCAGCCCGGCATCACCCGCACCAGGCCCTCCGCGAAGCCCAGGTACCAGTCGGGCTGGGCGCCCGTGGAGACCTGGTCGGCGCGGAAGGGGCCGTACGCCCAGACCGGGTTGATCGTGGCGACCGCGGCGAGCAGGGTGAGGGTGCCGAAGACCAGGAAGAAGAAGCCGCCCGCCTTCGCCAGGTACACGGGCAGGAACGGGGCGCCCACGACGTTGCGTTCGCTGCGGCCGGGACCCGCGAACTGGGTGTGCTTGTGGTAGACGACCAGCAGCACATGGGCGACGACGAGAACCGCCATGACGCCCGGGATCACCAGGATGTGCAGCGCGTAGAAGCGCGCCACGACGTCCTCGCCGGGGAACTCCCCGCCGAACAGGAACATCGAGAGGTACGTGCCCACGATCGGTACGGACAGCAGCGCCCCGTTGACGAACCGCAGGCCCGTGCCGGAGAGCAGATCGTCCGGGAGCGAGTAGCCGAACAGGCCCTCGAACAGGCCGAGAAGGAGCAGCAGCCAGCCGAACAGCCAGTTGATCTCCCGGGGTTTGCGGTACGACCCGGTGAAGAAGTGCCGCATCATGTGCGTCAGCATCCCGGCGACGAACACCAGCGCCGCCCAGTGGTGCAGTTGCCGGATGAGCAGACCGCCGCGCACGTCGAAGCTGATGTCGAGGGTGGAGGCGTACGCCTCGGTCATCCGCACGCCGTTGAGGGGGACGTAACTGCCCTGGTACGTCACCTCGTTCATCGACGGGTGGAAGAAGAGGGTGAGCCAGACGCCGGTCAGGATCAGCACCACGAAGCTGTACAGGCAGATCTCGCCCAGCAGGAACGACCAGTGGTCCGGGAACACCTTGCGCAGGTACTTGCGCCCCAGCGCGTGGATGCCGAGGCGGCCGTCGAACCAGTCGGCGACCCGTTCGCCCCCGGACGCCTCCGTCATGACCCAAGTCCTTCCTCTTCGTCGTCGCCGCGTTCGACCCGGGTGAGCTTCTCGGGGTTGCTGACGATGTAGATGCCCGAGACCCGGTCGCCCTCCGGGGTGAGGTCCATGACCATCACCGCGAACGGCTCCTCGCCCTGGAACAGCACCGCCGCCTCGTCGCCGTTGACCCGCCGGAACGTCACGTCCAGGTCGCCCACACCGTGCCGGGTGACATGGCCGGTCAGCAGTCGGGCCACCTTGTCCCGGCCGTGCACCGGGCGCAGCCCGGCCCCGCTGCGGTTGCCGCCGCCGTCCGACCACACCGTGACGTCCGGCGCGAGGATCTCCAGCAGCGCGGCGATGTCCCCGCCGAGCGCCGCCCGGACGAACCGTTCCGTGGCCTCCCGGCGCACCCGCGGATGCGCCTCGTACGCCGGCCGCCGCGCGTGCACATGGGCGCGGGCGCGCCGTGCGAGCTGCCGTACGGCAGCGGGGGTGCGGTCCAGGATGTCCGCGATCTCGGTGTGCGGGTAGCCGAACACCTCGTGCAGGACGAACACCGCGCGCTCCAGCGGGGACAGCGACTCCAGCACCACCAGCAGCGCCAACGACACCGACTCGGCGCGCAGGGCCGTCTCGTCCGCGCCCTCGTCGGTGGAGACCAGCGGCTCCGGCAGCCAGGGGCCGACGTAGGTCTCCTGGCGGCGGGTGATCGTGGCGCGTCGGCGCAGCGCGTGGTTGACGGCGACGCGGACGAGGTACGCCCGCGGGTTGGCGACGTCCGGCGGCTGGCCGCCGCCACCGCGGGCCGTCCAGGACAGCCAGGTCTCCTGGAGGACGTCCTCGGTGTCGACGACGCTGCCCAGCACGTTGTAGACGACGCCGAACAGCAGCTCGCGATGGGCGACGAAGACACCGGTCGCCCGGTCCAACCGGTCGCCGGTCTCGGGCAGGGATGTCTCGGACATTCGGGGCCTCCGCAGCGGTGCGCTCACCACTGGGAGCCTTCGAGGAGGTCCGTTTGTGACAGGAACAGGGGGCAATGTGACCCAGGTCTCATCGAGTCGTGCCCGCATTGGTTCCGCAGGTACCGTTGCACACCTGTTCTGACCTGGGTGTATTTACGGTTAAGTACCCGCGCGGTACCGTGAGGTCATGCCAGCTCTCAATGTGGAGTTCAGCGACCGCGAACTTGAGGACCTCAGGCAGATCGCCAAGGAACGCGGCACATCGATGAAGGCGCTCGTACGGGAGGCCGCGGCGGCGGACATCGCCCGGCACCGGGCGCTGCAGGAAGGCGCCGCGGCGTTCCGCCAGTTCTTCTCCTCGCACGCCGACGAATTCGCGGCCGCCTTCCCGGACGACGAACCACCCGCCAAGGACGAGGGGCGGGCCGCCTGAGCGATGGCACCCGTCATCCATATCGACGTGCCCTGGCTGCTCCAGCGGCACGAAGAGGTCCTGCCGGACCAGCCGACGATCAACGACTTCTCGGCGCTGGTCGCCGCGGTAGCCCGGCACCGCGTCGACCCGCCGCGGCTCGGTGTGAACTCCGACGCCGCCTGGCGGGCGGCGGCGCTGCTGCACACCCTGGCCCTGCTCAAGCCGCTGCCTTCCGCCAACGCCCGCTTCGCCTGTGCCACCGCCGTGGCCTACATGTTCGTCAGCGGAGTCGGCATCGATCCCCCCTACGGTGCCCTCGTCGACCTCGTCCGCGACCTGATCGACGGCAAGACGGACATCTACGGCGCCGCTGACCGCCTGCGGTCCTGGCAGATCTGAGCGGCGCCCGTGCGGGAGTCGGTCACCTGGCCGGCGCCCTGCCCGGACTGCGGGGCGGAGCTGGAGTGCGCCGGCGTCCAGGCGCTGGTGGCCGGACGGCTGCGGTGGGACGTCGAGTCGGCGTGCCCCGGCTGCGGGTTCGCGCTCGCCGAGTGCGGCGGGGACCTGCCGGGGGAGCGGCGCGAGCACCTGCTCGCCGCGCACGGTCCGGCCCGGCTGCGGGTGAGTGACGCGGGGCTGGCCGGGCGCGTCCGGATCATGCGGGTCCTACGGGCCGAGGCAGGACTCGACCCGGCGGGCGCCAAGGCCGAGGCGTGGCGCGTGCTGGACGGCGAGTACGCGGGGACGCTGCCCGAGATGGAACTGCTGGCCGGGAAGCTGCGGGCGGTGGGGGTCGATGCCGCCGCGGTGCGAGAACGCTGAAGCCGGGGGTTCCCTTCGGACGACTCAAGGCGGGCATTCCCCTTGGGGCGGCTGAAGCCGGGTGCCCCCTTCGGGGTCGGCTGAAGGTGGGTGTGCTTCGGGGTGGGCTGGAGCCTGGTGTCCCCTTTCGGGGCCGGCTGAAGGTGGGCGTTCCCTTTGGGACGGGCTGAAGCCTCGTGTGCCCGTGCGATCGGCTGAAGCCGGGTGTCCCCCTCGGGGCCGCCGGCCCGGTGTCTCCCCCTCGGGGCCGCCGACCGAGGGCGGGAGATCGGGGTCGGCGGCCCGTTCGCGCGGGAGAGCCGCCGTCCTGCGCGTGGCCTTCCGAGGGGCCGGTACCAGTTCATCGCGCGCGGGTCCGGGCCGGGAGCGTGCGTCGTGGACCGGTGCGGGTGTGTGTTTCACACGGGGCGCAGGGCAAAGCCGAAAGTCGGTGCCGGTGACGCGAGTTGCCGTCGATTCTGACTTAGTTTCAAAGGTGCTGATGTTGCCCGAGTGCCTTGTTGGGCGTGAGTGTGATGTGCGAGGGTTAAGTGCCCGTGCGGGGGGTAAAAGCCGGGTCGCATTCGGACCGATGGGGGATCGGCTTCGGATGGGAGAGGGTGAATTTCACTCCCCGCGCTGTTCTCCGCGCGTGGGAAGGAATCCGCTCAGTGCCCACCCCCCACCCCCCTCGCCCCCCATACCCCCCGCCCGCGGGTGTCCACGAGGAATCGGACGACGCTCTCGCGGCCCGGCTCAGAGGCCGGTCCGACGGCGAGACAACCACCACCGTCGCCCTGCTCATGGCCCGCCACTGGCGCCCCGCCCAGGAATACGCCGCGATCTGCCTCGCCTCCCGGGCCGACCTCGCCGCCATGGTCACCGCCGCCGCCTTCCACCAGGTACTCGACCGGCTGGCGCTCGGCGAACCGGCGTCGGCGCTGCGCCCCTTCCTGCTGGTCGCGGTCCGCGACACGGTCCGGGTATGGGCGGCGGAGGAACGGATATCGGCCGTTCTGCCGGAGCTGGGGAAACCGGCCGGAGGGCGCGGTATGCGCACCGCGAAGTCCATGACTCCGGAAAACCGGAAGCTCGCCGGTCGTTCATTCAACGGTCTTCCCGGACTCGCCCGGTGTCTGCTCTGGCACACCGAGGTCGAGGCGGAACCGATAACCGTCCCCGCCGGACTGCTCGGCATGGATACCGACACCGCGACCGCCGCACTCGAACAGGCGCGTGAAAAATTCCGCGAAGGTTGTGTACTGGCACATCGCGAACTCGCTCCGACCAAGGATTGCCGCTTCTACAACCGGCTCCTCGACGTCCCCATTCGCCGTGGCGGGGCCCTGCTCCCGGATGTCGAGCAGCATCTCTCCCAGTGCCGATACTGCCGTTCCGCCGCCGAACAACTGAGCCATTTCGAGGGCAATTTGGGCATGCTGCTGGCCGAGGCGGTACTCGGCTGGGGCGGCGGCCGCTACTACGACTCCCGGCCGGGCCGCGAGCGGCCGGGCACCCGCCCCCGGGGCCGGGCCCGGCACGGCGGCGGACGCCGGGGCCTGCTGTCCCGGGTGCCCCCGCAACTGCGCCGCGTGCCGCACGCGCCGCGCCCGGCCCGGGTGCTGCGCACCGGCGTCGGCATAGCCTCCGTCGGGCTGATCGCCTCCGTGCTCGCCGCCACTCTCTGGGCCGACGACGGCACGGCCCCGGCACCCTCGGCGACCAGCGGCGACACGGGTAGTGAGACCCCGGGGGTGTCGTCCGCGCCTCCTGACCAGGCCCAGCTGCCCGTCCCGCCCCGGCAGACCCGGCTGCGCAACGACGGGGCAGACCTGTGCCTGGACATCCGCGACGAGCCGGAGCCCGGCGCCGCGGTCGAACTCGCCACCTGCTCGACGGCCCGCACCCAGCAGTGGTCGTACGAGGAGGACGGGCTGCTGCGCAGTGCCGCCGACCGTGACCTGTGCCTGGACTCACGGGTGGACGCCGGTGTCGTCGTCCTCGGCGAGTGCGCCGACGACGACGGCAAACGTGCCGGCGATGTGCGCTACGACCTCAGCGTGCGGGGCGAGTTGCTGCCCCGCTGGGACGAACAGCTCGCCCTCGCCTCCACCACCGGTGACGCGGGCGCCGACATCGTAGTCAAGGCCCGCGACGGCTCCGACGGACAGCGCTGGCTGGGCGATTTAGGCAGATCTCAGAAGCCGGGGTCGCTGTCGGTCGCCGCGCCGTCGCCCCGGACTGGTTGACGACGTCCCTCGGGGTGCCGCCCTCCAGGTAGGAGGTCACGTTCGCCACTGCGGCGAGCGCGATACGGACCAGGGTCTCGCGGGTGACGCCGCCCGCGTGCGGGGACAGCACCACGTTCGGGGCGCGCAGCAACCGCAGGGCCGGGGTGGGCGGTTCGGGGTCGAAGACGTCGATTCCCGCCCCGGCCAAGGCGCCCTTCTCCAGCGCGTCTGCCAGGGCGTCCTGGTCGATCAGGGCGCCCCGCGCAGTGTTCACCACGAACGCCGTCGGCTTCAGCAGCGCCAGCCGCTCCGCGTTCAGCAGGTGCCGGGTGTCCTCGGTGAGCGGGGCGTGCAGGGTGACGTAGTCGGCCGTGCGCAGCAGGTCCTCCAGCGGGAGCCGACGGGCACCGAACCGGGCCTCCGTCTCGGGGGAGACCTGGTTGCGTCCGGCGTAGACGACCGTCATGTCGAAGGCGACCGCGCGCCGGGCGACCTCCTGGCCGATCGCCCCCAGGCCCACGATGCCGAGCGTCTTGCCGGACAGCTCCGTCAGTGAACTCCGCAGCCGGGGCAGCGCCCAGTCGGCCTCGACGAGCGCGGTGTGCGCAGCAACCAGCTGCTTGGCGAGCGCGAGCATCAGCGCGAAGGTCTGCTCCGCGACGTTCTGCGCCTCGGCGCCGCTGGAGCCGATGGTGCACACCCGCACACCGCGCTCGCGCGCGGCGACGGTGTCGACGTAGTCGAACCCATGACTCGCACACTGCACCAGTGCCAGCTCCGGTGCGGCGGCGAGGTGTTCGGCGGTGACGGGGGCGAGGGCGGTGATGATCGCGTGCGCGGAGCGCAGCGCGTCCGGGTCCTCGTCCGCCGCCTCCACGACGGTGACGCGCGCGTCGGCGGGGAACAGCGTCGCCAGTGCCGCTCCGGCGGCCCGACCGCCGACGTGCGGCGCTATGACGGCGAGGACGCTGCGGGAGTCGGCGGTCACGCGGGGGCCTTTGTCAGGTCGGCGGGGCCGAGCGATGCCGGGCCGGCGTGGCCCGACAGGGCGAGGGTGAGGTCGAGTTCGGCCAGCAGGCAGCGGATCACGTGCTCCACGCCCTGCCGGCCGTCCAGGCCGAGGCCGTAGACGTAGGGGCGGCCGACGAGAACCGCCCGGGCGCCGAGCGCGAGTGCCTTGGCGATGTCGTCGCCGGTGCGGATGCCGCTGTCGAAGAGGACGGTGAGCCGGTCGCCGACCGCCCGCACCACGCCGGGCAGCGCGTCCGCCGCCGCGACCGAACCGGCGACCTGGCGTCCGCCGTGGTTGGAGACGACGACCCCGTCCATGCCGGCGTCGACGGCGGCCCGGGCGTCGTCGGGGTGCAGGATGCCCTTGAGCACGATCGGCCCGTCCCAGTGCTCGCGCAGGAACGCGAGGTCCGGCCAGGTCTTTCCCGGGTCGGCGAACATGCCCACGAAGTGCATCACCGCCGCGTTCGGGTCCTCGTGCACCGGCTTGGCCAGGCCCGCCTGGAACGCCGGGTCGGTGAAGTAGTTGGCGGTGCCGACCCCGTGCAGGAACGGCAGGTACGCCTGGTCCAGATCACGGGGCCGCCACGCCAGCAGCGGTGTGTCCAGGGTGACCACGAGCGCGGTGTACCCGGCCGCCTTCGCCCGGTTCAGGAAACTGAGCGCGACCTCGGGGTCCTTGGGCCAGTACAGCTGGAACCAGCGCTCGGCGTCGCCCATCGCCTCGGCGACCTGCTCCATGGGGGTGCTGGAGGCGGAGGACAGCACGAAGGGCACGCCCTGCGCGGCGGCGGCGCGTGCCGCGGCGGACTCGGCGTCCGGGTGCATGATCGACAGCACGCCCACCGGGGCGAGCGCGAGGGGCGCGGGCAGCGAGCGGCCCAGCACCTCGACCGACAGATCCCGCTCGTGCACGTCCCGCAGCATGCGCGGCACGATCCGGTGCCGCTTCAGGGCGGCCCGGTTGGCGTGCGCGGTGCTGCCGTCCCCGGCGCTCCCCGCCACGTAACCGACCGGCCCCGGCCCGAGCCGCCGCTCGGCCATCTCCTCCAGCCGCGTCAGGTCGGTGGGCAGCCGGGGCACGGCCCCCGTCATCCCGTTGAGGTAGATCTCGTACTGGAAATCCGCCCAGTGCTTGGCCATGCCGACCGTCCCGCCTCTCGTCGTTGAGAACGCGCAGTACGCAGACCATACCGACCAGTAGGGAGGGGTGGGACGGCCGGTCAGGCCTCTCCTGCCGACGCCCCCAGGATCCGGGCGAGTTCCCGGGGCCAGGAGAACATCGGCCAGTGCCCGGTGTCGAGCTCGACCAGGTTCCACCGCGGGCTCTTGAGCAGTTCGGCCGCCGCACCCCACGGCTCCTCGCCGTCCAGCAGGCACTTGACGTACGTACCGGGCAACTCGCCCAGCGGGCGGGACAGGACCACCGGTTCCACGAGCGTGGTGCCGGGGTGCGGGGTGGCATCGACGAGCAGGCGCGCCACCTGCTCATCCGTCAGGCCCTGGCCCGCGAACTCGGACGGGTCCGGAGGCGGCCACACCCCGTCGTGCGCGGCGATCGCCTCCCGCACGGGGTCGCTGGGCCACCCGTCCAGGAACGACTCGCCGTCGACGGGGACGTTGGCGTCCACGAGCACGACGTGACGCAGCCGGTCCCCGATCCGCTCCGCGGCCTGCCCCACCGGCACCCCGGCATAGCTGTGCCCCACGAGCACGACATCCCGCAGCCCCAGCCGTTCGACCTCGTCGACGATGTCCCGCACATGGGTCCCCGGCCCCGCGTGGGCGCCTCGCTTCTCCGCGAGCCCCGACAACGTCAGCGGATGCGCCGCGTGCCCGTCGGCCCGCAGCCCGTCCACCACGTCGTCCCAGGCCCACGCCCCGAGCCAGGCACCCGCCACCAGTACGAAGGAAGTCATGCCCGCAACGTAACCGAGGGGTCTGACAACGGCCCTCCGGAGGCGCGGAGTTCGGGGTCGACGTGACGCCCCGATGAACAAATGGGGCAACCGGGTAGTCGTTCGCGAGCAGAATCGGAATGTTTCAGGCCGATTAATGAACGTATTGATTTAAGCCACTTGGCTGCTTCGGGCGATCAAGAATGGCGTGCTCAAGGGGTTGGAACGTTCGAATTCCGTTACTTCACGCCACTGATTCAATACGCAAGGTTACCGAAACGTATGGGGTCGATGTGTGTTCCGGCGGCGGACTCGGCAGACTCGCGCTCGCCGGTTCCGGCCCGATCGGGCGGGCTCCGGCACACCCCCGAACCGAGCGGAAGGATGCACACAATGCGGACCACCGCGCGCTGGGCAGCGACCTTCGGCCTGACGGCCACCGCCGTCTGCGGCCCCCTCGCCTCGGCCGCCCCCGCGGCCCCCGGCAACGCGCCCGCCTCGCTCTACGCCCCGTCGGCACTGGTACTCACCGTGGCGCACGGCGAGAGCTCGGCGCTCGCAGCCCCCGAGCGCGCTGTCACCCTCTCCTGCGCGCCCACGCCCTCCGGCACCCACCCGGCACCCGCCGAGGCCTGTGCCGACCTGCGCGCGGCCCAAGGCGACTTCGACGCTCTCGCGAGCGGCGACAACGTCCTGTGCACCCGGGAGTACAACCCCGTCGTCGTCACGGTCAACGGCGTCTGGCGCGGCCAGCGGGTCTCCTACGAGCGGACCTACTCCAACGAGTGCATCAAGAACGCCCTCGGCGCGAGCGTCTTCGCGTTCTGAGGGACCGGGATCGCACGGTCTTCCGTGAACACGTGCAGCGGCCCGCAGCTGGGGAGTGCGAGTCCTGTCGCGGGACCGGTGATCTCGAACAGGGGGCCGGCCGGGCGGAGTGGGGCCGCCCGGCCGGCACCTCGAAGCAGGCGCCCGTACCGGCGCGTTCAGCGCTGGACGGGCTTGAGCACAACGAAGTCCGCGCCCGCCGGGTCCACGCACACGGCGAGCCGGCCGACGTCCTCGGCGTCGTCCGGGCCCATCTGCACCGAGCCGCCGTTCTCCGTGACCCGGGCGACCGCGGCGTCGCAGTCCTCCACGTCGAAGACCGGATGCCAGTACGGCTTCCCACCGTTGAGGCCGAGGGCCTCCGCGGGCAGGGCCATGATGCCGCCCTGCATCCGCTCCTGAGGCAGCCCCGCGGGGGTGATCAGCGAGTACGCCCCGCCCCCGCCCGGCAGTGCCATGTCGCTGTAGGACCAGCCGAACACATCGGCGTAGAACGCCTTCGCCGCGTCGGCGTCGGTGGTGTACAGCTCCGTCCACGACAGCGAACCCGGTGCGTCCACCAGCTCCACCCCGGAGTCCGAGCCGGGCTGCCAGGCCGCGAACTGCCCGCCCTGCGGGTCGGTGAACTGGGCCATCCGGCCCCACTCGCCGAGGTCCACGGGCGCCACCCGCACCGTGCCGCCCGCCTTCTCGACCGCCTGGGTGGCGGCGTCCGCGTCGGCGACGTTGTAGTAGATCATCCAGGCCGAACGGGCGCCCTCCTCGGTGAGCTTGCCGAGCCCCGCGACGACCTTGCCGTCCCGGCGGAACATCCCGCCTTCCATGTCCTCGCCGCCGCCCTCCATGGCCTCGTACTGCCAGCCGAACACGGTGGCGTAGAAGGCAGCGGCGGCGGGTACGTCGGGTGCGCCGAGGTCGAGCCAACAGGGCACGCCGGGGGCGGGTTCCGTGGTGATCATGAGGCTTCCCTTCACTGTTCCGTGCCGTCAGCCTGGCACCGGCCCGCCATACGCGCGCGTCGGGCCGAGCGGCCGGACGGCCTCTCGAAGGACAGACCCGGACGGCCCCCGAAACTCATCGGCGCCCGTGCCCGATCACCTCGCCTCAGCCGCGGGCGCCCGCCAGCCGCAGCGGTACCGGCTCCGGCGGCGGCGCCGACTCGTCCAGGTGGGCGACCCGGTTCCACCATGACGCGCCGTCCTCGATATGGCGCAGGAGGATGCCCTCGCGGATGGCCCAGGGGCAGACGGTGAGGGCGCGCAGACCCGTGAGCTTCATCGTCGTGTGCGCCACCAGCGCCCCGGCCAGGCTCTGCGCGGCGCGCGGGGCGGAGATACCGGGCAGCAGCGCGCGCTCGGCGGCGGGCAGCCGGGCCAGCCGTTCGGCCGCCTCGCGCAGATCGCGGCGGGACAGCACGCGGTCCACGAACGGGCCGTTCCGGCCCGGCGCGGCCCCGCACAGGCGGCCGAGCTGCTGGAACGTACGCGAGGTCGCCACCGCCGTACGCGGCCCCTCCCAGCGGATCCGCGCCGCCGCGTCCCGCAGCTGGTGGCGCACCTTGCGGCGCAGCGCCCTGATCTGCTCGGGGTCGGGCGGATCGGTGTCGCCGAAGAACTCATGGGTCAGCCGTCCGGCGCCCAGCGGCAGCGACGCCGCGAAGTCCGGCAGCCGGCCGCGTCCGAAGGCCACCTCCAGCGAGCCGCCGCCGATGTCCAGCAGCGCGAGCGGCCCGGCCCGCCAGCCCATCCACCGCCGCGCCCCGAGGAAGGTCAGCTCGGCCTCCACCTCGCCGGGCAGGGTGCACAGATCCACCCCGGTCCGGGTGCGCACCGCGCGCAGCACCTCCGCCCGGTTCGGGGCGGAGCGCACCACGGCCGTGGCGAAGGCCGGCGGATCGGAGGCGTGCCAGCGGGCCGCCGTACGGCTCGCGTCCTCGACCGCGTGCACCAGCCGGTCGACGGCCTCCTGCGGAATCGGCTCCCCCGGACGGACGTATGCGGACAGCCGCAGGCGCCACTTGGCGGTGTGCACCGGAAGCGGCACCCCGCCCTGGGCGTCCGCCACCACCAGGCGAACCGTGTTCGAACCCACATCCACCACGCTGATTCGCATGGCCTCGTGGGTACCCCATTCCCGGCGTGTCGAACAGAGAGCGCTTCGCATGCGCATGGATTCGGCCGCCGTCCGGACACGGGACAGGGGCCGCCGTCCCCTGCGGACGGCGGCCCCTGCGCGGCTCCCCGGGTGGTCCTGGTGGACCGGGACGGTCACATGTGGACGACGGGCGCCGCCTCGGCGTCCTGCTCCGCCACCCCGCGCCGGAAGAGCAGGAAGGAGATCACCGCGCCCGCGGCGAACAGACCGGCCGACCACCAGAAGGCGGTGGTGTAGCTCTCGATCGACGCCTGCGCCTGCACCACCGGGCTGGTGGCGTCCTGGCCGGCCAGGTAGTCGGTCGCGGCGCTCGCGGCGAGGGTGCTCAGCAGCGCGGTGCCGATCGAGCCGCCCACCTGCTGCATGGCGTTGACGGTCGCGGAGGCCACTCCGGCGTCCTCGGCGGCCACTCCACCGGTGGCGAGCTGCATCGCGGGCGGCATCACCATGCCGAGGCCGACGCCGATGACGATCAGCTGCGGCAGCACGGAGGTCAGGTAGTCCGAGCCGACGCCGATCCCGGTCAGCCAGGCCATGCCCGCGGTGGCGACGGCGAAGCCCAGCGGCAGGACGACCTTGGGTCCGAGCCGCGGTACCAGGACCGTGGTGCCGAGCTGGGCCATCACCATCAGCGCGCCGACCATCGGCAGGAAGGCGACACCGGTCTTCGTCGGGCTGAAGCCCAGGTTGAGCTGGAGGTAGTAGGTGAGGAACAGGAACACGCCGAACATGCCCGCACCGGTGATCAGCACCGTGAGGAAGGAGGCCGCGCGGTTGCGGTCGAGCAGGATGCGCAGCGGCAGCAGCGGGTGCGCGGCGCGGGTCTGCCACCAGGCGAACACCGCCAGCAGCACCCCGCCCGCGAGCAGGAAGCCCCAGGTGAGCGGGGAGCCCCAGTCGTGGGACTCGGCGTTGGAGAAGCCGTAGACGACCGAGAACAGACCGGCCGCGACCAGGATCGTGCCCGGCACGTCGAGCTTGGAGTTCGCGGCGTCGCGGTGGTTGGACAGCAGCATCCAGCCGCCGGCCAGGGCGACCAGCGCGATCGGCACGTTCACGTACAGCGTCCAGCGCCAGTCCAGCGCGTCGGTCAGCACACCGCCGAGCAGCAGGCCGACGGCGCCGCCCGCGCCGGCGATGGCGCCGTAGACGCTGAAGGCCGTGGCGCGCTCGCGGGCGTCGGTGAACGTGGTGTTGAGCAGCGAGAGCGCGGCGGGCGCGAGCAGGGCGCCGAAGACGCCCTGGAGGGCGCGGGCGACGACGAGCATCTCGAAGCTGGTGGCGGCGCCGCCGAGGGCGGAGGCCGCGGCGAAGCCCGCGACACCGATCAGGAAGGCGGGCTTGCGGCCGAACAGGTCGGCGATCCGCCCGCCGAGCAGCAGCAGGGAGGCGAACGCCAGCGCGTACGCGGTGACGATCCACTGCCGGTTGCCGTCGGAGAAGCCGAGGTCGGCCTGGGCCGAGGGCAGGGCGATGTTCACGATGGTGGCGTCCAGCACCACCATGAGCTGGGCGACGGCGACGATCGCGAGGATCCACCACCGCTTCGGGGAGGCCGCCGGCGGCGACTCTACGGCGCCGGGGGCGCTGTCGGTGACGGTCTTGTGGGGCATCGGTTCAACTCCGGGAAGTCGCGCGAAGGCAGAGCCACGGTGAACGAAACGGTTTCGTTCACATGAGGAGGCTAGAACACCCCGAGCGAAACGGCAACGTTTCGCTAAGGCGATCTCGCATGGCGAGCGCATATTCCTTGACTGGCATATAACCCGCGAGGCATATTGGAGTCATGTCCGATGTCCCCGAGCTCTGGACCGCCCTCGCCGATCCGCACCGGCGGGCCATCGTCGCGCTGCTCCTTCAGCGGCCCCGCTCGGTCGGGGAGATCGTGGAGGCGTGCGGGCTGAGCCAGCCGAGTACGTCGAAGCACCTGAAGGTGCTCCGGGAAGCGGGCCTGGTCCGGGTACGACAGGACGCCCAGCGCCGGGTCTACGGCCTCGACCCCGCCCCGATCGCCGCGCTCGACGCCTGGCTGGCCCCGTACCGCAGGCTCTGGAACGAGCGCCTCGACGCCCTGGGACGCCGCCTCGACGAGACGTCGGACGAACCCGCACCCCCCACCCCCGAGGAATGAGCCACCATGCCCGTCGAACGCACCGGCACCTTCGTGACCCTGGACGACGGCCGTCCGGCCGTCCGCTTCACCCGCACCTACGACCATCCCGTCGCGCGCGTCTGGCGGTTCGTGACCGACGCCGACGAACTCGCCCAGTGGTTCCCCTCCCGCGCCGAGATCGACCTGCGCCCGGGAGGCACCATCACCTTCAGCGGTGACCCGAACATGGCGGACTCCACCGGCCGCGTCATCGCCGTGGACGCGCCCCGGCACCTGTCCTTCGACTGGGGCGGCGACGAAGTGCACTTCGACCTGGAGCCGCTGGACGGCGACCGCACCCGCTTCACCCTCACCAACGTCCTCGTCGCCGAGAACACGGCCGCCCGCAACGGCGCCGGCTGGGAGCTCTGCCTGGCCGCCCTCGACGCCAAGGCCCGCGGCGAGCGCTTCGAAGGGCCGCACGCCGGGGCCGAGGCGCCCTGGAAGGAGATCTACCGGGCGTACGTCGACGCGGGCGTCCCCTCCGGTGCCCCTGTGCCGGGACAGGACTGACCGGTTCGGGTGTCGCCGGGCTCTCGTCCTCGACGGCGCGCCCGCACCGGGACCTGCCTGACGCTCACGCCATCTGACGCCGTACCAGCTCGTGCAGCCGTCCGCCCGTGTCGGCGAGCAGTTGCGCGGGCGGGCCTTCCTGGGCCACTTTGCCGTCCTCCATCACGATCACGCGGTCGGCGTCCAGGACGGTCGACAGCCGGTGGGCGATGACGATCCGGGTGGCGTTCAGGGACTTGGTGCTCTCGATGACCGTCCGCTGTGTCTCGTTGTCCAGCGCGCTCGTCGCCTCGTCGAAGAACAGGATCCGCGGGCGCCGGATCAGCGCCTGCGCGATCATCAGCCGCTGGCGCTGCCCGCCGGAGATCGCGCCGCCGCCCGAGACGATGGTGTGCAGGCCCATCGGCATGCGCTTGATGTCCTCGGCCAGCCCCGCCAGTTCGGCCGCCGCCATCGCCTCCTCCGGCGTGTACGGCTCGGTGCCGCAGATGACATCGAGGATGGATCCGGTGAACGGCTGCGCGTGCTGCAGGACCACCCCGCACTGGCGGCGCACCGCCGACCGGTCCAGCGCCGCGAGGTCCTGGCCGTCGTAGAGCACGCTGCCGGAGACCGGCTTGTCGAAGCCGATCAGCAGGCGCAGCAGGGTCGACTTGCCGCAGCCGCTCGGGCCGACGATCGCCACGAACTCGCCCGGCCGGACCGCGAAGGACACGTCGTCCAGGACCAGTGGACCGTCGTCGGAGTAGCGGAACGACAGCCGACGGGCCTCGATCGCCCCGGTGAGCGGACCCGGGCGGGTGCTCGCCGAGCGCACCTCCGGGGCCGCCTCCAGCACCGGCTTGATCTCCTCGAACAGCGGCAGCGCGGCCACCACCGACACGAACGCGCCGGTGAGCTGCGTGACGGAGGTCAGCAGCATCGTCACCGAGGTGTTGAAGGCCAGGAAGGCCGCCGCCGACATCGAACCGCGCGCCGGGCCCGCCAGCAGCATGAACATCAGCAAGGTGCACAGCGGCAGGTAGATCGCCCCCAGCACCGCGCTGAGGTTCTTGATCCGGCCCACCTTCTGCTGCAGCTCCCGGCTGCGCGCGAACTGCGCGGCCCAGGCGGCGTACGCGTAGTTCTCCGCCGCCGCCACCCGCAGCTTGGGCAGCCCGCGCAGGGTCTGGAACGCCTGGTTGTTCAGCTTGTTGCTCAGCACCACGAGCCGCCGCTGCCAGCGCACCTGCCACATCCCGAGCCCCAGGAACACCGCCGTGACGACGACCAGCACAGCGATCGCCACGAGCGCCATCGGCACGCTGAACCACAGCAGCAGTCCCAGGTTCATCGCGCCGACCGTCACCGACTGGGCGACCGTGGGGCCGACCCCTGCCAGCAGTCTGCGGATCGCGCTGATGCCCATCGCCGCGCTCGCCAGCTCACCCGTGGAACGCTCGGTGAAGAACTTCGTCGGCAGCCGCAACAGCCGGTCCCAGACGGCGGGTTGGAGGGTCGCCTCGATCCGGCCCTCCAGCCGCAGGACGGTCAGGTTCTGCAGCAGCAGGAACGCCGCCGCCACCACACCGCTGACCATCACCGCCAGACACACCTGCGCGATGAGGCCGGTCTGCGCCCGCGGTACGAACTCGCCGAGCACCTTGCCCGTCGCGAGCGGCACCAGTGCCCCGATTGCCACCGTGACCAGACCGCTGAGCAGCAGGTTCAGCAGATCGCGTGAGGTGCCGCGCAGGGTGAACCGGAGCAGGCCGAGCGGGCCGAGCGCCCGGTCGGGCAGCGGCCGGTAGAGCATCACCGCGCGCGGCTCGAACTCCTCCGCGTTCGCCTTCTCCACCGGGGTCTCCCGGCCGGTCGCCGGATGCACGGCGACATAGCCGCCGCGCCGCCACAGCAGGGCGACCGGCGCCCCCGACAGGGCGCGCCGGCCCACCAGCGGGCCGATGTCGTCCCGCCACCAGCGGCCCTGAAGCCGTACCGCGCGGGTGCGGACGCGGGAGGCGAGGGCCACCCGCTCCACCGGGTCGAGCCGGTCGCTCTCGGTGCCGGTGCGCGCGGGGTCGGCCAGGGTGATCCCGGCGGCCCGGGCGACCAGTTCGCAGGCGGCGTAGGTGGCGTCCGCGTCGGCGGCCGTCGTGCGCGGTCCCGACCGCTTGCCGATGGACGCCAGCAGGGTCCTGTCGGCCTGGGCGCGCACCGCCTCACCGGCCCTGATGCCCTCGGCGGTGCGCGACTCGTGGGTGCGCTCCAGTTGCTCGATCCAGCGGTCGAGCGTGGTCAGCAGGCGGTATTGCTGGTCCACCATGCTCTGCCACAGCGCCGGGTCGATCAGCAGGTCGGCGGCGGCCTCCTGGCCGTACAGCGAGCCGTACTGGACGCTGCCGGGCGGCACCTGCATCCAGAACACGTCGTCGTCGGTGATCTGCGCGGCCCGCTCACCGGCCATCGGCGCCTGGAACAGGATCGACAGACTGCGGCCCACGCCGAGGGCGAGGGCGTACTCCAGCGGCCCGGCCTGCGGCGGCACGTACTGCGGGTTGCCGTAGGCGTCGTACGACCAGGTCTCGGTGGGCGCGGCCCGGTACAGCTCGCGCAGGGCGACGCGGTGCACCACGCAGTCCCTGAGCGGGCGCGCGACCAGGGTGTGCCGCGCTCCCGCGACCGGCCCGAGCAGCAGCGAGCCCGCCTCCAGGCGCCCCAAGTGGTGCCAGTGGCCCTGCTGTTCGGCGTCCACCGCGAACAGGTCCACCGCGCCGGACACCACCAGCCACAGTACCTGCGGGCCTTCGAGGTCCAGGCGGTTGAACCCGGCGCAGTCGATCCGGCCGCCCAGCGCGCCGAGCGCGTTCAGGACCAGGTCGCCCTCGTGCACGGACGTCATCTCACCGCTCCCTGACCAGCGCCGCGTACGCGCCACCGCGCGCGACGAGCTCCTCGTGCCGGCCGCGCTCCACGATCGTGCCGTGCTCCAGTACGACGATCTCGTCGCTGTCGCGCACGGTGCTCAGCCGGTGCGCGATGACCACACAGGCACAGCCCCGCCTGCGCAGGTTGTCCATGACGACCAGCTCGGTCTCCGCGTCCAGCGCGCTCGTCACCTCGTCCAGCACCAGGATGCTCGGCCGCCGCACCAACGCCCGGGCGATCTCCAGGCGTTGGCGCTGACCTCCGGAGAAGTTCCGGCCGTCCTGCTCGACCGGGCTGTGGATGCCCCCGGGACGGCGCGCGACCACGTCGTACAGGGCCGCGTCCCGCAGCGCCTCGACCACCGCCTCGTCCGGGACGGACGGGTCCCACAGCGCCACGTTGTCCCGGACCGTGCCCTCGAACAGGAACACCTCCTGGTCCACGAAGGAGACGGACGCGGCGAGCGCGCCGCGCGGGATGTCCTCCAGCCGCTGTCCGTCGATGCGGATCACGCCCTCCCAGGGCGTGTACAGGCCCGAGATGATCCGCGACACGGTGGACTTGCCGCTGCCGGAGCCGCCGACCAGGGCGACCTGCCTTCCCGGGCCCACGGTGAGGTCGAAGCCGGTCAACAGGGGCTTGTCCAGCGGGTTGTAGCCGAAGGTGATGTTCTCCAGCTCCACGTGCCCGTGCAGGCGGCGGGTGGACTCGGCGCCGCCGGGGCGGGCGTACAGCGGGTCCGTGCGGAAGTTCTCCACGTCCTTCAGCCGGGCCACGTCCGCCGCGAAGTCCTGGATGCGGCCCGCGACGCCGTTGAGGCGGGTCAGCGGGGCGGTGAAACGCGTGACCAGCGCCTGGAAGGCGACCAGCAGACCGACCGTGATGTGCCCCTCGACCGCGCGCATACCGCCGATCCACAGGATCAGCGCGCTGTTCAGGGTGGCCAGCGTCGGTGCGACCACGCCCAGCCAGGCGCTCGGCACCCCGAGGCGCTGCTGCTCCTCCAGGGTGGTGGCGTGCTGCCCGGCCCACTTGCGGAAGTAGCCGTCCTCGCCGCCGGTCGCCTTCATCGTCTCGATCAACTGCAGGCCTGTGTAGGCGGTGTTGGTGAGCCGGGCGCTGTCCGCGCGCAGCTTGGCGGTACGGGTCGCGCGCAACCGGACGACGACGCGCATCGCCACGATGTTCAGCAGGGCGACGCCGATGCCGACGACGGTCAGCTGCGGGTCGTAGGTGTAGAGCAGGACCGCGTACAGGACCACGACCACCGCGTCCACGCCCGCCGCCGCGAGATCGCGGGCCAGGGTCTCGGCCACCGCGTCGTTGGACTGCAGGCGCTGCACCAGGTCGGCCGGGCTGCGCTGGGAGAAGAAGGTGACCGGCAGCCGCAGCAGATGGCGCAGGAAGCGGGCGCTGGAGAGGGTGGAGGAGATGATCCGGCCGCGCAGCAGGTTCGCCTGCTGGAGCCAGGTCAGCGCCAGCGTGAGCAGCACGGAGGCGCCCATCGACGCGAACAGCACACCCAGCGGGGAGGTCTGACCGCCGATCAGGAAGGTGTCGATGTAGGTGCGGCTCAGCGCGGGCACGGTCGCGCCGACCGCGACCAGCAGCAGGCTCGCCAGCACGGCGGCGGGCAGGGTGCCCGCGGTGCCGCGCATCCGGGCGGGCATCGCGCCGAGCACCCCCGGCTTGCGGCCGCCCTTGCGGAAGCCCTCGCCGGGCTCCATCACCAGCACGACTCCGGTGAAACTGCCGTCGAAGTCCTCCATCGGCACGAATCGGCGGCCCTTCGCCGGGTCGTTGATGTAGACCCCGCGGCGGCCGAAGCGGCGCCCCATGCCGTCGTAGACGACGTAGTGGTTGAACTCCCAGAACAGCACGGCCGGTGCCGTCACCTCGGCGAGGGCGGCCGTGTCCATCTGCATGCCCTTGGCCGTGAGGCCGTAACTGCGGGCGGCTTTGAGGAGGTTGCCGGCGCGCGAGCCGTCCCGCGAGACACCGCAGGCGATGCGCAGCTCCTCCAGCGGGACGTGCTTGCCGTAGTGGCCGAGGACCATCGCGAGGGAGGCGGCACCGCACTCCACGGCCTCCATCTGGAGCACGGTCGGCGTGCGGACGGTCCGCGAACGGCCCTTGGGCACGGGGCGCTTGGGCGGGGCGGCCCGGCGGCGGTGCCGCGTCTCCTGGACGGCGCTCACGGCAGCAGCCAGTCGACGGGACGCTCGTCGGCCAGGCGCACCGAGGCCTGGGCGAGGGTCATGGAGGTGAGGGAGAAGGGCGGGCCGTCGGCGGACGACCACGCGTAACCGCTCTTCGTGGCGGCGGACCTGTTCAGCTTCACCAGGACCGCGACCGGCCTGCCGTCCTTGGTGAACTGCTCGCCGAGCTGGCTGTCGCCGAGGAAGGAGGTGATGGACTGCGCGGACTGGGCGGAGCGGTCCACGGACTTCACCTGGCCGCGCAGCACGCCGTACCGCTGGGCGGGCACCGACTGCACGGTGAGGTCGACCGCGGCGCCCTCGGGGATGGAGGCCGCGTTCTGGGCGGGCACATAGACCGTCGCGTACAGCGGGTCCTTGGGGCCGGCGACCTTCTCGACCGCGGCCACGTTCGCGCCGGTCGAGACGATCTGGCCGATGGTGGCGGCGAGCGCGGTGATACGGCCGGCGGCGACCGTGCGCACGACCGTCTCGCTCTTGGCCGTACGGACCTTCAGGACCGGGGAGTCGGCGGGCAGCCGCTCGCCCTGCTTCGCGAGGACCGCGGTGACCTGCCCCGCGACGGGGCTCTGGAGGACGTAACTGCCCTGCCCGTGCGTGAGGATGGCCGGCCCGCCGACGGTGGACGTCACCGATCCGGTGACCGCCCATACGGCGGCCGCCGCCATGACGACGACCGTCACGGTCAGCGTGAGCCAGCCCTGGGGCCGGGCGAATCGCACCGGGAGATCGAGCTCTTCCGGCGACTGGAGCTTGGCGAGGGCCTGTTGGCGGAACTGCAAGGGACTTCCCTCACCTCGTGCGGGTACGGCTCGCACGCCATCCGAAGAGTCCCGGAGCCTGGGCGGCTCCGGGACTCGACGACGCACGCGGTGCGATCAGAGACCGGCGACCAGGCTGGTGACCGGGGCGGTGTTCAGACCGGTGACACCCTCGACGGTGCCGACGGCCGTGTCGACCAGGCCGGAAACCGGGGCGATGCCGTCCACCAGGCCGGTGACGGTGCCGAGGGCGTTCACGGACAGGCCGCCGGAGACGTTGTCCAGCTCGGCGTCGGAGATCTCGACGGTCTCAACCTGGGGGGTGGAGTTCATGATGGAACTTCCCTTCGTATGGATATTTCACAAGGGGGAGAGCGGCCCCCTCTGCGTGCCCGTGGGGGACAGGCGGACGGCCGCGACCGAGGGCCGCCCGGCACCCGTTCCCGAGTGCCGCCGCGGTCCGTGCGGTGCGATGGATCAAAGCACGCGGCGGGTTCGCGCTTCCAATCAAACAGCCGCCTCACCTGGGCAATTGGCCCTCAGGGGCGGACATCCGTGAGGGTGCGCGCACGGCTTGTCGGCGACTTCTTCACATGCGTCACGGCATCGGCTCGTACGCGCTCTTGCGGGGCGGGAGCCGAAAGCGACACTCCCGTCCCAATGGTGTGACCGGCGGTAGCGGGTTGTGGGGGAGTCCGGCCCGCCGTGACTTCGTTGGGCATGGGATGTGCAGATTCGCTGAAGCCCTGATTCCGCTCTCCGGTCGCGACGGGGAGTGACGAAGAGGACGCGTTTGGTGAGGCTCAGCCCAACAGTGCGTAGACCGTGCTCGCGCGGGCCGCGATCTCACCCGTCGCCGCGTCGGTCATGGTGATGTCGGCGAACGCCATCCGGCGGCCCAGCTTGGTGATCACCGCTTCGATCAGGACATCCGAGCCCGTCACCGCGCGCTGGAAGGACGTGGACTGCTGAACGGTCGTCATCGGCCCGTACGCGCCGCGCGCCGCCGACACGGCGATCACGGTGGCGGTGTCCGCCGCGGCCATCAGCGCCTGCCCGGACAGCGCCCCGCCCTCCCGGGCCAACCGCTGTGACCAGGGCAGACGCAAAACGGCGCGGTGGTCTTCCAAGCCCTCGACGGTCAGCCCCAGTTCGAGCACCCAAGGGGCGAAGTTGTCGGCGAGGATCTTGTCGGCTTCGGCGGTGGTCATCGTCATATGGGGGATTGTTCCCGCCGCCGCCCGCCGGGACGCGGAGCTTGGCCGAAACGGTCGTCCGACTGGGCTGCGTGGAAACGGAATTGAACGCACCACGTGACCCGTGCGTACCAGTGACCATCCAGGCGCCCCGAACAGCCGCCGGACGACACGGTGGCACGTCCCCCGTCCCCAGGAGGTCGAGAAGGTTGAGTCACAAGCGAATGCCGAAGCGCAAGGCCGCGATAGCCGCGGGCGGTGTGGCGGCGCTCGGAGCGGCCGTGATCCTGCTGCCCAACGCGAACGCGTCCCAGGACGGCGCCTCGGACAGTGCCGCGGCCCCCAAGACCCTCAAGGCGGCGGACGCCTCGGATCTCGCCTCACAACTCGCCGGACTGCTCGGCGACGCGTTCGCCGGCTCGTACTACGACGCCGACAACCAGCAGCTCGTCGTCAATGTCGTCCCCGGCGACAACAACAACGTCATCGTGCAGGCGAAGAAGGCGGGCGCGAAGGTCCGCCAGGTGGACAACAGCCTCGCCGAGCTCGACGCAGGCGCGAAGACCCTCAAGGCCGAGGCGACCATCCCCGGCACGTCCTGGGCCGTCGACCCGCGCACCAACAAGATCCTGGTCACCGCGGACAGCACGGTCACCGGCGACAAGTGGGACCAGCTGGAGTCGACGGTGGAGAGCCTCGGCTCCGGCATGGCCACCATCAAGAAGTCCCAGGGCACCTTCAAGCCCTTCCTCTCCGGCGGCGACGCCATCTTCGCGGGCGGCGCGCGCTGCTCGGCGGGCTTCAATGTCACCGCGGGCGACGGCACCCCGGCCTTCCTGACGGCCGGTCACTGCGGTGTCGCCGCCGCCCAGTGGTCGGACAGCCAGGGCGGCGCCCCGATCGCCACGGTGGACGCCGAGACGGCGACCTTCCCCGGCACGGGCGACTTCGCGCTCGTCAAGTACGACGACCCGGCGACCGAGGCGCCGAGCGAGGTCAACCTCGGCAACCAGACCGTCGCGATCAGCCAGGCCGCCGAGGCCACCGTCGGGCTCCAGGTCTTCCGGATGGGCAGCACCACCGGTCTGAGCGACGGTCAGGTCCTCGCCCTGAACGCCACCGTCAACTACCCCGAGGGCACGGTCACCGGGCTCATCCAGACCAACGTCTGCGCCGAGCCCGGCGACAGCGGCGGCTCCCTGTTCACCCAGGACGGCCTGGCCATCGGCCTCACCTCGGGCGGCAGCGGCGACTGCACCGTGGGCGGCGAGACGTTCTTCCAGCCGGTCACGACCGCGCTTGAGGCGACGGGCGCCACGCTCGGCGCCGGTGGCGCGGCCGGTGACGGCGGCGCGGGCCAGGACGCGGGCGCCGGCGAGGAAGCGGGCGCCGGTGACGAGGCCGGTGCGGGCCAGGACGCGGGCGCCGGTCAGGACGCGGGCGCCGGTCAGGACGCGGGCGCGGGCCAGGAGGCCGGTGCCGGTGACGAGGCGGGCGCCGGTGACGAGGCGGGCCTCGGCGAAGAGGTCGACATGGGCGAGCAGGGCCGCGGCAACAAGTCGCACTGACCCCGTAGCACCGTGACAGACCGGGTGGCCGGCCCTTCGGCGGGAGGGCCGGCCACCCACGTCATACGGGTGGTACGCCCGTCAGTCCTCGGCCCGCAGCAACAGCACCGCCACATCGTCCGCCCGCCCCCGGGGCAGCGCGGACGCCTCCACCAGGTGGTCCGCCAGGGCGTCCAGGCGAGCGTCGCCCGCCTCCGCCAGGAGGTGGCCCAGTTCGGCGAGGGCATCCTCGATGTCGATGCCCGGGGACTCGATCAGACCGTCGGTGTACAGGGCGAGGACGGAGCCCGGGGCCATGTCCACCTCCGTCGTCTGGTAGCTCGCGGAGCCGTCGATGCCCAGCAGCGGACCCCCGGCCAGGTCCAGGACCCGTACCTTTCCGTCCGGCCGGCGCAGCAGCGGCGGCGGATGCCCCGCACGGGCCATCACGGCCCGGCCGCGCTCCGGGTCCAGCCGCAGGTACAGACAGCTCGCGAACAGTTCGGCCCCGAGGTCGATCAGCAGCCGGTTGGTGCTGCGCATGACCTCCTCGGGCGGCTGCCCGACCGTCGTGTAGGCCCGTACGGCCGTACGGATCTGCCCCATCAGACCGGCCGCCGTCACATTGTGGCCCTGTACGTCCCCGATCACCGCCGCGGCCTGTCCCTGCACGGGCACCAGGTCGTAGAAGTCGCCGCCGATGTCCATGCCCTGAGTGGCCGGCAGATAGCGTGCCGCCGCCTCGATCCCGGGCAGCGGCGGCAGTGAGTGCGGCAGCAGCGCCGCCTGCAGGCCGTGCGCGAGATGGTGCTTGGCGTCGTAGAGCATCGCCCGCTCCAGCGCCTGCGCGATCAGCCCGCCCATGCTCGTCAGCACCGACCGTTCGTCGGCGGGGAAGGTGTGCGGCTCGGTGTAGGCGAGGACGACCGTGCCCACCGGGCGGCCGGAGGCGATCAGCGGCAGGTACGCCCAGGCCGCGAACCCGTCGGGGGTGGCCTCGCGGACCGGATACAGCCGCTCCAGTTGCTGCCGGTCCTCGAAGAACGCCGGAACACCCGTGGTCAGGGCGTGGGTGCCCGGGGTCCGCTCGGTCATCGGCAGTCCGTCGAACTGCTCCACGAACGACGCGTCCGGATAGCCGTGGTGCCCGAGCACATGCAGCCGCCCCGCCCGGGAGCCCAGCACCACCAGAGCCTGGCTGCCGACCGTCGGCGCGATCTCGTCGGCGACCAGCTGCACCACGTCCTGCACGCCGACCGCCTCGGTCAGCGAACTCGCCAGGCTCAGCAGCTGCGAGATCGTCACCAGCCGTGTCGGCGCGTCGGGGGCAGGCCGGTGCCCGCGGTTCATCTCGGCGACCGCCCGCGCCCGGGTCACCCGGACACTCAGCCCGGTCGTGCTCGGATACAGCCGGAACGACAGCCAGTCGCCCGGCGGCCGCAGCGCCACGAACGACGTGCTCTGCTGGCTGAACAGCGCCGCCCGGTAGCGGTCCTCGTACACCGGATCGTTCAGCCAGGGCACCGAGGCCCACAGCTGCGTGCCCAGCAACTGACTCACCGGCAGCCCGATCAGCTCGGCCGCCGCCGCGTTGGCGAAGCAGATCCGCCCGTGCAGATCCAGCGAGCACAGCCCGTACGGCAGCCGGGCCACCATCCGCGCCGACTCCACCGTGCCGAGCGTCCCGGCCGCGCCCGCGAGGGAGGGCGCGGCGAGCAGATCCGGCTCGGGCAGCAGCGGCACGCTGTCCTCCAGGGCGCGCGCCAGCCGGGTGGCGAGCCGGTCGCACGCGGCCGTGAGATGGGTGCGCTCGCGCTCCGACAGCTCCGGCGGATGCGAGCCCGGCCAGGTCACGAAGACCGCGCCGTAGACAGTGGAGTCCGTCGCCACCGGCAGCGCCGCCAGCGCGAAGGGGTACGGCAGCACCACCGAGATCCGCGGATACAGCCGGGCCATCTCCTCCTCGCCGCTGACCCACACCAGCCGCCGTTCGCGCGCCGCGTCCGCCACCGGCACCGGAGCGCTCAGCCCCACCCGCTCCCAGGGTGCCGCGAAGGCCCGGGGGAGCCCCGCCATCACCGCCATCTCCAGCACCGGCTCCTCGGCGGCCCGCAGATAGACCGCGCCGGAGTGCGCGTGGACCTCGTCCATCATCGAGGCCAGCGCCAGCGACAGCAGCGGTCGGCCGACCCGCGTCCGCGTCATCGCCGGCGCCTGGGCGGAGTCCTGCCCGTCGGACACGCCGACCACCTCCTCGCACGGCCGGGCGACGGATCCCCGGAACAAATCTCCCCCCTGACGGGCCGGACCGCACGGCGAGCGCTCCCGGGTCGGGCGGGCAGGGCCCCGTTGTCACGGGACGATGGTCCCGAACACTTGCGTGACCACTTGTTCGGTGGGTTTCGAGCACCGCCCTCCGCGAAGATTCCATCGGACGCGCACAGGGGCTGCGCGGGTGTCTCATTAGCGCTGTAATGGCGACGTGGGTGGCGACGGAGCTGCGGGACGCAGATCGAGAAGGCACCGTGCCGAAGATGCCCTTTCCACGGTCACCGCCCCCGACGCGCCCGACCGGCTGCGCCGCGTCCTCGAACAGGCACTCGTCCACGCCCGCGCCGCCTTCGCCGCCGTCTACACCCTCGCCGAGGACGGCGAGGTGCTGTGCCTGGTGGAGTGGACCGGCTCCCCGCGCACCCAGTACGGACTGCGCGACAGCTACGCCGCCTCCGGCGGCTCCCCGGTGGCCGACGCCCACCACTCCGGGCGCCCCCGCTGGCTCGGGCCGAAGGACCTCGCCGAGCGCGCCCAGTCCCGGCGTGCCTCCGCCGACGACTTCCACCTGGCGGTGCTGCCCGCGCGCGGCGAGACCGCCGACGGCTGTCTGGTCGCCGTGAGCGAGTGCGCCGACGGGTTCGACCCCGAGGACCGCGCCTGTCTGGCCCTGATCGCCCACGCCGTCGCCCATTCGGCCCCCGTCCCGAGCGCCGAACCCGGCGACCTGCCGTCCAACGCCTTCAGCCTGGCCATGGACACCGGCCGCGTCGAGGTCGGCGACGACATCCTGGACCTGTTCGGCCTCGTGCCGGAGGAGTTCGACGGCAAGGTGGAGACCCTGCTCGGGCTGACCGTGCCGGAGGACCTGCCCGCGCTGATGAGCGTCGTCGAGGCCGACCACATGTCCATCGGTGACCGTGAGCTGGAGTTCCGGGTGCTCCAGTCGGCCGGACCGCCCAAGTGGCTCAGGCTCCGCGGACGGCTGGTGCCCGGCGGGGAGGGGCAGCCCGCGCGGCTCTCCGGCACCGTCGCCGACGCCTCCAAGCTGCGCTCCGACGTCACCGACGTCGCCCGCGTCCAGCGCCTGGCCGCCGCCCTCGCCACCGCCGGCACCGTCCGCGACGTCAGCCAGGCCGTCGTCGCCGCCCTGCGCACCCCGCTGCGCGCCGACCGGATCGCGCTCGCCGAGCTGGAGAACGACCGGCTCGTCGTCACCGTCCTCGACCCGCCCGAGCCGGAGTCCTGGCCCGAGCTGTGGCGCTCGGAGTGGCGCAGCGAATGGCCCGACGCCCCCGTGCGCGCCATGCCGACCCTGGCCGCCGCCCTGCGCGAGGGCCGCGCCCAGATCTGGCCCGCGGGCGCCCCTCTGGAACCCGCGCTCGCCGATGTCGGCCCCGGCGGCCTCGCCGTCCTGCCGCTGCCGGCCGGCGGACGCATGGCGGGCGCCTGCCTGATCGGCTGGGACAGCCCGCACCACTTCGGACCCGACGAACGCGCCCTGCTCACCGCCTCCGCCGGACTCGCCGGACAGGCCCTGATGCGCGCCCACGCCTTCGACGCCGAGCACGAGCTGGTCGGCATGCTCCAGCGCCAGCTCCTGCCCCGCCGCCTGCCCCGGCTGCCCGGCGGCATCGCCGTCGCCCGCTACCTGCCCAGCACCGCCGGTCTCGAACTGGGCGGCGACTGGTACGACGTCATCCCGCTGCCCGACAACCACGTCGCCCTCGTCATCGGAGACGTCCAGGGCCACAGCGCGGCCGCCGCCACCCTGATGGGCCAGATGCGCACGGCTCTGCGCGCCTACGCCGCCGAGGGGCACCCGCCCGACGTGGTCGTCTCGCACGCCAACCGGCTGCTGATGGAGCTGGAGACCGACCTCTTCGCCACCTGCGCCTACGTGGACGTCGACCTGGAGGAGGGAACCGCCTGGTGCGTCCGCGCCGGACACCTGCCCCCGGTGCTGCGTCACCCGGACGGCGCAACCGACATCGCCGAGGCCGAGGGCGGCCCCCCGCTCGGCGTGATGACCCAGGCCGAGTTCCCGATGAGCCCCCTGCGCCTGCAGCCCGGCACGCTGATCGCGCTCACCACGGACGGCCTGGTGGAGTCCGTCGAGGCCGACATCGACGCCGGGATGGAGCGCTTCGCCCACGAACTGGCCGCCGCCGACCCCGCCCACCTCGGCCAGGTCGCCGACGCCCTGCTCGGCAACGCCCGCCGCAGCGACGACGTGGCCCTGCTGCTGATGCGCTACGACGGCATGGACGCCCGCCCCCGCCGGGAGAGCTGGACGGTCTGGCGGGTCCCGGAAGCCGTCGGCCACGCCCGCCGCTTCACCCGGCGCACCCTGCGCGCCTGGGGCCTGGACGTCGAGATCGACGCCGTGCTCCTGGTCGTCTCCGAACTGGTCACCAACGCCCTCGTGCACACCGACGGCCCCGTCCGCCTCTACCTCACCCTCGTCAACAGCCGCCTGCGCGTCGCCGTCGCCGACACCTCGCCGCGCAGCCCCGTCAAACCCACCAGCATCGGCTGGGAGGCCACCGGAGGCCGCGGCATCCTCCTGGTGGAGGCCATGTCGGCGACCTGGGGAACGGTTCCGGTCAGCGGCGGCAAGCAGGTCTGGAGCGAAATCCAGCTGAACCGCTGAACGCGGGGTACCCGCACAAGCCGCGGCGAAGGCTCCGTCCCCGAGCCGTCCCTCCCGCACAAATCCGACTATGGTGAGGCAAATGAAGGCTCTCGTGCTGTCCGGCGGAGCCGGTACACGGCTGAGGCCGATCACCCATACATCGGCCAAGCAGCTGGTCCCGGTCGCCAACAAGGCTGTGCTGTTCTACGGGCTGGAATCCATCGCCGAAGCGGGCATCACCGAAGTGGGTCTCGTGGTCGGGGACACCGCAGCGGAGATCCAGGACGCGGTGGGCGACGGCTCCAAGTTCGGTCTGCAGATCACCTACATCCCGCAGGAACGCCCCCTGGGCCTGGCGCACGCGGTGCTGATCGCGCGGGACTGGCTCGGCGACGACGACTTCGTCATGTACCTGGGCGACAACTTCATCGTGGGCGGCATCCGTGATCTGGTGGCGGAGTTCACCCGCAACCGCCCCGACGCCCAGATCCTCCTCACCCGGGTGGCCGATCCGCGCGCCTTCGGCGTCGCCGAACTCGACGACGCGGGCCAGGTCGTGGGCCTGGAGGAGAAACCCGAGCACCCCAAGAGCGACCTCGCCCTGGTCGGCGTCTACCTCTTCACCCCCGCCATCCACGAGGCGGTACGGGCGATCAAGCCGTCCTGGCGCGGCGAACTGGAGATCACCCACGCCATCCAGCACCTCATCGACGCCCGCGCCGACGTCCGGTGCACCGTCATCGAGGGCTACTGGAAGGACACCGGCAACGTCGACGACATGCTGGAGGTCAACCGGACGGTCCTGGAAGGGCTGGAGCGGCGGATCGACGGCGAGGTCGACGAACGGTCCGAGACCGTCGGGCGGGTGGTGGTCGAGGAGGGCGCCCGGATCGTCAACTCCCGCATCGTCGGCCCCGCCGTCATCGGCTCCGGCACGGTCGTCGACAACTCCTACATCGGACCCTTCACCTCCGTCGCCGAGAACTGCCGGATCACCGACAGCGAGCTGGAGTTCTCCATCGTGCTGCGGGACTCCTCCATCGCCGGCGTGGGACGCATCGAGTCCTCCCTGATCGGACGGCACGCCGAGGTGACCCCGGCCGACCATGTCCCCAGTGCCCACCGATTCGTTCTCGGCGACCACAGCAAGGTGCAGATCCATCCATGAACCTCCTCGTCACCGGCGCCGCCGGCTTCATCGGCTCGGCCTACGTCCGCAAGCTGCTCGCCTCCGACGCGCCCGACGCGCCGGACATCACCGTGCTGGACAAGCTGACCTACGCCGGCAGCCTCGACAACCTTCCCCTCGACCATCCCCGCCTGGAGTTCGTGCAGGGCGACATCCGCGACGCCGAACTCGTGGGCAAGCTCACCGAACAGGCCGACCAGGTGGTGCACTTCGCCGCCGAGTCCCATGTGGACCGCTCGATCACCGGCGCGGCCGACTTCGTCCTGACCAATGTCGTCGGCACCCAGACCCTGCTGGAGGGCGCCCTCAGGGGCGGGGTGTCGACGTTCGTGCACATCTCCACCGACGAGGTGTACGGCTCCGTCGGGACCGGCTCCTCCTCGGAGGAGTTCCTGCTGCGGCCCAGTTCGCCGTACTCCGCCTCCAAGGCCTCCGCCGACCTGCTCGCCCTGGCCTACCACCGCACCCACGGCCTGGACGTGCGGGTCACCCGCTGCTCCAACAACTACGGTCCGCGCCAGTTCCCCGAGAAGGTCATCCCGCTGTTCGTCACCAACCTCCTCGACGGCAAACCGGTCCCGCTCTACGGCGAGGGCCGCAACGTCCGCGACTGGCTGCACGTCGACGACCACTGCCAGGGCGTCGAACTCGTCCGCACCAAGGGCCGCCCCGGCGAGGTCTACAACATCGGCGGCGGCACCGAGCTCAGCAACCGGGAACTGACCGGACTGCTCCTGGAGGCCTGCGGCGCCGACTGGGACCGGGTGCGCCAGGTCGAGGACCGCAAGGGACACGACCTGCGCTACTCCGTCGACTGGAGCAAGGCCCGCACCGAACTCGGCTACCACCCACGGCACGACTTCCGTACCGGCCTCGCCGAGACCGTCGACTGGTACCGCGACCACCGTTCCTGGTGGGAGCCGCTCAAGCGACGCGCGGAGGAGGAGCACCGATGAGGTGGCTGATCACCGGCGCGGGCGGCATGCTCGGCCAGGACGTCGTCGGCGAACTCCGCGGCCGCGGCGCCGAGGTGACCGGCCTCGACCACAGCGCCCTGGACATCTGCGAACCCGCCTCGGTGGAGCGGGTGTTCACCGCGCACCGCCCGGACATCGTCGTCAACTGCGCCGCCTACGCGGCCGTCGACGACGCCGAGGCTCACGAGGAGGCGGCGCTGCGCGTCAACGGCGACGGCCCCCGCCTCCTCGCCCGCGCCTGCGCCGCCCACGGCGCCCGCCTCGTCCACGTCTCCACCGACTACGTCTTCCCCGGCAAGGGCCGCACCACCCCCTACCCGGAGGACCACCCGCCCGCCCCGCGCACCGCCTACGGCCGCACCAAGCTCGCCGGCGAGCGGGCCGTGCGCGAGGAACTCCCGGACGCGTCAGCCGTGGTGCGCACCGCCTGGCTCTACGGCGTCCACGGCAAGAACTTCGTCCGCACCATGATGGACCTGGAGGCGAGCCGCCCCACCGTCGACGTCGTCGACAACCAGACCGGCCAGCCCACCTGGACCGTCGACGTCGCCACCCGCATCGCCGACCTCGGCCCGCTGATCGGCCCCCACGCCAACGGCGTCTTCCACGCCACCAGTTCGGGCGAGGCCACCTGGTTCGAACTGGCCCGGGAGGTGTTCCGGCTGCTCGGCGCCGACCCCGACCGGGTGCGCCCCACCGACACCGCGCCCACCCCGCGCCCCGCCCCCCGCCCCGAGTACAGCGCCCTCGCGCACGGCCGCTGGCAGGAACTGGGCCTGCCGCCGCTCCGCGACTGGCGCACCGCCCTGCACGAAGCACTGCCCCGCATCCGCAAGGAGTCCCCTTCGTGAAACGCCATGAGTTCCTGAGGGAACTGCACAAGGTCAGCGCCAACCGCAACTACCTGGAGATCGGGGTCAACGACGGGCGCAGCCTGCGGCTGTCCCGCGTACCCAGCATCGCGATCGACCCCGCCTTCAAGGTGGTCACCGAGATCCGCTGCGACGTCCACCTGGTGAAGGCCACCAGCGACGACTTCTTCGCCCGCGACAACCCGCTCATCCATCTCAAGGGCGGCCGCCACCCGCTGCGCAACCTGCGCCGGGGCCGCAGCCCGTTCGGCTACTGGCGGCGCACCACGCTGGACCTGTCGTTCATCGACGGCATGCACCTGTTCGAGTACGCGCTGCGCGACTTCATCAACGTCGAGCGGCACTCCGACTGGGCCAGCGTGATCGTCTTCGACGACATGCTGCCGCGCAACGCCGACGAGGCGGCCCGCGACCGGCACACCGGCGCCTGGACCGGCGACGTGTACAAACTCGTCGAGATCCTCGCCCGCTACCGCCCCGACCTGGTCACCGTGCTGGTCGACACCCAGCCCACCGGGCAGCTCGTCGTCTTCGGCGCCGACCCTAAGAACACCGTGCTGCGCGACCGCTACGACGAGATCGTCGCCGAGTACGACCTGCCCGACCCGCAGAAGGTGCCCGAGAGCATCCTCGAACGCACCGGCGCGATCCGCCCCGAGACCCTCCTGGAGGCGGGTTTGTGGCGCCCCCTGACCCGCGCGAGGAACCTGGGCGTACGCCGCTCACGCGGCTGGGACCCTCTGCGCAAGGCGCTGGAACAGCTCTAGGGGCGAGCTCTCAGAAACCGGACGAAGGACCCTGGCCGGCCCGCACCTCCCGGTAGCGGGCCGCGCAGTCCTCGTACGACGGCAGCAGCCCGGCGCGCAGCGCCTCGGCCAGCGGCGGCGCCTCGGCGTCCTTCGGGGAGAGCACCGGCGCCACGCTCTCCGGCCAGGGCAGCGCCAGGTCCGGGTCGAGCGGGTGCACGCCGTGCTCCCGGTCCGGGGCGTAGCCGGTGGAGCACAGGTAGACCACGGTGGCGTCGTCGGTCAGCGCCATGAAGGCGTGGCCCAGGCCCTCCGCAAGGAAGACCGCGTGCCGGGTGTCGTCGTCCAGCCGCAGGGCCTCCCACTGGCCGAACGCCGGGGAGCCGGTGCGCAGGTCGACCACCACGTCCAGGACCGCGCCGCGCACACAGGTGACGTACTTGGCCTGGCCGGGCGGCACGTCGGAGAAGTGCACCCCGCGCACCACGCCCCGCCGGGACACCGAGCAGTTGGCCTGCGCGAGCGTGAGGTCGTACCCGGTGGCCTCGCGGAACTCCTCGCTGCGGTACCACTCGTGGAAGCTGCCCCGGTCGTCCGGGAACAGCTTGGGCTCCAGCACCCAGGCCCCGTCGATCCCCAGTGCGCGCAACGCCGTCACCTCCGTGTCTTCGCCAGCAGGCTCCTCGCCCTGCGCGCCAGCCGCCGAGGCAGCCCCGGGCCGGGCAGACGCCGTACTCGCACGCCGTGCGCTCCCGAGCGCAGCGCGAACGGCAGCGGCAGCAGCCGGGGCCCGGAGGTGTCCGGGACCGGGGCGAGCGCGGCGCGCCAGGTCGCCTTGCCCATCAGCAGGGCGGGCAGCGCGGCGGTGAGCAGGGCGCCGGAACCGCCGGGCGCCGGGGACAGCGTGGCGTCCGCGTCCAGCACCTGCTCCTTGGCGGTCAGCCGCAGCTGTACGGCAGTGTCGCGCGGCACGTGCAGCGGCACCGGGGCGCTGAGCCGGTCGTGCGTGACGGTGACGTCCGCCGGCGCGATGCGCCCGAGCCCGAGGGAGCGGGTCGCCCGGTCGACATCGAGCGCGAGCGAGGTGTGGCGCGCGGTCCAGTACGGCAGCACCAGCCGCCCGGCGACGAGCCCGGCGGGCGCCGTGGGGCGCTCGGTGCGCGGGGGTGGGACCAGCCGGCACTCCTTGGTCCAGCCGCCGAGCCGGACCCGGACCACGGTGTCCCAGAGCCCGCCGCCGAGGACGGTGCCCCCGGCCGCGCTCGCCGGGTCGACGGTGGCCGTCGCCCGCAGCACCAGCCGGAACCGGCCCGGGTCGTCGGTCGGCACGGTCTCCCGGGTGAACTGGGCGGGCTGGAAGTACTGGGCGGCGCTGTCGCGCTGACGCAGCAGCAGATCCGCGCGGGCGGAGCCGAACCGGGCCACGGTGTCGGCGCCCACCCAGGCGACGGCCTCGGCGACGTCCTTCGGCGCGGACTTCAGCGGATCACCACCGCCCCCGGCCGCGAAGGTCAGCGGCTCGCCGTCGGAGTGGTACTCGGCGGCGAAGGAGACCAGCAGTGAGCCGTCCCGCCACTGAAGGCCCTCGGGCACGGCCTTGAGCGCGACGCCCGCCTCCCACTCGGCGAACGCCTCCACATCGGCGTACCGGTCGGCGGCGATCAGCGCGGCCACCACCTGCTGGGTGGGCGCCAGACCGGCCGCCACGCCGGGCCCGAACCGTTCGACGACGACCGAGTGGATCTCCCGGAACAGCTCCTTGCGGTAGTCGGCGGGCATGGCCAGCAGCCGCTTGCCGCGCAGCCGTTCGACCATCTCCACCCGCAGCCAGCGGCGGAACAGCCGGTCCCGCAGCGGCCCCGGCTCGGTGTACTCCTCCACGACGTCCAGCGCCTCGCGCAGGTTCTTGAAGTAGCCGACCGGGTCGAAGCGCTGGAAGCCCGCGTTGGAGGAGTCGTCCCGGCGGACGTGGTAGTAGCAGACGTAGTCGCTGAGCACCGCGACGTTGTCCGCGCGCAGGTACGCCTCCGCGATGAAGACATGGTCCTCCAGGCGCCGTCTGCCCTCCGGGAAGCGCAGGCCGATGCGGTCGAGGAAGGCGCGCCGGACCATCTTGTGCGGGGTCAGGCTGTCGATCAGCGGGGCGTTCTCCACGGTGGCCCGCGGACGGTTCTCGCGGAACAGCTCCACCGGCACGCCGCGGCCCTGGCCGGCCATCTTGCCGACCACGACATCGGCGTCGTTGGCCACGCCGTAGTCGTACATCCGCTCAAGGGCCTCGTCGCCGAGGTAGTCGTCGTTGTCCACGAACATCACGTACTCGCCGCGGGAGGCGGCGATACCGACGTTGCGGGGCTTGCCCGACCAGCCCGAGTTCTCCTGGTGCACCACCGTCACCCGGGGGTCCTCGGCGGCCAGCGCGTCGAGGCGGGCCGGAGTGTCGTCGGTGGATCCGTCGTCGACGAAGATCACTTCGTACTCGTCGGGGGGCAGGGACTGCCGCAGCAGTGAGGAGACGCAGTCCTCGATGTACGTTCCCGGGTTGTAGACGGGAACGATGACGCTGACCTTGACCGGCATCGCGCTCGAAGTCCCCTCGGGTCGTCGCTTGCCTTGCTTGGGTGCGTTGCGGTCGATGCTAACGCGCTGTGCCCCTACCGGCGCTGCCGCACCGCCCGCCGCAGGCGCCAGGCGAACAGCACCAGGACCGCCGCGACCAGCGGAGGTCCCACGCGACGGGCGACGGGAAGTGCGGCCGTTCGGGTGAGGTCGATGGGCGCGGCCGGCTCGGGCTCCGGTGCCCGCTCCTGCTCATGCCCCTGTTCCTGCTCCTGTTCCGGTTCGGTCAGGCGCTCCGCGAGACATTCCGCGAACTGGGTGACCAGACGTCCGCCCACGTCCGACAGCAGGCCGCGCCCGAACTGCGCGGGACGCCCGGTCACCGCCAGGTCGGTGCGCACGGTGACCGCCGTTTCCTTCTCCCGTTGGGTGAGCGTGCCGGTGACGGTGGCCCGCGCGGTGCCCTGACCGCGGGTCTCCCGGCCGCTGGCGATCAGCACCATCCGGTGCTCGGTGTCGTCCCTCTCCTCGAAGACGGCGGTGCCCCGGTACGTGAGGGTGACGGGACCGACCTTGACCCGGACCGAACCGGTGACGGTCTTGCCGTCGTAGTCGGTCACGCTCGCCCCGGGCAGACAGGGCGCGATCCGCTCGATGTCGAGGAGCGCCCGCCAGGCGTCGTCGACCGGGACGGGCACGGTGAACTCGTGCTGAAGTTCCATCACTTCCTCCTCGGAGCGGTGGCATTTCTCAGGGCGAGGTGTGAATCGCACCCTCGGTCACGGTCAGCGGGGCACCCGTGCCGCCCCAGCGCAGGGCGACGATCTCCGCGGCCACCGACACGGCGACCTCCTCGGGCGTACGGGCGCCCAGGTCGAGGCCGACGGGCGAGCGCAGCCGGGACAGTTCGGCCTCGGTCAGCCCGGCCTCCTTCAGCCGCCGCGTCCGGTCGTCGTGGGTACGGCGGCTGCCCATCGCCCCGATGTACGCGGCCGGCCGGCGCAGCGCCTCCTCCAGCAGCGGTACGTCGAACTTGGGGTCGTGGGTGAGCACGCAGATCACGGTGCGCCCGTCGGTCGCGGTGCCCCGGAGATAGCGGTGCGGCCAGTCCACGACGACCTCGACGCCCTCCGGGAACCGCTTGGGCGTGGCGAACACCGGGCGGGCGTCGCACACGGTGACCCGGTAGCCGAGGAAGTCCCCGATCCGGGCGACCGCGGCGGCGTAGTCGATGGCGCCGAAGACCAGCATCCGCGGCGGCGGGGCGAAGGAGTGCAGGAAGACGGCGACCGCGTCCTCGCGGCGCTCGCCGTGCGGCCCGTAGTGACGCAACCCCGTGGCACCGAGGGCCAGTTCACCGCGCGCGTCGGCGGCGACCGCGGCGTCCAGGCCCTCCGTACCGAGGCTGCCGAGCACCCGGTCGGGCCACACCGCGAGGCTCGCCCCGCGCGGCGCGGGACCGTCGGTCACCGTGGCGACGGTGACCGGCTCCCCGGCGGCGACGGACTCGGCGAGGGCACCGAAGGAAGGGTCGAGGTCAGGGGTCACGGGCCGTACGAGGAGGGTGATCTCCCCGCCGCAGGTGAGCCCCACGGCGAAGGCGTCCTCGTCGCTGTACCCGAAGGTCTCCAGCCGGGCCTCACCCTCGGCCACGACCTCCTGCGCCAGCTCGAACACGGCGCCCTCGACACACCCGCCCGACACACTCCCGACCACCTCGTCGTCGGGCCCGACCGCCATGGCCGCCCCCGGCCCACGGGGCGCGCTGCGGCTGGTCGCGACGACGGTGGCCAGTCCGAACGGCACACCGGCCGTGTACCAGCGACTCAGTACCGGGAGCAGGTCACGCATCTCTGGTTCCTCTCACCGCACCGGGACAACGGTCCTCTCTCACCGCCGCCGCCAGGCGTTCCAGCGCCGCCAGGCTGTGGCCCTCGACGAAGGTGTCGACGCTGGGCAGCGCCGCCGCCATGCCGGCCGCCAGCGGGGCGTAGCCGGGGCGGGCCTTGAGGGGGTTGGCCCAGATGACCCGGTGTGCCAGGCGGTGCAGGCGGCGCATGGCCGTGGCGAGGGTTTCCGGGTCGCCGCGTTCCCAGCCGTCGGACAGCACCACCACGATCGCACCGCGCGCCGTCCCGCGCTGCCCCCAGCGGTCCAGGAACGCCCGCAGCAGCTCGCCCAGCCGGGTGCCGCCGCGCCAGTCCGGGACCGCCTCGGCGACCGCCGCCATCGCCAGGTCGGGATCCCGGTGCGACAGCTCCCGGGTGACCCGGGTCAGCCGGGTCCCGATCGTGAACACCTCCGTCCGGGCCCCGCGCACGGCGGCGTGCGCGAACCGCAGCAGCGCGTCCGCGTACGGCGCCATCGAGCCGCTGACGTCGACGAGCAGCACCACCCGCCGGGGCCGCTCGGTGCGGGTGTGCCGGAGCGGCCGGGCGGGCTCCCCACCGTGCCGCAGCAGCTCACGGACCGTGCGGTGCGGGTCGATGTCCCCGCGCCGGGCCGGCCGCCGCCGCGCGGACCGGCGGGCCGCCCCGCGCAGCGAGAGCGCCGCCAGCAGCCGCCGTACCTCTGCCCGCTCCGCGTCGGTCAGCTCGGCGAAGTCGCGGTGGCGCAGCACCTCGGAGGAGGTGGCGAGGGCCGCCACGGGCGGTGCGTCCGGCGCGTCGTCGGCCCGCGCCCCGCCCTCCGCGTCCCGCGCGATCAGGCGCGCCCGGGTCGCACGGCGTACGGGCACCGGCCGCCGGGGCGGGGCCGCGGCACCGTCGAAGAAGGCGCCGAACACCCGGTCGTAGCGATCCAGATCGTCCCGCTCGCCGCACAGCGTCAGCCGCCCCGCCCAGTACACGTCCGCCCGCCGCTCGGGCCCCAGCACGTCCACCGCCGACAGAAAGGCATGCACCCGCTCACTCCCGGCCTCGACCCCGGCCGCCCGCAGCGCGCGGGCGAAGCCGAGGAGGGTGGCGTCGGCGGGGAACACGGCGCTCACGTCCGTCGGGCCGCAGGCGGGAACACGGCACTCACACCTCCCTGCTCGCCAGTACCGCCGCGAAGTCCAGCGCCCGCGCACGCTCCGCGTCCTCCCGGTACTTCAGGACCGAGCCCAGGGTCGCCAGGGCCAGATCCGGGTCCGCCTCCTTCGCGCCGAGCGCGTCCAGCGCCTCCGTCCAGTCGATCGTCTCGGCGACCCCGGGCGGCTTGAGCAGATCGTGCCCGCGCAGGGCCTGGGTCAGGGCCGTCACCTGTTCCGCGAGGCGGGCGGAGACGTGTGGCAACCGGCGGCGCACGACGGCCAGTTCGCGGGCGAAGTCGGGGTGGTCGAACCAGTGGTAGAGGCACCGCCGCTTCAACGCGTCGTGGACCTCGCGGGTGCGGTTGGAGGTGAGGACGACGACAGGCGGCTCCTGCGCGCGCAGGGTGCCCAGCTCCGGAATCGTCACCGAGAACTCCGACAGCAACTCCAGCAGGAACGCCTCGAACTCGTCGTCCGCCCGGTCGATCTCGTCGATCAGCAGCACCGACGGATGCGTCTGCAGCGCCCGCAGCAGCGGCCGGGCGATCAGGAAGCGCCTGTCGTACAGCTCGCCCTCAAGACGGTCCGCGTCGGTCACTCCGGCCGCCTCCGCGGCCCGCAGGTGCAGCAGTTGGCGCGGGAAGTCCCAGTCGTACAGCGCCTGCGAGGCGTCGATGCCCTCGTGGCACTGGAGCCGGATCAGCGGCGCGTCGAGGGCCCCGGCGAGGGCGGAGGCGAGCGCCGTCTTGCCGACGCCCGCGTCGCCCTCGCAGAACAGCGGCCGGTGCAGGCGCAGCGCGAGGAAGCAGGCGATGGCGAGCCCGTCGTCGACGAGGTATCCGGTCGCCTCCAGACGGGCCCGCACCTGTTCCGGACCGTCGATCCCGGTGATCGCGGCTCACCCCATTCCGGCCGCGGTCAGCACCGCGCGCCTGGTCAGCACCTGCGCCAGGTGCGCCCGGTACTCGGGCGAGGCACTGGTGTCCTGGGTCGGGTGGGTTCCGTCGGCCGCCTCCCGGGCCGCCCGCGCCACCGCCTCCGCGTCCCCGGCACCGGCCAGCGCCTCCTCGGTCGCGTAGGCGCGCAGCGGCGTGGCGCCCATGTTGGTCAGCCCGATCCGCGCCTCGGCGATGTGCCCGTCGTCCCGCCGCACCAGCGCGGCCACGCCGACGATCGCCCAGGCCTGGGCCACCCGGTGGAACTTCTCGTAGTGGAAGCCCCAGCCGTCCGCCTTGGGTACCCGTACCTCGGTCAGCAGCTCGTCCGGGGCGAGCGCCGACTGCAGGTAGTCCACGAAGAACTCCCGCGCCGGGATCACCCGCCGGCCGCCCGGCCCCTGCGCCACCAGCTCCGCGTCCAGGGCGAGCACCACGGCGGGCAGGTCACCGGCCGGATCGGCGTGGGCGAGGGACCCGCCGAGGGTGCCGCGATGCCGTACGGCGGGATCGGCGACCGTTGCCGTGGCGGTGGCCAGCAGACCGGCGTGCCGGCGCACCAGCGGGTCGTGGATCACGTCGTGGTGGGTGGTCATGGCGCCGATCACCAGGGTGTCGCCGTCCTCGCGGACCCCGCTCAGACCGGGCACCCGGCCGACGTCCACGACCAGTTCGGGGAAGGCGAGCCGCATCCGCAGCAGCGGCAGCAGGCTCTGCCCGCCCGCCAGCACCTTGGCGTCCTCGCCGCCGTCGGCGAGCGCGCGCACCGCCTCCTCGACGGTGCCGGGGCGGGCGTAGTCGAATGCGGGAGGGATCATGACCGGGCCTCCTGTGCCGAGCGCAGGGCACGCCAGACGCGTTCGGGCGTGCAGGGCATGGGGACGTCCTGGACGCCGAGCGGGCGCAGCGCGTCCACGATCGCGTTGACCACGGCGGGCGTCGAGGCGATGGTGCCCGCCTCGCCGACCCCCTTGACGCCGAGGGCGTTGGAGGTGGCCGGGGTCTCCGTGCGGTCGGTGACGAACTCGGGCAGGTCGGCCGCCGACGGGACCAGGTAGTCGGCCATCGTGCCGGAGAGCAGGTTGCCCTCGTCGTCGTAGACGGCCTCCTCGTACAGGGCCTGCGCGATGCCCTGGGCGAGCCCGCCGTGCACCTGTCCCTCGACGATCATCGGGTTGATCACCTTGCCGACGTCGTCGACCGAGACGTACGACCTGATCCTGCTCTGCCCGGTCTCGGTGTCCACCTCCACCGCGCACAGGTGGGTGCCGTGCGGGTAGCTGAAGGTGTCCGGGTCCAGGACGTGCTCGGCGTTGATCGTGGGTTCCATACCGTCGGGCAGGTCGTGCGAGGAGAAGGTCTCGAAGGCGATCTCCTGGAGGGTCTTGCGGGCCTCGGGGGAGCCCTTGACGGAGAAGACGCCGTTCGCGAACTCCACGTCCTGCTCGCTCGCCTCCAGCAGGTGCGCGGCCACCTTGCGGGCCTTGTCGACCACCTTGTTCGCCGCGTGGTGGACGGCGAGACCGCCCACGACCAGCGAACGGGAGCCGTAGGTGTCCATGCCCTGCGGGGCGGCCTTGGTGTCGCCGTGCACCACTTCGACGTCCTCGAAGGGCACGCCGAGCACGTCGGCGGCGATCTGGCTCCAGCAGGTCACGTGCCCCTGGCCGTGCGGGCTGGTGCCGGTGACCACCTCGACCTTGCCGGTGGGCAGCACCCGTACGGTCGCCGCCTCCCAGCCGCCGGCCGCGTACCGCAGGTCCCTGAGGATGCGGCTGGGGGCGAGCCCGCACATCTCGGTGTACGTGGACACGCCGATGCCGAGCCGTACGGAGTCGCCGCGCTCGTTGCGGTCGGACTGCTCGGCGCGGAGCTTGTCGTAGTCGAACAGCTCCAGCGCGCGGGCGGTGGCCGCCTCGTAGTGGCCGCTGTCGTAGGTGAGTCCCGCGATCGCGGTGTACGGGAACTCCTCGTGCCGGATCCAGTTGCGGCGCCGCAGCTCCACCGGGTCCATGCCGAGTTCGGCGGCCAGTTCGTCCATGGTCCGCTCGATGGCGAACGTCGCCTCGGGGCGTCCGGCGCCCCGGTAGGCGTCGGTCGGGGTGCGGTTGGTGAAGACGCCCGTACAGGTGAAATCGTAGGCGTCCATCTTGTAGATCCCCGGGTACATGAAGGCGCCGAGGAGCGGGATGCCCGGGGTGATCAGCATCAGGTAGGCGCCCATGTCGACCAGCAGGTCGACCTTCAGCCCGAGGAGCGTGCCGTCGCTCTTGGCGGCGATCTCGATGTCCTGGATCATGCCGCGCCCGTGGTGGGTGGCGAGGAAGCCCTCGGAGCGGGACTCCGTCCACTTCACCGGGCGGCCCAGGCGCCGGGCGACGGCCAGCGCGATGGCCTCCTCGGCGTACACCTGGAGCTTGGAGCCGAAGCCGCCGCCCACGTCCGGGGCGATCACCCGCAGCTTGTGCTCGGGGATGCCGGTGACCATGGCGAGCAGGACGCGCAGGATGTGCGGGATCTGGGTGGAGGAGTACAGCGTGTACTCGCCGGAGGCCGCGACCGGGGTGACCACGACCGCCCTCGGCTCCATGGCGTTGGGGATGAGCCGCTGCTGGTGGTAGCGGCGCGTGACGGTGACGTCGGCGCGGGCGCGCACCGCGTCGAAGTCCTCGCCGGTCTTCAGGGGCCAGGTGTAGCAGCGGTTGGTGCCCTTGTCGGAGTGGACCAGCGGGGCGCCGTCGGAGAGCGCGGCCTCCAGGTCGAGGACCGAGGGCAGCGGGTCGTAGTCGACCTCGATCGCCTCCAGGGCGTCGGCCGCGGCGTACCGGTCCCGGGCCACGACGACCGCGACGGGGTCGCCCGCGTGGCGCACCTCGTCCACCGCGAGCGGCGGATGGTCGGGCATCACGATGTCCTCGGTGACCGGCCAGACGCACGGCAGCGAGGACAGTCCCTCGCCGAGATCGGCGCCGCTGAACGCGGCGACCACGCCGGGGCGCTCCAGGGCGGGGGAGACGTCGACGCGGGTGAGCCGGGCGTGCGCCATCGGGCTGCGGAGCAGGGCGATGTGGAGCAGTCCGCTCGCCGTGATGTTGTCGGTCCAGGTGGTCTGCCCGGTCAGCAGGTGGGCGTCCTCCTTGCGGGGCCGGGCGCGGCCGACCTCGCGTGCCACGGTCTCGGTCATGCCGTCACCTCCTCCTCGGAGGCGGCCAGGACCGCCCGCACGATGTTCTGGTAGCCGGTGCAGCGGCAGAGGTTGCCCTCCAGGCCCAGCCGTACCTCGTCGGCGGTGGGGTGCGGGTTCTCCCGCAGCAGATCGCGGGCCGCCATGATCATGCCCGGGGTGCAGTAGCCGCACTGCAGGGCGTGGCCCTCGTGGAAGGCGCGCTGGAGCCGGGTCAGCTCGCCGTCCCGGGCGAGTCCCTGCACCGTGGTGACCTCGCCGCCGTCCGCCTGGACGGCCAGCACCGAGCAGCTCTTGACGCTGACGCCGTCGAGGTCGACCGTGCAGGCCCCGCAGTTGGAGGTGTCGCAGCCGATCGGGGTGCCCGTCAGGCCGAGCCGGTCGCGCAGGTAGTGGACCAGCAGGAGCCGGGGCTCCACCTCGTCCTCGTACGTGGTGCCGTCCACCTTCACCGTGATGTGGGTCATGGGCCCTCCAGAGAGGGAGATCGTCGGGCGGGACGTGATGTAGGTCACTCTATGACGACACGCAGGACCCGGCGAGGGGCGCGGCGGCGGTTTTGTTGAGCGTTAATCCATTGCCGGTGCGAGCCCGGCTTCGCTGCACTGCACGGACCCGACACGTCACACGCAAGGCCCCCCGACCCCTTCCTGGCCGCGGTCGGCCTGCGCGTCGACCCGGCTCCCGTGGGTGCCAGGGCCTCCTTCGCGCCGGAGGTGGAGCTGGGCTCCATGCCGTACGCCTTCTTCGAGGCCGTCGAGGACGCCATCCGTGAGACCCTCGGCCGGGGCCCGCACGGCTGGCCGGTGCCCGACTGCGCGGTGACGAAGACGCACTCCGGCTACGGCTTCCGCGGGCGACGCCGCGCGTCCTGGCCGAGGCGCTGCGCCGGGCGGGCGCACGGGTGTACGCGCACCGACCGCAACCCGCTGAACCGGAAGGAGTGCCTGCTGAACGTGACCCGGCGGACGGCCGGGCGATCTGACTGAGAATCAACTTACTTGAGAGTCAGAACTATTGACGGTTCTCGGAGTCCGCCGGACTTTGGGGACATGTCGACTACACGTGCGCGTGTGCTCGTTGTGCTGGTTGTCCTCCTCGGATTCCTGACGGCGGCCGGTCCTCGTCCGGCCGCCGCCGACCCCACCCTCCCCGACTCCCTGTGGTTCGACGGCACGGCCCTGACCGTGCGCGACGGCCGGTTCGTCGACGGCCACGGCCGCGAGGTCGTCCTGCGCGGCTACAACGTCTCCGGCGAGACCAAGCTCGCCGAGAACGGCGGCCTGCCCTTCGCCTCGGTCGCCGACGCCCGCAGGTCCGCCGCCGCGCTGCGCGCCCTGGGCGGCGGCAACTCCGTCCGCTTCCTGCTGTCCTGGGCCTACGCCGAGCCGGTGCGCGGCCAGGTGGACACCGCGTACCTGTCCGCCGCCACCGCCCAGATCGGTGCCTTCCTCGACGCGGGCATCCGCGTCTACCCGGACTTCCACCAGGACCTGTACTCCCGCTGGCTGTTCGACGCGGACAGCTGGTACACCGGCGACGGCGCCCCGAAGTGGGTGGTGGAACTGGGCGACTACCCGGACGAGTTCTGCGGGATCTGCCCGTTCTGGGGCCAGAACATCACCTCCAACGCGGCCGTGGCCGAGGCGTCGTACGACTTCTGGCACAACGCGTACGGCGTCCAGGACTCCTTCCTCGACACGGCCCAGAAGACGATGGCGTACTTCAAGCAGCATCTGACGGACACTCAATTCGCGGGCGTGGTCGGCTTCGACCCCTACAACGAGCCGCACGCGGGCGTGTACGACTCGGGGCAGACCAGTCGCACCTGGGAGCGGGACGTGCTGTGGCCGTTCTACGAGCGGTTCCGGGCGCGCATGGACGCGGCGGGCTGGCAGGACAAGACCGCCTTCGTGGAACCGAACCTCTTCTGGAACGCCAACCTCGACTTCCAGCGCCAGGAGGGCGGGCTGCTCGACGCCGGTCGGCTGGGACCGCGGTACGTCTTCAACACCCATTTCTACGACCAGAAGGCCATCTCCGGGATCTTCATGTGGGGCAAGGCGCAGGACGGGCAGTACGCCGGTGACTTCGGTACCGTCCGTGACCGGGCCGCGGCGACGGGCACGGCCGCGATCGTCAGCGAGTTCGGGCACCCGCTGTCCGGCACGGTCTCCGACAAGGCGCCCACCGTGCTGAAGGCCATGTACCAGGCGCTCGACTCCCGCGTGAAGGGCGCGAGTTGGTGGTCGGACCCGACCTCCTCCGGCCCGGTCCTGTCCGGCAGCCAGTGGCAGTGGGACATCTACCACGGCCGTCACCACGAGCTGATGAACGGCAACCCCGACAAGGTGCTCACCGGCGGTGACGCCTGGAACGGCGAGGACCTCTCCGCCGTACGCCTCGACGACTCCGGCACCCCCGTCCTCCGCCAGGACGCCCGCCTGCTGGACCGCCTCTACCCGAGCGCCACCTCCGGCACCACCGTCGCCTTCACCTACGAGGACCGCTCCCGCGACGGCTCCACGACCCTGACCTGGAACCCGGTGCCGTCCTCCCTGCCGAACGTGGCCCGCCTGGTCGGCACCGGGCAGTACGGACTGCTGCTGTGGGAGTCGGGCAGCGGCTCGGCGCCGACGGAACTGCACCTCCCGGCGACCTTCCCGGCCGGCGCCACCACGGTGGTCTCCGACCTGGGCGCGGTGCACGCCCCGCCGGCGTACGGCGACGCCACCCCCATCGCCGTCGCCCCGGAACCCGGCGGTACCGGTAGCCGGCGCCTCCTGCTCGGCGACACCGACTCCGGCACGCTCCACTACGCGCTGGTGACCAACGGGACGGCGAACCCCTCGGCGGCGCTGCTCGCCGCGGCCCGCGGAGAACTCACCGCGTGGGCCGCCGCCGTGCGGTGACCGGGGGCCGGTTACCCGTTCGGTGACGCCCAGTCGGCCTCCACCTGGCCCAGCCGCACCCGCTGGGGGTGGTCGCCGACCGGGACGGAGACCTGCTTGGTGCCGGTGGCGAAGTCGATGGCGGTGACCTGGTCGGTGCCGCTCTCGGAGACCACGCAGGACTTGCCGTCGCCGCTGACCGTGGCCCAGTACGGCTTGGAGGCGGGGACCAGCGGGCCCTCCTGGAGGGTGGCACGGTCGACGACGGTGGCGTAGTCGTCCATCGTGCCCGCGACGCACAGCTTGCTGCCGTCCGGGCTCATCGAAATGCCGTGGTGGCGCGAGTCGTTGACGAAGGTGGTGCGGTCGTCGCTGGTCGCCGGGTTCTTGGGCAGCGTCTTGGTGCGGACGATCCTGTCGGTGGCCAGGTCGTACTCGAAGAACCCGTTGAAGAACGACACCTGGAAGTACAGCTTCGACTCGTCCGGCGAGAACACAGCGGGCCGTACGGCGTCGGAGTAGTCGGTGAGGCCGATCGCGTTGAGCCGGTCGCGCATGTCGATGACCTTGACACGCTGGTACGTGGTGGCGTCGACGACCGTGATGTACCGGTTGCCCTTCGTCCAGTCCAGCCACGGGGCGTCGGTCTGGGTGTTCACGTCGCCGATCGCCATGTTGTAGATGTACTTGCCGTCGCGCGTGAAGATGTTCTCGTGCGGCTTGTCCCCGGTGCCGAACTTGCCGAGCTCCTTGCCCGTCTCGATGTCCAGCACGTGCACGGTGTTGGAGGTCGAGGCCGACACCGCGACCCGCTTGCCGTTGGGGGAGACCGCCATGTGGTCGGAGCGGTAACCCGACACGGGGAAACGCCAGTTGACCGCGCCGGTGGCCAGGTCGAGCGAGACGACGTCGGCGAAGCTGGGCCGGGAGACGACCACGGACTTGCCGTCCGGCGTGGAGTACATGTCGTCCACGAACTGGTCGTGCCCCTCGCCGACACTGTTGCGGATCGCCATGAAGTAGATCCACTTGATCGGGTTGGCGTTGATCTCGGCCATGCGCTGCGCCTTGTCGGGGATCACATTGATCCGGCCGATCTTCGCGAAGTCCCCGCTGGAGCGGATGACATCGGCGGTGCCGTCCCAGTTGTTGCCGACGAACAGGACCTCGCGGAGGGCGGCGGCGTCGGAGTCCGCGGCGGTGGCGGTCGCGGGGGCGGTGACGGTCAGGGCGAAAGCGGCGGCCGCGACGGCGGCGGCGCGCAGGTGCCTGGTTCTGCTGGCAGGCATATGGCTCTCCTCATGGACGGCTGCGGGGTGGCCTGATGCGGGCACACCTGGTGCGGGGGTGGCGTGCGCATGCCAAAGTGCGAAATCTGAACACGAGGTCGTTCAGAGTTTGACTTACTGGAAAGTAAGGATCGGGGGGCCTTCTCCACAAGACTGCGTACACGACAAAATGGCGAACGGCTGAGGAGAGGAAGGACATTGGCGGGCAGGCTCAGGGCGCCGACCGGCCGTTACGGCGGCAAGTCGGCGGAGGAACGCCAGGCCGAGCGCCGCGGACGTTTCCTGGACGCGGCACTGCGACTGTTCGGGGACACACCGGGATACCGGGGCACGACGGTCGCCGCGCTCAGTGAGGCGGCGGGGCTGTCGACACGTCAGTTCTACGAGGAGTTCCGCACCCTGGAGGACGTCCTCGCCGCGCTCCACCTCCAGGTCAACGGATGGGCGGAGGAAGCGGTCCGCACCGCGATGACCGAGGCGGAGGGCCTGCCCCTCGCCGAGCGCGCCGCCGCGATCTTCCGCGCCTACGCCGCGAACGTCACGGCCGATCCGCGCCGCGTCCGCATCACCTTCGTCGAGATCATCGGCGTCAGCCCCCGCCTGGAGGAACAGCGTCTGGCTCGCCGGGCCCGCTGGGTCGACCTCGTCTGCGCCGAGGCGGCGGCCGCGGTGACCCGGGGGGAGGCGGCGGCGCGCGACTACCGGCTCTCGGCCACGGCCTTCATCGGCAGCGTGAACGGGCTGCTGCACGACTGGAGTTCGGGATGGGTGGACGCGACGCTCGACGAGGTGGTCGACGAGCTCGTCCGGTCGCTGCTGAGCATGCTGCAGCCGATGGAGCCGCGGGTCACGGGGAGTTGAGGGGCTGAGCGCCGCCTTCCGCCAACCGCTCCACCTCCGCCAGCACCGGGGCCGTCCCGTCCTCCGCGCGGATGCGGGCGCCGAGAGAGCGGGCGCGCTCCCGGTGCCCCGGGTCACGTACGGCCCGGTCGAGGGCGCTCGCCAGCCTGTCCGCCGTCAGCCCGCGCAGCGGTACCGCGCACGGGGCCACCCCCAGGGCCACCAGGCGCCGGGACCAGAACCCCGCGTCGAACTGGACCGGCACCGGGACGGCCGGGACCCCGGCCCGCAGCCCCGCCGCGGTCGTGCCCGCGCCCGCGTGGTGGACGACGGCGGCCATGCGGGGGAACAGGGCCGAGTGAGCCACCTCGCCGACCGTCAGCATGTCGTCGCCGTCGGCTGCGAGACCGCCCCAGCCGCGCTGGATCACCCCGCGCAGCCCCGCCCGCCGCAACCCCCGTACGATCTCGGCACTCAGCACCTCCGGATCGGGCACCGTCGCACTGCCCAGCCCCACGTACACCGGAGGTTCGCCCGCGTCGAGGAAGTCCTCGATCCCGGCGGGCAGCCGTTCGTCGCGGTCGTACGGCCACCAGTACCCGGTCACGTCGTGTCCGGCCGGCCAGTCCCGGGGGCGGGGCACGACCAGCGGGCTGAAGCCGTGCAGTACCGGTGTCTCCCGGGTACGACGTGCCAGACCCCGGGGCAGCCCGAGCCGGGTCCGCAGCGAGGGCACCATCGCCGCGAGCCCCTGTTCCATCACCACATTCAGCCCGTGTCCGGCCACTCGGTTGCCCAGGGCGCCCCAGGACTTGGCGCCGAGCACCGACGGCGCGAACTCCCGGGTGGGCGCCAAGGGCTGGAGGTAGACACCCAGACTCGGCAGGCGCAGCCCCTCGGCGATCGTCCGCCCGAGCGGCCCGAGCGAACTGGACAGCAGCAGGATGTCGCTGTCCCGGGCCGCGGCCACCAGGTCGTCCGTCATTCTGCCCATCAGCGTCCGCGCCAGCGCGGCCAGTCGTATCAGCTTGCCCACGCCGGTCCTGCTGCGGTGCAGCGCCAGGCCCCGGGCGGACTGCGACTCCGCCCGGGGATCGACCGGGAGCGGGTGAAAGCGCAGCAGCGAGCCCGCGACCAGCGGCTCGAAGCTCCCGTGGGTGACCAGGGTGACCCGATGACCGGCCCGGGCCAACGCCTGCCCCAGACCGGTGTAGGGGGCCACATCGCCCCGCGAGCCCGCCGTCATGATCGCTACGCGCACGTCGGCCAGTATGACCCCCGGAACCCAGGTATGACCCCCGGAACCCGGGTATGACCCCCGGAACCCGCTCCCTCAGCCCGGCGCGGCGCCGAAACCCGCCACGACCACCAGCCCGGCGCCCACCAGCAGTCCCACCGCCAGCAGCCGGCAGCGCAACGCCCGGTACCGCTCCTCGTACTCGGCCCGCAGCTCCTCCGCGCGCTCGGCGGTGCGCTCCCAGGACCGCCGAGCCAGCTCCACGTACTCCGCCGCGAACCGCCGCTCCACCTCCTCCCGCTGAGCCTCCGTCAGCCAGGCCGACAGCGGGGCGCCGAAGCGCTCGGCGGCGCTACGGCCCTCCTCGCGCGTCGCGGCCACCAGCAGATAGCCCTCGACCTGTCCGACCCACCCACGATCCCCGTCGGCCGTCACCGCGGGCTCAACTCCCGCGCCGGGGAGCCGATCGAGGGATGGTGGACGTCGAACGCCGGGGACTCCGAGCGGATACGGGGCAGGGTGGTGAAGTTGTGCCGCGGGGGCGGGCAGCTCGTCGCCCACTCCAGCGAACGGCCGTAGCCCCACGGGTCGTCGACCTCGATCTTCTTGCCGTACTTGGCGGTCTTCCAGACGTTGTAGAAGAACGGCAG